>NZ_JTCM02000161.1 GCF_000817785.2 Hassallia byssoidea VB512170 | reverse complement strand
ATCTGCACGGAAGGCATTTTTCGGAGGAATAATTCCCCCGAAAAGATGCCGCCTCATGGTAAGGGTAAAGAGCATGATTTCCGCATATTTAAAAATAGTAAAGTGAAGTTGAGAGAAAACATTGAATGTTTAGGAGACAAAGGTTATCAAGGAATTCAAAAACTACATACCAATAGTCGGATTCCCAAGAAAAAGCCCTTATGGTGGTAAATTAAGCGAACAGGATAAAAAGAGGAATCAAGAATTAGCCAAAATTCGAGTTTTAGGTGAGCATATCAATCGAAAACTAAAGGTATTTAAAATTTTGTCTCTTACTTATAGAAATCGGCGAAAAAGATTTAGTTTACGGTTTAATCTGATTGCTGCTCTCTACAATTATGAGCTTCATCTCTCACAGACCGAATCTTCCTGACCGACTTTTGCAAGAGGTCTACTGTTGAGCATCTCCAACCAGCGAATTTTACCTTCAAGTTGGTACTGCGATCGCTTCATCAGCGCAAACCATGATTTATATATGTAATTCACCAATGCGATCGCACTTGTGTAAAACCTTCCTGGTTGACCAATAAAGCGAGGGTCAATTTTCAAAGGTTGGCAGAGTTCTTTGACAATACCAGTCGGGTGTTTGCCCTTTTGTCGCCAAGTTTCAAACTCTGGATGTTGGCTTACCTGACGCAGTAGTTCATTAATCAGTGGCGTATTTAGCTGTGCCATCAACTCCCATAGTTGTTGGCGTGATGACTCTGAGGCTACAAGGCGACACTGAATAGTGATTTGACTCATCGCTTTAAAACAATATTGTCTAATACTAACACATTTGTATTAAACAAGTCTTCTGTAAAATAAATTGTATGCAGGAGACATTTTTTACAAGCAAGGAAGCTGCTGAAATCACAGGCTGTACCCTCCGTCAGCTACAGTATTGGCGAGAAAGGGGGGTGATTGTTCCTGTCATCAGTGAGACTGGAACTGGACGTAGTATTTATTACTCAAAATCAAACTTGCTGGAACTGGCTGCAATGTCATATTGGTTATCTGTGGGGTTAAGTTTTGACATAGCCAGCACCACGTTGAAAAAGCTGAAAGACCAAGAGCCAGAGTTATTTACTTCAGGTAAAGGCAAGCGGTTTATGTTGTTGTTGGAAGCACAGGAGCGATCGCTTTCGTTAGTGGAGTATGACCGAGAAAAGGCGATCGCATCTTTGGATGCAGGTAAGCCTGTGATTGCGGTATGGTTAGACGTGATTTATACAGAGTTAGCGGTTAAGCTGGAAAAACTCGCAACGAAGCAATAAACCATGAGCAATGAAGCAAATACCTGCCGTAAGTACGTTGAGCCAAAGTTAGAAGATGCTGGGTGGGAAAAGAAACCCCATGACTATACTGAGCAGTATCCCTTCACTGATGGCAAAATTAGACCAAAGAATAAGCGCCAACCGCGTGCTAAAAGAAAGGTTGCAGACTACCTGTTGCTGTACAACGGCAATTACCCCATAGCAGTAGTCGAGGCGAAACGGAAGCATAAAACTGCTGATGAGGGGCTGGAACAGGCAATAGACTATGCCAATCTTCTAGGAGTGAAGTTTGCTTACTCGACTAACGGACAAGGAATTGTAGAGTTTGATTTCATCACGGGTAAGCAGTCTGATGTGATGGAATCGTTTCCCAGTCCTGATGAACTTTGGCGAAGGTTAACTGGGGAAGGAGATAAGCAAATTAGACCAGATATTGCTGAGAAACTGGTGACTCCGTTTTATCTTACATCAGGAAGAGAACTGCGTTACTATCAACGCAATGCAATTAATGCAGCCCTAGCAGCAATTCTCAGAGGTCAAAATCGTCTGTTGCTGACGATGGCAACGGGTACGGGTAAAACCACTACAGCTTTTCAAATTTGCTGGAAACTCTCAAGTATGGAGTGGAATGTCTCTGGGGAATCGCGTCAACCCAGAATTTTGTTTTTAGCTGACCGGAATATTTTGGTTGATGACCCGATGAATAAGGATTTTTCTGCCTTTGATGAGGAGAAAATCTATAAAATTCAGGGGGAAGCGAAAAAAGGACGGGATATTTATTTTGCTATTTATCAGGCGATCGCTACAGATAAAGCACGTCCCGGACTTTATAAAGAATATAGCCGTAACTATTTTGACCTAATTGTTATTGACGAGTGTCATCGAGGTAGCGCTAGAGATGAGGGTAACTGGCGGAAAATTTTAGAGTATTTTGAGCCTGCTTACCAGTTGGGACTAACGGCGACACCGCTACGAGATGATAACGTTGATACTTATCGCTACTTTGGTAATCCGCTTTATACGTATTCGCTTAAACAAGGGATTGATGATGGTTTCTTAGCTCCCTATCGAGTTTATCGCGTTACAACCCGTTCTGATAAAGACGGATGGCGGGCAAGTGCTGGAGAAATTGACCGCTATGGACGCACAATTACTAATGAAGTTTATCAAACGCCAGACTTTGAGCGGAAGTTGGTAAGGAAGGCAAGAACAAAAGCGATCGCCCAACATATTACGGATTTTCTCAAAAGTACAAACCGTTACGCTAAAACCATTGTCTTTTGTGTGAATGAGGAACATGTTAAAGCAATGATTAAGGAGTTACGCAACCTCAACACAGACATCACCAAAGATAACCATGACTATATTTCTCGCATCACCTCAGACGCTGGTGATGTAGGTAAGGGACATTTATATAAATTTAAAGATGTATTGGATGAAACACATATTATTGCGGTAACTGCCAGACTTTTAACAACAGGGGTGGATGTTCCCACTTGTAAAAATGTTGTGTTAGCGCGTGTAATTCGGTCAATGACTGATTTTAAACAGATTATTGGACGGGGAACCCGCGTGCGCGAGGAGCGGGGGAAGTTATCGTTTAATATAATTGATTACACCAAAAGCACAGTGCTGTTTGAAGACAGAGATTTTGATGGCGAACCCGCTTTAATTAACAAATCAGAAATTGATGATGCGGGGAATGTTATTGCGGAGAGTGAGCAAGAATTCGAGTCAGCAGAACCGGGAGAAGAGGAATTTAAAGAGGATGAAAAAGCTGGCTTTAGGGGACTAACAGAGAATGATGAGGAACTACCCCGTAAGTTTTATGTAGATGGGGGAACGGAAGAGATAGTTGAGGAAAAAATTTACGATTTAGATGCAGATAATAAGCTGCGGGTATCTCAACTGATTGACCACACTAGGGAACAAGTCCGCATTCTCTATCGTTCTACCCTAGAAATACAGCAACGCTGGGTCGATCCGCAAGGGCGATCGCAAATTATTGATTTGCTAGCAGATAAGGGAATTGATTTTGAAGAGTTGAAAAAACTTAGCAATCAACCCGATGCTGACCCTTTTGATTTATTATGTCATATTGCCTTTGATGCTCCTGTGTTGACTTGCAAGCAACGGGCTGAAAGTTTACGCCGTCGCAATCCGGATTTCTTTCAGCAGTACGGAGAAGATGCAAGGGCTATTTTAGAGATGGTTTTGGACAAGTATGCACAAAAAGGGGTAGATGAGTTTAATATTCCAACGACTTTTAAGGCTAACCGCGACTTTGATAAATATGGCAATGTAGCTGAAATTGCTCAACGGTTTGGTGGGGTTCAGCAACTTAAGGATGCAGTACAACAGCTGCAAAATCTACTGTATTCGGCGTAAAGAAATGGCAAAACGTACTACCAAACAAAACGATAAACCCGTCACCACCGCCCAAAAACTGGGTAGCGTGGTTAAGTCAGCGCGGGACATTATGCGGACGGATAAGGGGTTAAATGGAGAATTGGATCGCCTCCCTCAACTTACTTGGATCATGTTCTTGAAACTTTTGGATGATTCTGAAAAACTGCACGAAGTAGAAGCAGAATTGGAGGGAATTTCCTATAAACCAACTATTCAACCGCCTTATCGCTGGCGAGATTGGGCAGCTAATGAAAATTTTACTGGCGATCGCCTGAAAAGTTTCATCAACAATGATGAGGCAATTTTACCAGATGGCACGAAAGGTGCAGGCTTACTCGCCTATTTGCGGAATCTCAAAAGCAAAACCGGACGCGATCGCGCTGATGTCATCGCCAAAGTTTTCAAAGATGTCAATAACCGCATGACTAGCGGGACTTTGCTGTGGGATGTGCTGAGTAAGGTAAATGAGATTCACTTTGATAAATCAGAAGAAGTGAACCTCCTCAGCACCCTCTATGAGTCCATGCTGAAGGAAATGCGAGACGCTGCGGGAGATTCAGGAGAGTTTTACACCCCCCGTCCCGTAGTGCGGTTTATCGTGCAGGTGATGGAACCAAAGCTGGGAGAAACCATTTTTGACCCTGCTTGCGGAACTGGTGGTTTTTTGGTCGAGGCGTATGAATTCCTGAAAAAGAATTGTAGCGCCCAAGATTGGCAGATATTGCAAAAAAGCATTATTGGCGGTGAGCCAAAATCCTTGCCTTTGATGTTAGCGCACATGAGTTTGCTGTTACATGGGTTTGAATATCCCGATATTGATGATGGAAATAGTCTGCGGTTTACCCTTTCGGAGATGGGTGAAAAGGATTGGGTAGACGTGATTCTCACAAATCCGCCGTTTGGGGGTGAGGAAGAAGACAGAATTAAAAATAACTTTCCCCCAGATAGACAAACCAAGGAAACGGCGTTGTTATTCCTTCAGTTGATTATGCGTCGTCTCAGACAAAGACCCAAACCAGGACGCGCAGCAGTAGTTTTTCCCAATGGGGTGTTATTCGGGGATAATATGTGCGCCAAAATCAAGGAAGATTTGCTCAATAATTTTAATCTGCATACCATTGTCCGTTTACCTAATGGGGTGTTTGCGCCTTATACCAGCATTCCCACAAATTTGTTATTTTTTGACCGTTCTGGACAAACGAATGAAATTTGGTACTATGAAATTCCATTACCAGAAGGACGAAAAACTTTCACAAAAACTAAGCCGATACAGGATGAAGATTTTGCTGAATGTGTGGCATGGTGGAAGAATCGAGAGGAGAATGAACAAGCTTATAAATATAACTTTAGGGAAGCTTATAAGCAGGCAATAAAAGAAGCAACGCCTCATTGGGATGCTGGTAAAAAAGCAGAGGAAACGGCTAATCAGCTTGCAAAGACAGTTAAGGAATTAGCTGAGAAAATCCAAAGTTTACAAAATTCAATTTTGGATTTTTCCCTACCTAAAGAAGTTACACAGATTAAGAATAAGATTGAGTTACTTAAAGATGAAGTGAAACAGGCTCAAACTGAGGAGCAAATTCAGCGCGAGATTGCGAAAAATGAGAAAGCTAAAGGAGATGCTATTTACTGGGTAATTTACAATATTGACCGAAAAAATCCAAATAGTCAGCAGGATTTTGAGCATTTACCGCCTGAGCAGTTAGTGGCTGATATCTTAGAGAAAGATAAGCGAATCTCTGAAATTATGGCAGATATTAAGAGTATGTTGGAAGGTTAGATTCGCTTGCTGATATAAATACTTATCTATGTTAAAACTGACATTTAAGCAGACTCCAGCAGAATTAATGGTTCGGGCTGCTTCAACTATTATATTTAATACTTTAAATCAATTACACTACCCATCTGTAGCTCTTTCTGAACTTGCCGAAAATCCACAATATGGTTTTACCGCTAGTGCGTCAATTGAAGAAGTAGGAGCAAAATTTGTTCGGATTACTGATTTAAAAGATGGTGGAATGAATTGGGATACTGTACCCTATTGCAAATGTGATGAGCCAGAAAAGTATCTGATCTACCCTAATGACATTTTGTTTGCAAGAACTGGTGCAACAACTGGAAAAACACATCTTGTTAAAGAAGCTCCATACGCTGTTTTTGCTTCCTACTTGATACGAATTCGCCCAAAACCACTGGTAGAACCTGAGTATCTTTATTCATTTTTTCAATCTGATGCTTACTGGACACAGATTTTAGATGAAAAGGAAGGCTCTGCACAGCCTAACGTCAATGGTCAAAAATTGATGAAGATTTTAGTGCCAATGGTTGATAGTGAGATTCAGTCAGCTATCAGCAACTTTTTGGAGGTTGTGAGGAAACGACAAGATGGTAGTTTTGAAGAACTGCCAGAACTCCCGCCACCACTGGAGCAACAACGGCGGATTATGACGCGGGTTGAGGAACTGGTGGGGAAGGTTGAGGAAGTGCGATCGCTACGTCAACAAGCACTTGAGGAAACAGAACTACTAACTGGTGTAACAATTTCTCATCTATTTCAAAATAGTCAAGAAAAAGCGTGGATTCAAGGAAAGCTAGGAGATTATGTGATTGATGATTGTTATGGGACATCTGAGAAAACTAACGATGATAAATTAGCAACGCCTATTCTACGAATGGGAAACATTCAAAAAGGGTGTTTAGACTTACGTGATTTGAAGTATCTCCATCTCAATGACAAAGAGCGTGAAAGACTACTTTTGAAAAAAGGCGACATTCTTGTTAATAGAACCAATAGTGCGGAACTAGTCGGCAAATGTGCTGTTTTTGAGGTTGAAGGGGAGTATGCGTTTGCATCTTACATAATTCGTTTGCGTCTTGACCAGAGTAAAGCAGAACCAAGGCTTGTTGCTGCGTATATTAATTCGCCTAGTGGAAGAGCTTATATGTTCAGTGAACGTAAACAAATGACTGGTCAGGCGAATGTCAACGCCCAAAAACTCAAAGCAATGCCAATTTCTCTTCCATCCCTATCTGAGCAACGCCGCATCGTTGCCTACCTCGATGAACTGCAAACCAAAAAAGACACAATGAAACGAATGAGAGAACAGGCAATGAAAGAACTTGATGCTTTGTTACCTTCCATCCTTGACAAAGCCTTCAAAGGGGAATTGTGAGAAAACTGACTTGAGGCTCAATTTTAAACACCCCCTGCAACAACCCACGACAAATATGGACAGGCTTGTTTTAAAGATCCGCAACACCCAACCAATTACTCGGATGTTCGCGCTTCGCGTCTCCCCTTGGGAGAAGCCTGTCCATATTTGTCTAGGGAAGGACTCGCCCAATCGGCTATTTATACTTAGTATTATATTAGTTAACGCTTTACAATCACTTTTGTGAGCCTCATTGTTACAGTTCCAACTATCAACGACGAACCTAAGGACTTTGACCGCTTGTTCCAACTATGGCAGCAAGTCGGAGAAGATACAAAAGAAGTAATTTTTGATTTTTCTCAGTGTTTCTTTTTACAACAAAATGCCGTTGCGTTTTTAGGTGGTTTAGCTCGACTGATTGAGTCACGCGGTGGTAAAGTCATCTTTGACTGGGACACAGTGAAAAACCACGTTTGCGTGAACCTTAAACAAAACGGCTTCATTTACGCTTTTAACACTAGTGAGGAACCTTGGCAAGGTAATTCCATTCCCTACAGAGAAGACCGATACCAAGATAGAGATGGTTTAGTTCACTACTTAGCAGAGCAATGGCTGGGTAGAGGCTGGGTTCACATCAGCGATTTTTTAAGGTCTGTTATTGTATCAACTGCTTGGGAAATATATGCCAACGCCTTTGAACATGGACGAACTGATATCGGTGTGTTTAGCTGCGGACAGCACTATCCCAAGCTGGGCAAACTAAAACTGAGTGTAGTTGACTTTGGTGTAGGAATACCTAAGAATGTGCGCGATTACCAGAAAAATCCCAACTTATCAGCAGATCAAGCATTGCAATGGGCTTTTCAAAAGGGGACAACTACCAGGGGTGGACGAGTGACGGGTGGTATTGGTCTTGACTATTTAAAACAATTCGTTCATATAAATAAGGGAAAACTTCAAATTTTAAGCCATGATGGATGTGCGACAATAGATGAAAAACAGGAAATTTACGAAAATAGACAAAGTTTCTTTGGAGGAACACTGGTCAATATTACACTCCTGTGCGACGAATCGTATTATGCTTTGGAGCTTGAACCAGATGACGAGCCGTTGTTTTAAGGGTGATGTGCGGACTATGAAACACGAAATCCTAACCCTAATAGGCAAAAACTGTATTACACCTGGCGATGGTCAGAAGGTGTACGATTTGGTTCATCCAGAATTATTAGCTCTGAATGCAGTTGAGCTAGACTTCGCAGGAGTAGAAATTTTTGCTTCCCCGTTCTTTAATTTTGCTATTGGGCAATTACTTCGCGATATTCAGCCAGAAACCCTCAATCGTCTGTTGAAATTTTCCAATTTAAACACGGTTGGTAAGCAAATACTCAAACTAGTAATCGAAAATTCAAAGCGCTATTACTCCGATCCTGATTTCCGTAGTAGAGTAGACCAAGTTATCAGCGAACAAGCAAATACACAGTAATGCGAGTCAACTACAAAGTTCAGGCTGAAGTGGTTGATATCCAGTCTGACGCTCCGAAAAATGATGATATTTTCTTAGTCGATACAAACGCCTGGTATTGGTATAGCTATACTAATGCCAGTATTTCATCTTGTGCTTATCAGATTACAGAGTATCCTTCCTACATTGCCAAAGCTATTTCTGCTAACTCATTGCTTTTATACTGCGGTCTTTCACTAGCAGAATTAGCACATAATATTGAGCAAACACAAAAAGGAATATTTTCTTCTAATCCTAAATTTTCATCCAAAGACTACCGCCATAACTACTCAACAGAAAGAGCAAAAGTTGTTGCTCAAGTTCAAGCAGCTTGGAGCCAGGTGACATCGACTGCGGTATGTACTGATGTTTTGGTGAGCGAAGAAACAAGTAATGCGGCACTTACCAGATTCCAAACTCAATTACTTGATGGTTATGACTTGCTGATACTGGAGGCGATGGACAAAGCAGGAGTCACACAGATAATTACCGATGATGGTGATTATGTGACTGTTCCAGGTATTAAAGTTTTTACTGCAAATAATGGTGCGATCGCAGCAGGGAAAACTCAAGGCAAACTTCTGGTTAGGTAAGAAGTGCGTAGACGCACATCGGCTTTTGAGATTCTGCCATCTCCACAAAAGTCAAGATCATACACTACCTTAACTTTATTGGTGAAGCAGGTATTAGGAAGATAAATTCATGAAGCGATCGCAGGGAGTATCACCGTAAACTGCTACTCAATTTTGTGACAAGGTAACTAGCAGCATATAATGCCATAGGCTCCATTGATACCCACTAGTAGCGTTAATTTTCTTTCTGCATTGACCTAAGCTTAAGCCGGGGGCTTGTGCTGTATTGATTTTAGCTCAGAAAAATAAGCCTTGTAGAAGCGGGTATCACCTCTAAACAGGTAACGAAAATCAGTTTAAACGATTACCATATACAGTGAGTATTATTTATGGTGCTACAGGCGACAAAATCATTAATTGACGTAATCAGAAGAAACCGTCAATGGAACCACTAGAATATTGCCGTTTGTACGTTAAAAGCCCAAAGCCAGAAAAAAGAGGGTATAGAGCCGCGTGCGTGCGATCGCTCACAGAAGCAACTTTTGGGGTCTACTCGTACCAAACAATCGATAAAAACTGGGGTTCTCAATTTGAGAAACGACCAGATACAGTGCTACAAATTCTTGAAGTTGCTCACACTATTAACCTTATAGCTATCAAACTAGAGGTAATTCAACCGACAATTACAGAGCTTTTAGAACAGGTATCAGCAGTAGCACCCTACAAGAAACACAAGTAAATCATAAATTTTCGTGTATCCAGGTAGTTGTACCATTATAAGCGAGTAAACTATGATTAAGCACAACAACCAACTCCGGTATTGACTTGCAACCAAGTTGAGGGGATTTGGTTTGGTGATTCAAAAGAAAACAGTGAGGTCTTAACCTTGACATGGGTAACTATTGTTCACTGTGCTGGAAACTTTCTGTTTACAAAACGGAATTATTCCTGATCTTTACTGTTCTTGGTTAATCTGCAATTAAGTAGATTTTTATGCTTGATATCTTCCCCCAAATTCCGCCAGTAGCCCTACCAGAGATAGTTCCTAACGAGTTACCCCAGCAGAAATTTCATCTCGGTGAATGGGTGCGCTGGTTTCAAGTACCCAACGGTGATTTTGGTCGTGTCATTGGAGTCATATACACCCAACAAGCCAGTTGCATTGCCACTGGCTTACATTACTTGGTTCTTCTAGACGAGCGCAGTCCCTCTCGTGACACCTGTAGCTGCGACTTCGCTTTCTCAGAAGATATCGAACCCCTGGATAACTCATCCTTGGAAAGGCTTCAGGGCA
>NZ_JTCM02000160.1 GCF_000817785.2 Hassallia byssoidea VB512170 | reverse complement strand
CTCAAAAACCATTTCGGCAGACTCAAAAACCATTTCGGCAGACTCAAAAACCATTTCGGCAGACTCAAAAACCATTTCGGCAGACTCAAACACTCATACCAATTCTGTATGAAGATGCGCTAAACCATAAGTACAAGAAAGAAAAACGAACCGCAAAGGACGCAAAGGACACAAAGAAAGAAGTTAAAAGGGTTTGGCGCAGCCTCACAAAGAAACGGTATCAGCACTCAGCACTTTCAAGTCAGGGAGTATAAGAAAATGAGCCAACGTATCAAGAGAGCATTTTTAGACACAGAAGATGGACAAATTCTTTACCGTATAGGTGGAGAAGGCGAACCTCTACTTTTACTGCACATGACTCCCCGCAGTAGTGATGAATTTCGAGAATTAATGCCTATTTTGGCTGCCAAAAAATTAGTAATTGCAATGGATTTAATGGGGTTAGGTGATTCTGACAAGCCCCCCAGAGTTTATTCAGTTGCAGACTATGCCAAAAATGCGATCGCCCTTTTGGATGAATTAGGCATAAAAAAGACAAGCATTTTCGGTAGTCTTACAGGGGGTTATATTGCCGGAGAAATAGCAGCAGCTTACCCAGAAAGAGTTGAAAAACTCATCCTCTGCAATGTATATAAATTTGACGAAGAGGAAAAAGACAAGATTTTCAAGATATATTCTCAAGGGTCTCAAATTAAAGAAGATGGCTCTCACCTGATGGAAAGATGGTTAGCTCGTGTCAGTTACGCCGGCACGGGAGAGTTAAATCACCGTTGTGTTTTGGATGATTTGAAGGCTTTTAACTCTCCTGTATATCCCGGTGTAGCTGTGGCAAGCTACTGTCTTTCTGCCCAAGAAAGATTTCGTTTGATTAAGTGCCCTACTTTGATTTTGTCAGGAGAAAAGGGGTTAGAACCATTAGAAAAAGCTGGTTTAGCCAAAGCTGAGAATCAATTTTGGTTCAGGGAAGCAATTTCTGATAGCCAAAAAGTTGAACTCGAAGGCGGAACCCTTTGGATGATTAATCAAATGCCGGAAGAAGTATCAAAAGTAGTTACTGATTTTCTGGAAAAGCAGTAATTACTTGTGTAAATTAATTAGGCATTTTTGTATAGAGGGACAGAGAACAAAAAATATAATTCCCTAGTAAATATACAAATAAATTTGCCTACCTATTTAGGAGGAAGACAATGAACGACGAATTACCACTTATTATCGAGTGTCGTTGTAACCAAATAACCTATTATGACTAAAATAATGTGAAAAATATAATAGTAAACTGAAGTTTACTTTAGCTATTAGCCCTGAAATAAATTTCAGGGCGGGTGAGAAAGCCAACAGAAATGTAGGATGGGCAATGCTTGTCCTACAGAAAAATGTAACTGCGATCGCTCAAAAATAATGAAACTAATACTCCCTACTTTCCATACTTTGAGCAAAACAACTGATAGTACTACTGCCACGCATAATATTGCCACTCCACTTATAACACTGTCGAAACGGAGAATTTCGACGACTGGGATAGAAGCGAGTATAAAGCAATTGAATTTGGTCGCCAAGCTTCACTTATACGGGATTTTCTACTGGTAGATAGCAGTGCTTCCAGCAATCAGAAGTAGTATGAGCCGCAATATCAGATCCTGATATATCCAAAACAACTGAATCAGCAAGAGTTGCCACAAAACTCCCCTTAAATCCCGTAAAAATGCCATCTAAACTTTTGCTTAAGTAAGTGACATTCCACCCTACTGGATAATAGGTGCGTTACGCTGTCGCGTTAACACACCCTACTACTGGTGAAGGAGAAGGAAAAGAGTTTGACAGAGTTTTTGCCTAAGTCCTATCATCCTCAGAAATCTTGTTGCTCAAAATATCTATTGATTACCATCTGCATATGACAAAACTGTGCTAATTTTTGATAAATCTCTATCAATCCGAATAAAGAATAAGCCGCCATCATCTGTTCTATGCCAAGGAGCGATGGTAAAACTGGGAACATAGGCAAAGCAATCTTTGCCAAGACGGTAGTCTCCAATATCACAGTACCCAGCTAAACAATAACCCTCTTCGTTGTAACATTGTATTTCTGCATACAGACCGTCATAATGAGGCAAGATAGCAAGTAACCATACTCCACCACCGTTAGCATCTTTCCTTAACCATTTCTTACTTGCTTTTATAAATTGAACTGTATCCGTTTTGCCCCACGGCAGCAATTTACTATCCAAGACTGGGATATATTCATTTAACTTAGCATCTGGATGATTATTGGATAAATTTTTATATTCTAAATAGCCATTCTCCATCCAAAGGATTTCTACATCTTCACTACCTAACACCTGCCAATCACCGACTTGCACTCCAGCAGGAATAAAAGAGTAGCAATGTTTAGTAAGTTTCCACTCACCAATTTGAATTGCTCCCTTAAGTACGAAAAGCTCTAAATCAGCAGTAAATATGCCAGATGGTGCTTTAAACTGGGATGGTAACACGACTCTTGATGTAGAGGCTCCGCAGTCTTGCCATGTCAACAATCTACGGCTTGCGGTTGCTACCTCATCCGGCATTCCATTGATTCGCCATCCTTGTTCTTCTGATACAGTATTGGTGTCAAAAAAAATATATTTACGAGGTACGTACTCTGGAGAGATTGCAGTATGTCTTCCTGATAAGTTCATGTGTCCTCTACCGTCTCCACCCCAATCTTCCTTAATAGAGGTTATATGCAATGGGTCATTTGTCTCTTCTTTGGGCGCAGAATTGTATATCTTTTCCATGTATTTATCGAGGAACGCAGTCAAGCTTAACTGGTATGGTACGTTAATAAAGTAACGCACCTACACAAATAAATTAATTTTTAATTAAGATAGTCTGCGTTTAACTTCCTCTGCCAAATTTTCCAGTGATACTTCTACTTGCTCACCTGTTTTCAAATCTTTGAGCGAGGATTTTTGCGCTGCTGCTTCCTCGGAACCAATAATTACACAGAATTGAATTCCTTGTTTTTCTGCTAGCTGGAATTGTTTACCCAATCCTCGTTTGTCAAAACTAGTTATAACATTAATGCCAGCCTTACGGAGCATTTGAGACACATTTAAATAAATGGGCATCAAATCCTCTTGCATATTTACTACCATCACTTGTGCTGGTGTGGCAGCTAAAGTATTGAGAATACCTGCTTTTAATAACCGACTAATTAAGCGAGTTAAGCCGATAGAAATGCCTACACCTGGCATTTTATCACCGATAAATGTTCCGACTAATTCTTCATATCTGCCACCAGAGCAAATACTGCCCAAGGCTTCATGTCCTAATAAAGTTGTTTCGTAAACTGTGCCCGTATAATAATCTAGACCGCGAGCGATCGCTAAATCTATACAAAACCTATTTTCAGCAACTCCGAGATTACGTACACCTGCAATCACTGTTTCTATTTCAGCAACTCCCACACTAAATTGCTCGGCTTCTGGTAGATTTTGCGCGAGATGCTTGAGTTTATCTAATACCTCATCAACTGTACCGTCAATTTTAATAAAGTCAATAATTTTTTGAGTTTGCTCTGCTATAATCCCTTCTTTTTCTAACTCCTGCTTAACTTTAACTTCGCCGATTTTTTCTAAATTATCAATGATGCCAATACAGGATTTAATTTTATTCTCTGCAATCCCTACCGACTTAAAGAAACCTGTGAGAATTTTTCTATTGTTGATGCGAATCAGAAAATCACCGATATTAATTGCTTCAAATATTTCAGTGATAATTGCAGGCATCTGAGCATCATATAGCAAACTGAGTTCCCGACGAGCAACTACATCAATATCGCACTGGCGAAACTGACGAAAACGCCCATCTTTTGCTCTTTCCCCACGAAAAACTACATCCATTTGGTAGCGAGCAAAGGGAAAGGTCAATTCATTCAAGTGACGGGCAATATAAGCTGCTAGAGGGACTGTTTGGTCAAATTTTAAAGCGCGTGCTTCTGAACCAGTTTCGCCTGCTTTATCCCTCTCAGCTTGTCGATTTGGTGGCAGGATGGGGTCAATACCATAAATAATATTGTCGCCTTGATTACCTTTTGCTTGTAGAACTTCTAAGCGTTCTACTGCGGGAGTTTCAATAGGTGTAAATCCATAGCTTTCAAAAACTCTACGGATAGTATCTAGCAAATATAATTCCAAGCGCTTTTCGCTAGGAAGAAATTCTGGAAATCCGCTAGGGGTGGAAAAATTTATTTTGTCAGCTTTTGCCATGCCTTTTTTGGAATTAAAACTTCAAAATGCCAATTAGCTTATCGTAGCCGTTCTTCTTGGATTAGGGTGCGTTGATAAATTTGATGGTTCTTAAACCAGTGCCAAGTGCGAGCGCGATAGTTATTGTCAGGGCTAATTTGGATCATTTCATATAAAGACATTTCTGGCATTGTTTTATAAGAAAACCACAAAATCACGGTGGAATCGTCTGCTTCCCAGGCTTTCCCTTGAATGCGTTCTGTATCAAACCAAAGTTTTTTATCTTGATAGGTTCCGGGAAACTGATGTTCTTCTTGTTTCCCATCAGACCACTTGTAGCGATTAACTTGGTAGTAGGGATAAGAACCGTTTTCTGGAAACTCACAGGTTAAGTGAGATTCATGCTTGTCCAGGATTTTTCCTGCTGTATCAACTAGTGTATACGTTCCTACCCAATCTCCTTTATGGCGGAAAAGAACGGGCATTTCTTCTTTGATGGTAGACATAATAAAACTCTTAAAATCTAAGTATATCCATAAGACTAAAATAGCCCTGGCTTTATTGGCTAGTGACACACTCCACACACTGAATCTGAGTACAGATACAGTGTGGGCTTCTCAACTAATCCGGCTATTGCTTAGGAAGCGTTGAGCTTTAAGAACCGGGTGTCCCTCGGCTCTATTCAAAATGTTTATTGCTGCGTTGTGATCGCGATCCAAACTACATCCGCAGTTTTTACAATCGTGCCAACGCTCATGCAATTTTTTCGATACTTTCTCACCACATTTGGAGCAGTCTTGAGACGTGCTATATGGATTCACCCCGATCACAAGCAAACCAGCATTTTCGGCTTTATTTGAAAGAATCGATATGAAACTACTCCATCCAGCATCATGCACAGACTTTGCCAAACGTGTGCGTGAAAGACTTTTGACGTTCAAATCTTCATGCACAACTACATCGAAATTTTTAAGTAACGTGTTGGCAGTTTTGAAGTGAAAATCGCGACGTTTATCAGTAACTTTTTTATGTTGTTTGCCGAGTTTTTTGACAGCTTTGTTACGTCTATTACTGCCTTTTTTTGCTCGCGAAACGTTCTTTTGAACAACTTTCAAACGCTTCTGAGCATTCCGATAATGTTGCGGTATCGGTACAGCTAGACCGTTACTGTCTGTGAAGAATTCTTTTAAACCTAAATCTATTCCGACAATTTTATCAGCGTTAAAATTTGGTTTAATTGTTGGTACGGTTTTATCTTCTAAACTAAACGTGGCATAGTAACCGTCTGCTTTTCTGGTCAGAGAACACGTTTTAATCTTAAATCCGTCTGGTATTTGACGGTGCAATATGATTTTAACTTTACCAAACTTAGGCAAAGCGATTGTATTGTTTGAAATACAATCTGGTTTCATTTGCGAATAAGTAAACGTTGAATACTGACTTGACGATTTAAAACGCGGTCTACCGCTTCGTTTACCGTTACTGTCGCCTTTTAAAAATCTTTCAAAAGTTAATTCAACACGTTTAACGACATTTTGTAAAACTTGCGAATGAATTGCAGCGTACCAAGGACGGTCTTTCTTTAGTTGCGGTAACGCATTTTGCTGCGTGTGATAATTAGGATTGTCTCTTAATATTGGAATATGGCAAACTAACGGACATGCGTTAACCGAACAACGGTTAAATTCGTACCAATTAAATCTATCACTTAACAAATAATTATATTGAGAACGTAGCATCGATAGCCATTGTTCTAATTGAATTATTTGTTGTTTATTGGGACGTAATTTATATTGATACGAAGTTCGCATAATATAACCTGTAGTTTCGACCTACTTTAAATATATACCAAAGTATTGACGCTTATCAACATAAATAAAAGATTTGGCAATTCCGAGCGCGACTTTCATTCATGGATAAACTGCGTTTATCTTAGGAGCGAAAGTCAATTCGTCATTGCCCAAAATTCATCCCGGCACTGATCTGAGTACAGATACAGTGTGGGACATATGATTGTTACAAGTTAAACCACCAAGGGTCGCTAACAGTGTTAGTTTTCACCAAAAATGCTTTTTTCCGCATGAATCGTGTCAGCGCGGCTGGTCCCATGCGCGAACCTCCCATACCGGAGAATTTAAAGGCGTTTTTTTCTCCCTCGTGCATGAGAGCGGTGAGTGCAGCATCGTTGATACTGATTGCTCCTGCATCTATCTGCTGGGCGACTTTTAATGCCTCTGCTTTTGAGCCAAAGACAGCAGCACTTAGCCCATAAATGGTATCGTTGGCTAATGCGATCGCTTCAGAAATTCTAGAAAAAGCCATCACTGGCATAATTGGTCCAAAAGTCTCTTCGGTCATCAGTCTCATCGAATGGTTAACACTTGTGAGAACTGTTGGACGACACCACCAACCACCACTCAATTCCTCAACTTCCCCACCGCAGTGAATTACCGCTTTCTTTGACACTGCATCTTGCAAATGCTCTTTAATAATCGCTGCTTGTCTTTCGGCAATAATCGGACCGATTTCCCCATCTTCAATTTTAGGATGAGCCAGCCGCAGGCGATACGCTTTAGTTACAAGTTGATGGTAAAACTTATCAAAGATAGATTCAGCAACGTAAATTCTCTCAATCGACAAGCAAGACTGTCCGGTGTTGACGACGGAACCCCACAAAATTGCTGATGTGGCTAATTCTATATCGGCTGATTCTAAGACGATCGCCGGATCTTTTCCGCCTAATTCTAAAAAAGCAGGAATAAACTGTCTCGCTGCTGCTTCTGCTACTTTTCGTCCGGTGGCTACACTGCCGGTAAAGCACACCAGATCCACATTGTCAATTAATGCGGCTCCAGTTTCCCCGGCTCCCTCAATAAAAGTTAATATATCGCGCAGTTGTCCAACGGCGTTAAGTGTCTCTAACAAAGGTGCCACGAAGCGGGGAGCAATTTCACTCGGTTTGACAATGACGGCACAACCCGCTAGCAATGCGGGAATCGTATCAATCGTAGACAGCAATAAGGGAAAATTCCAGGGGCTAATCACCCCAACTAAGGAATAAGGAACCGCTGTTTGTTGCAGTTCGATAAAAGGTATTGCTGTACCTTTTTCAAAGTCTTGTAATAATTTTGGCGCTAATCCACACCAGCGATCAATGCTGGAAAGGAATGAGTCAATTTCCAGCACCGAGATTGATAATCTGCCAGTATCGGCGACTAAAGCCTCCGTGAGTTTGTCACGCTTAGATAATATCGCTTGTTTCCACTGCTGTAAAGCTTCTATTCGCCCTTGTAAACCAATTTGCAGCCAGCTTTTTTGCGCCCTCCGCAGACGGCTACATTGCTGTGCCAGCAGCTTCGAGGGCGGCGGTATAATTACGTAGTCATACTTTCCGGTTCGGGGGTTGCGAACTTCTATTGGTTTAGTCATTGAGAATAGGTAATTGGTAATGGGTAATTGGTAATTGGGAATGGGTAATTGAGAATGGGGAATTGGGAATTGAGAATAGGTAATTGGGAATTATTTTTATTCCTGATTCCCCATCACCCATTACCGATTACCGATTACCACGTTCCCGATTACCCATTACCAATTACCCCCAATTTGCTTAGACGCTCGATGGTTTCTTGCTGTGTTTGGATAAAGTGTTTGCGGTCTACTTCTTTATCCAGCATAGTGTTTGCTGGGTAAAAATGGGACTGGCGGTAACTTTCTGCGTATAGCTCAAATCGCTGCCGCGAAAGTAAATTATTTAACCCTGGTCGGTGGCGATCGCGTCGTAAAGCTGCCAGGTCTATCTCGGCAAAAGCTGCCATGCTCTCACCTGTACCAGTTTCAGTTAAAACAATTCCTCGATGGTCAATAATTTTAGAACCACCATCAGCGGATGCAATTGGAATCGGGATATTCGCAATGCCTGCTGTATTGGTTGAGACTACGTATGCCATGTTTTCTACTGCACGGCTGATTTTTGCTGCGTCTTTAGGCGTTAGCGTCTTGGCATACACTTCTGATGTAGAATGCAGAAAAATCTCTGCACCGCGCATTGCCAGACACCGCGCTACTTCTGGATATAAAATTTCTTCTGATGCCAGAGCTGCCAAATTACCGATCGCCGTCTTCGCTACCGGAAAAACACCCTCTAACCCGTAGCAATCTAGATACTTATCCCAGACATCGTGCGGTGTGGGGGCAAACATCGAATTCAGCCGTCGATACCGCAAGACAATTGACCCTGAGGGGTCGATAACAAAGCAGGTTTGGAAGTACAATCCTGGAAAGTTCGGATCGAGTTCGTAGGCGTTGCCTGCCAAGAAGATATTATGCTTTTGGGCTATTTTACCAAGAGCTTCATACTCAGCACCAGCCATTTCCAAACAAGCTTTTTCTGCCCAGACAGCTAAAGATTCTCCCATCGGAAAGCCTGTAAGAAAGTATTCCGGCAGGACAATTAAACGAC
Organism: Hassallia byssoidea VB512170; assembly: GCF_000817785.2. GTDB lineage: Bacteria > Cyanobacteriota > Cyanobacteriia > Cyanobacteriales > Nostocaceae > Hassallia > Hassallia carrinoi. The sequence continues at coordinate 2,097 of NZ_JTCM02000160.1, read as the reverse complement.
AGTCAAAGCCAATAAAAGCGATACTGCCAGCGATTTGTTGCGCCAAGCGGTTGATGGTTTGCTGCATGAGCGATCGCGCTTGGGTTCGATCGCTGGCTTGGTTAACTGCGTGGCACGTTACTTGAAGTGCTAATGCTCTGTATGAGTCGATGGCGGTAGTATTAATTTCCATGCACCAAGGTTTTGTTGAAATTTTGCTTCGGTGATTTTATTTGAGGCGATCGCCACCCCAAAGCGCCCGAACTAGTTTGTTAGTCAATTCCGTACCCAGCATCTGCGCTGCTAACTTGTTGCCTGGATCGCGTTCAGCGCTGCTACGGCGCAAAAACAAGTCGCGTTCAGCCAAGCTAGCCCGCGCATCTTCTGGCATTGCCTCAGCCTCGTCTACCCACGTCAGCCAGCGATCCAGCATTTCGTGTGCAAGTGTGCGAATCAGGTTGAGTGTATCATCCGTAGCTGAACAGGTGTAGCAGAGGCTGATAGGCGATTGAAACTGGCGGACATACAAGCTTTTGCTAGTAAATAATGACAGATTGGAATTGCTGTGCAAACTCAGGAATGTTTCATTAACTGGCTCATAGTAGCGATCCAGATATTCCAGGTCAATCAAAATATCAGTTCGCGGGATGTAATCAATGTAAAAAAAAATATTTGGAAACGTGCCAAACTCAAACGCTAGATGAGGAACCCGGATATGCGATCGCAACCAGGTAGTCAGACGCATCGTGCTGAAGCTTGATTGTTCGGTCTTGGCAAACCACCCATGCACCAGCCAATCAATTTCTTCTCCAGAGAAGGTATTGAGCGAACCGTGTGCCTCTTTTGTCGTGGCAGAATAGCTCTGTAAGCTTTTCGTAGAAGGTTCTGGATGTAGCGTAAAACGAGCATCCAACTTCTGCCTGAGTTCGTTTGTAATACCCCATAACTGTTCAAATATAGCTGTATTGTCTACATTAGGTTGTTGCGAAATCATTGTTTGTCTTTGCTTTCTTTGTATAAACTTAATGTAAACGAAGAACTCCAGGTAATAGCATGTCAGATGGTGCTACAGAGTCGAAAGTTGGTAAAGTTCTGCTCATCGGTGTTACTGGTGGCACCGGCGGTAATGTAGTCAAAGGATTTCGCGAACAGCAACTTACCAACCTGCGTGCCATAACTAGAAAAATTGACCTGAACCGTCCTTCGCTGTCGAAAATGAGCGAAGCAGGAGTTGAGTTGGTTGAAGCCAATTTAGACGATGAAAACTCCCTCGCAGCAGCTATGGACGGCATTTCGGCTATTTATTGTCACGCTACTTCAGCGGACTCTGCCAAACCTGACCCGCTAGAAGTCGAGAGGGCAAAGCGCGTTGCACAAGCGGCAAAAAAAGCCGACATCAAGCACTTCGTTTATAACTCCGCAGGTGGTGCAGACAGAAATTCCGGAATTCCCCATATTGAGCAAAAGTACAAGGTTGAGCAAATTCTCTCTTCAGCTGGCTTACCGACAACGATGTTGCGTGCGTGTTTGTTTATGGAAGAGTTTTGGAAAAAGTACACGCGACCGTCGATACTTAAGGGAACTTTCCCATTTTCGATTCAGCCTGACAAGCCTTTACATCTGATTACAACTATAGATATGGGTCGCGTTGCTGCTTATGTGATGAAAAATCCTGACAAGTACATCGGTCAAGAAATTGAACTTGCTGGTGATGTGCTGACTCCAAAGCAACTTGCCGAGGCATTTTCTCAAGCGCAGGGGACAAGTGTTGTTCACAAAGAAACACCCGCGTGGATATTCTTACTTCTATTTCAAAAAGAATTGTACGCTTTGATTCAGTGGTATCGCCGCAAGGGTTATCAAGCTGATGTGCAGCACTTGCGGCAAGAGTTTCCCGGACTTTTGACGACTTTCGATGAATTTCTGCAAGAAACTAACTGGGGAAATAAGGAACTTACTTACGAGAGTCTTTCATAATCGTGAGTGGCGATCGCTCAAATCAGGCTGTGTTATTTATATATAGTACAAGCCTTGGTGCTGCCGGACATCAACAGATGATAAAACCTAGACACAAAAAGGCTTTTCACCCAGTCCCCAGTCCCCAGTCCCCAGTCCCCA
>NZ_JTCM02000024.1 GCF_000817785.2 Hassallia byssoidea VB512170 | reverse complement strand
ACGAAGCCAAATATTGCGATCGCATGAGTGAGCTAGTCAAAAAGAACATGGACAATCTTTACGGAGGTGAGAAGAAAAAAACTGCAAAGAGAGATACTCACTCAAAAACCCACGCTGCTGTTCAAGGAACTTTAGAAATCTTTGACTTTGATGAAGCTGCAATTAAGCAGGAATTGAGCAAACGCGCCTCATTAACTTCAGATCAACTTTCTGCCATTTCCCTAAAACAAGGTTTATTTGCCAAACCGAAACAATATCCGGTCTGGCTACGATTTGCTAGTGGTGCGTTTTCAGTAGAGAATGATTATAAAGGAGATACGCGCTCGATGGCTATAAAAGTGATGGGGGTAGAAGGAGAACGACTACCGCAAAGTCACGAGTTAAAAACCCAAGATATTATTGTCCACAATACCGAATTCTTTTTTATTAGAACCATCAAAGACTTCTACGGCTTTTTTTTGCAGGTTTATCGAGCAAAGCTGTCTCCGTTTCTTATACCGTTCATACTTTTATGGAAAAAGTTGCATCCCTACGAAATCTCACTTCTAGAAACCAGTTTTAAACGGTTTCCCAAGACTTTGCTTATAGAACGCTATTGGAGTGCTTCAGCTTATTCTTTGGGACTCAAACCTGATTTTGACCCATCCCAACCAGGTCGAGTTCCTGTGGAATATCCAGTTGTGATTAAATATGGATTTACTCCGGTTTCCAGTCAACCACCTCATCAACAACTTCCTTTAGAGTCCAGACCAGAAAGTGAGCTTCAACGTGCCAAAGAGGAAGGGAAAGAGGACAATTACTACCGAGAAGATATCATTCAAGCTTTAGCAAAGCCTGATGCTGAATACTATTGGGACTTTCAAATCCAATTTCAAACTAGCCCAGAGATGTCGATTGATGATACCACCATTCCTTGGAATGAAGAGGAATCACCTTTCTTTACAGTTGGTCGTCTGATAGTTAAGCATCAGAAGGTTGATTCTCCGCTAGAAAATGACTTTGGGGAAAATCTCAGTTTTTCTCCTGCGAATGGTCTAGCTGTGCATCGTCCTATCGGTGCCATCAATCGGTTACGCAGCATTGTTTATCCTATCGTTGCTGATGACCGTCATCAAAAACGAGGAGTTAAATATCAGGAACCAACTGTCCGATCTCTTCACAGTTAATTTAGAGAAAGCAGTTCAAGAAACGATTTTTTTTGTACACTTTGTCTGGTGAATGCACATAATTCAGTAGCCTTAGTACAAAAAGTATTCCATTGCTTGAATGACTTGGGCAATTGAAGCAGAGAAATTTAGCTTGCGTTAAACACAAAATTTGAAAAAGAAAGGTAAAAAAATAATGGTTGCCAAAAGAGACACATCTAAAGACGGATTTGATAACAAACTTCAGACATTCGTTTTAACGAACTTTAAAGGGATTTGGGAACTTGTCCAAAGTAATGAATTTCTGAAACGCAAAGTTAACAAAACTCTGATCAATAGTCTCATCTACAAAATTCCTACTCGTCCTAATCCCTACAGTATGATGACTCTGGATGAGAATATTCCTGATACTAAAATTCGTAAGAAAACTGATACTTATACTTCCTGGGAATCACTTAACGATCGCACTTATATTGGACGACATCTACCACCCGATCCAAAGTTAAACTCTGAGGGCAATCTACCAAAAGTTGAAGACCTGGCGGTTTTATTTCGTAAAAGAGATGGTAAAACGATTTATTCTCCTAAATCAACTATGCTGTTTCCCTATTGGGTGCAGTGGTTTACCGATAGTTTTCTCCGCATCGATCATACTCAGGAGAAGAAATTAAAAAATACTTCCAACCATGAAATTGATTTGTGTAATGTTTATGGTTTAACCAGAAAACGAACACATCTTTTAAGAACCTTTCAAGGAGGTAAATTCAAAACTCAGAAACTCAAGCGCCAAGATGGTGTAGAAGAAGAATATCCCTTGTTTTATTATGCCGACCCAGCGCAGGGTATAGTTGACCCTCAATTTGACGGTCTTTATGAACCCATCAATGATGAAAAAAGACTGCCCGTAGATAAAAAACAATATCTGTTTGCGATGGGAGTAGAACGAGCAAATGTGCAAATTGGCTATGTCATGCTCAATACTCTATGTATCCGTGAACATAATCGTCTTTGTGATGAATTAGCAAGCAATTATCCAGATTGGGATGATGAACGGCTCTTCCAAACATCAAGAAATATTCTCATGGCGATTATTCTCAAAATCATCATGGAAGAGTACATTAACCACATAACTCCCTATCACTTTAAGCTGTTTGCCGATCCAGAAGCTTTTGTAAAGGAAAGTTGGTATCGTCCCAATTGGATGACAATTGAGTTTGATTTTGTTTATCGCTGGCATAGTGCAATCCCGGAAACATTTACCTATGACGGCAAACCAACTCATATTGCTGCATCTTTGTGGAACAATAAGATGTTCATTGATAAAGGTTTGGGAGCATTGATGGAGGAAACTTGTTCCCAACCAGGTACCAGAATTGGTTTATTCAACACCCCTGATATATTGGTTGAGTTAACTGAGTTACCTTCAATCAGACTTGGACGACAGCTGCAATTGGCAAGCTACAACGATTATCGGGAAATGTGTGGTTTCCCCAGAGTGACGAAGTTTGAGCAAATTACCAGCGATGAATTTGCTCAAGAGAAACTCAAAGAATTATATGGTCATGTTGATAATATTGAGTTTTATGTGGGAATCTACGCCGAGGAGGTGCGGAAAAATTCAACTATCCCTCCCCTAGTAGCACGCGTAATTGGAATTGATGCCTTTTCTGAGGCGCTAAATAATCCTTTATTATCACCCAGTATCTTCAATAAAGACACTTTTTCTCCTGTGGGTTTGGAAATAATTGAAAATACCAAGACAGTCTCAGATTTAGTTAATCGCAACGTTCCTCAATCGGGCAAGAAGTACAAAGTTACTTTTGACCTTCACTAAACATTCGGCTTTTAGGGCGATCGCCGTTGGCGCAGTCTCTTATAGAAAAGAGAAGGCGTTGACGGAGCGCATCGCTCTAATTGTTGTAAAAATAACGAGCGCGGAGGGATTTGAACCCCCGACCCACAGAACCGGAATCTGTTGCTCTATCCACTGAGCCACGCGCCCTTTATATCTAGCATAACATATCTTTTGGTGCAGAAACCGGGTTTCTCTAAGAAACCCGGTTTCTCTAAGAAAGAAAATTCGCGGGATCTACGGGTGTACCGTCTCTGCGGACTTCAAAGTGGAGGTGAGGACCAGTAGATAAACCGGTGGAACCAACAGCAGCGATCGCTTGTCCGCGCTGCACTATTTGCCCTTCGGAAACAAACAACTGACTCGTATGACCGTACAATGTAGTAATGCCTTTGCCGTGGTCGATAATGAGTGCGTTGCCATAACCACCATACCACCCAGCCATAATCACCGTTCCGGAATTTGCGGCGCGAATTGTACTGCCATAGCTAGCGGCAAAGTCTAAACCTGCATGAAAGCGGCGATATCCTAAAACAGGATGCATTCGCCAACCAAAAGGACTGCTAGTAGAAGCATCACTGGGATACGCCATTATACCAGTTCCCCGAAGAATGATGCTGTTGCGGCTGTTAGTTTTATTTTGCGCTTCGGCTACCTTTTGTTGAATTAAAACACTTAAAGCTTCAGAATCTTTATCAAGTTGATTTTGCGCTGCTTCCAAAGCTAGGCGATCGCTATTTAAGCGTAAAATCAAATCTGACTGTAACTCTGCTTGTCCTTGATAATCGGCTTTTTGCGCTAACAACTGCTGATGAATCAAAGCAATTTCATTTTTTTGCTCTTCTACATCGGTTTTTTGCTTGTTTATCTGGTTTGCTTGTTGAGTGAGTTTTGCTAAAATTTTCTGGTCGGCTTGATAAACTAACTTTAACTGCCGACGACGGTCAAGAAAATCGCTGATATTTTGACTTTGTAGTAAAACTGCCCATCCAACAGATGCTGGAGAACGTTGCAGATAGCGCAATCTCCCAATTGTCGCTGTTTGTCTATCTTGATATGAACGTTCCAAAATACCTAAATCAGCTTGCAATTGTTGAAGACGTTCACTAGCAACTTTTAACCGCAATTCGCTGTCAGTAATGTGACTGTCGGTAGTTTGCAGATTTTTTTCTAAACCAGTGAGACGTTGTTGCGCTGATTGCTGAAGATTTGTTAAGCGATCGCGTTCTTTGACAACATTTTGACGCTGTTGTTTAACTTGTTGCTGCTGTTGTCGCAAAGTGTCAATTGTGTTTGCAGTTCGCGCTGCATATACTGGCATTAACGCCAAGAATACAGACAAAATGCCGCAAAATACCAGATTTTTTGGAAGCGATCGCACTTTCATGTTGTTTTTGATAATCACAAACACCATGAAGAGTATTCCCAAAATCCGACTCACCTTATCAATGGAGGGGGAAAGGGACAAGGGAGACAAGGGAGACAAGGGAGACAAGGAAGAATTTATCCGATTCCCATTACCCATTACCCATTACCCATTACCCATTACCCATTACCCATTACCAATTCCCAATGCCCTATAACTGATGAACTTTCCATGCAGCAAGGTCAGCTAAAGAGCGATCGCGATAACGTCCGTAACGCTCCGGCTTACTCTTGACTTTCTCACCCAATTCTGGTATAATACCAAAATTCGGCGGCATCGGTTGAAAATGCTTTGGCGAAGCGGAACTTATAAACTCAAACAGCGCCCCCATCATTGTTGTATTCGGTAGCGTCAAGGCTTCTTTACCCAAAGCTAACCGCGCTGCATTCGTTCCCGCCAGCCAACCACCGGCAGATGCTGCGGTATAGCCTTCAGTACCAATCAACTGCCCAGCTGCAAGTAATGTTGGACGCTGTTTAAATTGCAAACTTGCAGACATCAGCTGTGGGGCATTAATAAAGGTGTTGCGGTGCATCACACCCAAACGCACAAACTCGGCATTTTCCAAACCGGGAATTAGCTGAAATACGCGCTTTTGTTCGCCCCAACGCAGATTAGTTTGAAATCCTACCATATTCCAAAGTTGACCGGCTTTATCTTCTTGCCGCAACTGCACCACCGCGTAAGGACGTTCCCCAGTGCGACTATCTGACAATCCTACAGGCTTCACCGGACCATAACGCATGGTATCTTCTCCGCGTCGTGCCTGTTCTTCAATGGGCAAACAAGCTTCAAAAAACTTCGCTGTTTCCCGTTCAAAATCTTTTAATTCGGTTTGTTCAGCTTTACGGAGTTCTTCCCAAAACCGCAAATACTGCTCTTTATTCATCGGGCAATTCAAGTAAGCAGCTTCCCCTTTGTCGTAGCGCGATGCCATAAAAGCAATATCGCGATTAATCGATTCTCCCACAACGATGGGGCTAGCGGCATCAAAAAAGCTGAGATATTCCATTCCACTGAAGCGTCGCAAATCTTCTGCTAAGTCGGGACTGGTTAATGGACCGGTTGCTAAGACGACAATTCCCTCAGGAATCGCGGGTACTTCACCGCGACGAAATTCTATTAAAGGATGTTTCGCTAAAGTTTCGGTTAAATCTTGGCTAAATTGCCCTCTATCTACAGCTAGCGCACCACCAGCGGGAACGGCGTGTTCATCAGCTTTGGAAATGACTATAGAATTGAGTTGACGCAATTCTTCATGCAAAAGACCGGCAGCGCGATCGCTTGCCATTGCCCCAAAGGAATTACTACACACCAACTCTGCTAAATGTTCTGTATGATGTGCCGGACTAAAGCGTTTTGGTCGCATTTCCCAAAAAATCACCGGGACTCCCGCAGACGCTATTTGCCACGCTGCTTCTGTTCCCGCTAATCCACCTCCAATCACTTGTATCGGCTCCATAGTTAAATCCTAAAAATTTCGTCTATTAATTAAAGCTCAACCAAACCCAAACTAATTTGAATAGCTTGATTAACTTGCTTCATTGTCGATTCTTCTAGTTTACCTAGTCGTTTGATTAGTCGGGGGAGTGTCAATTGAGCGGATATGGTTGAGCAACGCGACCGAGTTGATAGTCAGTCCCCCTTCCGGAACTTTAATTAATACTTCTGTGGGATAAAGAGGTTCATCAAATTTAGACGTAATGGCAGCAACAATTGTAATTGGGCTGTACTCATTGCTAACATCCGGATTGCAACACTAATGCCGGACGAGTTTTTTGAATTTCAGCACCAACTGTTGGGTCGAAACTGACTAGATAAACTTCTCCTCGTTGAGGAATGGCTAGCTTTCGTGCTGCCATACTTCTTCCTCAATTACAAACCAGTATAAAGCTAAATTGCGTTCACGGAGTGACTCTGTAAGAGTATCGCGTTCAGCCCTGCGAATAGATCCTTCTTGCAATTGTTCTCGCAGCTTTTGTTTTTGAATTTGGTTAATGTAATGTTGAATTGCTTCATCGATGAAACGACTGCGTTCGCCTTTAGGAGCATACTCATCAAGTTGTTTCAAGGTTTCACTCGGTAGTGTCACATTGATGCGGTGATACATATATTAAGCACCCACACTGTTGATGTGTATCTATAGTGTATCACCATCTTAGCAATAAAATTAACTGTTTCTATCGCGATACAAACGCAACACATAAGCACCCGCTGGAGTTTCTCTAAAGGCACTAATTTTTGATGCAAACGAATCGGGCAACTCTTGTAAAGGACGCGGCTTTATTGGGTGTTCTGGTGGCGATATAACGGGTGCAGCAAGCGCGGCAAAAGTAATATCTGCGGCTGAAAATTTCTCTCCAACTAAATAACTACGTCCATCTGCTAACAACTCATTTACTTTCTCAAAAACGCTGTTAATTTGTTCATAAGCCTGTGTAGCAGACTCAGAATTAATATTAAAAGCTTTGCGAACAATCGGACGCATCAAAGGATAAACGACAGGAAATAATGCCTCCTCAAAAGAAGGAACGCCCTGAGTCCATCTTTTTTTGATAAACTGGGAATCATTTATCGTATAAAAGTAACCCCAACGACGTGTAGCTGGTCCTAGTTGCTCATCAAATAAATCTTCTAGTTCTTCTACTTGTCGGCGCAATTGAAAGTCACTAGGATAAAGTTTAGCGTTGTCAGGAACAAGTTTATCTAGATATTGTAAAATATCAGTCGAATCGGTAAAAACGCCGTCTCCCGTTACCAAAACCGGAGTAGATTTTCCGCCAACACGATTAGTTGCAAGTCGATAAAATGGCGGCATGTGCGCTTCTTCGACGTAAGTAAGTTTTAGTTTTGTCAATGCCCAACGTGCTTTTTCGCAATAATGACTCACGGGAATTGTAATTAGACGAAAAGGTTTTTGTTGCATTTTATTTTGGGGTTTAGGCTTTCAGGACAATCGGTCTGTACAAAATCAAAATATTAGATATTCAATTTATAATTCCTGGTAGAGACGTTCCGGACCGAACGTCTCTACAAATATTGAACAAAATTTAGGTAGAATAAAATCGCAGGTTATTTATATCTGTAAGTAGGTTTCAATGTAATTATTTAAATGCTTGATGACTCTTTCCATGTGAATCGAATCTTGGTATAACTTACTCATCATTACAGCTCCTTCAAGTGTGGAAATAATGATAGTTGCAACTTCATCAGCATCAACTTCTGAGCGAATTTCGCCTTTTTCAATACCTTTTTGGATAATTAGGCAAATCATATCCCGCCAAGAATTCATCGCTTGTTGAGTGCGATCGCGCAACTGAGGATGAGTATCATCACTCTCAATTGCCGTATTCAGCAGCGGACATCCTCCTTTGATGATAGGATTATCTACAAAGCTGCGAAATACGTCAATAATTGCTTGCAAACGTTCGATTGCATGGCGTTTGCTTCGCAATGCAACTCGATAATGCTGTTTGATTTGAGCGATCGCATAATCAAAAGCCAATAACGCTAGCTCATCTTTGCTTTTGAAGTGGTTGTAAATTCCCCCTTTCTGCAATCCTGTCACACGCATAATGTCAGAAATCGACGAACCAGCATACCCCTGTTGATTAAACAGTTCCGCTGCTTGATGCAAAATTTTTTCTTTGGTTTCTTCGCCTTTAGACATGAAATATATCCGACCGATTGGTCTTTTATATTTTACCAAGATGAAAGGTTTAAGTCAAGGGTTGCGATCTCAAGCATCTAAAAAAAACTTCCCATTTATATCTCAGGCATTGCATAAGTTGATTTTGCTTGCATTTAATTAAAGAAGGAAATATTGCAAATAAGTCTGACTTACATACAGCAGATTTTTGTCAATGCGTAAGTCCTAGATGCGACATCCACAATGGCGATCGTCAACCATATCAACCAACAGGAGGACTAAAAATGGCACGATACAGAAACAATTTGCCGCAATTATCGAGTGATTTGTTTCTTACTGATGGTGGGATTGAAACCACGCTGATCTTTCGTGAAGGACTGGAGTTACCTGAGTTCGCGGCGTTTGATTTATTAAAGTATGACGCAGGGTATAAAGCTCTTGAGAAGTACTTCCGCACCTATGCCACCCTTGCCAGAGATTATGAAGTCGGACTTGTTCTAGAGAGTGCAACGTGGCGTGCAAATCCAGATTGGGGCACAAAACTTGGTTATGACCGTGAAGCCTTAGCTCATATGAACCGTAGGGCGATCGCACTACTCCATGACATTCGGAATAAATACGAGACTGAGAAAACCAGGATGGTAATTAGTGGATGCCTTGGACCTCGTGGTGATGGGTATAATCCTGCTGACTTGATGACTGAGGATGAGGCACAGCAATATCACCGACAGCAAATTGAAATATTCCATGATGCGGATGCAGATTTGGTAACCGCAATCACCATAAATTATGTCGAAGAAGCTATTGGTATTGTCCGTGCAGCCAAATCAGCCGGGATGCCTGTGGCGATCTCCTTTACGGTTGAAACGGATGGCAGATTGCCAACAAAGCAAACTCTCTCAGGGGCGATCGCCCAAGTCGATGTCGCCACAGATTATGCACCTGCCTATTATATGATTAATTGTGCCCATCCAACTCACTTCGCAAGTGTGCTAAAGGTTGGCGAACCGTGGTTAGACAGAATTCGCGGCATCCGAGCCAATGCTTCTACTAAGAGTCATGCAGAACTGAATGAGGCGGCACAATTAGATGACGGCAACCCAGAAGAGCTCGGCAATCAATACCGCGAGTTGAGAGATAAATTGAAGAATTTAAACGTGTTGGGGGGCTGCTGTGGAACCGATCATCGTCATGTGGAAGCAATCTGCAAAGCTTATATGCCTCTGTTGTGGACACATCTCTCAAACGGCGAACAATTACAGATTCACAAATCACCCATTGCCCACAAAACCTTAGCTTGAAAGTTTTTGTCGTCAACTCAAGTCTCAACCTGAGACTGATGCACGGGCGAAATCACAGGCAAGCGATCGCTCCGGCATTATAAGCGTCAAGTTTTACCCTTAAGATAAAAAATGTATAAACACAGAACAACACACGCCATTAATATTGCTGCCAAAAGCGTCAGAATTACTTCTTGATTGATACCACTTTTGACTAATTCCACACCGGACTTAAACTTGATCGCAAATAAAAGATACAGTGAAAACAGCTTCGGCAAAGGTGGGGGAATTTCTAGAGCCGACTTGAGCAAAACTGCCAACATCCCCAAAAAGAAAGCTAAAACAGGTGGATTCAAGATGTTAGACACAATCAGACTTACATCCATTTCCACCAATCCTCACTCACGTAATTAATATTCCTTCAGAAATTGTTACATGAGGAGTGACAACTAGCATAGATTTTAAACAACTGGTTTGGGAGATCCCCAACAACTTTTACGAAGTCGGGGATCTGACAACCCGCATACTTTGATTGCCAGACTACTAGAATTGTTGCTTATTTTACTGTTAAATAAGCTTCTAACGCCTCAGAACCGCCAATTAACTTACCATCAATAAATACTTGGGGAACTGTTGTCGCACCTGTAACCGCTTTTAGAGAGCGTGTAGAAGCATCTTTACCTAAAACGATTTCTTCGTAATCAATATCATTGTGCTTCAGCATATCCTTCGCACGAGCGCAGAAAGGACAACCCACTTTTGTAAACAAAGAAACAGCTTTGGGCTTTGCAGCTTCGGGGTTGATGTAATTGAGCATTGTCTCTGCATCCGACACTTTAAACGGATCTCCAGGTTCGTCTGGCTCAATAAACATTTTTTCAACTACGCCATTCTTCACTAGCATAGAATAGCGCCACGATCGCTTACCAAAACCTAAATCTGCTTTATCTACTAGCATTCCCATGCCTTCAGTGAATTCACCGTTGCCATCGGGAATTAATATTACATTATCTGACTCTTGGTCTTTTGCCCATTCGTTCATCACAAAGGTGTCATTTACGGAAATACAAATGATGCTATCTACACCATTTTCCTTAAAGGCTTTTGCCATTTGGTTGTAACCAGGCAAATGCGTAGATGAACAAGTCGGTGTAAAAGCACCTGGTAACGAAAAGACAACCACTGTCTTATTAGCAAACAACTCATCGGTGGTAACATTCACCCACTCGTTGTTCACACGAGTCCGGAAAGTAACTTGTGGTACTTTTTGTCCTTCTTTATTAGACAACATGAATTTGGTTCCTTGAATAATAGTTCACATTAAGCGTACTCATAATGATTATGACATGTCAAGTGTGCTAAAAACCCAGTTTTGCAAAAAAACTAGGTTAAAAAGCGAAATTCCATGAAATTAAGATATTTTCACGCTTTGAGAAACTTCATCGATAAATGGGGCGATCGCCTGAGCAAATTCAGCGGTAGACTCATATGGTGGGACATTTCGTCCAGTGATTTTGATTCCCTGACCTTGAGGTAAACTAGCGAGATAGTCAGCCAAGCGTTCTTGTGGTGATTCATTTTTACCTGCTTGGCTGATGCTGGAAGCAGTTTCGCCGACAACTACCAAAGTTGGTTGTTTGATCGAGGCGATCGCGTTACTATAATCTTGTCGCCAAAATCCAGCTAAAAAAGAAAACACCGCATAACGAGTTTGGATATTTTCTGCACCTGCAATTAAAGTATTTAACCATTCTTCATCGACAGCATCGCCGTTAGCAAAAAGTTGGCGAATTGAAAAAGAACGTAAAAATTCTTGACGTCGCGCATATCGATAAAATAGATTACCAAAAGGCGAATCTAACAAATTCCAAGTTAATTTTTGCTGCCATTTGGGTGATTGTTTCGTAATTACAGCCCAAGCTGGAGGACCAGAAAGCACAAGTCCAGCAATTAAATTTACTTCTCTTTTAACCAATTCTATAGCAACAGGAAACAAAGCACCTTGCACCACTAAAATTACAGGTTTTTGCACCACTGTTTGTAAAAAGTGTTGCAACTGCTTTGCCCAATCACTAGGAGTGTAAGCCACATGAGGCATATCGCTTTCACCGCATCCTAGTAAATCAGGATTGTAAATTAAATTGCGATGACCTGCATTATACCATTCGCGGCAAAATCGCTGCCAAAACTGCCGCGATAACCCAACACCGATAGGATGAATTAAAAGTAGGGGAATACCTTCTGGTGTCGCATTAATTGGCTGATGAACTTCGTAAGCGCAACGGTAATTATCCCAAGTGTAAAACTGGGTGGAAGATGCTGTTGTTGAAGATAATTGTTGCATACCCAGCCTTAATTTAATATCTACTAAAAAATCATTTGTGGATGAATCAATTGATATCCGGCATCTTTTATCTTTTGATTCGACACTTTCGCATTATACGGACGATTACTTGTTTGGGAAGAATCCCATTGAACTGAAGGTAAATTGTGTTTGGCAAACAAAGTGTCAAGCAATTCTCGACTTTTAAGATGTGCGTCATCAACTAAGTTATAAATACCTTGTAAGTTGTGTTGACGGACAAACTCAATCGCACCAACAATATCATCAAGGTGAATCCAATTAGTTACATCCTCACCATCGCCGGGACGGGTTGTACCAGCAGCTCGACCAAATATTTTTACCAATTCCCTATCTGATCCATAAATTCCCCCCAATCGTAAAATACAAACCCGGAGATTTTCGCTTTCTGCTGATAGCAGCACATCCTCAGTTCCCTTGAGAATTTCTCCATTGGAATTGGCAGGTGTAACAGGTGTTTCTTCCGAAACCCAAGCACCGTTTCTGTCACCGTAAACTGCATAACTTCCTGTATATATCAAGTGTCTTACACTAGGAATCTGCCGCAAGACGGAAACTAAATTTGTAGCGGTGTGGAGATAAGTTTCTTCGTAGACATTGGCACTTTTTGCACCAATACTCAGCAGTACAACATCTTGATTTTGCAATACCGATTGTAGAGCTTCTGAGTCATTTCCTGAGACTACTACAACCTTTTGGGCTACTGATTGAAGTGCTGGAACACGCGACTGAGTGGTTGTAGTGGCAGTGACAATAAAAGATGAATTTTGTTGCCAATATCGAGCGATCGCATAACCTACATAACCACAACCAATGATTGCAATATTCATCATACTTTAGGTAGAAATTATCGAATTTGTTAATTGTTAGTTGTTAGGTGGAGCATTGTCAGTTGTGAGTTGGAGCGTTGTAAAAAAGTACTCCTACCCATTACCCACTACCCATTACCCACTACCCATTACCCACTACCCAATTATTTTGCTAATTCTCCTTCTAGAGTGGCAATTAAATCTGGTGAATATGGCTTTACACTACTTTTAAATCGAGCTACTACCTCACCAAGCTTGTTGACTAAAAATTTTTCAAAGTTCCAAGAAATCGGTCCGGTTGGCTCCACAGCATTAGTGAGTCGTGCATAAAGTGGGTGCTGCTGCGAACCTTTAGCATGAACTTTATCAAATAACTCAAAAGTAACGCCATAGTTGTTTGTGCAGAATTGGACAATTTCTTGATTGCTTCCTGGTTCCTGCTCACCAAAATCATTACAGGGGAACGCGAGGATACGTAACCCTGCATCTCGATACATTTGGTTTAACTTTTCTAATCCTTCGTATTGGGGGGTATAACCACACATAGAAGCGACATTGACAATTAGGAGTACCTTACCAGCGTACTCCTTTAGTCGCTTTTCCTCACCGTTGATGGTTTTGACTGTAATATCAGAAATTGTGCTGCTCATGTTAAATTTGATTTTTAGGTAATATTGCCAAGTTTCTCATATTGCAGGTCATGAATGACAATACAACTTACATCAGAGAATAAAAATAATCGCTTTTTATGCCCTAAGGCATATTGGTTTAATTTGCAAAATTGCGCGATGTAAACCTCTGGATATACAAGCGTAGATATGGCAAAACTAGAAACTGTGACTAATAGCTAGTAGGGAATTTCCGCTTTTGGTCGCGCTTATAGATTGGTGCGGGAATTGGCGTATGCGATCGCTTTTGTTGTACTATGTGCCAATATCAGATTTGCTATGCTTAAAAATAGCGCCGTGTTTTTCTACTATAATTTGGGAACTAATCGATAAGCCTAAACCTGTACCAATTATGGTAGGTTTGGTGATGAAAAAAGTTTCAAAATTCATGCGGACATAATTTATAATTCGCGCCCGCATGAATTTTGAAGGATACCGCCTTACCAACAATTCCCAGTTGACAAAATTAAACTTACCACACAAAAGTATTTCAGCTTTATGACTTACATAAACCCGTTACAATGAAGTGTTAATAGTTAATTAATCAGTAGATTCAAAGAAAGTTTCATAGATCGAATTTCAACGAGAGAATACAAGTTGTTATTGCTATTTGTTGGATAAATGTAACTTCGTAACAAGTTAAAATACGTAATAGATGAAAGCCTAAATGTCACAAACGTGACGTTAATTAGGCATGAATTGTGCCATCAGGCATAATTGCGCCAGACAAATTAGCACCAATTAGTTTTACAAGCAGGCGATCGCCAGAGCGAATTCTTGCTCCTGTAAAGTCGGCTCCCCGCAAATCTGCTCCACTGAGATCCGCTCCAATCAAGTTCGCATTCCGCAAATTAGCTTCTCGAAGATCGGCTAAAAGTAAATTTGCCCGAAACAAATTTGCTTCCGACAAATCGGCGCCTCTAAGATTAACTTTGTGCATAAAAGTATCGCTGAGATTAGCACCATTCAAGTTAGAGTAACTCAGGTTTCTGCCAGATAAATCTTTGTTGCTCAAATTTGCCCGACTGTAGTCTTTGCCACTCAAGTCTGAGCTTTTCTTTGGTGGTTGCTGAGTTGGTGAGTCAGACTTTTTTGGTTGAGAAGGTGATGAAGTTTGTGAAACTTGATACTTTGCCTTAAAAGAGCGCAATTTATCACGAGCTTCATTAATTGCTTTCAGCTTATCTTGTGCTTTTTGTTGCAAGCGGAGATTATCTAAGGGAATGCGATCGGGATGCCACACAAAAACCAAATCTTTGTAAGCTTGGTTTACTTCCTCCAGTGTTGCTCCGGGTTCTAATTCCAAGACTCTATAGTACCGCTCCAGCTCGCTCATAAGACGTTTTGGTGGAAAATCAAGTTAATAGTGAAGTGATGCAACCCTTTATTTGCTTAATTTGAGCGCAAATTTAGGTTTTGTTGGGTAGATAACGGTATATTCCGCCATTTTTTACCGCCATCCGTGAGATTTTTACCAACTTGACCAAAACTAGGGTGTAGGGTGTGGGTGTGGGGTGTGAGGGGAGAAGAAAAAACTTTCTTTTTGTACACCCCGCCCCGGAGCCAATAGGGTACTTGCGTTCCCCCAAAATCTTCGATTTGGTGGTCTATAAGAGAGTGGTGGGTTCAAGCTCCCACCAATTACCCTACACCCCACACCCCACACCCTATCCCGTTCTTGTTGACGCTTCTTGATATCTCACGCTCTTCGGCAGTAGTTTTCTGCCCAACAAAACATACTTGTATGCTACCTGACGCAGTGACATAATTTTCTTTAATGCATAAGAAATAATACTAGCGACTGGTACAAACAGAGGGTTATTTCCCATTTTCTATTCCTTATTTCCTATTCCCCGTTTCTGATAACGCCATTTCCTTGGAAGTTCCGAGCGCTCGTAACCGTCGCTCGCACTTCTCTCCATCGGACGATACCTCTCCAATACGCGCTAAGAGGAATCTGATAAATCTCAATCAACAGCCAAACAATAATTGAGAAATGCACCAAAAAGGTTAAGCAAGTCCAGATAGAAGGCAACCAAGTAATCGGAGCATGTGGATCTAAAGGAAAATTGTAAGCGACTATGCCGATGATAATAGTCGGAAAAAGCACAAAAGCAATGGCTCCTAGGGCATAACCCCAACCCAATTCCACACCTTCCAACTGAGTTTCTGTCCAATTAAAGCCATTCCACCGCCAAGTCAGCGGTGGTTGACGAGAAGGCATTTTCAGTTGCTGTTGTTCTAGATTGACGGTAAAAATCTCATGACAGAAGTCACAAGACATAGCCTCCATTAAATGCATGTCGCGAATTTTACCAACACGACAGACTGGGCAAGGGTAAACTCCTTGGTAATTTAAAGGCACGGCTAATATTTTGGAACTAGGCATAATCAAACTTAAGGTGGGAGTGGGGAGTGGGGAGTGGGGGAGTGGGGAGTGGGGGAGTGGGGGAGTGGGGAGTGGGGAGTGGAGGAGTGGGGAGTGGAGGAGTGGGGGAGTGGGGGAGTCGCAATCATAATTTATAACTTATAACTTATAACTCCTAACTCCTAACTCATAACTTTTAACTCATAACTTTTAACTCCTAACTCCTAATTCATAACTCTTGCTTCTTAACTTCTAACTCTTTTTTGGTCTGGTGGGAGCCTTGACAACGTTTAGGGCGCTGTGTTAATTTCTTTGTTAATGTAGTTTTACATGAAATTTCACAACAAAGCACCGCGCAAATGTTAAGCAGTAATTCCTACTTTTATTTTTGGTTTAGGGTGGTTCACCGGGGGTGAGTCAAGTTTCCCAGTGGAAACAGCCCGGTGAACCGCAGAGCGAACTCTGCGGTTTTTGTTTTTTTAGGAGATTTTCAGCGTGATGACTCATTTCGGTAGCTGGTTTTATGGTTTTTACTTTTGGCGCGGGGCAAGCACCGGGTGAATAGCGTCATGCTGATGTATCGAACGCGCCCGGAACTTAAAAGTTCTGGGCTTTTTTATTGTAAGGAGAATCTAAAGAGTGATTAATGCCAAACTTGCTTCACAATCTCATCTTCACCACCAAACAATCGTCAATGTCTCTGAAAAAGTCGCTTTTGGCGGTAAAGAACTGGTGATTATCGGCGGACCTTGCACGGTGGAAAGCTTAGAGCAGATGGAAACAGTCGCCCAAAAGCTATCTGCTGCGCCCGTACAAGCTTTGCGTGGCGGTGTTTACAAGCCGCGAACGTCACCCTACGCTTTTCAGGGAATGGGAGAAGAAGGACTGGAAATTTTAGCAAGAGTGCGATCGCATTACAATATCCCAGTTGTCACCGAAGTTATGTCAATCTCGCAAATTGAAGCGATCGCCACCCATGCTGATATGCTTCAAGTTGGTAGTCGCAATATGCAAAACTTCGACTTGCTCAAAGCTTTAGGACAAGCCGGTAAGCCAATACTCCTCAAACGTGGTTTAGCCGCGACAATTGAAGAATTCGTCATGGCAGCCGAATATATTTTAAGTCACGGCAACCCGAATGTGGTACTGTGCGAAAGAGGTATTCGCAGCTTTGATGATTACACCCGCAACGTGTTGGATTTAGCGGCTGTTGCGGCTTTGAAGCAAATTACTCATTTACCCGTAATTGTCGATCCTTCCCACGCCGTCGGCAAACGGGAATTAGTAGCACCTGTGGCGAAGGCTGCTGTAGCTTGTGGGGCAGATGGGTTAATTATCGAGTGTCACCCAGAACCGGAAAAATCCGTTTCTGATGCCCGTCAAGCGCTGTCTTTAGAAGACATGGTGGATTTAGTTGATAGCTTAAGACTCGTAGCCGCCGCAGTTGGGCGGATTATACCAGAAGTAGGGGTAGGTTTCAAGCCTGCCCCTATTTTTTGTGCGGTTTGAGTCAAGAGAAACCCGGTTTCTTGAAGAAACCGGGTTTCTAGGAAAGAGCGATCGCATCTTTACTTATTCACAGAGAGCGAGTTTTTCGTCATCGTATAACGAATAGCTTTCATGCTTACTTTTTCCAAGTCATCGCTTTCAATATGTTCAACAAAGACACTCCTTGAGCCAAAAGAAGGAGGAAAAAGAAAAAATCGCAGCCTTTTGGGTGAGGCAAATAGGCGGATTTCAGATATACCAACACTTCCTATTTGAATGAATGGGTAGCTAAGTTTTGTCTCTCCAGGAAGCAATCCATTCCACATAACATCCTCATCATCCCAAAGTGGACTTGGTTCAAACCACCCGTTTGCATGAATTTCAATCATGTAAATATGAACTGGCTCTTTAGTTGAGTTATTTATACTAAATTGAAACCTTTTTTCGTACTCGATAAAATAGCCGTTACTTTCGCCAATAGTCTGTTCTTTGGCTTCCTCAAGTTCTTCTTCGGTTTCACCTACAAGCAAGGTCACTTCAAGCGGAAATTCTAATTCTGGAATTGCCAGTACAGGTTTCCAGCACGAAAGCTGTGCTTGAATCTTCCAAACGTCGTTATATGAAAGTGGAATTGTTCCTTCTTCTGGGTTAAGTTTTACAAGTTCATCTATAATCTCACTAACTCTATTTAAATTATTTTCAATTAACCTAAGCCTATATTCCAAATAAAGAGCTTCTGGGCTAGAAGGTTTGATAGAGATAACTTGTTCAACAAGTTCCTTAAAAGTTGTAAAATTACCATTTTGCAATGCTGAAAAAGCACGGGCTTTTAAAGCATCAAAACTTTGGTTTCTTAACGAAATCACCATTTCGCCTCGATCATCGAGATGAAATGAGCCAAAGTCAGGAGTTTGTTTTGATTCCGATGCTTGACCAACTTTTTGCTGAACAAATAAACCTAATTCTGAAGAGGTAATAATTCCATTACCATCTAGGTCAGCTTTTCCCCAATTGAAACCATCAACTATTGTTCCAGTAAACAATGAATGACCGGGGATAGAACCACCATCGAGAGCGGGTTGTTCCCGACGAGCTGATGTGATAACTTTACGACTAATCCGACGATTTAGGTCTTTTTCATATCGCACAGCATCTCGGAAAGTTTTCATTGCTTCGCCTAAAGCAAAACCGCTATGGCAAGAGTCTAAAATAACTAAAATGTGCCTTGCGGGAAGCCTGCTAATAGCTTTTAGGAAAGAATCTACCTTCGATATAATCATTCCAATATTCTCTTGGGTCGGGTTTTCGTGCTTTTACAGGAACTATAAAACCTGTTTCCCCTAGTTCTTTACCGCCGATTTTGTCAACGCGAGTGTGTCCATGACCTGCAAAAAATAACAGAAGACTATCATCTGGTTGTAAAACTTCGTATAGTTGTCCTTCTACAAGATTTAAAATTGCATCTTTAGTTGCATCACAATTAAGTAGGGGTGGTACAGGTGCAATAAACCCAATCTTATCAACTAAAACCTGTTGAATACCAACAGCATCATTTACTGCATTACGAAGCTGAGACCATTGCTCATATTTATCGATACCAATTGTCACAATAATAGAGTGTCCCTGATTCACAGGTTCATACTCTGAACTTACAACATAAGCTTGACGAAATTCTAAGTCTGAAATTGGGTTTGTTTGTTCGGTCATAGTTTTGTTTTCTCAATCAATTGTTGTTCAATCGTTTAGATCCGACGACTAAAGTCGCGGCTAAACGAACAAAGTCCGCCTACGCGGACTTAATATGTTGTAGCCTGCGGAGGCAGGCTTTGTTCTTGTAGCCCCAGGCTTCCAGCCTGCGGGATTAATTCGCTTTCACAGTGATTGTCACAGTTTTTGTCGTCCAGCCGCGATTTGAACTCATAACTTGTTGTGCTTCACGGGTAGGAGGTACTTCATCAGGATCGGCACTAATAGCTGACAAAAGTTTATCAAGCGGATCGCCACCACCTCTGGGTGTATTCTCGTCATATTCATCAAATGATGCTGCTTTTTTGGCTTGAATCGGTTTGTCGAGAGATGGTAATTCTAGCCAGCGAAATTTAGCAGGTTTAACTGTGGCAAATACCTTTAAGATGTCTTTACCTTCTTGATACCCCTCTGGCAGTTTGAAACTTAAGGGAATCAATTCTTCTTGCTTGGGGTTAAAAGTGACAAAAGGTGCCCCATCTTCTAATATGTCAAGTTGAGAAATAGCCCAATCTGACTGAAGATCCATGACGACAACATTCAAGTCTTGGTTAGACTCATTCTTGATATATAAAAATGTATTTTCTCCAGTTTGCAATGTTTGTTTAGTAGGGTCAGCTAATGGCTTTTTGTTTCTGTCAGTTAACTGAACTACCAATTTGTTAGTTAAAACTGAAAGATTTTCCAGTTCTTGGGCAGCCTGATATTTAGTCAGATGAACTAAGCGCTTGACTACGTTTTGGGCTGCATCCGCATCGCTTGCTAACAACGCTGGTCGTAAATTAGGAAATGGCGTACCGTTGCGATCGCATATTTCATACTCGCCCGAAGCATTAATCGCAACTTGATAGTGTTCACCTTCATTTGCTAACTCTACCCAACCTTTGCCAGTTCTCGGAATTGCAGCTTTGACTGCTGTGAGTGCATCCGTTTGACTTTTCATCAATTTCGTGCTATCGTCTTTTTTCTCAAACAGACGAACTCGCCGCACAAGTGCGATCGCAGCTGATAACATAATTGCTGGAGATGCTTGCTGAATATCTCCACGCAGCGAATCTGGCTCGATCGCAGCCCAAGCGTCTGCGGGAGTAATATCTGCCGTAACTTGGGCGATCGCTAATGGCTTATTTTTCTCGCTAAAATCTGTTGTACCTGGTGCATAAATGGCAAATCTTGCCCCTTCACCGAGTCCCTGTGCGCTACCAGCATCTAATAGCACCCGATTTCTAGCAGTATCTACGTTGAGAACATTTACTGTATAATGTACATTTGCGTAACTTCTGCCAAAAACTTGACGTTCACCCTCGCCAAATAGCATCGGTGTTTGGGTTTGAAATTGACTTTGGACTTTGGCGTAAACGCGATCGTAAAGTGATTTATATGTCAAGTCTGGACTTGGGTTATTTAAAGTATCTAGCATCCAGTAAGTAAGCGCTCCGTTACTCTCCTTACCATTGAATACAGACTCATAAGCATACTCCGAAGGGCGACAAGCTGCTAACAAAACATAATCTCGCGATTCCGGAAGCCAATCACCTGCATTAGCTTTGCGAGCTGTTCCCCCTGTAATCTCAAGCCAGTTATTAATTAATTCCTCACGCGATGCCACTAAGCTGTCTGTAGGTCGTGATGTCGTGTCCGGTTCTCCTTCCAGTCCTCGAATTGCCGTATCCCCTCGTGTAGTACCTCCAGAGTGACAGCTATCAAACACCACTGTCACAACTAACCCCTTATTCACCATCTTTTTCAAGAGTGTTGCAATTTCAACGTCTCGGAGATAGCGTTCGTTTGTTTTGACAATATCCATCGGTACAAGCGCTTCATCCGGTTGTCCGGCGCCCTTTAATTCTGGATAGATTGTCTTTGCACGCCCCCCATGACCAGAATAATGAATATAAACTTGGTCGTCTTTTTGGGCTATCTCAGTAATTGCGTGAAACTTCGCAACGATATTTTCGTAAGTAGGCAATTGCTCTTTAGGTTCGGGTGGTTCCGTAGCACCGGTATTAGAAGATGTCAGCTTAAAGATTTGCTTCGGCTTCTGCGTCTTTTTGAGGTAATCCTCTACCCGTTTAATATCGCGTACACATCCTCCAAGGCTCGCATAATAACCTCCATCCGGTAATTGACCTGGTAGATAGTAGTCAATACCAATCAATAAAGCGTATAAGTTGGGTATTTGAGTTGTTTGTTCGGTCATATTTGCTTTCTCATATGTTCTACCTTTAAATTCATACAAGCTTGTTTTCCGAATTACGGAATTACAGTGTTTTTCACAAAAATAGACCTCTCTGGTTGTAGGCTACCGTATATACACATCTCGTCTCGTTCCCATTTGGAGTGTATTCTAAGCAATAGGGGCACGCTTGAAAGCCTGCCCCTAGATGTTGAATATTTATAAATTATGAGTGATGCTAAATCCTGATTTATCACTTTTAAGTTTTAATTCAAAACTGCCTTAAGAGCCTCATCTACTTGATTGAGAGAATCTATTGCGATTTCAATCAGTTTATCTTGTTGTTTTTCTGAATCAGTTTCAACAGCATCATTTAAAGCTTGTATGGCATTTTCTATTTTTTTTGCGTTATCAAGCATTCCTCCTTTTTTCAAAGCAGTGGCGGCATTTTTCAAATGTTCCATAGCTGTATCGAAATACTGCACTGCATCTGCATCGCTTTCAGCCTCAGCCGCATTGTTCATTGCTTCTAAAGCTGAATCGAGATTTTCGTCAGCATCTTTGACGTATTTGGTTTTAATGTCAGCTAGCAAGATTGAAGAGGTGGAGTGATGATTTGCGCTAACAGTTGCTGCCATTGCTGGATTGGCAGATAAAAAAAGTGCGATCGCTATATTGGATAGCAAAAATGTTCCTAGTAATTTTTTGATTTTCATAATTCCAAACCCCGGTTTTTATTGATATAAACTCATGCCAATTAATCGAAATTTCTGTAATAAAGCTTATTTGCTTTACTGAACTGAAACTTCTACAACTTGGCATAATTATTCTTTTATCGTCAATATAAAAACACTGGTTTATCGACTTTTTATATTTGTTCTGCAAATATACGGATATAACATTCGTAGTGAGCGCTTCAGCGCTCAATCCCTCATTATGAATATTAAAAAAGGATAGGTAAATTACCTATCCCAAAAATAATCTATTTAGTAGAGACGTTTCACTGGAACGTCTTTACGCGGAACGTCTCTATCAAGTTCCAGAAGTCCAAGAGTTGATGTACTCATGTTGATCTGGGGTTAGAGTATCAATTTCAATTCCCATCGCTTGCAACTTCAACAAAGCAATGTTTTGATCTACTTCGGTAGGAATTGAGTGTAAACCAGCTTGCAGCTTACCTTTATTTTTTACTAAATATTCGGCAGCTAAAGCTTGGTTAGCAAAACTCATATCCATTACTGCACTGGGGTGTCCTTCAGCAGCAGCGAGGTTGATTAAGCGTCCTTCACCGAGAACGACGATTGATTTACCGCTGTTGAGGCGATATTCTTGAGTGAAAGGACGGACATTTTTAACTTCCGTTGCTTTTTCAGCCAAGGTTTTCAGGTCAATTTCCAAATCGAAGTGACCGGAGTTACAAACAATTGCGCCATCTTTCATGACGTCGAAATGTTCGCCGCGAATGACGTGTTTGTTACCGGTGACTGTGATAAACAAATCGCCAACGGGTGCAGCTTCCGCCATTGGTAGGACGCGGAAACCATCCATAACGGCTTCAATTGCTCTGATGGGGTCAATTTCGGTGACAATTACGTTTGCACCGAGTCCGCGTGCGCGGAGTGCGGTTCCTTTGCCACACCAGCCATAACCAACTACGACAATGTTTTTACCAGCAAGCAGAACGTTGGTAGCGCGGATAATACCGTCTAAAGTTGATTGACCTGTACCGTAGCGGTTGTCAAAGAAGTGCTTGGTGTCAGCATCGTTGACGTTCATCGCCGGGAATGTTAGCACACCGTCACGGAACATGGCACGCAAGCGCACGATTCCGGTTGTGGTTTCTTCGGTGGTGCCAATCAAATCGGCGATTTGATGCGGACGTTGTTGAATTAAGGTTGCAACTACATCAGAACCGTCATCAATAATGATGTTGGGACGGTGATCTAAGGCTATTTGGACGTGGCGGTGATAAGTGTCGTTATCTTCACCTTTGATTGCAAACACGGGAATGTCGTAATCGGCGACGAGACACGCGGCTACGTCATCTTGTGTTGAGAGGGGATTGCTAGCAATTAGCAGGGCATCTGCACCACCCGCTTTGAGAGCGATCGCTAAATGCGCTGTTTCTGTTGTTACGTGGCAGCAAGCTGAAAGGCGAATCCCTGCAAACGGTTTTTCTTGGGCAAAGCGATCGCGAATTTGCCGCAATACTGGCATTTCGCGTCCAGCCCATTCTATGCGCTGTCTTCCCAAGGGAGCTAGGGCGAGGTCTTTAACCTCGTGCTTTAATCGGGGAGAAGTTGCGGTCATCAAAAGTTCCTCAAAAATGTAAAAAAGGGCGGCAGTCGCTACAACGGGGGGAACCCCAACGCCAGATGCCTCAACGGAGGGAACCTCCGCACGGCACTGGCTCCGCAACGCGCTGCCTTACGTAATACTCTACGTACTTTAATAGAGTATTCCATGATTAGCGATGCTTAGTTAATTTTAAGCAACTAATCAAGGCTTCTTTGCACTAGCTTGACGTTTGAGAGCAATAATGTCAACTTTATTTCCTTTTTCTTTGCCTTAACTTTATGTTTCATCAAGAAATTGGGCATGGGGCATTGGGCATTGGGTATCGGGCATGGGGCATGGGGCATTTTCAAGAGGGGGAAAGGTTAAAGGGGAAAGGGAAAAGGGGAAGAAGTAATTTGAGATATTCGAGTGGATTTTTAAATCAAGGACATCCCTTTACCCTTTTTTCCTTTCCCCTTTGACCCAAATTAAAAAAGCCCATTAAACAATTGCCCAATGACGGCAGGTGCTACAACGTTCGTGACCTCACGCCAGGTGCAGATAGCGCGCTTAACCCGCGCAACGCACTGGCGCAGCAACGCACAGCCAAACCTATGCCCAATGCCCCATGCCCACATTTTCTGTGTCATCTGTCTACGGATAGATGAAAAATGCAAAAAATAAGTCTTTAGATTATAAAGATTTGTCAAAATTAAACTTTAGACAGGTACATTTACCCAGACTGATTTTGCACGATGGCTGTAGGTTTTGCTTAAGGAGGTGTTGAGCGTGCGCTTGAAATTTTTGGCTATGCCAGGTTACGCCATGCGAATTCTACTATCTAAGCGCCCAACGGGAGAGCCAGTCGCACGCCAGGTGCTACAACGGGGCGGCAGCTTTTCGCAGGGTACTTCCCCCGAAAACGTGCCTTGGGAAAATACGCAACGCGCTGCCTTGGGAACCCGCGCACGGCGCTGGACTCACCTTCAAAAGTTAATTTGGGTTGCAGTTGGGGCGATCGCCACCTTTATGGTTGTCACTAATTTTGATGTCTCAAAAGCTACGGCGCAGATACCGATTTTACCCGATCTGCAATCACCCAAATTAGGAATTCATGACTCAGACAAAACAATTGTCAATGACTCAATTTATTTGGATGGTCGGCGTTTATTTCAGATAGCGGATACAAGAGCAAATCTTCCACAGCGTTTAGAAAATATCCAACAAGCTGTAGATACAATTAGCCAAAACTACTTTCAAACGCCTGATGCGAAGCTGAAAGTGCAGATAGACCACGCTGCAAACGGTTCACCAATTATTCGCGTCAATGGCAATTACCTGATGACGGTGACAAAAGAGGATGCCAACATCACACAAGAAGACCCGGAAAGTTTGGCTGAAAAACTTAAGCAGCTGTTGCTGCAAAAATTACCACAGGCGAAACAAGAGCGAAAAACTGAGTTTTTAATTTACCAAGGTAAAATTGCTGGTGCAGCTGTACTGGGGATGATTGTCATCAGTTGGGGGATGTATAGGTGGCAATGTCGATCTAGAAACTCAGTACAGCCAACTCCCCCAACTTCACCTGCGACCAAACCGATTACGGTACAGCTGAATCGACAGCAAAATCGACATATTCAAGAAGCAAAGCGGCGACTGTTTCAGCTAGGGCAAGCAATTATTTGGGGAGGGGGCAGTTTTTTCATCCTTGGTCTATTTCCCTACACGCGATCGCTGCAAACCGCAATTCTCAGAGCTGCGAAAATTCCTTTGCAAGTAGGTATTGTGCTGCTGTTAACTTATGTGGCAGTGCGTCTTACCTATGCTTTAACTGACCGCTTCGCCTCTGCTTTAATCAACAGCAGTACTTTACTAACTCCGGAAACTACCGAACGGCTACAGTTACGAGTTTCTACGATTTCTGGTGTAACTAAAAGTATTGCTACCTTTGCTTTGCTCGTAGTTGGTACTTTATTAACTCTGACAATATTGGGAATAGATGTTATTCCCTTGCTTGCTGGTGCCAGTTTAGTTGGTGTGGCACTGTCTTTGGCTTCTCAAAGTTTAATTAAAGACGCAATTAACGGCTTTCTGATTATCCTGGAAGACCAGTACGCTTTAGGCGATGTGATTAATGTGGGAGAAGTTGGCGGTTTAGTAGAAAATCTGAATCTGCGGATGACTCAGGTACGCGATGCAGAAGGACGCTTAATTACAATTCCCAATAGCGAAATTAAAATTGTTGCCAATCTTTCTAGTCGGTGGTCACGCGCAGATTTAAATATCCCCGTTAGCTATCAAACCAATATTGACAAGGCTTTGGAATTAATTGAAGATATTGCCTTCAAGATGGATCTAGATCCGCTATGGCAAGAGCAAATTGTCGAAACGCCGAAAGTTTTGGGTGTAGATAATTTTGGCGATCGCGGTTTGATAATTCGTGTATGGATTAAAACACAGCCCCTCAAGCAATGGGATGTAGCGCGAGAATTTCGCCGTCGTTTGAAAATCGCTTTCGACCAAGCAGGAGTTTCTATTCCCTTACCTCAACAAGCGATTTGGGTCAATGATGCTCAATTATTGAAATCTCAGTTTGATGATAAGGTGAATTAGTTATTGGGCATGGGGCAATGGGCATTGGGCATTGGGCATGGGGAACGCGGTAATGGGGAACGCGGTAATAGGGAAGATGTAGCTCCCCATCCCCCCCTCTGCCCCTCTCCCCATCCCCCCCTCTTCCCAACTGCAAGGGTCTAAATCAGGTGGGAAAATAAAAAATTCTACCCCGTTGAAAAGTCCTTTATGATGAAGCGCGATCGCCTCTATCAACTGGAAAAACACTATCGGAATCCATAAGCTTAATCTGTCGCTGTAAAAGTAGACAACGACACGGCTCGTTTTGTGTTCTTCCAGAGGAAGCGGACTTTGCCAAGGGGAAATCATGCTAAATAAACCTCATCCGCCAAAAGATAGATATACATATATCTATCTTTTTACTTATTTAGTCAGTGAAAACAACTATCTTTAGCTAGTTGTTTCATGATGTTGTTTTCGCATCCTCCCAACCGTATTAACGAATGAACGCAGCTTCAGAGAGGAAACTCACTGTTTACTTGTGGGCAAAGTAGTACATAAATACTATAATATATATATAGCGTCCAAGCCTGGTGAAGTGCGATCGCTCTTTGTGTGACAGCCTTCACAGAAATATGATTCAAGGGTTTGTTTTATGATTAAACACTATATTCTCAGCCTCAATCCGACTGCCAAGCACGACTGGGATCGTTGTATTCTACGCGATCCGCTGACTGCGAAACGTCCGGACATTGCTAAGTTAATTGCGGAAGCGGTTGGTGCAGATACAGGCAGTTATTTGGTGAGTGTAAATATCGAAGTTCAAGTATTAGAGCAAGCTGTGGTGTCTCATGCTGAACAGCTATCACTGAATATTGGTGAGGTGAGTGTTCCGTCTCAACTGAGGGAAGTAGCCTAGTTAAGGCACAGCTTCGGAGCTTTGTTTATTAAGATTTGTTAGAGGTAAATTATTTTGATGTTGCAACTGAGTCATTATCCATCTGCGATCGCTCAAGCTGCCCAACGAGTGAATGAAGTAGACTCTCAGTTGATGGCAGTTCAGCACCAAATTAACCGATTTGAAGGCAATGCCGATCGCGTTTCTGCTTTTGAATCTGATTTGAAGAATGATGCTCAACGCAAAGCACGTCGCTTTGAAGTACTATTGGTGAATCAGGAATATCAAAAGTCAATGGATACCCTGATTAGATTAACCGCAGAAAAACAAAATGCGATCGCTCATTTAGAATATCTCCGCAACCAGTTTAGTGTAGCTAAATTAGAAGCGAGATTAGCCATAGTTCAACAACTCAACGATTTTGAAGCTCGTGAATTAGTTGGTTTGTAATTACGTAGTGAGCGGTTTACCGCTCAACTTCAAAGTTTTCAAGCGCTAAAGCGCTTACTACAATTAGAGCGTTTATTTACATTCAAAATTACGCTCAAGCAATTCGGCAATTTGCTGATTAATAATTGTTACATCAAATCGCTGACTTGCAGTAATTCGCGCATTATTAGCTATAGCCGCTGTCTTTTCTGGTTCTTGAAGACAAGCGGTAATTATTTGTGCAAGTTCTTGAGGTTTTCCTGGTGTCGCCAAAAAACCATTGATATCGTGTTCTACTAATTCAATTGCACCACCAGATGCAGCTGCAACTACAGGTGTTCCACATAGCATCGCTTCAACAATCACTCTACCAAAAGGTTCTGGAGAAATAGAGGTATGTGCTACCAAGTCACAAGCTGACATTAATTGAGGAATATCTGAACGAAATCCTAAAAATTTGACTCTCTTTTCCAATCCTAAATTTGTTACCTGACGATGTAAACTATCAACATAATCTTGCTCGCCAAACAGTGCATCACCAACTAAAAGCACCGTGACTTCTTGAGGACATTTAGCAAGCGCTTCAATTAAAATATGTTGTCCTTTCCAAGGTGCAAGACGGCTAAAATGTCCGACTGCAAATTGTCCTTCTAAACTTAATTCTTGCCTTAATTGCTTAACATCAGGCTCGGAAATTTGATAATTTTTCGAGTCAAAGCCGTTGTAAACTATTTCCGTGAGGTTTGCTTTTCCACCTGCTTTCACAAAAGCTGTTTTACTAGCTTGAGAATTGGCAATTACTAATGATGCAAGATTGGCGCAAGTTACAGCAATGCGACGGTTAGTTTTACTAAAATGCTCCTTTGAAAGAATATCATGCAAATGATATACCAAAGGACGACGGCTGAGAAAACTAGCGATCGCACCCACAACTAAGGCTTTTTGTGTATTCGCGTAAATTAAATCGTATTCACGCGCAATTTTAACTACTTTAGTAATTATCGGTGCAAGTTGTCCTAAACTACCTAAACCTTGTGCCAAGCTGCTTTCTTTGCGAACTTGTATTGCTTGAGTTGCCAAAACTTGCACGGGAATTTTATTCTGCTGTAGTAAATTATGGAATGAACCATCTGCAAATAAGCCTACCAGACAGCGATCGCTATAAGGTTTAGCAATATCTATCAAGCATAATTCTGCGCCACCCGGTTTACCACTTTGGTCTAAAAAGAGAATTTTCATGTATACTTGTTTAGGCTAAAAGAATTGAGCGCACCTGAGTTGCAATTTTCTGCCAGTCGAACTGTGTAACAGCGTAATTGCGACAGTCTTCTCGTGAAGGTACTGGCAATTTTCTTAGTAATACTTCTTCTAATTTTTCGGCAATAGCTGAAACTTCGATTGAGTCAGTAATTAAATGTGGTGAGAATGGTTCTAAAATTTCTGGCATTCCCCCAACAGGAGTACACACAACCGGAGTACCACAGGCTAAAGATTCGACTATTGCTAATCCAAATCCTTCAAAAGATTGACTGGGCATTACACTCAAATCGGCAGCTTGGTAAGCTATTGGCAATTCTTCATCAGGTAAAAAGCCTAAGAATTGAACGTGGTCGTCGAGTCCCAATTCTGTGGCTTGTTGTTTTAGTGCGGCTTCTAATGGTCCACGACCACCAATAGCCAGCCAAACGTCAGGAATTCTCGGTTTAATTGTAGCGATCGCTATCAACAATTTGTCAAGCCCGACGCGATTCACTAACCGACGGGATGTAAATATTACTGGACGATCTTGAGACCAATTTAACTTGCTGCGAGCCTCTTGAGGTGATAGATTTGGTTGAAACTGATTAATATCAACTCCACCAGGAATTACGTTAATTTTATCAGTTGGTACTTGATATTGTTGATGTAAGATATTGCCAAATGCTTTGCTGAGAACTATGAAGCGATCGCAGCGATCGTAAACTCTTTTTTCTATCAGCCAGTGCTTGAGAAACGCGGTTACTTTATTAACTCCTTCTTCGTGACTTTCAGATGCCCAAGGTCCATGAAAGTTAAAAGTAATTGGCACTTCTTTTGGCAAAAGATTCAAAATCGGATAGCTATACAATGCAAAATGTAAATTAATTGCATCTGGTGTGTCTACTCTCGTTTTTTGAAAGTTAGTGCGAATAGACCACAACCTTTGCCAAATTGGACTATCTGGAGAAGCTAGGTTAGTCAACTTTATCGGCAAATTTTCTTCAGCTTCTGGTAACCCTACACCACATAATTCCACCTTGTCTTCATTTTTGGCTAATTCTTTAGTTAATTCATAAATATACCTCTCTAAACCTCCGGGTGTTTTGGGAAACCAACCTATTCCTAGGCTGAGAATAGATGCTGATTCATTCATATAGTCTTTTTTATTACCTAACATAATATATTTTCCAAGTATTTCCTGTTAATTAATTGGTTTGCACACCGAGATCCAGCTTCAATGGTTTTTTTGAGATTGCCGATTAATAGACATCCTTTATATTTATATCCTGCCATTCTAGCCAGCATCAGTACTTTCAGTCATACTATAGGTATTCAACCGAATTAATAATTATTAATTCATAATTCATAATTAAAAATGGGTTTGTAGCCGATGCCTAATAAAGTAGTTTTAATTGGGTGGGATTTATAGCGGTTCTCACTTGTGTCAAATACCCAAACCGATTGTAGGGACAATTCATGAATTGTCCCGACGCTGCGGTATCATTGTATATTGCATCCAACTGAAAATCGCTATAAATCCCTATCTAAAAATAATTATAAATTATTAATTATGTCCGCAGTAATTTTTCATACAGTTACAGATAAATATTTATAGTTGTGATTTATACATTCAATGTGAAAATACTATTTTGGATAAGCAAGACAATACCCAAATTATGCTAAATTTTGTGTCATTATCTTGTTAACTACTGATATCAAGAAAGCATTCTTCTAACTTTTAATAGACATTTACAACAAAAATGTAAATATCGTCACTTTTAATTGGAAGGCTTTAACTTAGGATAAGCAATGCGTTTATGATGAAATTGCTGCCAAACTTCGACAAAAATTTCGGCAATTTGTGACATTTCCTCTCGTGTTAAACCTGAATCTAGTAGTTGATTATCTTGCCATCTCGCACGGAAGATGTTGTTAACCATTGCTAAAGCTTGTTCTGGGCTGACATCTTTAAGCGATCGCAGCGCCGCTTCGCAAGAGTCTGCTAACATGACAATTGCTGTTTC
This sequence comes from Hassallia byssoidea VB512170, assembly GCF_000817785.2. Lineage (GTDB taxonomy): Bacteria > Cyanobacteriota > Cyanobacteriia > Cyanobacteriales > Nostocaceae > Hassallia > Hassallia carrinoi. The sequence continues at coordinate 45,879 of NZ_JTCM02000024.1, read as the reverse complement.
CCGCGACTGGGGAATCGGTCCATCGTAGCGAAAATCCGCTTCGTTCACTTTTAAATTTGGATTTTCTTTTGCCATTTGCTGGGCTTGATGATAAAAATAAGCGATTAGCATTGTTCCCTGATGTTCGGGAATAAAAGCTTGAATCGCTGTAGGTAAACTGTGTTTTCGCGCCATCGCCAATCCTTCACTGACGTGCTTTTTGATAATTTTCGCACTTTTCCAAGGATCGTTTATTTCTGTGTCGTGTTTATTTGGTCCCCCCATTTGATTTTCAATAAATCCCAAAGGGTCATGCATTTTCCCAATATCATGATATAATGTGCCGGCTCTCACCAATTCGACATTGCATTTAAGGTGTTTGGCAGCAGCTTCGGCAAGAGTAGCCACAAACAAGGTATGCTGAAAAGTCCCAGGAGTTTTCGTCGCCAGTTGTTTTAATAAAGAACGATTTGGATTCGCCAGTTCTGCTAAACGAATCGGGGTGACTAAATCAAAAAGTTTTTCTAAATAAGGACTCAAGCCCAAGGCAACAACACTCCAAACTAAGCCGGATAAAGCAAAGAACCCGGCTTCTCTAAGTACGATGTACCAGCCAGAACCGAATGCTGCACCGACTAACAGCTTGAATATCAGATAAACGCCGCCCTGAGTTAAAGTAACACCAACGCTAAGAAGTGCAAGTTCCTCACGCGATCGCAAACGTTTGGCGATACAACTACCTAAGATTCCCCCAGCAGCACCACTCCAAAGCACAGTCCTACTGATTTCCAAGCTAAATGGTAACTGTAAAGCCAGCAATCCGATAACTGTGATACCTAAATTAGCTCCGTAGAAGCTACCCAACAACAAACCAATGGCGCTCCAAGTAGTATAGTGTGTACCTATTAGCACTCCGGGCACACTTATAGTCAGCAACAATATCAACAGGCGATCGCGTTGCCGCATTTTTGTTTTAATTCGCCGTTCCACTAAAGCAAAAATGCCAATATATACGCTAACAAAGCCTCCCAGCTTCGTCAAACCCAACCAGTTAATCTCCCGCCGTACTAAATGATAATGCTCTAGCACCTCAAAGTCCCAAGCACTAATCGTCTCTCCTTTTTTGACAATTACCTCACCTTGCCGCATCGACACCATCACAGGTTTGACACCAGCAGCAGCTTGTGCGCCACTTTGTTTGCTTAGTTCTTCATCTTTCTTAAGATTCGGTTTGAGTACAATCAACAAAAGTTTTCTTGCTAAAGACTCGGCTTCTTGTGGTACTGATGTCTGCACTTGTAGCCTCACGGCATCTTGTAAGATATTTGGCGGCAGTCCTAGTGGGATACCTTGGGCGAGAATCCGCTCTGCACTTTGTTGAATTCCCGTTTCTGTTTTTCCCCAGTCCTCATCTGACAAGTTCAAAATAAAAGTGTCATTATATACTGTTTTCGGGTTAACAGCCTTAAGCTGTAACAGTTTGGCGTTTGCTTGAGCGTATGCTTGGCGGGCTTGGGAGATTTGAGCGGTGAGTGAGGACAAGTTTTGCTGTGAAGTCGTCAAACGGTAAGTTTCTAATTCCGCCACTGCTTGAGCAAAGTCAGGTTTTTGGGAAATATTATCAAGTTTTCCGCCAGCAGTCTGTAGAAAAATCGTATCTTTTTGCACTTCTATCGCCGTTTTAATGACGGCAATTTTACTGCTTTGTTTTTGAGTCTTTGCGAACTTAGGTTGCGCGTTCGTATTCCCTAGGGCTTTTAGCAGCGTTTGCCATTCAGAATTAGAACAAGACCGCAGATAACGCTGGCTAGAAACAGGTAAAACTAAAGTGTCAAAAAAAGGAAAATACCCGGCAGTTGCACGAATTTCGTTACCCGTATCCAAAAATTGTTGCAAATCTTGACGAATTTTTTCGTTAACTTGTGCATCGACCATTAACACTGATAAGGAACTTTTAGTAGCGGCTTTGCGCTCTTGCTCGGTTTTTTTCTTATCTTCAATGTTAGCTGAGTAGGGAGCTTTCATCGTTTGTGGCGCGATAGTCCCTGCTTTTAGCTTTGTCGTGTTGTATAATTTATGCCCCATCACGCCTGTGAGGGACAAGAGTGCGATCGCAAAAATAACCGGGGTACGTCGGTGAATATAGCCCAATCTGCTTACACAAATGCCTCTGTTAGTTTTATACGCCGCCATCGATCTGGAAGTTCTTAGTTTTTGCCGATCGCCACAATCGCTTGTTTGAGATAAATTCGGCAGAAAATCATTGATGACACCTGTTCTTCCAAGCAAGTGTCGTTTATTTAGTAGCGTCTTGTAACGTCGTTGCCAGTGGGTCAATTTATCGGTCATTGATTGAAGAAATGGCTGCGTTTTCATTACCTATGACCAAAAACGGGGTGTGGGGTGTGGGGTGTGGGGTGTAGTGGGGTGTAGAGGGGAAGAAACAACCACACCCCGTTTGGTGCAAGCCCGTTTCCGTTGATTTGATCGGAGGAAACCTCCGCTCAAACTTCTCTCTACATTTATGTATGGAAAAACAAGAAAATATGTATGTAGAGGCGCTTTGCACAAGAAATACTGCATCCCTTGCTCGAAACCCCTAATTTTAATTATGGGGTTCCCTACACCCTACACCCTACCCCCTACACCCTCTTCATCGCAGTTACTTACTTTGATAGCTTAAAACAAGATACCCTGACATTCATGCGATCGCACTTTTCTATCCATAGAAACTTCACTTGCGATACTCAAATTTAAACCTATTTGCCACAATAGCTATCTAAAGAATAAGCTTTAGCGTTTCCCGTACAGTACCTATATAAAATATCACTAAAATTTTCCGGTTGGGGGAATTTGAAGGGGGAGGGGGAGAGGGGGGCAGGGGGGGCAGGGGAGGCAGGGGAGGCAGGGGGGGCAGGGGGGGCAGGGGAGGCAGGGAGCAGGGGGAGAGGGAAAGTTAAAATTACCAATGCCCAATGCCCAATGACGGCAGGTGCTCCACTTGGGGAGACCCCAAGACCGCACAGCCAAACCTATGCCCAATGCCCAATGACGGCAGGTGCTCCACTTGGGGAGACCCCAAGACCGCACAGCCAAACCTATGCCCAATGCCCAATGCCCAATGCCCAATTCTGATGATTAACGCAACCGAATGACGCGAGGAGCTGCACTGACGCATAGCGTACCCTGTTTGTCAGACATTGCATGTCCCTGTTTTTGTAAATCCTTTGGATATGAGGCAAGGTCATACGCTCCTGACCATACAGCCACCAGTCCATCAGCTAATTCTATCATCTGCTTGCGGTTGCTCGCTGTTGATGTTGCCGAATTTGCTGGAGATAACTTCATCTGCCAACTTACGGGAATGCCCGTTAAACTGTTGTAAGCCCCTGATAAAGCACCAGTAATTGCACCTGTAGCGGGCAGTGCATCGCTATTGACAGTAGCCCGCAAAATTGACAAACGGAAGTCTTCTAAGGTACTAAGAAAGCAGTAAAACGCCATAGCAACAGCTTTACTTAGCTTTTCTTCTCGGATTAACGATCCTTGTACTCTTTCTAATCCAGCACCCTGAAGTAATAAATTATTGACTTTTAATAAAGTTTGTGGTAAGGTACTTGGCGTTTCGCCAATAAAGTCAATTGTTTGGGGTATGAGGGTTTTTATATCTAGTTTTTCTGTCAATGATAGAGCGATCGCATAGCCTACTGCTAGTGTTCCATCGCGCACTAGTAAGTCCCGATCCCAGATTGCGATCGCCTGACTCAAGTTTTGTCTTAGCTTAACTGTATTGTCAAAGTAAAACAGCGCTACTGGCAACGTCGCAATAATCGCTTTTAAGGAAACGCAACTAGTATCTAAATGAGGAAATTCTGCTTTTTGACGGCAAATCCAATCATCTAAATTCAGTTGCGAAGTCGTTATTAAACTTTCCACACCTAAAAGCGCAATTTCATGCCAATTTTTCGGCACATCAAAACTACCAGAGGCTAAATCCCCAAGAAACGCCCCGATTATTGTACCTCTAAACCGACTTTCCAGAGAATAGCGCATAAAGTAGGGGCACTCTTTCCCCTGCCCATATTCAATAGTCTTAAATTTTAAGTTTTATTTCTTAAATGATCTACCAACGCTTGTAAACCTAATAAATAGCTTTGGACACCAAAACCACTTATTTGCCCGATCGCCACTGGTGCAATATATGAATGATGGCGAAATTCTTCCCTACGGTAGATGTTACTTAGATGTACTTCTACTGTTGGTAAATTCACAGCGGCGATCGCGTCTCGTAATGCCACACTTGTATGAGTATACGCCCCAGCGTTAATTAAAATTCCTTCATGTTGCCCTAAAGCGCCATGAATCGCATCTACCAAAACTCCTTCATGATTTGACTGCAAGCAAGAAACTTTCGCCTGTAGTTTTTTTCCTTCTTCTTCTAACAGGCGATTAATTTCCGCCAAACTGACTGAACCATAAATTCCTGGTTCTCGCTGTCCTAGTAGATTTAGGTTTGGTCCGTGTAGTACCAGAACGCTTAAATATTCTAATGTCAATACAACCACTTTTAAGCTTTTAGCGACGGCGCGATCGGTCATTTACAGGAATCGGAATTAGTTCCGGTTCTGCCTCAGCCTCTGGACCTAGCAGGGCTTCTATGAGCTTGCGTGCTAATTCTTTAAGCTTCTCCAGTACCTTCTCTATATAGTCCATTTAACTGAGCGCTCCTGAGATACTACCTTAATAATTTATTCACAGTTAAGCAGAAACTGGCGTCCCAACGCACCTCTGGCTTGAAACTGGCTTGATACACATCACTTTATTGTAGGCATAAGCCATTGGTCAAATTTTGTGTTGCGATCTCCCATACTTACTACAGTATCACATTAGCAACCTATAGACTTGCATCATACCAAAGAAAGGTATTGTTTCACAAGCAAATAGGGAATAGGGAATAGGGAATGGGGAATGGGGAATGGGGACTAGGAAATGGGTAATGGGTAATGGGTAATGGTTTTGTCCAATTACCTTTTTCCCAATTACCAATTAGCAAGTTCCCAAGTTGCCTATTCTCCCTTTCGCCCTTGTTTTTTCGCAGTTGTGGTAGACGACTTAGCTGTTGACTTAGCTTTAGTAGTAGTTGATTTACGTGTGGTTTTGGTTGTAGTTTTACTCGTTGTCTTACGTGTGGATTTTGCCGACGATGCTTTACTTGCTAACAATTCCAATGCTGCGGAAAGCGTTACATTTTCTACCGATTGACCTTCGGGGATACTCACGTTTGTTTTGGCGTGTTTGATGTAAGGTCCATAAGGACCATCGTAGATGTTGACTGGTTCGCCGTCTTCTGGATGTGCGCCCAATTCGCGTAAAGCAGCTTTAGATTTACTATTAGTGCTGCTGCGTCCTTTTTTCGGTTCAGATAACAATTCCAAAGCCCTTTCTAAAGAAATTGTTAAGACATTATCGCTAGCTTTTAAAGAGCGATAATCTTTACCTTCTTTACCTTGGTCATGAACAACATAAGGACCAAAGCGTCCTAAACTTGTTTGAATTTTGCCACCTGTAACCGGATGAACTCCTAATGTCCGGGGTAGCGCCAAAAGACCAACAGCCATCTCCAGAGTGACATTTTCTGGACTTTGACCTTTGGGTAAAGAAGCTTGTTTGGGTTTGGGGTTTTCTTCGGTCTTGTCACCCAACTGAACGTAAGGACCGTAAGCGCCAATTTTCACATAAATCGGTTCGCCAGTTTCTGGATGGCGTCCTACTTGGTCGGGACCTTCAGTTTTTTGTCGCAGTAGAACTTCTACCTTTTTCGGGTCGAGGTCAGCAGGGGTGAGGTCTTTGGGAATTGAAGCAGTAACAACACCGTTACCATTTTCGACTTCGATGTAAGGACCGTATTTACCAATGCGGACTTTAGCATCGAGATTTTCTAGTTCTACCGTTCTAGCTTTGGTAGCATCAATTTGGCTGTCTTGTTCTCTAACCAGCGTTTCTAAACCTTTGTCTCCCAAATAAAATTCCCGCAGATAGGGTAGCCATTTTGCTTCGCCGGTAGCAATATCATCTAAAGTTTGCTCCATTTTGGAAGTAAAGCTGGGATCTACGATGTCGGGAAAGTGTTTTTCCAGCAAGTCGGTGACAGCGAAAGCGGTGAATGTGGGTATGAGAGCATTATTCACCAATTGGGCGTAACCTTTATCAATAATTGTGCCGATAATGCTGGCGTAAGTACTGGGACGACCGATACCTTCACTTTCTAAAGTTTTCACCAAGGTAGCTTCAGTGTATCGAGCTGGTGGTTGAGTTTCGTGATCGATCGCCTCTAAGTTCGTACAATTTGGGCGATCGCCCACTTTCATCGGCGGTAAAATTACTTCTTGGTCTTCCAACGCTGCTTCTGGGTCGTCTGAACCTTCAACGTAAGCGCGTAAAAAACCGGGAAAATCAATTCGCTTGCCAGAAGAACGAAAACCCGCATCTTCAACTTGCAACTGTACGGTAATTTGAGTTTGGCGAGAATCAGCCATTTGACAAGCTACGGTGCGCTTCCAAATCAAGTCATACAGCGCCAGTTCTCGACCGCTTAAGCCAGTTTCTTGCGGCGTGCGGAAGCTGCTACCCGCCGGACGTATGGCTTCGTGTGCTTCTTGTGCGCCTTTGGATTTGGTGGTGTATTGCCTTGGTTGGGGGCTGAGATATGATTTGCCGTAAAGCTTTTCCACACAATCACGCGCAGCTGAAATTGCTTGTTCTGACAAATGCACCGAATCTGTACGCATATAGGTAATATACCCTTGCTCGTACAAATTCTGAGCAATTCGCATCGTATCCCGCGCAGAAAGGCGCAATTTTCGGTTAGATTCTTGTTGCAGCGTCGAGGTGGTAAACGGTGGCGCGGGTTTGCGTGTTACCGGGCGTTCTTCAATGTCTGTCACCGTCCAGGGTTTACCAGTCAGGCGTTCTTTGAGGGCTAATGCTTCCGCTTCTCTTAGCAGTACGACTTTGCGCCCAGCAATAATTTGACCGGTCGCTGCATCAAAATCACTGCCTGTTGCTACTTTGGTTTTTTGCAGCGTCACTAACTGCGAGGTAAAAGCAGCTTTTTGATGCTGCAAGTAAGCCTTCAAATCCCAATATGTACCTTCACGGAAAGCACGGCGTTGGCGTTCCCGCTTCACCAAAACCCGCACAGCTACCGATTGCACCCGCCCCGCAGATAATCCCCAAGCGATTTTTTTCCACAGCAACGGCGATAGGGTATAGCCTACTAGCCGATCCAAGATTCGCCGCGTTTCTTGGGCGCGAACCAACTGATCGTCAATATTGCGGCAGTTTTTCAACGCTTTTTTAATCGCGTCTGAGGTAATTTCGTGAAATACCATCCGCTTGGTTGGAATTTTCGGCTTGAGTAGTTGATATAAATGCCAACTTATGCTTTCACCTTCCCGGTCTTCGTCCGTTGCCAGAATCAGTTCAGTTACGCCTTTCATGGCATCTTTGAGCTGAGTGACAATCTTCTTTTTGTCTTTGGGGACGATATACAGCGGTTCAAAGTCGGCATCTACATTTACCCCCAGTTGCGCCCATTTTTCCCCTTTGACAGTAGCGGGAATATCTGTAGCCGACTGGGGAAGGTCACGTACATGACCCATAGACGCTTCCACTCGATAGTCCTTCGGCAGGTAATTGCGAATGGTACGAGCTTTGGTTGGAGATTCGACGATGACGAGAGTTGACATGGAAATTTCAAAAAAATAATAGCTGCAAAGCTAGACAGTCAAATTAACATTAGTGAGCTTGATGTGGATGTGATTTCATCTTCACACAAACTGTCCGTTCAAAATAAAATCCCTGCAAATTCGCTCTTGAGAGCGTAGCCCTTCCCGTAGGATAGTCCTTTCTTGAGGATAGCTAGGGAAAGCAGAAGTGTAAATTTAGTGTTATCTCAATCATTAACTTATATCTTGCATAATTGGCGACTACAGTTTTGAAAAGGAGAGTTCTTGAGGGGGGGAGTGGGGAAGGGGGGGAGGGGGACAAGGGGGATAAGGGGGATAAGGGGGACAAGGGAGATAAGCAGAATAATTCCTAACTCCTAACTCCTAACTCCTAACTTTTAATTTTGCTCCTCCCCACTCCCCATTCCCCACTCCCCACTCCCCATTCCCCACTCCTCAGAGATTGTGCCAAAATTAAATCAAATTTGAGAGCAAGAGCAAAGTGGGATTTTACCTACATTTATAGAGGGAAATCTATGCAACCGATTCGACAAGGTGATGTTATTTTACTGCCTGTGCCGCAAGTCGAAGGAGAAAAGATACCTCAGTTGATTTTGGCGGAAGGTGAAGTCACCGGACACAAACACCGCATTACTGAAGGTGAGGCGGAATTGTCACAAAAAGATGACATCCTTTATCTGCGTGTGTTTTCAGATAAGGCGTTACTGGTACATGAGGAACATAAGCCAATTTCGATTCCTCAAGGTAGCTGGATGGTGCGAATTCAAAGAGAATATGAGCCTAAAGGTTGGCGTTATGTGGCTGATTGAAAAGTTGTTTTTAGTAGTTTCGGCTCGTCCGCTCGTTTCCAGGTTCAACCTGCGAACGAGAAATGCGCTGTTAAATAGCGGTGGGTTACACTTCGTTAACCCACCCTACAATTTAGTGTTAGTGCAATGACTGAGATTATTAGCGAACTGACTCCTGAACAAGAAGCTTTGATTTTGGTTTATCGGGATAAGTGGCGAAAAATAGCACTTTCAACTGAGCGAATTGATAGAGAAAAAGCTGCGGAAGCGGTCAAATTAGTCTATGCAGCCATGCAGGAACAAGAGCCGGAAATTATTTTTGTGGATAGCCTTTATGGAGCTATGAAGTGTGTTAATCAACTAGATATACCTTCTGGCTATACACTAATTGACGAACTGTGTGACTTGCGGCAAGAATTCGAGAACCAACATAACTTTTTTTTACAATTTAGCCGCGAACTGAGTAGTAAATTAGGAAGTGAGTGGGATGAATTGCAAAAAGAAATTTTCAGTTTGTACATGATGATACCAGATGGTTATCCTGATGAGTGGGAGCCATTACCTGACTTGATTGAACCCATAGAATGGATTCGTTGCTTTTTTATTTCTTATGATTTCGATATTTCTGTATTAAATTTCCCTCACAATCAACAAATATGGCAGGCACTTGAATGTTTATTCAAGTATTGTGGTAGGGTTTTACCTTACAAAAAAATTTGTATTGTATGCGATCGCCCTCTTCATCTTCTCTTCGACAACCAAAATCGGCTGCACGCAGAGGGAAAACCCGCAATACAATTTGCCGATGGATACAGCCTCTACTCTTATCACGGCGTAACCTTACCGGAAAAATATGGTAAAATCCATCCCCACTCTTGGGAATCTCAATGGCTTTTATCAGAAAATAATGCCGAACTGCGCCGAGTGCTAATTCAAGGTATTGGTTATGACCGAATAGCCAGGGAGTTACAAGCGATAGAATTAGATGCTTGGGCTGAATACACTTTATTAAAAATTAATGCAGATGTTGACAACGAGCCAATTTATTTATTAAAAATGACCTGCCCTAGTACGGGATTTATTCATGCTTTGCGTGTTCCACCTGATACACAATCAGCCCGTGAAGCGATTTGTTGGGTAAATTGGGGAATCGATCCAGAAGAATTTCAACAGCAAACTTGATTTTGAGCGAGTGAATAATATAAAAAAATTATAAATTTAGTGACGTGTAATACATTTTACTAAAAATTAACATAAATGGGCAGATATACCCTTTCTTATAAAGAAGTTATGTTAGGATAAAATCGAAATGAAGTGAGTTCGGCGATACGGATCTTGTTTTTAGTAATAATTGCAGGCGCCTCTCCGAATGAACATATCTGCATCAATGGATTTTGGAGAATTTCATGTCAATTTACGTAGGGAACCTGTCCTACAGCGTCACAGAAGACGACCTCAGTAAAGTATTTTCAGAATACGGCACCGTTAGCCGGGTTCAATTACCCACAGATAGAGAAACAGGTCGCGCACGCGGCTTTGGTTTCGTAGAAATGGAATCATCAGCGGCAGAAGACGCTGCGATCGCAGCTCTGGATGGTGCAGAATGGATGGGGCGCGCAATGAAAGTTAACAAAGCAAGACCACGCGAGGAGAAAAGTTCTCGTGGCGGCGGTGGCGGTGGCAATTGGGACAGAGGCAACAGACGCTATTAAGTCTTCAAGTCAATAAGAGCAAACGTAGCAAATATTGCTAAAAGCATTTTGATGCTTTTGTCAAGCCTAATTTAGTCTAAAACAAGCAGTTCAGCGGATAACTGAACTGCTTATTGTTATTTTTATTTTTGAATTACCAAAGGCAAATTTCAACATAATTTAATTAGACAGCCGTAGAGACGTTCCATTGGAACGTCTCTTCATGTCGCCAATATGCAATGCCGCCATTTTTTATGCAACTGAGGGCGCGAAAATTGCTAGAGTGAACAGAGTTAACCTGAATGTCTAATCGCCAAAACCTATACATATCATGGATTTTGCTAATCTTGCATCAGCGTTAAATGCTGGAACAATACTGCCAGAGGGGATTGTGATTATCACCCTGATGACGGTTTTGATTGTTGACTTGATTTTGGGGCGTACATCCGCACGCTGGATTGGATATCTGGCGATCGCAGGTTTATTTAGCTCCATCGTCGCCCTATATTTTCAATGGGATAATGTCAATCCCATCTCGTTTAGCGGTGGCTTTAACGGCGACGATCTGGGCATCGTCTTTCGCGGGATTATTGCTTTGTCTGCGATCGTTACCATTCTGATGTCTATTCGCTACGTTGAGCAGAGTGGCACCGCTTTAGCAGAATTCATCGCTATTTTGCTCACAGCTACCCTAGGAGGGATGTTTCTCTCTGGGGCAAATGAGTTGGTGATGACTTTCATCTCCTTAGAAACCCTGAGTATCTCCTCTTATTTGCTCACAGGTTATACCAAGCGTGACACTCGCTCTAATGAAGCGGCGCTAAAATACCTGTTGATTGGTGCCTCAAGTACAGCAGTATTTTTGTATGGTGTTTCGCTACTGTATGGGTTATCGGGTGGACAAACAGAATTTAATGCGATCGCGTCGGGTATTGCCACAGCGAATTTTGGTCAATCTTTAGGTTTGGTGATTTCGCTGGTTTTCGCGATCGCAGGTATTGGCTTCAAAATCTCCGCCGCGCCCTTCCACCAGTGGACACCAGACGTTTACGAAGGCGCTCCCACACCTGTGATTGCCTTTTTATCCGTCGGTTCCAAAGCCGCCGGATTTGCCTTAGCCATCCGCTTGCTAACAACAGTCTTCCCCCTAGCTGTGAATGAGTGGAGATTCGTCTTCATTGCCCTCGCAGTTCTGAGTATGATTTTGGGTAACGTAGTTGCCCTCGCCCAAACCAGCATGAAACGGATGCTAGCTTATTCATCTATTGCCCAAGCTGGGTTTGTGATGATTGGCTTGATTTCTGGCACGCAAGCGGGATATTCCAGTATGATTTTTTACATGCTGGTTTACCTGTTTATGAACCTGTGCGGCTTTACCTGCGTAATTCTCTTCTCCCTGCGGACGGGAACCGACCAGATCGCCGAATACTCAGGTTTGTATCAAAAAGATGCACTGCTGACTTTGGGATTAAGTATTTCTCTACTTTCCTTGGGTGGGATTCCACCGCTAGCGGGATTCTTTGGCAAAATTTACATCTTCTGGGCTGGTTGGCAAGCTGGGCTTTACTGGCTAGTCTTGCTAGGCTTAGTTACCAGCGTTGTTTCCATCTACTACTACATTCGCGTAGTCAAAATGATGGTAGTCAAAGAACCTCAAGAAATGTCCGACGCGGTGAAGAATTATCCGGAAGTGCGTTGGAATTTACCTGGGTTTAGACCTTTGCAAGTAGGTTTGATAGTAACTTTAATCGCGACCTCTATCGCGGGTATTTTGTCAAATCCCTTGTTTACCTTGGCTAACAATTCTGTTGCTAATACTCCATTTTTGCAACCAGGAATGGTTGTTAAAGCTCAGGTAAGTGCTGTTAATCCTGAGCAGCCAGAATAGTTGTAAATCGGGAATGGGGAATGGGTAATGGGGAATGGGGAATGGGTAATGGGTAATGGGTAATGGGGAATGGGTAATGGGTAATGGGGAATGGGTAATGGGTAATGGGGAATGGGGAATGGGTAATGGAAAAAACGCACATCACTATTACCAATTACCAATTCTCAATTACCTATTACCAATTACCAATTCTCAATTACCTATTACCAATTACCAATTCTCAATTACCAATTACCAATTCCCAATTCCCAATTCCCAATTCCTTATTCCCTATTCCCTATTTCCTATAGAATTTAGGTAAGCGTTTAACTTAGGTGGTAGTTCGTCAAGAATTGGTTTAAACTTGCTTACCTGTTCATCGGTCAATAACTTGCGAGCATAAGCTAGTCTCAACCAATTAATTGTTTCATACAAAGAACCTCTGGCAATTTTTAGAAAACGCCGATTATCTTGATAATTATAACGTCCTCGCCCCTCTGCTATGTTGGCACAGACGCTATCAGCAGCGCGGACAATTTGCTTGCCAATAGTATCTTTAGCAAAGCAGTCCCATTGTTGAACTATATGCCAAATTTGATTAGCGAGTTTCTCAGCTAATCTATAAACTTCCAATTTTTCAAAATCTGGTCTTGTCATCCCAATTCCCCATTACCAATTACCCATTACCCATTCCCAATTACCCATTCCCAATTACCCATTCCCAATTACCCATTACCCATTCCCAATTACCCATTACCCATTCCCAATTCTCAATTCTTATCCCGCACGGGAATTGTAATTGCAAACTCGGCACCTTCTTTGGGTAATGACTTTACCTCTAGAGTTCCACCGTGTTTTTCGACAATGATAGACTTTGCGATCGCTAACCCTAATCCTGTCCCTTGTCCTACAGGTTTGGTGGTAAATAAATTATCAAAGACTTTTTTCTGAACTTCATCTGACATGCCCACGCCGTTATCTTTAATTTTAATTAAGATATAATTTTTATCAATTAAAGTCGTCTGTATTATAATTTGATTGGGATTTGCTTTAATATCACTAAAACTACGCCCAATATTCGACTCTTCTAAAGCATCAATAGCATTTGCAATTAAGTTCATAAATACCTGATTGAGTTGTCCGGGGAAGCATTCTATTAAGGGCAAATTACCATAATTTCTTACTACTTCAATTGCCGGATGTTCATTCGAGGCTTTTAAGCGGTGTTTGAGAATCAGGATTGTGCTGTCGATGCCATCATGAATATTAAAGAGAATTTTGGCATTACTATCAGCACGAGAAAATGTTCTTAAAGAAACGCTGATATCGCAGATGCGCTCAACTCCTTGTTGCATTGAAGCAAGAGTTTTCGGTAAATCTTCGAGCAGATATTCTAAGTCAATTTCTTCTGCATGTTGAGCTATTTCCGCTTCTGAAACTCGCTTTTGATAAAGGTAAATATGATGAATTAAATCTTGTATATATTCCTGAAAATGAATGAGATTGCCTTTAATAAAGCCAGCAGGATTGTTAATTTCGTGAGCAACTCCTGCAACCAATTGCCCCAGGGCAGACATCTTTTCACTTTGTACTAACTGTAGTTGAGACTGTTGTAACTTTTCTAGAGCAAAAGTTAGCTCCGCTGTGCGTTCTGCTACTCGTTGTTCTAGCTGTTTGTTTAGGTGATGCAGTTTCAAATGAAGATTGACGCGGGCAAGCACTTCTTCTTGCTGAAACGGTTTAGTGATATAATCTACTGCACCAAGGCTTAACCCTTTAACTTTATCTACCGCATCAGAAAGAGCCGTCATAAAGATTACCGGAATTTCTTGAGTAGCTGGTGAAGCTTTTAAGCGATCGCAAGTTTCAAAGCCATCGATTCCTGGCATCATTACATCTAATAAAATTAAATCTGGGGATACTGCTTGCAGTTTTTCTAAAGCACTTTCGCCATTTTTAGCAACCAAAACTCGAAAACCCGACGCTTGCAAAAAATCAAACAATACTTTGGTATTCGTGGGGTTATCATCAACGATCATAATGAAACTTTTTGTGTGAGTAAGCATATTTAAACTTGTTAGGTGTACTGTTTTATTAATTTGAAAATTCCTTCTTCATCCATTTCTTGAGCGAGTTGAAGCAATTTAGCAGTAAAAGGCAAATATTGACTATCTAACTGTTGTAGTCGTAAAGCTTCCTGCTCAACGCCGGCAATATCACCTATTTGGGCTGCAATGTATAACGCTTGCAATTCTTCAGCGCTGGGGGCTATAAAAGCGGCAGCAGTGTCAACCAGCGCATTTTCTGTAAGCGGAACAATGCCTGCTTCGTAAATCCATGAAAGTTTCATATGCTGAGAAATTTTTTCTAGCAATTCTTTTGATTGTACGGGTTTGGGAAGAAAATCATTACAGCCCGATTTTAGGCTTTGCTGACGGTCAAAGTTAAATACACTAGCAGAAGAAGCGATGATAATTACATCTTTAAATTCTGATAAATTTCTCAGGCTTTCCGTCATTTCTAAACCAGAGAGTACAGGCATCACCAAATCAGTGATAATTAAATTGGGATGCCATGTTTTAGCTTTTTCTAAACCCTCTTCTCCGTTTACCGCTTCCATCAATTCAAAGCCAAGCGGTTCTAAAAGGTTAACAATTACAGAACGATTTTCCCAACGGTCATCGACAAGGAGAATTTTTTGTTTCTCTTGTTCATAGCCGATGATATTGTGGGTATTGGCGTTATTTAATTCAATCCATTGATTTGATTCTGGCAAATCTACATCAAACCAAAACTTACTGCCAACATTGGAAAGACTTTCTACTTGCAGTTCGCTTTGCATCATCTGCACGATTTGTTGACTGATAGCAAGTCCGAGTCCTGTACCTTCTGCCATCCGCTGTTTATCGCCTACTTGTACAAAAGGTAAAAATATCTTTTGTAATTGTTCGGAATTCATGCCCACACCAGTATCTTCTATTTGAAATCTGATTCGGGGAATGGGGAATTGGGAATGGGGAATGGTGAGCCAGCGCGGTCTTGGGGGTCTCCCCCATGAGCGACTGGCGAACCCCGAAGGGGGGAATGGGTCATTTTTACTATTAACTATTACCGATGACTGATTATCAATTACCCCAATTTTAAAAGTTACGCCTCCTTTGTCGGTGAATTTAATTGCATTGCCTAGAAGGTTAATTAAGACTTGGCGCAAACGTTTTTCATCGGCATGAATAGCTGTGGGAAGTTTATTTAATACTTCGTAATTGAAGGCAATTTCTTTTTGCTCGGCTTTAATTCTACAGATTTCCACAATGCCGTTGAGGAAAGAGGCAAAGTGAAAATCATGGGGAGACAATTCTAATTTGCGAGCCTCAATTTTTGAGAGGTCAAGTATGTCGTTAATTAAGGTGAGCAAATGAGAAGCACATTGATGAATAATGTTAATGCCGTCTTTTTGTTTGGGGTTGGCAGTTTGGTCGCGCTGGAGAATTTGGGCATAGCCTAAAATGCCGTTGAGCGGTGTACGAAGTTCGTGGCTCATGTTAGCAAGAAACTCGCTTTTGGCATTGTTAGCGCTGTCAGCTGATTCTTTGGCTTCTTTTAATTGTGCGGTTCTTTCTTCAACTTTGGTTTCTAGTTCTAAGAAAGATTCTTTTAATTGTGTCGCCATCTGATTAAAAGCAGCAGCCAAAGTTTCTAATTCATCTATGCCTTTTACTTCTACTGTTTGGTCTAATTCTCCAGAAGCTATTGCTACAGAAGCTGTTCTCAATTGCACAATCGGTTTTGTAATCCAACGGGATGTGAAAATTCCCAGCGCGATCGCTCCTCCCAATGCCCCCAAACATAATAAGATAGTTGTGCGAGTATTAGCGTTGATTTGCGCCATAAAATCGGATTCTGGCACAACCACAATCACTAACCAATCTAGACCGTACTCATCACGCCAAGGTGTTACTTGAACAAATTGGCGCGAGTTTTGAAATTCAAAATCAAGTTGTTTGCCGTTTTTAATCGCTTGAAAATTACCAAACTTTTGCTGTAGATATTTTGCTGTATTTTGAATTAAGGAATCGCTACTGTTTAAAACATTCAATCTTTGGGCTTTGCCATTCACCATAGTAAATGGTTTTTGAGAAATTGAATTAGCTATTAATAGCCCATTGCGTTCAATGATAAAGATTTTTGCTGAGGGGCTAATTTTTATGCTGCCTAGAAAATCACCGATATTTGATAGAAGGAAATCAACACCCATAACACCGATAAATTTATTGGTGTTGTCGTAGATTGGACGGGTTGCACCAATCGATAAAAATTCTGGAAGGTCGCTCCAGTTGTAAACTGAACTCCAAATGGGCTTGTTTGCTTTAAGCGTCTTTGTATACCAAGGGTCTGTTAGAGGTGTGTAGTCTTGAACGTCTATTACGCTAGTGCGATCGCCCTGGCGATCGGTTTGATAAGTATAAGTTTTACCTTTGGTATTGAGAGAAAGTTCGTCAATCGTGACACCGCGATTTTCTCGAAAACGTCCCGCTCCTGCGTATTCACCTGTTACCAACGCATAATAAATATAGCTAACATCAAATACCTGCATTTGCTGCCAAAAGTAATGCCCTGTATTTTTAAAGTCGTGTAATTTTAGCAGTCCTACTTGTACCGCATTGCTATTAATCTGATTAATTTTATGAGGCATTGCCAGATAGTTATCAAGCTGCCGATCAACTTGCTTGCTAGCTTGGCTCATTAACTGTTCGGCAAGGTCATTGACTGCTTTCTGTCCATTTCTAAATGAGAGATACCCTACGAGTCCGACTGCGGCAAAGATTTGCAAAACAAAGGGGACTATAAGTATCAATCGCAGGGGTAACTTTTTGGTGCGGGTAAAACTAGGATGAATCATTTTTGTCTGTTTTGGGCTAATGAAGGTCGAGTAACTCTTCTTGAGTTAGTTTGCCCATTATCAGAAGTATTTCTATCGTCATACCCAAAGGCAGAGCTTTTTGTAATGCGTTACCAGGTTCCACCTGGTAACGAGAGAAATCGCTTTATAGCCTAGTTTTGTTGGTGAATGGGAATAATAATAATAAACTCCGCACCCTCTCCTGGTGTTGAATTTACCTCTAGAGTTCCCTTGTGTTTATCAACAATAATAGACTTTGCGATCGCTAATCCTAATCCTGTCCCTTGTCCTACAGGTTTCGTAGTAAATAAATGGTCAAAAACTTTTTGCTTGACTTCATCTGACATTCCCAAACCATTATCTTTAATGCAAATCAAGACATGATTTTTATCTTTATCTAAACTTGTCCCAATTGTAATTTGATTGGGATTAGCTTGAATTTCACTAATACTACGCTTGATATTCGACTCTTCTAAAGCATCAATAGCATTAGCTAACAAATTCATAAATACCTGATTGAGTTGTCCGGGGTAGCATTCTATTGAAGGCAAATTACCATAATTTGTGACTACTTCAATCGCGGGACGAGTTTCGTTAGCTTTTATGCGATGTTTGAGAATCAAAATAGTGCTGTCGATGCCATCATGGATATTACAAGAAATTGGGCGATCGCTATCAGCACGAGAAAAGGTTCGCAAGCTAGCGCTAATATGACGAATACGCTTAACTCCCTCTTTCATTGTAGTTAGGAGTTTGGGTAAATCTGAGCGCAGATATTCTAAGTCAATCGCTTCGATTTCTGACTCAATTGCAGCCACAGGGGTGGGATAATGCTCTTGATAAAGGTCAATCAAGTTAAATAAATCCTGCATGTAATCAACAGCAGGTTGCAAGTTACCCGATATGAAGCCAATCGGGTTATTGATTTCGTGTGCTACACCTGCAACTAAGTTACCCAAAGCAGACATTTTCTCACTTTGCACGAGTTGAAGTTGCATTTGCTTCAGATTTTCTAGAGATTCTTGAGACTGCTGATAAAGACGAGCATTTTCTAAACAGATAGCAGCTTGGGAGCAAAGTAAGTTGATAATTTGAATGCGATCGCTTGTAAATGCTTTCTTCGTCAAATTATTCTCTAAATAGAGAATGCCGATCAGTTTGCCTTGATTCAGGATGGGAGTACACAAAACACTCTTTGGTTGATGCTCGATTATGTAAGGGTCATTAGCAAATTTTGTTTCAACTGCAATATCGTTGATAACGATAGTTTGCTGAGTGCGTTGTACATAGTTGATAACGGTGTGAGGAATCTGATGATTATCAGTAATAACAATTTTTTTCCGGTCGATATTTACAGTGGCTTCCACAACTAAATTATCCGATTGCAATCTGAGCAAAGCACCTCTTTCGGCTCCAGAATTTTCAATTACTACTTGCATCAAAGTGAAGATTAACTTATCAAGTTCAATTTCGCTAGAAAGAGCTTGATATGCTTTCATCACTGTTGCCATATCTAAAAGAGACGACCCACTTGTGCTGCTAGCAGTGACGGTTCCAGTTGTTAGTTTGCAAATACTTGCATCGTCCTTACGGCTGATTTTTTCTCGATTGAGAATGGGGGAGAGAATTTGTGGATAGCGTTTTTCTAAGTCGTTAATTTTGGCTTTTGCTCCCCAACGAGCATAAGCGTAGTAGGCATCGATAAGATAGACTTGGGCGATTTTCTCTTTGCCCCATTCTAGGTAGAATTTAGCAGTGAGTTCGTTGGCTAAAGCTTCTTCGTTGACGTATTCATTCATGCGAGCGAGGGAAATTGCGCGATCGTACATTTCCATCGCTTGAACATATTCACCTAAAACCCGATGTCGTTCTGCCTCAACTAAATAATATTTATGTAAATAATTCATCGGGGCACGATCTGCCCATTTTTTCAATTTATCTTGATTGAATTGTACTTTGCTAAGGACGCTATTTTGCTCAGAATGGGAAACATTCTTGAAAACTGCCAATCTAGTTAAAGAATCATACAAATGAAATATAGGGATACAGATAAATCCCTTCACAGCAGTAAAATATTTATTTGCAAATTCTAGATTTTTCTCGGCTTCTTGATATTCGCAAAACAGATAAGCTAGTGTTAGCTTACAAATATAAAGAAAGCCAAGCGCAACAAAATCGTTAGCACTTTGATGTACGGTAATCATCAATTTTTCATTGTAGGCAGTACCAATTAAACAAAACTGATTCTCCGCCTTTAAGAGCAAGTTAAGAACTGTTTGCCAATGAATTTTGTGGTAAGTTTGGGCTGCCTGTAGTTTAATGGAACTGAGTACATCATTATAGGTAGCCATTTCTTTTTCTACCATCTCAAGTTCCTTACCAGCCCATAATAAATGGAAACCATATTGACAGATAGAATAGCCAGCAAATTCTAAATCTCCGGCTTCATGTGCGCTCTTATAGACTTCAACACAACGGGATAAATTCAAGCTTAGATGCTCTTGCAAATGATGCATAAAGCTAGCAAACATAGCAATTACCTTAGCTTTCAATGCTTTGATATTTAATCTATCTGATAGCAAAAGAGCAAGTTTGCCAAACCTATAGCCGGAATTTATGTCTCCGAAAATTTCGCAAAGAAGCATCCCGTAGCTGATATAAGCAAAACTAGACTCAGGAGCATTTCCATATTTAACTGATAAATAGACCATCTTAAATGTAATCAGTAGCATCAGTTCAGGAACAGCTTGTTGGGCAGCAGGGTACATACTTGATAAAAGCCGTAGCGCTACTTTGCAATTAAGTTCAATCATTGGAGGTAATTCAATTAACTCCTCAATTTCTTTACCTTGCAAACTGGTTGTAACTTCCTCTAATGCCTGTGTAACATCTGATTCTAATGGTTTATCTGGTAGTTCGATTCCTAACAACTTCAGAATAGATAGCCCTATTTTGATTGCTTCTAGTTGTTGACTTTGGACTATACAAGCAACGATTTGGATTTCATAAACTTTCGCTTTATCTAACAGATTCTTCGCTTGTTGCAGCACAACTTGTGATAATTGCTTCATCTGCTCGAAGTCGCCGCTGAGGAATGCCGCCTCTGCTGCTGTTTCATGTAGTGCTAGACTTAAGTCGTAGTTCGTTTCCCAACTATTAACAGAAAGCAGTTTTATTCCCAGAATCAAATACTCAACAGCAGCAGCATTGGCAGTAGAAGCTTTAGCTTTAAGTCCTGCTATCAAATTCAACTTTGCCAGTTCATCTTTTTCTGATTGAACGGTGATTAATTCCACTGCGTAATTCAACTGATTAACAATCTCAAAAATTCTCTCTTCTCGTTCGGCTTCTAGAGTATTTTTCAACAATAATTGCCCAATTTTTAGGTGAGTTTCTTGTTTGCAATCTGGCGGAATTAGTGAATAAGCAGCTTGTTGCACTCGGTCATGAAGGAATTTATAATTTGCTAATTGGTCATTGGTAATTATTAATTTGGTATCTTGATTATCATCTTGAAAAAATTTGTAAACTTTGCTAGTAGGGAAAACTAACCCTTCTTGCAATGCTTTCCATAAATCAGCCGCCGTTTCTACCTGAGACTTTTCAGACACACTTGCTAAAGTGGCTAAGTCAAATTGGTTGCCAATACAAGCGGCAAGTTTCAAAATTTCTTGAGTGCTGTTTGGCAACTTCTGTAACTGAAGCGCCATAAACTCAACTACATCATCGTTGAAAGCTAAGGTTTTTATTTGAGCTATATCACACTGCCAATAACCTTCATCAAAGTTAAAGTTAAGAATTCTGTCTTCATGCAATAATTTCAGAAATTGATTGCTGAAAAAAGGATTACCTTTAGTTTTTTGATAAACTAGTTCTGTGAGGGGTTGTGTAAGTTCTGATGAACATTTGAAGGTGTCAGCAATCAGATGATTTAAATCGGTAGGTTCAAGAGGCGTTAAAGTAATGGTGTTGATTGTTGCTTGACTTTTACTTATTTCATCTAATGTCAACATTAAAGGATGTGTTGCAGTAACCTCATTATCTCGGTAAGCACCAATTAACAGCAAATAACCTTTTTCGGCTTCACTCATTAATAGTTGAATTAATTTTAAAGAAGCCAAATCTGCCCATTGCAAATCATCTAGAAAAATGACTAAGGGATGTTCTGGTGTGGTGAAGACTTGGATAAACTTTTGGAACAGCAAATTAAACCGATTTTGTGCTGCACTTCCCGATAATTCAGAAACAGTCGATTGCTTGCCAATGATACGTTCGAGTTCGGGGATAACATCAATGATTACTTGACTATTTTCGCCTAATGCTGTCAGAATTTTAGTTTTCCAGGCGGCGATTTGGGTATTATTTTCACCTAGCAATTGTTCGATTAAATCTTGAAATGCTTGGACAAATCCAAAAAAGGGAATGTTACGTTGGAATTGGTCAAATTTACCTTTGATGAAGTAACCCCGCTGTTTGACGATGGGTTTGTGGACTTCGTTAACAACAACAGTTTTGCCAATACCAGAAGATCCTGCTATTAGCATCAGTTCAATTTTGGATTTGGGAGCCACTACATTTTCTACGGGTGAAGTAATTTCGCCCCTACATACTCGATCAAATGCTGTTAATAACGTGGCGACTTCTTTATCACGACCATAGAGTTTTTCGGGAATGACGAAGCGATCGCATACATCCCGCATTCCTAACTCGAAGTTGGCAATATTTCCAGTCTCTTGCCACTGCTTTAAGCATACTTGCAAATCATACTTTAACCCGAAAGCACTTTGATAGCGGTCTTCGGCATTTTTCGCCATCAGCTTGTTAACGATATTTGAAATAACTTTGGGAATCTCCTGCCTTTCACTTTCTAAAGAAGGTGCAAGCTTGGCAATATGAAAGTGAACTAACTCCATCGGATCGTTAGAAGTAAATGGTAACTGTCCGGTGAGGAGTTCAAAAAAAGTGACACCAAGCGAATAAAAATCGCTGCGGTAATCAATACCTCGGTTCATCCGTCCGGTTTGTTCGGGAGACAGATAAGCGAGAGTACCTTCGAGAATGTTGGGATTTTGAATTTCTGGAAATTCTCTAGGCAAAAGGGAGGCTATGCTAAAGTCGATCAGTTTAACTTCACCTGTAGAGGTGTTAATCAAAATATTCGCAGGTTTGATGTCTTTATGAATAATGCGATCGCGATGCAGTCCTTCTAAGGCAGAGACAATTTGAATCGCTATGTGCAAAAATTCACTTAAAGAATCAGATTTCCCTATTTTCCACTCCTTGAGGGAAATACCGCCAAAATCCTCCATCACCAGTGCATAGCTGTTGCGGTAGGTTTCTAAGTTGTAGGCTTTGACGATACCAGGAATATTAAGATTTTTGGCAATAGTATATTGGTTGCGGAATTGCACCAGTTCGCTGAAACTGGGATATTCGCTATTCAGCAGTTTGATGATGACAGGTTGGCGATCGCACTCCCGCAGTCCGCGATAAACTAAAGTTCTATTGCCGGAGTAGATAAACTCAAGGATGCGATAGCCAGGAAGAGAAATATCGATGTTTGTCATGTTTATACCTGGGTGTTGAGTGCAACTAAGAACCAAAGCAACTTAAAGGTTGTCCTGTTCACTCAGTTTTCCCAAACCCACACCAATTTTCACTATCTAACGATTTGAAAGAGCGATCGCGCATTCTGGTTAACCGACGGAAACCGCGCTTGTCTGCGACTGCCTCACCGATGCAGCGTCTACGCTCTTTCTTTAGCTTGTAGTTAATGCGATACATCAAGTTGCGTTAATTTGTCATCATCAATTAGGATTATCTTTGCTTGTTTTTATTTTCATATTTGCTTGATGTTCAATTTATTACTTAAGACTGTTACATACCTTCGCATCTACAAATAGGTAGATAATTTGTAAATCTTAGGTTAGAGATTTTAT
This sequence comes from Hassallia byssoidea VB512170, assembly GCF_000817785.2. Taxonomy (GTDB): domain Bacteria; phylum Cyanobacteriota; class Cyanobacteriia; order Cyanobacteriales; family Nostocaceae; genus Hassallia; species Hassallia carrinoi. Next base: position 22,967 of record NZ_JTCM02000024.1, on the reverse strand, counting down.
GATTTTGCTAAATGACAAAACATTTTTTTAGGCATATATGTCAGGAAATTTTGACATTCAAGGAAATATACTAATTTAGATTGTGATTTGTTTAACATAAAATTGTAAACTTTAGTAAACTTGAAAATTGGCGTTTTCAATTGTTGTAAACAGCCGTAACCATTTGAAATCAGGCTTTTTCAGTCAAAAAAATTTTGGCGATCGCACTTTTGTTCTGAAACAAACAGTAGTGATTCTGAGAAAAACTGTAATACTTTATATCGAGTAATATGTTTCAGTATATGTCTTTAATATAACAATGTATATTTATATGTGAAATTAACTTTACAATTAAGCTTAATTACGGATACGATTTTTAATAAAAACATTAGAATTAAACCAAGGAACTTTTGACATTCAAACACCACATTTAGCAGCATAAACGCTCAGTTTTACGCGCTCACAAAATGCGGTGTAGTTGATTTAGGTCAAAATTGAATCATTGAAATATTGGGCAATAAACATAAAACAAATTCTCGCATTCAGTGAGAACAAGAGGTAATAGTTAGCCCTATTCTACTACCTAAAATTTGACAATACAAAAGCATAAACCTAAAAAGATTAGTTTGTCTTCTCTGCGTTTCTTTATTGTAATGAGTTTTGCAGATATGAACAAAGATTTCTTCAGATTAGGTTCAGTTTTTGTGACCGAGCGATGCAAGAAAAAATGGGGAGGGTTTCTATAGATAGTCTAGTAGACCCCACGATTAATCATGGGGCTTCAAACCCTCCCCATTTTTTTAAGAGCAAAATTGGTGAACTTCTGTTGTGGCTAAGGAAGATGGTGCGTTGCCATTCTTTTCAATTTTGGAGATCCACAATTGATAATACCAGTTTTTGGGATTTTCAATTGTAAAGAGCGAACTGTTATCTGCCAAGCATTAACAAGAAGTCAATTTATTGTGTTTCCTTTCCTAGTGTGTTTCCCTTTGATTTCTGGAGTTTTTATGAACGAATTCATTCTGCCTGAATTATACTGCCCATTTCCATCTCGAATCAACAAGTATGCTGATGTTTTGGAAGATTATAGCCTCGAATGGGTGTTGCGCTTCAACCTTTTGGCAAATGAGTCATCATATCGGCGTTTCTGCAAGTCAAAATTTTTCTGGCTAGTGGCAGTTGCCTACCCTTATTGCAAACTTGAAGAACTGAAGATTGTAAATGACTGGATAAGCTGGCTGTTTATTTGGGACGACCAATGCGATATGTCAGATTTAGGGAAACAACCGGAAGTGCTGGAGGATTTTCACAAGAGATTTCTAGAAATATTAAACGGGTCAGAAATTAAAAGCAAGGATATACCGCTTGGTCGTGCCTTAAAAGATTTACGACAGCGAACACTCCGAACCGGGAAGGTAGAATGGTTCCATCATTTCCTTCATGCTTTTGAAGACTACTTCCACGGATGTCTTCAAGAAGCAAGCAATCGCGCACAGGAAATTGTTCCTGATGTAGACACTTATATCAAAATACGTAGGTCAAGCGTAGGAGTAAATCCTTCGTTAGCATTAACTGAATTTTGCAATCAGTTGATAATTCCGGATTTTTTGCGAAACCACGACTTGGTGAAAAAAATCAAAATCATGACAATTAATATTCTTGCCTGGTGTAACGATATTTTTTCTGTATCTAGAGAAATGGCAAGTGGTGATGTCCACAATCTAGTATTAGTACTGCATTATCAACAGCAACTTACTTTTGAACAAGCAATTAAGTATGCTGCTGAAATGCACAACCAAGAGGTAAGAAGCATGATGAATTTAGAAGCATCTATTCCCTCTTTTGGAGAACAGGCAGATGCTGAACTGACAAAATATATATCAGGAATGCACGCTTGGATCAGTGGTACTATCGATTGGTATGCTCGTTCTGGTCGCTATCAGACTAGAGAAAGACTGGAGCTAGTTAAGTCTTAACTTTCAAATCAGAAAATCGCATCGGATGCGTCTGACGATCAAGAGTTATACTATTTAAGCGAATGTTTGCCCATATATGAATCCCCTAATTCCCCCTTATAAGAAGGAGTTGGGGGAAATCTTAAACTTTGTTACTTCGCTGCCAATTAGTATTACTCCAGAATGAGAGTCGAACATCAGCACAATTTCGTCAGGAAAAATATAGATGAAACTACCTAATACTTTGAAAACCCCACCTTTTCTCCAAAAAGTTCAATGGGTTGCAGACCCCGTCGGATATATGGAAAAAGCAAATCAGGAATTTCCTGACATTTTCACAGCCTCGGTAGTTGGTTTTGGGGACACTGTGGTATTTGTGAACCACCCCCAGACAATTCAAGAAATTTTAACTGATCGCAAAAAGTTTGCCGCTCTTGGTGAGGCAAACAGAATTGTGCAACCGATAATCGGGGACTATTCAGTCTTCATGCTGGACGGCGATCGCCACAAACATCGGCGACAACTTGTGATGCCAGCTTTTCATGGAGAGCGGATGCGAGCTTACGGTCAGCTAATCTCTAATCTCACCGAAAAAGTCTTTAGTCAGTTACCACTAAACCAGCCCTTTTTGGCTCGTACTGCCATGCAGGAGATTTCCTTGCAAGTCGTATTAGAGGCTGTCTTTGGCTTGTATGAGGGAGAACGCTGCCAAGAAATTAAGCATCTACTACCGTTGTTTTTGGATGCCTTTTGGTCACCACTTACTTCTAGCTTATTCTTTTTCTCCTTCTTACAAAAGGATTTAGGAGCTTGGAGTCCTTGGGGTAAGTTTCTGCGCCAACGTGCCTCAATTGATGATTTGCTCTACGCTGAAATTGCTGAACGCCGGGAGCAACCAGATCCAGAGCGCATCGACATTCTCTCCATGCTGATGTCAGCTCGAGATGAAGCGGGTAAATCAATGACGGATCAAGAGTTGCGTGATGACTTAATGTCCTTGATAATTGCTGGACATGAGACTACGGCAACGGCAATGGCTTGGGCATTGTATTGGATTCACCATCAGCCAGAAGTTCGTCAAAAATTGCTCCAAGAACTCGATACTCTTGGTGATTCCCTAGATCCGATGAGCATTTTCAGACTGCCTTATCTCACGGCTGTCTGTAATGAAGCTTTGCGAATTGCCCCTGTTGTCATGTTAACGTTGCCTAGAGTAGTGCAAGAAAGAGTAGAACTATTGGGATATCTCTTAGAGCCAAGTACGGTAGTCGTTAGCTCCATCTATCTCATTCATCGCCGTAAGGATTTATATCCAGAACCTGAGCAATTTAAGCCAGAGCGCTTTCTAGAAAGCCAATTTTCTCCCTATGAATTTATGCCTTTTGGTGGTGGTACACGTCGGTGTATCGGCGAGGCTTTAGCAGTGTTTGAAATGAAGCTAGTGTTGGCAACAATCCTGTCACACTATCAACTTGCTTTGGCTGATAATCAACCAGAGAGACTTCAAAGACGAGGTTTTACACTTGCGCCTGCCAATCGAGTCAAGATGGTAGTTACAGGACGGCGTGCGCCTCAAGAGTCAAGAGGGACTATGATAACTGCACCCGCTTCTTAGTCTAAGTATTTTGCTGTCGCAGGGGAATCTCAATTACGAACTCAGTCCCCTTTCCAGGGGTGGAATCACAGGTTAACTGACCTTTGTGTTTGTCAACAACAACCTGATAGCTAATTGACAACCCCAACCCTGTACCACTTCCTATCGGTTTAGTGGTAAAAAATGGGTCAAAGATTTTTTGACGCACCTTGTCACTCATGCCAGAACCATTATCAGCAATCTGAATCCTCAAAGTATTAGAATCTACTAGAGATGTGCGAATGCGAATTTGTCCTACCTTGCGGTCAGTGGCGATCGCATTGTCATTTGACTGTTGTAAAGCATCGATCGCATTACTGAGGATATTCATAAAAGCTTGATTGAGTTGACCGGCGTAACAACTAACCAACGGTAGTTGTCCGTATTCTTTAATAACTTCAATTTCCGGACGGTCGCTCTTTTCCTTGAGTCGGTGCTGCAAAATCATCAAGGTATTATCGATTCCCTCATGAATATCTACAGGCTTCATTTCCGATTCATCTAAGCGAGAAAAGTTGCGTAAGCTCAACACAATATTCCGAATACGCGAACTACCAACTTTCATTGAATCTAGAAGCTTTGGCAAGTCTTTTATGAGAAAATCAAGGTCTAATTCTTCTGCTTTTTCTTCAATAATAGGGGAGGGATTGGGATATTCCTGCTGATAGATAGCAATCAAATCTAGTAAGTCTTGAACATAACCACTAGCGTGAGAAATATTGCCATGAATAAAGTTAATTGGGTTATTGATTTCATGAGCAATTCCTGCTACCATTTGTCCCAAACTCGACATTTTTTCAGTTTGAATCAAGTGGGTTTGGGCATTTTTAATTTGTGAAAGTGCTTGTTGCAAACTTTGATTTATTTGGCTAAGTTCTTGCGTTCTTTCCTCTACTTTTTCCTCTAAAGTATGGCTGTATTCTGACAAGCTTTCATTAGCTTGTGCCAAATTTTTATAGAGAATGGCATTCTCTAGAGAAATTGCGGCTTGGGTGGTGAGGAGTTTGAGAATTTCTACGCGATCGCGTGTAAATGCTTGCGTCGTTAAATTATTTTCTAGATAAAGAATGCCGAGTAACTTGCCTTGATTGATAATTGGGATGCATAAAAGGCTCTTGGGTTGCTGACGAACAATGTAGCGATCGCTTATTAAAAAGTTAACAGTCTTAGCATCATCAATGACAAAGATTTCTAGAGTGCGTTTGACGTAGTTAATTAAAGTAACAGGAATATCATAACTAGACTCTAAATGAACTGATGGAAACTTTGTAGAAATAGCTGCTTCATTTGAACTAAAACCGACTGCGGTGACAGTTAAATCTAAATTATCTCCTTCGCTCAAAATTAAAGCACACTTAGAAGCTCCTGCATTCTCCATTACAACTGCCATTAAGGTAGAAAGCAGTTGCTCTAGCTCAATTTCCCCAGAGAGTGCTTGAGAAGCTTTAATCACAGACCCTAAGTCTAGCATTTGTGAGATGCTGGTATTAGAGCTAATAACAGTTTCTTTAGTATTAGGGGCAGATAATGATATGCCAATAGAAGCAGTGCTTTTCTCGTTGGGATGAAAGCTAAGTTTTTCTTGCTGGATAATCGGAGCAAGTAATTGAGGATAGCGTTTTTGCAAATCTTCAACTTTCGCTAATGCTCCCCAGCGGACGTAGCAATAGTAGGCATCAGTGAGGTAGGTTGCAGCAATCTTGTGTTTGCCCCATTCTAAATAGAATTTAGCAGCAAGTTCGTTAGCGAGAGCTTCTTCATTGATGTACTCGTTTTCTTTGGCATTGGTAATAGCGCGTTCGTAATCATCCATTGCTTCTAAATATTCACCCCCGACCCGATGCCGTTCTGCCTCTACCAAATAAAATTTATGCAGATAATTCATAGGGGCATGATTTGCCCAATGCTGCATCTTTTCTTGATTGGTAGCTACTTTTTTCAGAATTTCTTTTTGTTCAGATTCCCCGACATTAGAATATAAAGCTAGTCTAGTTAGAGAATCGTAAAAATGGAAAAGAGGAACAACCATCTGTCCTGTACCACCATCTAAATACTTTTCTGCTAAAGTGGCATTTTCAACCGCTTGAGAAAACTCCTGAAATAGATAACACAGATGTAGTTTGCTGAAATATAAATATAATAGTCCGAACCCATCTTTTGCTTCAAGATGAATCGGCAGCATTTTATCTTCGTTGTAAGATTTACTGATTAAACGACAAGGATTTTCTACGATGCCTAGTAAGTTTAAGACGCTTTGTCGATAGATAGCACTCCAGTGAAATACTGTTTCTTGCTTAATTTGACCAATGGCATGGCTGTAGTTCGCCATATCTTCTTCCAACCCTGTTAGTTCTTTACCAATGAAATATGAACAGTAGGAATAAGCGTTAAGAGAATAAGCTGCATACTCTAAATCTCCCGTTTCCAGTCCGACAGAGTAACCCTCTAGCAAAGGTTTTAATATTTCTCTGGCGTGCTCCTTCCAATGCCTGATAGATGTATTAAATACCAGCAGGGTTTTAGCTATAATTTCTTTAATATTGAACTTAGCTAACAAAGTTTCAGCCAGTTTGCCAAATTGATAACCAGACTCTATGTCTCCCATGACCCCGCAGAGCATTAACCCGTAAGTAACATAGGCAAAGGCAGACAGGGGAGCATTGCCATGTTGGAGCGATAAATTAATTTGTTTAAAAAGAATTAGTGGGAATAGTTCAGGAACAGCTTGATAGGTAAGAGCAATTGTACTTGATAGAATACGCATAGCTTCAAGAGGATAGCGTTCTATCATCTCGGGCAGATTAATTAAGTCCTCAATGCTTTTATCTGTCAAAGCTGATGTTATTTCTGCCATTGCTAGCTGAACATCAGATTGGCTTGGATTCTCAGGAAACTCTACCCCCAATTGCTTGAGAACAGTTAGCGCAGTATTGACTGCTTTTAATGCTTGGTTCTGCGCTCCATAAGCTTGAATTTTCACTTCATAAACTTTTACTTTCTCTAGTAATGTTTTCGCTCGTGTTAACACTACCTCTGCTAATTGCTCTGTTTGTTCAAAGTCTCCACCCAAGTACGCTGCCTCTGCTGCTGTCTCATACAAACCTAGAGCTAGCTCATATTTTCTCTCCCAACTATCATCTGTTAATAGTTCAACTCCAGTAGTTAAATATTTAACAGCAGCGGAATAAGCCGTTGATGCCAAAGCTTTACGTCCAGCAATCAAATTCATTCTTGCCAATCCATCACGTTCATCCTGTAAAGTGATTAATGGCAGTGCCATATTAAACTGATTGACTAAATCAAAAATCTTTTCTTCCTGTTCGGCTACTGGAATATTTCTTAACAGAAGTTCGCCAATTTTTAAGTGAATTGATTGCTTATTATCTTCCGGAATCAAAGAATAAGCCGCTTGTTGCACCCGGTCGTGTACAAATTTATATTTAGGTAAGCTTAATTCTTTCTCATGATTTATTGCCTTATGACTATTAGCATTTTTGTCAAAAAACTTGTAAAATTCAGCTTGAGGAAAAACTAGTCCTTCAATTAATGCTTGCCACAAGTCTGACGCTGTATCTACGGCAGATTCTTCATGAATAATAGTAAGAGTTTTTAAATCAAATTCATTACCAATACAAGCAGCAAGTTTCAATACTTTTTGAGTATGTGCTGGCAACTTCATTAGTTGTAGTGCCATAAATTCTACTACATCATCTGTGAGAGCTAATGCCTTTACCTGAGGAATATCGCACTGCCAATAACCGAGTTCAAAGTTAAATTCAATTAGTCCATCACTATGCAGACATTTGAGAAATTGATGGGTAAAAAATGGATTGCCTTTGGTTTTGGCAAATACCATTTGCGTGAGAGGAATAGCAACTTTTTCTTCACAACGCATGGTATCAGCAATCAATAGATTTAAATCACCCTGATTTAATGGCTCTAGAGTAATAGTATTAATGGTTGCTTGGGAAAGTTCAATTTGTTTGATTGTCAACTCAAGCGGATGTGCTTTGTCAACTTCATTATCCCGATAAGCACCAATCAGCAGTAGACCACAATCGGTTTCTCTATCTTTATTTGTTTCGCCTAAAAGGAGAGAAGATAAAGAAGGATTTTGATTTACTGTTGCGGTTTCGCTCATTAATAATTCAATAAATTTCAAAGAGGTACTATCTGCCCATTGCAAATCATCCAGAAAAATTACTAAAGGATGGTCTTTTGTGGTAAAGATACGGATAAACTTTTGAAACAATAAATTGAAACGATTTTGAATAGCATTGCCAGAAAGTTCAGTAACTGGCTGTTGCCTACCAATAATGCTTTCGAGTTCGGGAATTACATCAGTAATGACTTGACCTTGTTCACCCAGTACTGAGAGAATTTTCTTTTTCCAATATTCAATTTGGGCATCAGTTTCACTTAGCAGTTGACCGATTAAATCGCGAAAGGCTTGCACTAATGCCGATAAGGGAATGTCTCGTTGAAACTGGTCAAATTTGCCCTTAATAAAGTAACTGCGCTGCCGGACTATAGGTTTATGAACTTCGTTGACAACAGCGGTTTTGCCAATACCAGAGGAACCCGCGACTAATATCATTTCCGTGGTTCCACTTGTTACGCGATCGATTGCAGCGAGTAGAGTTTTAACTTCACGTTGACGACCATAGAGTTTTTCCGGGATGAGGAAGCGATCGCAGATGTCCTCTTGTGCTAACTCGAAGAATGCTATATTTCCTGTCTCTTGCCATTGCTGTCTACACACTTCTAAGTCATGCTTTAACCCCAAAGCACTCTGATAGCGGTCTTCGGCATTTTTTGCCATCAGCTTGCTAATAATTTCCGACAACATAGGGGGAATGTCGGGGTTAATTGAGTTTGCTTTTGGTGGAAGTTTTGCAATGTGACAGTAAACTAACTCCATTGAGTCAGCGGTGATGAAAGGTAATTTGCCTGTGAGGAGTTCAAAAAAGGTGACACCAAGGGAATAAAAGTCACTGCGATAATCTATACCTCGGTTCATTCGTCCGGTTTGTTCAGGAGAAATGTAAGCCAAAGTGCCTTCTAAGACGTTGGGATTGGTGATAAATTGAATTTCTCTTGGCAAAAGTGAGGCTATACTAAAGTCGATGAGTTTTACTTCTAGGGTGCTTGGGTTAATTAGGATGTTGGCGGGTTTGATATCTTTATGAATGACGCGATTGCGATGCATTCCTTCAAGAGTTGAAGTAATTTCTATGGCGATATGAAAAAACTGATCGATAAAATTCGGATTTTTTCCCTCTTCAGATCTAAACAATAACGCATCTTTAAGGGAAATACCGCCAAAATCTTCTAATATTAAGGCATAGCCGTTGCGGTAGGTTTCCAATCCATAAGGTTTGACTATACCAGTCAGGTTGAGATTTTTGCTGATGGTGTATTGATTGCGGAATTGGGCAATTTCATTGAAGGTAGGATATTCATTCCGCATCAGTTTGATAATGACTGGCTTTTGATCTTGTTCTCTGATGCCACGACAAACTATAGTTTTACTGCCTGAGTAGATTTGCTCAGTGAAGCGATAGCCACTTAAGGTAAATAATGTATCTAGTAATGCCACCATCGCAGCTTATTCTCTTTGTTTTGTTTATATGTGTTAGTCTTCCCATTTTCGGGCTGTTATTATCATTATTTACCAGAAAAGTTTTGATATTTTGCATGTTTTCATAGTTAATAACTAATATTTAAAAAAATTGATATTTGAAGCCTCATCAAGCTGATTTTTCCCGTTTACTCAAGCTTAAATCTGGCAAATGTCCAAAAAACCGATTTTTTTCTTGATTTAAATAATTTAATATTTTAAATATCTTAAAAATGAAGTAATTTAGAGGGACATATAACAATACTAAATAATTTTTTATAAGTAATAAGCCTGTTGTGGTATTGTTAAAATTATTACTAGTTAAGCAAAATTGCTATGCATATTTAGTCCAATACGGTGTGCGAGAACCCCGGTTTCTCTAAGAAACCGGGGTTCTGAGTTTGTGCTTAACACCAACTGTATTGATATTTAGTCAATTGGTATAACTTATTTTTGTAGTCTAAACAATAAAAAGCCTACCTTTACCTTTTGCTTTGTGGGTATCGGTAGGCTGAATAAATTTAAAAGCGGATTTGAGATTTTCCTAAATGGCAACAATCTTGTGAAAGCCTGATTCGACGGAGGTTTTGAGAAAAGAAACGATCGCTATTTTATTTTCTGTTTAATAAAAGTCACAACTTGAGTTAACTGTTTCTTTAAACCATCAATTTCCGCTTGCATCTTGACAATTTTCTCATTTAATGCAGCAATTTCGGCAGTAGGAGCGATGGTCAAAGACCCGCCAGGAGCGATCGCACTAGAATTTACAGCTCCATTTTTCGCAGCAACAACTGCTACTGAGGCTGGTTCCGGACGCGGCTGTTTAGCTTTTGTCATCGCCAACTTAATTGAGGCAATTAGTTGCTTTTGGTCAAAAGGCTTTCCGAGAAACTCAAAATATTCAAAGGGTTCGGGGATTTTCTCCGTCACCTCTTCTTTACGACCAGACATAAGAACCAAGGGAATCTTTCTTAATTCTGGTTGAGCTTGAATCTGCTGGAAAACTTCCCAGCCACTCATTTTCGGCAAAAGGAAATCCAACATAATCAGGCTGAGTTTTTCCTGACGAATGAAATTTAATCCTTCTAAGCCGTCTTTTGCTTCCAGTACCTCAAAATTGCCCGGAGGCAACATTTCCCGTACTTTCACCCTGACAACTGTAGTGTCATCGATAACTAGAATCTTGTTACTTGCCACGACTGATTACTCTAACAGAAACTTTAAGTTGAGATGGCGGTGCCAATTAAGGTTGAGAATCTTCCCACTATATCTGACATTTATATTGATTGGGGGATAGTAATTTCCGGGAGAAGTGACAAGAATTTAGGTATTTTACAGAGCGTATACTGATGTTTTGTAAGATTAGTGTAAATGTGATATTTAAATCATAGGGAATTGGGCAATGGGCATGGGGCATAGGGCATAGGGCATGGGGGAGGCAGTGCGTTGGGGTTCCAAAAAATCAGACAAAACGGGACAGCCTTCATCCTTTGGTTGTCGTGGGGTGTCGAGGATCTATTAAACAAGGCTGTCCCGTTTTGTCCAGTTTTAGTGTAGGGGAGGCAGTGCGGTCTTGGGGTTTCCCCAAGTGGAGCATCTGCCGTCGGCTCTGCCGACTTGAAGCATCTGCCGTCATGGGGTATAGTCCAAAAAATCCGGAAACTTCTTTTTATTCCCATTGCCCATTGCCCATTGCCCATTGCCCATTGCCCATTGCCCCTTCCCCTTGAATTATTTATGACCTCTTCGCAACCAGCCGAACTTAAATCAGAGATTATGGCAATGCCAACGTGGTTACGTCGTCCGATTGGCAAAGCTAGTGAACTCTCGACGGTACAACGCATTATTAAGCAGCGCCAAATTCACACGATTTGCGAAGAAGGACGTTGCCCCAATCGCGGGGAATGCTACGCCCAAAAAACGGCAACTTTTTTACTCATGGGTCCAACATGTACGCGGTCTTGCGCTTTTTGTCAAGTAGATAAAGGTCATGCACCGATGCCTGTGGACTCAAGAGAACCGCAAAAAATAGCAGAATCGGTGCAGCTTTTGGGATTGCGTTATGTAGTATTAACTTCTGTCGCTCGTGATGATTTGCCAGATCAAGGAGCGCTTCATTTTGTCAGGACAATGGAAACTATCCGGGCTTTGAACCCAGAAGCTCAAATCGAAGTGCTGACACCTGACTTTTGGGGTGGTGCGGGTGCTGGTGAAGAAGGTCAACGCCAACGGATAGAAATGATTGTCAAAGCGCAGCCTGCTTGTTACAACCACAATATTGAGACGGTGCGACGGTTGCAAGGTCCTGTGCGGCGAGGTGCGAAGTACGATCGCTCACTAAGGGTACTTTCTCTAGTCAAAGAAATTCTACCGACAATTCCCACCAAATCAGGTTTGATGCTGGGACACGGTGAAACGATTGATGAAGTCATCGAAACAATGGCGGATCTGAGGAATGTTCGATGCGATCGCCTGACTATCGGTCAGTATATGCGTCCTTCTTTAGAACATCTGCCAGTACAAAAATATTGGACACCCAAAGAATTTGATGAGCTTGGCATTATAGCACAAAAAATGGGATTTAGCCACGTTCGTTCTGCTCCTTTAGTTCGCAGTTCCTACCACGCCGGAGAAAGCCCTCTTTGAAAGTGGGGGATGGGGAGATGGGGAGATGGGGAGATGGGGAGGAAGGGGGGGCTGTTCTTGGGCAGGGGGAGAGGAATTTTACCAATGACGGCAGGTGCTTCACGCAGGTGATCCCCAAGACCGCACAGCCAAACCTATGACGGCAGGTGCTTCACGCAGGTGATCCCCAAGACCGCACAGCCAAACCTATGCCCATTACCCATTCCCCATTCCCCATTACCTATTACCCATTCCCCATTCCCAATGCCCAATGATACATTTTGTTGACTGGTGCTGTTTTAGGGTACAAAATCCACAAAAATATTTTTGATGAGTGTCGCTAAATATAACGACTCTTTGCTATTTGTTAAGAAGACTGTAATTAGGAGAGGAAATTATGACGGCTCAAGCCAAGAAACCTGCAAATCAAAAAGTCGGCGCAGAAGTTGCTCAAAGCGGGGCTAAAGCTCCTTTTCCCTTTCGCACCGCAATCAGTATATTTCTCCTAGCTGGTAATTTCCTGATAGCAGGGATTTACTTCCATCTGGTTAACCCTTAATCCCCAAAGGTCGAGTTAGGAGGCGCCCCGGCGCGGTAGAGACGTTCCACTGGAACGTCTGTACGAAACCGCCGGAACGTCTGTACTCTAGTTAAGAGTTATAAAGCTGTTAATTCTTCACTCTTGACTCCTCACTCCTAACTTTGACATTTGGTGTTGCTCAAATCGTACCTTTGAATAAACCTTTGGGACGAATTAGCAGCACCAAAATCATAATGAACAGCGCCACACCTTGTTTATACTGAGAACCCAGTCCAGGGATGATGGTGCTGACTTCTTGAACGATACCGATGATAAAAGCCGCTGCGATCGCTCCATAAGGATTGCCAATTCCCCCCAAAATCACTGAGGCGAACATCGGTAAAATCAAAAACCATCCCATGTTCGGGCGCACAGCTGTAATTAACCCGTACATACTGCCTCCCAAAGATGTCAGCGCCCCGGCAATTACCCAAGTCCAGATAACTACAGAGTCAACATTAATACCAGAGACTCTCGCCAAATCCAAATCGTCCGCAACGGCTCGCATAGCTTTACCAATTTTGGTATTTTGCAAGAGATAATGCAGGGCTAAAATTGCCAACATCGCTAAAAACAAAACCAGCAATTGATTTTGCGGCACTTTTAAACCAGCAATGTCTAAAGCAGGGGTAATCGGCAAATTGTAATTTTGGTTACTACCCCCCCAAATCAAGATAATGGCATTGCGAAGAAATAATGCCAGTCCGATGGACATAATAATCAGAGTAGTGGAAGTAGCACGGATAGAGCGCATCCTTGACCACAGCAGCTTTTCTGACAACACCATCATCGCTACCGTTCCCACTCCCGCTAGCAACATCGACAGCCAAATATTTATCCCCAGAGTATTTAAGAGCCATGTAAAATAAGCTCCCAATGTGAGAAAATCACCGTGGGCAAAGTTAGATAACCGTAAAATCCCATAGGTTAAAGTCAGTCCAACAGCTGCCAGAGCAATAATGCTCCCTACTGCAATTCCGTTAACAATTAATTGAGCTAGTTGTGCATTCATAGTAATGGGGAATGGGGAATGGGGAATGGGGAATGGGGAATGGGGAATGGGGCAATGGGCATGGGGCAATAGGCATGGGGCAATAAGCATGGGGCAATGGGCATGGGGACTGGGGACTAAAAAAAGAAATATCACCAATTACCAATTACCAATTACCAATTACCAATTACCAATTACCAATTACCAATTACCAATTACCAATTACCAATGCCCTATGCCCCAGTCTTTAATTACCTTAGTTAAAAAAAATGCCATTTTGTCGATTTATGTGTTAAAACCACATGAGTGACTTGTGTGGATGCCATTTTGAAGCTACCCGTGTGCTTCTCGTATCCGTCCCCAGCATTGTATCGGTTCACCAAAGCCAGTTTGTTTTGTTATCGCTATTTTTTACTGTGTTTTCTACTAATGTCATTTATGCATACCGTTACACTAGACACTACTAGTTATGAGTTATAAGTAAAAATGATTTGTATCCCAATATACATAAAACCTGATTCGCACCTTGATCGAAACTAATATTTGTTCAGCGGTCTAGTTGACCATGCAGCAGTATTCAAGCTTACCAGAACAGAATTCTCAAGTAGATATAACTACAAAACTTTTGACCTCAATCGAGCAACTTCGCGCCGATTTGTGGCTGGAATGCACTTTAAATAAGTTGCAAAGTCGCCTCAATGATTGCCTGCTTTCTAGTTGTACTACAGAAGCAGAAATTTTCCAGACAATTGTAAACGAACTCAATAGTGCTTTACAGTATAGTGAAGTGGCGATCGCCTTGTTTCAATCACAAGAAACTTACAAAATTTGCTATGCTTCTGAGTCCTCATCCTTCCTTATTTCCAACACCGGAAAAAAGCTGCAATTGAGTTTCGATCAAGCAATAGACATTGAAGATTTACAACAATTAGAAAACCAACAACCGCCGAGTGCTTGGCGGTTAGCTGAGGATTTTGGCGGTGTAGCGAGCTGGTTAATTCTCGCCACACAATTACAAGAACCTAGTAGCGAGTCACTAAAACCACCACAAGTTAAACTTACATCAAAGTTGATGGCTCGCGCCGCCAATCAATGTGCTGTAGCTTTGGCACAACTGCGACAAATAAAATCTTTGCAACAATGTTCTCAACATCTAGAAAGCTTTAATCAGCAATTACAGCGCACTAATCAACTAAAAAACCAGTTTCTCGCAAATACCAGCCACGAAATACGCACACCGCTAAGTTCTATTATCGGTTTCACTCACCTACTCTTAGCCCAAGGCTACGATCCCACAAGAGAACGTCACCAAGAGTATTTAAATATTATTCAGTCCAGCGGCAAGCACCTGCTAGCTTTAATTAACGATATTTTGGATCTCTCAAAAATTGAAGCAAATCAGTTAGAGGTGCAGTGGGAAACCGTAAATGTACCAACACTATGTAGCAATGTTTTCGCTTTCCTGAAAGAAAAAGCCGCTAATAAAAATTTGAAACTGCGTCTAGAGGTAGATGCGAATATCACAACTCTCGTAGCCGACTCTTTGCGACTCAAGCAAATGCTGTTAAATTTGCTGTTCAACGCTCTCAAGTTTACAACCACAGGAAGCGTTGGCTTAAAGGTAGCCGTCAAGGGTGAATTTATGTATTTTACAGTTTGGGACACCGGTGCTGGCATCTCCAAAGAAGACCAAACTGAACTTTTTCAACCTTATTTCCAAATTGCCAATGCTGCTACCGGTCGTGATGAAGGTACTGGTTTAGGATTAGCAGTAACTCAGAAACTCGTCGAAATTCACGGCGGCTGGTTGAAAGTAGAATCTAAAGTTAATCAAGGTTCGCGTTTTACCATCGTGCTTCCCCTGACGCAGAAAGAGGGGGTAGAGACGTTCAGGGGGAACGTCTCTACGGAAGTAGGGGGAAATGGGGGGAATCTAAATAATATCTCATCTTCAAAGATTTTGCTAGTGGAAGATGATTTGCCCAATGCCAAACTTATAAAAACTTATCTCGAAAAATTGGGTTATCAACTAACTTGGGTAAAAAATGCTGCCGAAATGTGGCAAGCTCTCACACAGTTGCAGCCAGCGGTGATTTTAATGGATGTGTACTTACCAGATGAAAATGGCTTGAAACTAGTACAGCAACTACGAGAAAAACAGCAGTATAAAACGATTCCGATAATAGCCCAAACCGCAATGGCAATGAAAGGCGATCGCGAAACCTGTCTCACCGCTGGAGTCAATGACTATATTTCTAAACCAATTGATTTACCTCTTTTAGCAACTTTGGTAGGAAAATACAGCAAAATGGGAAATGGGGAGTAGGGAGGAGCAAAGTTAGGAGTTAGGAGTTAGGAGTTAGGAGTTAGGAGTTAGGAGTTAGGAGTTAGGAGTTAGGAGTTAGGAGTTAGGAGTTATTACTCCCCCTTGTCTTCCTTGTCTTCCTTGTCTCCTTGTCTCCTTGTCTCCCCATCCCCCCCTCCCCTCCTCCCAATTCCCCCTACCACATGCCTACAATAGAATTTGTTAGGCTGAATACGGTTTTGGGTGGATCTGCAAATGATGCTGACAGAGAAACTTGAGCAACTAAGAACTTTGTTTAAAGAAATGGAGCAGGCTTTAATTGCCTACTCTGGTGGTATTGATAGCACTTTGGTTGCTAAGATTGCTTATGATGTTTTAGGCGATCGCGCTTTGGCTGTGACGGCTGTTTCTCCGAGTCTTTTGCCTGAGGAGTTGGAAGACGCGATTCTTCAAGCGGCAACTATTGGGATTTCTCATCAAATCGTCCAGACGCACGAGATGGAAAATCCTAATTACACATCTAACCCTGTCAACCGCTGTTATTTTTGTAAAAGTGAACTGCACGACACTCTCAAACCTTTAGCTTTGAAGTTGGGTTATCCCTATGTTGTGGATGGAGTGAATGCTGATGATTTACATGATTATCGCCCAGGAATTCAGGCAGCAAAAGAAAGAGGTGCGCGATCGCCTTTAGCGGAAGTTAATATTTCTAAAGTTGAAGTTCGCCAACTTTCGCAACAACTGAGTTTACCTTGGTGGGATAAACCTGCTCAACCTTGTCTGAGTTCGCGTTTTCCTTATGGTGAAGAAATTACTGTTGCTAAGTTACAACGAGTAGGAAGGGCAGAAATTTATCTGCGTAAGTTGGGTTTAAAGAATTTGCGGGTGCGTTCTGATGGAGATACCGCACGCATCGAATTACCACCAGAACAAATCAAAGAATTTGTGTTAACGACAGATTTACCAACAATTGTTTCTGCATTTCAAAAGTTGGGATTTATTTACGTTACTTTGGATTTAGAAGGTTATCGCAGCGGTAAGTTAAATCAAGTTTTAAATCGCGATTTGAGCGTTAAAGCCTAGATTTTTCGTAGTAAGCACTTTAGTGCTTTAAATAAGCACTGAAGTGCTTACTACGAAATCAATTAACTTTTAACCAGCTAAATATATCTGCTGCTCGTATTTGCCAATTCGCTAAAACATCGAGAACAGGTAATTTATCATTATCATATTTCACTGCTGGCAATTGATTAGGTTGAAATACCATCACTGATTTATCATTGGGATCAATAAACCAACCTAGTTTTGTTCCTTGGTTAATACAGAAAATAATTTTATTAATGACGCGGTTAGGAAATTGATCGGGTGATAAAATTTCAATTGTCCAATCTGGATAGCTTTCAAATCTGTTAGCAATCTCTCCATTTTCATCAGTTGGGATGCGTGACCATTCAAATACAGTAATATCTGGAACTAAAGAACGTCCCCCAAATGTGCAGCGTAACTCGATTAATGCTAACGCTAGCTTTTGTGATTCACTTACCTGATTGATAGCAGATGATAACTCAGTTTGGATTATGCTATGTTTACCCTGAGCCATTGGTTTTTGGTAAATTTTCCCGTCAACATATTCGCTAGCTGGTTTGGTTTCTGGCAATTGCAGAAATTCTTCTAACGGAAGTTTGGATGAGAAAGTTGATACCATTAGTAGTTTTTTGTTGAAAATTACTTAAGCGATCGCTTACTTTTGTTAGCTGTCATTTTAGTTTCTACTTGCTGTAGTGCCCATCGCCAAACATCATATCCACGGGTTGACAAATGTAACCCATCTGTGGTTAAATCTTCTCGTAAATTGCCTTCAGAATCTGTAAACCAATTATGGATATTCAGATAATTTACATGTTGTTCTTTGGCAATTTCGGCAAGTTGCTCGTTAATATGACGAATTCGGGTATTAGAAATTTTCGGCTGGCGAGTAGGCAAAATTGATTGGATAATTATTAAACTTTCTGGATGACTTTGTTTTAATGTACGAATAATTCGGCGGTGATTACGCAAAATTGTTTCATCACTAACACCATTGCGTAAATCGTTGATTCCCGCCATGACGTAAATCACATCCGGTCGCGTTTTAGAAAAGAAAGATAATCTTTTTAATACACCACTGGAAGTATCTCCAGATATTCCTTGATTCAGCCATAATTTGCCGGTGGGCAATTTTCGAGCGGGAAACCACATACTCAAAGAATCACCAACTAAAACATTGAGATGATTTGTTCCTTGACCTCGAGCGATCGCTCTCGCTTCTAAGGCTAATAAAGTTTTCCAGTCCTGATAAGTTAGTTGATGTTTACTGCTTGATCGTCCAAGCGATCTTACGTCATCATCGAAGCGCGTGTAAATCTGACCTATTTTCAGAGCATTTAATCTTTGGTAATAAAGTTGTTTACCCGATACCAGCGTGCGATCTACTGGTTCGGAATCCACGTTAAATGATGACTCTCTTGGCGCCGACAATACCTGGTTGCTGAATTCTGGTGAGGAGATTTCCGCACTAGGGGCGATTTTATCTTCTACAGTTGGTGGCAAACTTTCTTTAGTTGTCGATAACGGCTTGCTGAATTCTGGTAAGGAGATTTCCACACTAGGGATGATTTTCTCACCTACACTTGGCAGCGAAGCTTGTTTTAAATTCCACAGCACTGGATGATTTTCTTGTTGAATCATCGATAACTGTGGAAGACCCGATGCTGGTATTGCCAACCCTGTCAACAAGCTTGCTGCCAACAGATAAGAATCCCTCATCGTTTTTTTCTCTCCTCTAGTCGCTGCTTTTTTTTTAAACGGCAAATAAATGCTGTCTTCAGGATAATTTTAGTTTTATTAAGAAAGAATTGAGAATACAGCTACGCTATAATCCAGGATAATATGTCAGGTTCCGCGTAGGCAAGAAAACCCACCCAAGTTATATTTTGACTTGGTGACTTCTGACTTGGTGACTTCTGACTTATTCATGAAATTATTATTTTTCTTTTTTTACCCTTTTCCCTTTTCCCTTTTCCCCTCTTCAACTATATTGTCGGGTTATGTAAAGCTTGCTCACTCTCATTGCATTTAATTCTTTCTGACAAAAACAGTTTTGCCATTGGTAGACAAGCTTTATTTGTCCCAATCGCGCTTACCCGAAGCAACCCGTTTATTAACTACAACATCTCAGAATCTACAGTTTTTGTGCAAGCCTGTCAATATCGATTTCCACAAATTTTGATTTTGATGATGGTTTTGGGCGATCTGAGGCATTGCCAGCCTGCCCAATGCCTAACCCTCACCAATTATATTTCTTTTCGCGCCCTTTACTTAACTATTCACTCTTCTCGATGCCGATAATATAACAGCAATGAGCGCAAAACATATCTTATGTAGCGATAATTCATGAATTATCGCACTCTTAAATTCAGTCACTGGTAAGGTTTTTTGCCTAAGTCTTATATAATTATTCTGGAGAAAATTTCTTGCCTTTTGTCGATTAATTTTTTCGGTATTCAAAAGTTATAAATTAGAGGTTTAGCTCAAAACAAGTTCGCGCTTTGCAATGCTTTGTATTCTTTAGATCCCCGACTTCGAGCGAGAAGTCAGGGTTCTTGCTCTTTCTTGTTTTTTCACGAATCCTAAACGAACGTAATCAAACGTAACTTAAAAATTTAGCCATTGCGAATTATACTGAACCAACAGATAAACTTAGTTTGTGGGTAGTTCAGTAGACTGTCAACATTGAAAGTCAACAAATGAACTTAACCTGTAGTTTGCGCTGTCTTCGCGCTTCGCGCAAACTAAAAGTATAGTATCAATTTTGACTAAAACACAAACGAGAAAGACTATATTTGATGGGGAAAGCTTTTAGTTATGGTTCAGGACTGGAAAAAATTGGCGCTAGGGTTTATTTTCGCTCTCGGTGGAGCAACTTTTTCTATTAACTCTGCCTTTGCTCAACAAATTACCATAGATGGTACTCTCAGTCCTGAGCGAACTTTAACTGGACCAAACTACATCATTCCTCAAGCCTATGGTCAAACTGTAGGCAATAATTTATTTCAAAGTTTCGGACGCTTTAACCTCAACGCAGGTGAAAGTGCGAATTTTCAAAGTGATGTCAGCATTAGAAATATTCTCTCGCGTGTCACCGGTGGCTTACCCTCGACAATTGATGGTAGAATTTTTACCCAAAGCGCTAATGTAAATCTTTTCTTCATCAATCCCAGTGGAATCATCTTTGGTCCAAATGCACGTATCGATGTGGGAAGTGCAACCAGAGGTTCTTTTATTGCGACAACTGCTGATGCTTTAGTTTGGGCAAATGGTTCGCAGTTCAGCGCAACTAATCCCAGAGGAGCGAGTAGCTTACTTACCATAGTAGGCGATCCGAGCGGATTTTTATCAACCCTGAGACCACCGCAACCAATTACTAGTTCGGGTAATAACCTCAGAATCTTTGACGGTCAAAGTTTGTTGTTGCTAGGAGGAAATCTCACTTTAGATAACAGCAACTTGCAAACACGGGGAGGACGAGTAGAATTAGCAGCTATAGCGGATACTGGAACAGTGGGGCTTGAGGGAAATGGTAACATATTCAGCTTGAATATTCCAGATAATTTAGCCCCTGCTGATGTGTCGCTACAAAATCGCACTTCAATCGATGTAACCGCAGCAAATCAAGGTAATATTGCTCTTGTCGGTCGCAATGTGGACATTATCGGCGGAAGCCAACTAAGAACCGGGATTGGATCTGGTTTGGGTACGGTAAATAGTCAAGCTGGAGATATTACCGTTAATGCCACAGGAACACTAACAATCAATCAAGCTAGCAGACTAAGCAATACAGTTGCGAATAATGCTACAGGTAATGCTGGTAATATCAAGATTAAAGCTGGTGAAATTTCTATAACTAATTTGGTAAACCTTCCGGCATTAGATGCTGAGAGTAATGGGCTAGGGCGTTCTGGAAATGTATCATTACAAGCTAACGGCTCAATTTTTGTCACTGGGCAAAATGTCCGGAACAACGATTCGGTAATTTCCACTTTGAGTAGGGGTCAATCACTAGGTAGCGGAGATATATCACTTAATGCAAGAAGTGGTGGTATCTTTTTAAATAATGCTTTTTTTCGCGCTGCCAGCTTTGGGGGAAATGGGGGAAATATATCACTGCAAGGTAATGAAATCTCATTAGCAAATAATAGCTCCCTGGTTAGTGTAGCTTTTAACCGAGGAAATTCTGGAAGGATTACACTCAACTCAACAGGTCCAATCTCGATTCAAAATACTTTGGTGAATACTGCTGTGGGTATCGCAAATGCTCTTACAAATCGAGAATTAAATAATGCTGGTGATATAAATATTAGTGGGCGATCTGTTTCTATAACTGGTGAGTCGGAAATATCTTCAAGATCCTTTAACGGTGTGAACTCCGGCAATATTTTCGTCAACGGCACAGAATTCGTTTCAATATCAGGTAATTCACGACGAATTCCCCGACCAGATAGCGATCGCGCTCGAAGCTTCCCAAATACTATACTCACAACAACCGTCGAAAGGAATTCCAGAGGCAATGCAGGTAATATCAGCATCAAAGCTGGTGAAATTTTTATCAATAATCAGGCAAACAATGCAGCAGTAAGTACTACTAGTCTTGGACCAGGACGCGGTGGAGATGTATCTTTACAAGCTACTAGCGGTTCAATTTCTTTAATCGGACGGGATAGGCAAGCTAACGACCAGGTGATTTCTACCTTTGGTGAAACAAACTCACGAGGTAGCGGAGATATATCTCTCAACGCTAATAACTCTATCTTGTTAGATAATGCTCTCTTAAGAGCCAGCACTACTGGAGGTGACGCAGGAAATATATTAGTGCGAGGCAATGAAAAAGTATCTTTAGCAAATAATAGTGCCCTGACAACAGAAGCTTTAGGACGAGGCAATGCTGGTCGGATTACAGTAGAATCTTTTGGTCCGATCTCTTTACAGAATAGCTTGATTGCCACAAATGTTGGAAGTCGATCTGACAGAAACTCTAGACCAGAACTAGGCAATGCTGGTAATATTATAATCCACGGGCGAACTGTTGCTGTAACTGCGGGGTCGGAAATATCATCTAGATCCTTTAGCGGTGCTAACTCCGGCAATATTGAGGTGAATGGCACAGAACAAGTAGACATCTCTGGGAGAGTATCGCAATTTCCGCGACGAGCGAGCGATCGCGCTAACAGTTTTCCCTACACTACACTAGCGACAACCAGCGAGCAATTAGCCAGTGGTGTAAGTGGAGACATCACAGTCAACACCGCTAATTTACGTATATCAGATGGGGCAAGCGTCAGAGCAGACACTAAAAGTAGCTCTATTGGTGGCAGTATAAATATTAATGCGAATGTGGTTGATATAACTAACGGTGGACAAATTTTTACCACAGCTTTTGGCAGGGGGAACGCAGGTGATATTACACTCAATGTGAGCGATCGCCTGAATATCTCAGGTAGAAATGCTTCTGCTTCGTCTGATATATTTAACCAAATAGCTCAAAGCAGTGGTAGAACGCAAGCTGAGTTTCAATTAGGTTCAGCTAATTCAACATCCGGAATATTCGCCAATACTTCACTTAACTCGACCGCTCAAGGAGGTAACTTAACAATTAACACTCCTTCGTTGCAAGTTCAAGATGGTGCAACAATCTCAGTCAGCAGTCCTCAAGGACAAGCAGGTAATTTAAATATTACCGCAAACACTATTCGCCTCAACCAAGGAAGTTTGACTGCGGAAACCGCAATTACTCGCACTCAACCGGGAGCAAACATTACCCTACGAGATGTTTCTTTGTTATTAATGCAAAATAATAGCCGCATCAGCGCTCAAGCCAATGGCACAGCCACAGGTGGTAATATTACGATTAATGCTCAGAATGGTTTTGTGATTGCGCCTTTTGGACAAGATAGTGATATAATAGCCAGTGCTTCTCGTGGAAGAGGCGGTAATATTACAATTAATACCCAAGGACTTTTCGGCTTTTTTGAAGGTCGAGCCATTCCCGGCAACGGTACTAACGATATTGATGCCAGTTCTGAATTTAACAATCCAGGTACGGTAGATATTAACACGCTGGATATAGATCCCCGCCGTGGTTTGCTAGAATTGCCTGCAAGTGTAGTTGAAGTTTCCAGGCTAGTTGCCTCTAATTGTGGTGCGATCGCTGGCAAAGATGGTAGTAGCTTCACTTATACCGGAC
>NZ_JTCM02000159.1 GCF_000817785.2 Hassallia byssoidea VB512170 | reverse complement strand
AGACAAATGTGGACAGCCTTCTTCCGAGTGACTGGTTGGGTGTTGAGGATCTTTAATACAAGGCTGTCCACATTTGTCCGGGATTAGCCCAAGGGGATGGAGTCATATAAAATCAGTCGAAGAGAAGTGAAAATATTTCAACATTTTCCCTTTCCCCTTTCCCCTTTCCCCCTCTTCAAAGGGCATAGGGCATGGGGCATCGTCCAAGTGGGCATTGGTAATTATTTTTATTGCCCATTAAACAATTGCCCATTGCCCTATGCCCATTGCCCAATGCCCTATCCCTAATGCGCTATATCCTTTATTACTGCAATAAACTCGCGCAAAATCACAGATGAATCATCGCGACGCCAAATCACAGCTAGCTGTCGCGTCAAATTTTCTCCCTGAATTTCTCGGTAAACAACTCCCTTTCGGACTAAATTTTGAGCATTAGCAGGAAGCAATGCCACACCCACACCACCCGCAACTAAACTCAATACAGTAATCATCCATGTTGCTTGTTGTACTACTTTTGGCGTAAATCCTACCTGCTGACACAAATTAATAATTTGACTGTATGAAGGTACTAAATCAGGTGGAGGTAATACAAAAGGTTCGTCAGCTAAAGCTTTAAGTGGAATTTGAAGTTGGTCTGCCAAAGGATGTTGTTCGGGTAAAGCAATCACCAAAGATTCTTGTAAAATCGGCAGAAAACTCAAATCAGGATCGTTTTCATTTTCATTCGGTAGCCGATCAAAACCAACATCAATTACACGCGATAGCGAAGCGCTGCCGCCAGGGGCGGATCGCAACTCTTGTATCTGCTCTCTAGAAGTTAGTTCGCGCAAAACCAATTCTACATCACCAAAGCGCGAGCGGAAAACTCGCAAAATATCTGGTAAAACACTATTAGCGATCGAGCTATTAGCCCCCACCACCAAGCGTCCAATCTCACCACGACTGGCTCTTTTTGTGGAAATTATTGCCCGTTCAACAGTCGCAAAAACCAAACGCGCTTCTGTTAACAAAACTTGTCCTGCTGCCGTTAACTGTAACGGGCGTTTTTTACGTTCAAACAGTTGCACTTTTAATTCAGCTTCTAGCGCTTGTATTTGCTGGCTTAGAGGTGGCTGGGCAATGTGTAAACGTTCCGCCGCACGCGTAAAGTTTAATTCTTCAGCCACAACCATAAAGTAACGCAGATGTCGAAGTTCCATATCTTTTAAATATAGTTTATTAATAAACAAAATATTGGACATATAGTATCATTTTTGTCTATTGTGATGGAAAGAAAACAAGAATAAGCATTTGTGGCAACAGTATGAACAAAATTAATCGCGTAGCAATTGTTGGGGGAACACACGGAAATGAGTTCACAGGAGTATACCTGCTCAAACTTTTTGAGCAGAACTTAAACTTAGTTAAGCGCCCTAGTTTTGAAACTCTGACATTATTAGGAAATCCCGAAGCTTTTAAAGAAAGCAGACGATATATTCATAAAGATTTAAATCGCAGCTTTTTCAGTCAAGATTTGCAAAATTCAATACTTACTGGTTATGAAGCAATGCGGGCAAAAGTTATTGAAAAAATGCTCGGTCCGAAAGGCAAATCTCAGGTAGATGTGATTGTCGATTTGCACAGTACAACTTCAAATATGGGGTTGAGTATTCTTTTAGGCGAACTGCATCCGTTTACTTTGCAATTGGCTGCTTATTTGACTTCAATTAATCCAGAGGTAAAAGTTTGTTATACGCCACTTGAGCAAGAAAGTAATTTACTTCGTTCTCTGTGCGATTTTGGTTTTGCGATTGAAGTCGGTCCAGTAGCTCAAGCTGTTTTGAACGCAGAATTATTTCAAAAAACAGAGGAACTTGTTTACGCAGTTTTGGATTATTTAGAAAGAAGGAACCAAGGTATAATTGAAAATATAAATAGCCCGCTAACACTTTATAGATTTGGGGGGGTGATTGATTTCCCTAGAAACGAGCATGGGGAAATTAAAGCGATGATTCACCCGCAACTTCAGTTTCAAGATTATCAACCTCTTCATCCTGGCGATCCGATTTTTCTCACCTTTGATGGTCAGGCGATCGCCTACACCGGTACATCAACCGTTTATCCAATTTTTATCAACGAAGCGGCATATTATGAGAAAGGCATTGCTATGTGTTTAACCGAGAAACAACAGCTTAAAAATTCATAATTCTTAATTCATAATTCATAATTAAAAAGGGGGAAAATAATTCATAATTCATAACTGGGGGAATTTTATAAATTATGAATTATGAATTATGAATTAGTAATTATTGTTTTGTAAATCTTTATTTCCAAATTGTACAGCAAGAATTGCAACTGTTTAGAATCATCACAGTGCTATCTAGCCCGGTTTGTGACATGTAGATTCTGTGTGTCGGCAAATACTAGTATTTTTAGCGTTTGATTAAGAAATATAAATAAAAAATTTAAATTGTTAAATGTTTGGCAGCATAAATACTTATTAACCTTGCTATTTTTGCCTCATGTAACTGATGGGGTTTTGCTTTATGCAATCAAATCAGCGTTGTCGAATCTTGGCTGTGGACGATACTGTAGCTAATTTGTTTTTATTGAAAAGTGCTTTAGAAGAAGAGGGTTACGACGTTGATACCGCTAATAATGGTAGTTTGGCTTTAGCTAAAATTGAAGCCTCACCACCTTCGATAGTGCTGCTGGATGTAATTATGCCTGGAATGAGCGGGGTAGAAGTAACCCGACATATCCGCGAGAATCCTTTATCAGCCAAGATTCCCATTTTGATAATTTCCGGTTCTGATGAAGCTTGTGTGACAGAAGCATTAGATACAGGTGCAAATGACTTTATTCGTAAACCCGTTAAAGTTGATGAATTATTGCTAAAAATTAGGGAATTGTGCTGTTAAATCCATCGAAAATCAATTGCTCAAGATATCGGCTTTCCTCGTTCCCTCGTTCCCATACTCTGTATGGGAATGCATTATGGGAGGGCTGCTACCTTTATTAATTATAGTCGAGGCAGAGCCTCGCAGACTGCGTTACCAGGCTAGAGCCTAGTAACGAGTTGACATACTCCCCGCCCTGTAAGGGCAGGGATTCCAGGCTCAAACAGCAATTGCAGTCTCAGACCGTCTTACATCACCTAACCCAACCATTGATGCCCCAATAGTTTGAATATTTTTAGCGGCGTTTTCATCCCTGCCATTCACTGATTGACAACCAGGGCAACGCCACTCTCTGACTGATAAATCCAAGCTTTCTAAAACGTGTCCGCAGCAAGAGCAAGTTTTACTAGAAGGATACCACTGGTCAATATAGACTATTTGTTTGCCCTTTTTTCTTGCCACCCACTCCAAAATATCTAAAAAATCTCGAAGTGCTAAATCACTAACTTTTCTTCCCCTGCAACAACCCACGACAAATGGGGACAGCCTTCATCCGAAAATGTCGTGGGGTATCGAGGATCTAGTAAACAAGGCTGTCCCCATTTGTCTAGGGAAGGACTCGCCCCAAAGACGCTTCATGCCTTTGAGGTTCAATGTCTCAAAACACAGCACATCAAACCTATCAGTTAAGTTATGCGCTAACTTCCAAAACCAATCAGTTCTGCGATTGGCTATGTCCTCATGGGCGCGTGCTAAGTTTTTTCTCGCTTGTTCTCTGTTGGATGAGCCTTTCAGCTTCTTAGAGTGACACCGATTTGCTTTCTTTATGCAATTGAACGATTGTTTGAAAAATTGGGGTGATTCGATTCTAGAACCGTCTGAGCAGGTGAGGAATGTTTTCAGACCAAAATCAAATCCCGCTATCTGACTAGTCGTGAATTTGATTTCAGGAACAGGAATGTCGTCAACGACGACTACCATAAACAATTCGCAAGAGTGGTGTTCGCTTAATAGTTAGTGTTTTAACTTTCCCCTCTATCTCTCTAGATTTCCAAAATTGATAAACCTTCTGCCCAATCTTGATTCTATTACTACCTAAAAATTTATACCCTGCTTGCTTTAGCGTGAATGATTTGTATTTCTTGACTTTCTTGAACCCTGGCGGTCTAACCCCCTTTTTGTTGTGTTTAAAAAATAGTTGGTAGGCTTTTTCAATGCGTTGGCAGATATCCTGCACTGCTTGAGAACCTACTGATTGCCAGAACTCTTTGCGTTTCCGCAATTTGGCAATATGAGCTTGAAGTTTTGCACAGTTTAAGTGTTTACTCCACATCCGATAATATCTTTTGTGGAGAGCAATACAGTGGTTATAAATTACTCCAGCAGCATTAATTGACCGCTTGAGAAATCTATTCCGCTTGTGTTGGTATAACTTAAACTTCAGTGTTTTCATGCTAAAATTATACCATAAACAGACGGCATTATGACGGCGTGAAAAAATTAACCATCCGATGTTCCGACGAGGAATACAGCATCCTTGTAGAGTATTGCCAACAAACAGATCGCACTCATAATGATGCACTTAGAGAGTTGATCCGAAAGTTAAAGAAAAGTCGCCCTAGAAGGGCGAGGCTTTAGACCCATTTCTTTGGTAACGAAGCGCTATTGGAAGTGAGTGTGCGTTCTAGGCGATTCATTATACGAGCAATTAATTCCGGTCTGTTGATTGGCTTACTCAGATAATCATCTGCACCCGCAGCAAATACCCGATTCACTGTTTCTGCATCTTTGTGAACAGATAAAAACATCACGGGTAAACGACTCCAATATAAATCGTTTCGCACCACTTGACATAACTCAATGCCACTTAATGGCATTTCCACATCTAAAATCAACAAATCGGGGTTAAATGCGTTTAATGTCTCCCAAAAGCGATCGCAGTCATCTAGCAGCATTAGCTCGAATCCCCAAGGCTCTAGTAAACTGCGTAAGATGTTCAACATCTGGGGATCGTCGTCCACAACCATAATTTTTGCCTGAACAATGTTAGACCGCTCTAGTACCTGGATAACTGCTGTTAATACTGAGGCAGGAGGTACAGGTTTGTGTAAAAAAATTTGTCCCCCCAAACGAGCTACTTTTAGTCGGGTGGCAAAGTCTTCATGTGCCGTAAATACCAGCACGGGTAAATCCCAATAATTAGTCGTCAGTTCTGCTAACAGTTCTAAGCCACTTTCAATTGAGTTAGAAAAGCCCAAATCGAGTAATACCACATCCGGACAATTTTGGGCGATCGCTTCTCTAACTTCGATTAAATTTGTCGCAACTAAAGCCTGAATTTCCCAGATTGCAGCCTCATTTATTAATTGCTGACTTAGTTGCACATCCGGATCGACAATTAACAGGTAGGGTTGTTGCTTAATGTTAGCGAAGCGCTGCCATAGGCAGCGCTTCGCTCGAGCATCTGAAGCAATTGCTACTGGTCGTTCTAATTCTTGCCGCAACGCTATAATCAATTGAGAAAGACGTTCAACTTCAACTCGACTTTGTTTTACTCCAGCTCGAAAAATTTTTTCAATTTCACGAGACAAACGCGACGCTTCAACAAAACCAAAGCTACCCAGCGATCCGATTAGCTGGTGCGCTGATGCTTGTGCAAGTTGTGCTTGTTCTTCAGTTAGCGTATTTGCAAGCAGCTGCGTTATATTTTGTTCTAAACTTGTGATGCGATCGCTATACTGGGGCTGAAATCGCTTCCAAATGTCAGCCAGCGCTGAGGATAATTGTGGTTGGTATCGCTCTGCTACTATCGCATCAACTTGTGTTGGTTGCTCAAGCTTTGTCGCAGGAGAAAGCTTAACTTGAGAATGCCCATTTTGCTGTAATTTCAACCGATACCCCTGTCCGTGGACTGTCTCAATTAAATCATTTGCCCCTGCTTGCTTCAATTTCTGCCGTAAAGCTTTGATATGCGCTCTGACAGTATTCGTTAAAGGCATTTCTTCAGATGACCAGAGATAATCAACCAACATTTCTTGACTAAATATCCGGTGACTGTTACGCATAAACAGCTCTAGTAAAGCATATTCCTTAGCAGTCAAACGCAAAATTTGTCCATTGCAGGTAACATTAGAACTAGTAGAATCAAGCCTGACATTTCCTGCCTCTATCACTGAAGAGAGAGCCGGACTTTTTTGCCGCACCAATGCACGTATTCGAGCTAATAACTCATTAGCTTCAAAAGGCTTAACAACATAATCATTAGCTCCAGCATCTAAACCAATAACTTTGCTTGTGCTACTGTCCAAAGCTGTCAAAAGCAGAATCGGCGTATCATTTTTTTCAGCGCGTAGCTGTCTGCAAAACGTTAGACCATCCAGCTTTGGCAACATAACATCTAACAAAATTAAATCATAAGCATACATTTCGGCAAACGATAGTCCAGTTTCACCATCATCAGCCAAATCGACTGTGTAATGCTGATGCGTCAAAATCTTTTTTAACACTTCAGCTGCTGCTTGATCGTCCTCTACTAAAAGAATTTTCATTTATACAAATATTTCTTTCTATTGGATCTATCCGCAGAAGTATATTGATTGAAAAGATTTATGACAAATCTAACTTTTGTTAAAAGTGTTGGTAGCGCTACTGTTTAATTTTAACTGCTGAGTTCACAAAATATTCACTTAACTTCTTTAAACTTACATTTAAAGTGAATAGTTATTTCATACTATTCCTTTATCAGTGCCTATTTGAGCTTAGAGTCCTACGCATGGCTTAGGAACATCGATTAAATGAGGTGTATAACCCCTCACCCCCGCAGAAGTCACGCATCGTCAAATCCCCTCTAAAGAGCGCAAGTACAGGGGTTGGGGGTCAGGTAAATATACAAATTCTTGATTTTTAGCAGTGGGTTGCCGATGTCTGAGAGAAGCGTCAACAAAAAGTTTTATTAAAAGCACCGTTAGAAAAAATCGGTATAAGTAAGGAGAATTTGAAATGAAGGTAGAACAATTAGCCACAAACGCAGAACTATTTCACAAACGTTTAGCAAGTTTACAGGAAACTACCAAGGCATTGTCTTGGATATCTCCAGATTTGCTACCCCAAGCATTTAAGGAACTGATTGCGACCTCAAATATTTTACAGTTAGCAGCAGAAGAACTGTATGAGCAAAATGAAGAACTTATCAAAACACAATATTTACTAGAAGAGGAATGTCAAACCTTCCAAGAATTATTTGAGTTAACATTAGACGCTTATTTAGTCACTAACAGCGAAGGCATAATCGTTGAAGCTAACTCTACTGCATGTGATTTGCTTGCATGTTGCAAACAGTTTCTGGTGGGCAAACCAATATTTAATTTTGTCTCTCTAGAAAAATGTCAACGTTTTAATAGTGAAATCCAAATATCTCAATCAGAAAAAACCAGAGAATTAGTACCATTAAAGCAACACCAAAGCAATTCATCTTACGCTGCTTTCACAGTAGGTGTTGTCAAGAATAAACAGGGTAAGCCTCAAACGCTACACTGGCTCATGAATGAGAAAACTGGGCATAAACCAGTAGAATTAACACCTTTCAATTATAACTGCAATGACTACGATATCAGCCAAAATCGTCCCGTGCATAAATATTATAAAGGTGAAACTATTCCCCTAAACCCTTTAGTTGTTTGCTACGTTATTCAGGGATCGGTGAAGCTAACTACATTTTGTGAAACCGGTGAAGAAGTAATGCTAGGGTTAGCAACTCCGGATATGGTTTTTGGCTCTAGCATAACTTCTTTAAATACTTATCAAGCAATAGCTTTGTCAGATGTTCAGTTAGTGACCATTTATGAAGCCGAAATAGCAGCTAATCCGTTTTTGAGCTATGCACTTTTACCTAAAATCAAACAGCGATTACGGCAAACAGAATCTTTCTTGTTTATTTTTGCCAAGCGAAGGGTAGAAGAGCGTTTGCAAGATTTTTTACTGCTTTTGAAACAGGAAATCGGTCAAAAATTGGCAAAAGGAACTCGCATTTCAATTCGCTTAACTCATGAAGAAATTGCTAGCGCTTGCTGCACTACTAGAGTGACAATCACCCGATTAATGGGCAAGTTACAGCAACAAGGTTTTATGAGTTTTGACTCAAACAATCACATCATTATTAGGGAATAGGGAATGGGGAATGGGGAATGGGGAGTGGGGGACAAGGGGGACAAGGGGGACAAGGGGGACAAGGGGGACAAGGGGGACAAGGGGGACAAGGAGGACGACTTGGGGACAAGGTGACAATGAGAATAATTTTTTCTCCCCCTCTCCCCATCCCCCCATCCCCCTCTCCCCCCATCCCCCTCTCCCCCCATCCCCCACTCCCCCCCTCTCCCACTCCCCACTCCCCACTCCCCACTCCCCACTCCCCATTTGACAGTTAAGTAATTAGATGAGGATAAAAATGTCTTACAAGATACGTCGTTTACATAGTCATCTGAAAGTATGTAAAAGCATTGAAGCTGAGAAAAGCTGGCAAATTGAAGAGAATGTAGAGGTTTTGAAAGAAGAAATAGAAAGGTTAAATTTAGAATTGCGCTACAAGAGTTACGAACTGGAAAAGATGAAGCAATCGAGAGATATGGAACAGGAGGTATATACTCTAATCACTTCAATGCTGCTAAAAATTGATGATCAGAATGAATTAGCTAAAAGCTTGTTAGCGTGCGATCGCTTGATCGATAATGTTTTAGCTGAATTATTCGATGCTATTTATATCTATAATTCAAAAATCAACTAGATCCCCGACTTCGCATATCGTTGTCGGGGTAGTTGAAAAGGATGGAAGAAAACTATGACCGTTGATACTTATACGCTTGTTGAGTCTAACTCAAAATTGGAATTACAAACAGAATCAGAGTCATTTGCTCAAGTTTTGATAAATCGATCTGTAGAACCTGCTTTTTGTTTAGCAGCGAACGGGCTATTTATTTATGTTAATGATGCAACTTGCCGGATGAGCGAGTATTCCCGTGAAGAGTTACTTTCGATGACGGTAGATGAGATAGATATAGACTTTTCTCCACAAGTTTGGTCAGAATTATGGCTATTGAAATCAGAATCTCTAACCTTTGAATCTCGCTATCGAACAAGGACAAGTCAGATATTTAAAGTAGAAGTCACCCTGAGTTATGTAGAACATCAAGGTAAGCAATTTATCTGTGCTTTTGCTCCTCAGAAAAATGATGAAGTTGTATTGGATGTACAACAATATGCAGATAAATCAAAGAATTGTCACGAAGATTTACAAAAAGAACTGAAAACATCTGTTTCTTTACTTCATTCCACTCTCGAATCTACCTCCATTGGCATACTTGCAGTTAACTTGAAGGGAGAAATCACTTATTATAACCAAAAATTCCTGGATATGTGGCATCTGCCAACAACGATAAACATATCTAAGAAATATAAGCGAAGCAAAGTTTTTTTTGAAACACAAGTTAAAGATTTAGAAGTTTTTCGCTCATGCGTTTGGGAAATGTCCAATTGTAGCGATCGCACTAGATACGACTTGGTAGAATTGAAGGATGGCAGGATTTTTGCCCACTACTCGCAACCGCAGCGATGCGGTGAAACAATTATCGGTAGAGTGTGGAGTATTTGGGACGTTACAGAATCAAAACGAACTGAGGAAAGACTCAGACTGAACGAAGCGAGATTTCGCACTTTAGCAGAAACTACAGATGCGGGTATTTTCTTAATTCAAGGTAATCACCTTTGCTATGTAAATCCGGCAACTGAGGTACTGACCGGCTACACGTTCAAAGAATTGCTAACTGATTTCGATGTTGATAAACTGATTTTAAGCAAAAAGCTAAGGCAAGTAAACAATCAAGATTCAGCAGCTTTAGGTGAATATCAAGAGATGCAAATTCTTACAAAAAACGGTAGTCAACGCTGGTTAGCTTGCACAACTGCACTGCTGGATGGAATGTTTGATTTTGCGGGTAAACCAGTTGAACTGATTACAGCGATTGATATCACCGATTACAAACAAGCAGAATTTGAGCTTTGCCAAGCGTTAGAACAAACAAAACGACTCAGCGAACAAAAAGAACGCTTTGTCTCTATGCTCTGTCATCAATTCCGCACTCCACTAAACATTGTATCATTCTCTGCTGATTTACTCAAACGTCACATTCACAAATGGAGTGAGGAAAAGAAAGGCTCGTATTTTGATTTAATTCAAGATGGTATCAAACAAATCAGTCAGTTGTTGGATGACATTTTGTTGTTTGGTAAAGCAGAAGCTGCAAAATTGAACTATCAACCAACAGAAATCAACCTCAATCAGTTTTGTGGTGATATTATTTCTCAGGTGCAGTTGGCAAATAGCAACCAACAATCAATCAATTTTGTGAGTCAAGATAACTGTACAACTGCTTATTTAGACTTGAAAATGCTACAGCATATCTTATGTAACTTGCTCTCAAATGCGATAAAATATTCGCCTGATAATAACAGCGTTACGTTGAAACTATGTTCTGAAGATGAAAATATAATTTTTCAAATTCAAGATGGGGGTATTGGCATTCCGCTAAAAGATCGACAAGAAATATTTGAGCCATTTTATCGGGGTGGCAATATCGATAGCATTCCCGGTACTGGGTTAGGACTAGCGATTGTCAAAACTCTTGTTGATTTACATGGTGGTGAAATTGCTGTAGAAAGTCAAGTAGGTGCAGGCACTACGTTTACTGTCAGGTTGCCATCAGTAAAAGATTTCAGGTCTGATTAACAAATCCCCGACTAACAGATCCCCGACTTCTTTAAGTCGTTGCACCCCACCCCGATCAGCCCCTCCCCGCTTGCGGGGAGGGGAGACAAAGCACAGCTTTGGCGGGGTGGGGTTCGGCGGGTTTAGTAGGGTGCGTTAGCCTGAGGCATAACGCACCATCCTTATTTCTTTTGCGATCGATTATTATAGTTACTGCTGAGGGTACGGCACCATCCTTTATGTTTTGGTGCGTTACTGCGTTGCGCGGGTTTCCTGCGTTGTTCGCGCAGCGTCTTTGCATCTGAGAAGCAAGTGGCGTTGTGTTATGCCATAGGAAGATCGCACCTTGAATTCAATACGGTGCGTTGCGCTGCGCGACAACACACCCTACATTTAAATTTATTAACTACAAGATAACATCGCTCTGCATTGGCATAACATCGCTCTGCATTGGCATAACATCGCTCTGCATTGGCATAACATCGCTCTGCATTGGCATAACATCGCTCT
>NZ_JTCM02000158.1 GCF_000817785.2 Hassallia byssoidea VB512170 | reverse complement strand
TCAAAGATACTAATCATTTAATTAGATGCTGGTAGAAGGTCAATTTTACTTTATACCATTTTTTTGTACCCAAATCATATTCCGGACGTGTCTATTGAATTGCTCCTTATTCTTATTTGGGGTCGAAACCCAGTTTTCCGATTATGGTTACTGAGTTTCGCGTTTTTACACTTTGACTCATGCGATCGCAGTTGAATGCTTGAATATCACGCGATCGCTTTTTCATTGGTAGTCAAATCTTCCAAGAGATAGGTTGCAGCTGCCGTCGCAAGTTCCAGTAAGCCTGCGTCATCCATCTCGCAGGCAAGGATCGTTTGGTGAGGGGATTCTTCCAACTCCAATTCATCTTCGCTGTTGTTATCGTTCAATTGAGTAGATGTTTGTTCCAGCAATGCTTCTACCGTTGGTGCAAAGGCGATACTCTAATAATTGTTGAATGCTTTGGGTGTCGCGACATGCGATACTTTCCCGTAGTTTTTGTTTCAATTCCGGCGACAATTCTAGGGTAATAATCGTCATAGTTTAATAGTGCGGTTAAACCATTTTTTTTTCATGTTATATCCGGCAAATCACATCTATTGTAGAGACGTTCCGGTGGAACGTCTCTACTGAATTTCAAATGATTTAATCATTGTCTGCGCTGTTTGGATAAAGTCATTGTAATTATCAATTGCTGCTGTGTAAGTAATTACATATGCCTTATCACCTTTTAAAGTAAAAAGTTGCATACTTTTTAAATTATTTTCCCCATCTTTACCAGTATAAATTAATTGATAGGCTGATTTATTTGCCAGAGTTGTGTCACTTGGCTTTTTAATTTCAGCTTTTACCAAATGTCTTGTGATGTCTTTAGTAGATGTATCGCTAAAATCCTCTAATGTCCCGGAAAAATCTTCAACGCTGATAGTCAGTTTTTCTGGGAATTTGTCTGCATCACCTTGTTTGGGAGACACAAATGCAACTACTTCGCCAGTGATAAGATTATCTATATCTCGTCTTTCCCAGCTTTGCGGATATTTTATCTTTATCCCGACATTTGGGTTTGCATAAGTTAAGAAATCTTCTGGTGGTTTAGAACCAAAAAATAAGTACCAATATCCAATACTGATTGCAAGTACTGCTGCGATCGCCAATCCTATCATAAATTTAGCCGGCGATCGCTCTAGCTGAGTTGGCGTAGTTGAATTGACTGTTGAAGACTCAGAAAATACTGTTGTTTGATTGTGTACTTTTGTGCCAAAAGCTTGTAATGCTTCCGATGCTGATTGGTAACGCTGACGAAAGTCATAGCGCACCATTTTATCTATAATATCTGCTAACTGTTGACTTACTTGTGCTTGATTTTGCCAAACAACTTCACCTTGAGAGTCTTTTGGCAAATTGCTTGGGAATATTCCTGTAAGTGCTTGGATAGCAATCATTCCCACTGCGTAGACATCGCTGCTTAATTGCGGGTGACGATTGGCTTGTTCGCTTGGCATATAACCACGAGTGCCAATAGCAACGGTAAAACTCGTTTGACCTTGAGAATTAACTACTTGGGTACTGATTTGTTTGACTGCACCAAAGTCAATCAAGACAATTTTACCATCTTGGCGCCGTCGGATGTTTGAGGGTTTGATATCTCGGTGAATAATTTCGTGCTGATGGACAAAAGCTAGAACTTCTAAAATATCTTGTAAAAGTTTAATTACTACAGCTTCACTCAGTTTCTGACCTAAAATCACTTCTTGACTAAGGTCGTGACCTTCGATAAACTCTTGAACTAAATAAAATTCTTCATTTTCTTCAAAGTGAGCCAAAAGACGCGGGATTTGGTCATGAGTTCCTAGCTTTTCCAGCATTTTGGCTTCGTTGTCAAAAAGTCGTCGTGCTTCCCGTAAGGTGTGGGGGTCTGTGTTTTTTGGTTGAAACTGCTTGACAAGGCACTGAGGATTTCCTGGTCGTTGCATATCTTCAGCTACGAAAGTAACTCCAAACGCACCTTCTCCCAAATATTTAACAATTTGGTAGCGTCCACCAAGCTTTTGACCCAGCATTACAGTCACCATAAGTCCTGCAAGTTATTACCTTAGTTGATAACGATTTTCGCACATAATTAAAGTTGCTAATATTTACGAAATACTGATATATCTAGGCATAGTACCGAAATGGTGCTTTTTATCAGTGTAATCGCTTATATTGCTATAAAAGTAAGATATACGCTTTTTTATGACACTTAGGTTACTCAGTCCGACGTTGACAAAAGTTGCAATTTGCGCTGTGGCAATGCTTCTGACCATTACAACAGCACCACCTCAGCCTAGTTATGCTAGCAACCGAAAGTTTTTTTGCGCTCAAAGCAAAGGTGTACCTGTAACATTTGCGCGTCGAGAAGATACGAGAAAAATACCAATCATTCGCTGGGTTTATTCTTATTCTTCTTTGACACCTCTACAACGTTGTCGAGAGGTATCGCGGAGATTTCAGAGAAGTTATGACAATGGTACTTTAAAAACGATTATTACTGGAAGGCTGAATAAACAATCTGTTGTGTGTGCTGTTGTGAGTACAAATGATGTTTGTAGCGATCGCACTGTCTTATTCACCCTGAAACCTGGCTCTAATGCCAAACTTGCTGTACAAAGCCTGTTTGATCGTCGTGCTTTAGCCTCTGGACAAATTCAGAATCAAAGTAACGATGATACTCAAATATATATTGATTTTGATACGTATTTGAATAATCTGCAACCTGAGCGGTGAAAAATCGTAGGGTGCGTTAACGCAGTAACGCACCGCTATAATTAGGCACGTTTTGGTTAATGCGGTGCGTTAAACTTCGTTATAACGCACCCTACAGAAAGTTTTATCATAAATTGGGTAAATAAGATGAAGTATTATCACGCGCTTTCGCCTGTGTTGATTGGTGTATCGATGGTGCTGGTACAATCTCAGGTAGCTGTGGGACTGTCTGCATCAGACGTAGAAAAGATTGGCAGAGAAATCACCGTGAAGATTGTTGATAGTCAAAATCCCAGCTTTGCGGGTTCGGGGATAATTATCAAGCACACTGGCAATGTTTACACTGTTTTGACTGCCGGTCATGTGGCAAAGGAGGGGAAAAAACAAATCATCACCCCTGATAAACAAACTTATCAAATCAAGAATATCAAACCTCTGCCAAGTTTGGATTTAGCTGTTGTGGAATTTAATAGCAATCAAAAATACACAACGGCGAAAATCGGCAACTCTGATAAAGTGACAAATAATAGTGTAGTTTACGTTGCTGGGTTTCCGGCAAAGACATCAGTAACTTCTAATGTTGATTTTAGAATCAAAGATGGCAAGGTAGATGCTAAAGGTTCGCAGCGTGATGGTTATGACCTCAGCTATGATAATCGCACGTCGAGGGGTATGAGTGGCGGCGCTATATTAAACGAGCAAGGGGAATTAATCGGAATTCACGGTAGAGCGATTACTCAAGCTTCAGAAGAAGATTCTGGGCAGGTTGTAATAAGTGGGGCTTTAGGGACTACTATTTATTCTAGTTTGCGGCAAATGTTGGCGGTTGGGGTGGATGTGGGAGTGAAGCCACCAAATGTAGTTGCAACGGCGCCGACAGCGGGTGATTTTTATCTGAAAGCGAGTGAAAAGTATAGCCAGAAAGATTATAAAGGCGCTATAGCAGATTTAAATCAAGCAATTCGCCTTAATCCTAACTATGCTCAAGCCTACTACAACCGGGGTATTGCCCGCGACGATTTGGGAAATAAGCAAGGGGCAATTGCTGATTACAATTCTGCTATCAAGATTAATCCTAACTATGCTAGTGCCTACGTCAACCGGGGTGTTGTCCGCAACGAGTTGGGAGATAAGCAGGGGGCAATTGCTGATTACAATACTGCCATCAAGATTAATCCTAACCATGCTAATGCCTACGTCAACCGGGGTAATGTCCGCTACAAGTTGGGAGATAAGCAGGGGGCAATAGCTGATTACAATTCTGCCATCAAGATTAATCCTAATGATGCCCAAGCCTACGACAACCGGGGTGTTGTCCGCTACGAGTTGGGAGATAAGCAGGGGGCAATTGCTGATTTCAATACTGCCATCAAGATTAATCCTAACTATGCTAATGCCTACGTCAACCGGGGTAATGCCCGCAACGAGTTGGGAGACAAGCAAGCAGCAATAGCTGATTACAATACTGCCATCAAGATTAATCCTAATGATGCCCAAGCCTACTACAACTGGGGTGTTGTCCGCTACGAGTTGGGAGATAAGCAAGCAGCAATAGCTGACTACAATAATGCCATCAAGATTAATCCTAACTATGCCGAAGCTTACACCAACCGGGGTATTATCCGCTACGAGTTGGGAGATAAGCAGGGGGCAATTGCTGATTTACAAAAAGCTGCTGAACTGTTTCGACAACAAGGAAATACAGCGTTGTACCAACAAACGCTGGAGTTGATTAGAACGATTCAGCAGTAAGCTGTGAGGGGAGAGTGGAGTGAGGGAATGTCTTAAGCAAAAAAATCTGTTATCAAATTGAAGACCATATTTGTTGAATGCTTCTTTTTGCGGCATCTTTCTCAAAGTTCCAGGTTTTCTTGGGATGAATGCCAGAACCGAGCAACACTACAAAGCTTTTTATCTTCTTCGACTCGATACACAATTCGCTATGGCTTGAGAATGACTTGCCGAATATCAGAACTGTTGAATTCCGGCACTATCTGACCTTTAAATGGAAACTGACCTAGTTCCTTGGTTTTGTTGAGCAGATTTTGCCCTACCTTTCTGGCTGCTTCTGGATTGTTTAATGCTATATACCGAACAATCGCTTCCAAATCTCCAACTGCTTTTAAAGACAATATTACGTTGTAGTCCATTCTGCCATCATTTGCTCTACAGACTCAACAGATATGCCCTGTCCTTGATCGATCTCGTCTAAACCTTCTTTAACAGCTGCAATAAACTCAATCTCCTGTAGAATTTCGCGTAAAGATACGGTGGCAGGTAAACGCTTTACAAGTTCAAGCACTGCTTCTTTGTCACTCATTGCAAATCACAGCTTGTTTAGGTGGACATGAATATTATACGCCAAGCTTCATTTTTCAAGTAGCTGGGCATAGACATCATCTTCAGTATTATCCCACACTGCATCAAGTGATTGGCTAGTTTTAAGCCAGAAATCTGCTTCATCATCGGGTAAAAGTGTTACTAACACTTTAGCACCTTCACTTTTCAGGTAAATGAACCACATTATTTTTATCTCACGCAAAGGCGCAGAGGCGCAAAGGAAGAAATCAGGAAGTAATTGAGTCTCTGATTGAATGGTATCACGAGCTGGGTAAGCTTTTGCCAGAAGCATTGGCTTTACCTGAGAAAGCTTTAAAGGTAGCGTAAATGGAAATGAGGAGATAGTGCGATCGCATCCACAACTTGATCGCTTTGCCCTAGTTTGTGACTGCTATTTGCAACTTCAAGCCATCCTTCAATTGCATCTTTCAAGTTAGCTGATACCTCTTCTATCGTATCACATAAAGGTTATGCAACCGGGAAGAGCAGGAACTTCTGCCCAGTACCCACCTTCTTCGGCTGGATGAATAATTGCTTTTATGTTCATGATGTTGTTTGTTGTTTTTACTTTTAGTCAAGTTTGCTGTCAGATATGAGCGATAAATCGCTCACTACGAACTTCTAAGCAGTAAATACTTGATCGGTGGTGAGAGATATAATTAAGGGGTGTTTTTAATTTTATTATAGATTTCATACCCAACCTGTAGAAACCCGACTTCTTCAACAAGTCGGGTTTCTGTGTCGTGACGAAAACTAATCGCAACGTTATGAAAATAAAAGCTGTCGTTACCAATGTTAAAGCTTTGGTTATGAATGCAGAAGTTTTCGTGACCAAAACTAATCGCTTCGTTACCAACGTTGAAGCTGTCGTTATTTATAAGGTTCAGATCCCCGATTTCGACAGATTTATCAGAGATATTACTAGGTTTTTGCCCTTTACAAAGTTCAAAAACGCACAAAAAATCATTAATTATCCTGATTGAGAATGCAGGTTTTGTAGGGCAAGCTAGCTATGTAATCTTTTTAGCGGAGTATATTTATGTCTCGGAAAAAACGTACATCGCCCTTTTTGCAAAAAGCTGAGTTAAGAGCTGCTGGATTAAAAGCGATCGATCCAAGTTTGGATTTTG
Organism: Hassallia byssoidea VB512170; assembly: GCF_000817785.2. Lineage (GTDB taxonomy): Bacteria > Cyanobacteriota > Cyanobacteriia > Cyanobacteriales > Nostocaceae > Hassallia > Hassallia carrinoi. The sequence continues at coordinate 5,208 of NZ_JTCM02000158.1, read as the reverse complement.
GCGATGCTCGCAGCTTGCAAAATATGACACAATTAATTGAGCAGTTACGAGCAAAAATTGATGCTTATAACACGGCTCTATGTGTGATAGACTCTTATAAAATCGAGATTGCTCAGTTAGAAAAAAACTTGAGCGAACTTGCAGAAAGAATGTTGATTGGAATAGCTTTTAAATACGGCAAAGATAGCCGTGAGTATGAAATGGCTGGTGGTGTTCGTAAAAGCGAACGTGTCCGCAGAAGCAAGATGAATCGCTTAAAAATTAATACTGAAGAAGCATCCGGTGAGAACGCTAAAACGGCGTAATATAAGAAGTATATCAAAGTTGGGTTAATTAAACCCAACTTTATATATAGCTCTCATTCTGTCTTTGCGCTCAAGTTTGGATGACGGCAAGTTATGATCAGTTTATGCATGATTGTTAAAGATGAAGCCGCTACGCTACCTAAGTGCTTGGGTAGTGTTAAAAATGTTGTAGATGAAATTATAATATTAGATACAGGTTCTCAAGATAAAACTCCCGACATCGCTAAACAATTCGGTGCAAAGGTTCATCACTTTAAATGGTGCAATGATTTCAGTGCTGCCCGCAATGATGCTTTAAAATACGTTACAGGTGATTGGATTTTAGTATTAGATGCAGATGAAACTCTCACACCAAAGATTGTACCGCATATCAAAGAAGCTATACAAAGTGATTCGCATCTTCTAATTAATTTAGTACGAAGTGAAGTTGGTGCTGAACAATCTCCTTATTCTATGGTTTCGCGGTTGTTTAGAAAACATCCGGATATCTGCTTTTCCCGTCCATATCATGCTTTGGTGGATGATAGTGTATCGGCAATTTTAGCTAAGGAACCGGATTGGCAGGTAGGCTATTTACCAGAGGTGGCAATTCTGCATGAAGGATACCAAAAAAACGCGATCGCTCAACAAAATAAATACGCGAAAGCACAAGCAGCAATGGAAAGCTTTCTTGTCAATCATCCTGATGACCCATATGTATGCAGCAAGCTAGGTGCTTTATATGTGCAAACTGGTAAAATTGCCTCTGGTTTAGAGTTGTTAATTAAAGGTGTCGCTTCCAAACAAGCTAACGATGAGATTTTATACGAACTTTACTATCATTTAGGCATTGCTTACACTCGATTGCAAAATCCCAGACAAGCGATCGCTCACTATACCGCTGCAATCAAGTTAAATATTTACCCGATGCTCAAATTAGGAGCGTACAACAATTTGGGTAACTTACTCAAGGCAGCGTCCGATTTAAAATATGCAAAAGCTGCTTACGAAACAGCTTTGCAAATCGATCCTAATTTTGCTGCCGGACATTATAATCTGGGAATGACGTTTAAGGCTTTGGGATTGTTGAATGAAGCGATCGCATCTTATACTCAAGCGATTAAATTAAATCCCAACTATGCAGAAGCTTATCAAAACTTGGGCGTTGCTTGGTTGAAACTAGGCAATCTCCAAGATAGTTTATCAGCTTTTGGTCAGGCGATCGTCCTTCATGAAAAATACAACCCTGATGAAGCGAAAAAATTACGTCACTCTTTACGCGAAATGAAGTTGATTTAACCCGTAGTAAGGACTTCAGTCCTTAATTTAATTCAGACTAAGCACTTTAGTTATTAATTTAACCACTAAAGTGGTTACTACGATTTAATTCAGACTAAGCACTTTAGTTATTAATTTAACCACTAAAGTGGTTACTACGATTTTACCAATTCTGCGATCGAAGCAATTAATTCATTTACCACAACTGGTTTGGCAACATGTTTGGTAAAACCTGCTGCTAATACCTGCTGCTTGTCAGTCTCACCAGCATAAGCAGTCAAAGCAATAGCGGGAATATTCCCACCTTGTTCTGGTGACATAGTTCTGATTTGACGCATAAAGCTATAACCATCCATTTCTGGCATACCGATGTCACATAATAAGATATTTGGTTGAGAGTTAGTAAAATTAGATAATGCTTCTAGTGCTGATGCTGCTGCTGTGACGATCGCCCCAGATTTTCGTAGTAATATGCAGAGAAACTCGCGGGAATCATCATCATCCTCGACAATAAAAATTTTCACTCCGACTAAATTCGGTAGAGTTGAAGACTTAGTTGAGCTGTTTTCAGGCAACACAAGCGAAGCTGGAACCAAAGGTAATTTCACGCTAAACGTTGCACCTTTATCTTCTCCCGGACTCTCTACCGTTACACTCCCCCCATGCAAGTCTACCAGATTACGCACGATCGCCAATCCCAACCCCAGCCCGCCAAACTGTCTGGTTGTGCTGCTATCTGCTTGTTGAAAGTATTCAAATACATGGGGCAGAAAATCAGGGCTAATACCTTTACCCGTGTCGCTGACGTTAATTTGGACACAAGAGCCATTTTGCCTTAAACTAACTTCTATCTGTCCACCAGAGGGTGTGAACTTGACAGCGTTAGAGAGTAGATTTCCGATAACTTGGTGGAGACGATTAAAATCACCGTAAACAAAATTTACATTCGGGTCAATTTGAAGCTGAATTTGCATAGCTTTAGTTTCTGCTGCCCAGCGCACTGTTTCTAGTGCTGCGGCAATTACCGCTGATAAATCTACAGAACTAATTTCTAGAATCAGTTTATTGCGGAGAATCCGGGAGACATCGAGTAAGTCATCAATCAGTTGAATCTGCAATTTGGCATTGCGTTCGATGGTAGTGAGTCCTTTAACAATGGTAGCGCTATCAAAAGAGCGAGTTTGCAGCAGTTTTGCCCAGCCCAAAATGGGGTTGAGGGGTGTGCGGAGTTCGTGCGAGAGAACGGCAAGAAACTGGTCTTTGACGCGGTTGGCAGTTTCAGCTTGTTGACGCGCAGATTGTTCGCGAGTATATAGCGCTTCTCGTTCTTGCTCGGCTCGCTTGCGTTCGGTAATTTCTTGGACAATAATGTTGATACTTGCTACTTGGCGATCGCCATCTTGGAGGGGATAGTAACTAACCACCCATGACCGCTCAATGCCAGGTTGGGCTGGTGTCTCACCCTGGAGTTCATGATTGAGAACCGGTAATCTCGTGGCAATTATCTCCTCAAAGACTGGCTTTTGCACGTTTCCTAACTCTGGCAATACCTCGTGTACAGTTCGTCCCAGATGTTCTGATTCTGGAATGCCATTGATTTGGGCTAGCTGCTTGTTGACACGAATATATCGGAAATTAATATCTAACATACCCAGTCCAATCGGGGCATTAGTATAAATAGCTTCAATCTCTGTCAGTTGTTGCCGAATTGTTTCTTGGCTTTGACGTAGTGCTGCTTCTGTATGCTGACGTTCGACAATTTCCTGCTGTAATTGTGCGTTAGTCTGGATAAGTTCATTGGTACGCTGCGCTACCAACTGTTCGAGATTATCCTGATATTTTCTTAACTCCAGTTCCACCCGCAGACGTTCTTTTATTTGTATTTGCAGTTGTTGATTAGCTTGCTCTAGTTGCGCTGGACTCGGAAGCGCTAAAGCTTGCGGCACTAGGGGGACTAGTTGTAAGGCGGTAAATACAGATACCATTGCCGTAACCGCTTTAATTGCTCCCGACAACCAATAGGTAGGATACCACAGCGTCCAAATTTGCATCAAGTGCGTCGTGCCACAAGCGACGATGAAGGCAGCAAACAACAGAAATATCCAGTCAAACGGCAAATCCCGTCGCTGCCGGACAAACCAAAACAGTGTGATGGGGATGGAAAAATAAGCTAGTGCGATGAATGCGTCGGACAATAAGTGTAGCCCGACTAAATTTGTTTTCCACAGATAACAGTGTCCGTGGGGAATAAATGGAGATGATGTAAAAAAATTAGTCCACAATTCTGACATATGCTTGCGCTCTAGGCTTTTTGATTAATACTACAGAAGCCACTACTTGTATATTAATTATCTAATATTGCCAAGCTTGTTAGAGAGCACTTTGTCGAGCATTTATCAAAGTATGAAGTGTGAACAAAGAGTTATAGTCTAGTAAAGTGCCGAAGCGATCGCCCCGATGAAGCTATCTAACAAAAAACTTCTCCCAAGGAATAATTGCCGGGGCATTATGGCAGACAATATCAATCATGGTACGTAATAAAGGAAGGGCGATCGCATCCAAATCACCTTTATGAATCATATTTTCTACTGTTTGCCCAATTGCTAAAGCTAAGGAAGCACCCTCAACAGTATCATTTGGCATATATTCAGCTTTAGCTTGGCTGTAGGGAATACCCAAACCTAACAAACGTCCCATACGGCTGTTACGTCCACCTTGACAGGTAACGTACAAATCCCCAGCACCGGGAAGACTGTAAACGCTTTCGGTTTTGCCTCCCATCTTGTCTACTAAGTAGGCTGTTTCCCACATACCTTGAGCAAAGATAGCGGCAGCCAAATTGTGCATTTCGGCATCATTGACAGCTTTACCTGCTTTTTCCAAGAAGCCGATAACTAAGCCGACAGCAAGAGCATAAACATTTTTCATCGCGACACATACCTCAATGCCGATAATGTCGGTATTTGTCCAAATGTGATAGTAAGGAGTACGCGCTAACTCAGCTAAGTGTTGTAATAAAGCTGGATTTGTACTGGTAAACATCACGCAAGTATGGCGACGAGCTGCTAATTCTTGGGCAATCGAAGGTCCGCCAATAGCAGCAATTTGAATGCGATCGCGCAGCGACTCCGCAGGAGTATCGCGTACACCATCTGGCAAATTAGCGCAGAGAACATCGGGCAAAATCGATAATTTTTCACCATCACCTGCCAATCCCTTAGTGACTGCCAAGATGGGAATATCTACTGATAATACCGCACCCAGAGCTTGAGCCGCCCATTCTATACCGTGAGAATTAACGCCAATGACAACTAAATCTACACCTTTTATGGCTTCACTCAATTGTTCGCAAGTATAAGCTGTAACTCTTTCTGCTACCTGAATACCCAAGCGAGGATGGGGATAACCCGCTTGTAACTTGGCAATAATATCATCATCTAGATGCGTACCGACTAAATTAACGATATGTCCGTTATCAGTGAGAGGAACACTCAAGGCAGTTCCCATCACACCAGCCCCTAAAATTAAAATTCTCGCCATATTTACCTGTAATATCATGTCCGTTTGATTACTTATGATCGCCCAAAGAACCCCACCCCGCCAAAGCGTAGCTTTGTCTCCCCTCCCCGCTTGCGGGGAGGGGATT
>NZ_JTCM02000023.1 GCF_000817785.2 Hassallia byssoidea VB512170 | reverse complement strand
AGACAAAAATGGACAGGCTTGTTTTAAAGATCCTCAACACGATAGCGAGTCACAAAGGATGAAGCCTGTCCATTTTTGTCCGGGTTCAGTCCAAGGGGAACCCCCGCACGTGGCTGGCTCCCCTACAACCGATGATATATGTATCATGATTTCCGGAAATTGGTATAATTGCGCGCTTTTCGTACAGACGTTTTGGTGGAACGTCTCTACCGCTTAACGTAAACGACCCGATCGCAAGATACTAATAATTAACCACAAACCTAACAAACTCGCCGCGGCAAATAGTACGTTGTTCAAAAACGATAACTGATCCGATCGCGGGTTGCTGGAAATAATTGCGGCTCCCATTATTAGCGAACCAACCAAAATGCTAAAAGATAGGCGATTTGCGGCATCATCGAGAGTGCGACGCAAACCATCTAAACCGCGTAGCGATAAATTCCACTGTAAGGTTTCTGATGTCACTCGGTCTAGTAGCAACTCAATTTGCCGGGGAGATTGTAAGGAGAGACTTTTGAGATCCAGCGCTGTTCTTAAAAGCGATCGCACCGGACTATCACCAAACAACTGTCGTCTAAACAAGTCTGTCAGTAATGGCTTAATTTCATCAATAAAATTAAGTTCTGGGTTGAATCCCCGCGCTACACCCTCTAAATTCGCTAGAGTTTTCGCATATAAACCCATATTGCTCGGCAAACGGATTTTATTATTGCGGGCAACTTGCAGAACTTCATAAATTATTTGACTGAAGTTGATTTCTGACAAGTTCATGTTGTGATATTTCCGCAACATGCGATCGTAGTCATTTTCCAGACGCGCTAAAATCACTGGTTGACGTGAATCCGCAAGCTGCAAAGTTAACTGAGCGCACCTTTGAGCATCTAAATCAACGATCGCCAACAACATTTCTGTTAATATTTGCTGAGTGCGGGGATCGAGTCTTCCCACCATGCCACAGTCTAAAAGGGCAACCCGACCATCTCGCAAATAAAATAAATTTCCTGGATGCGGATCGGCGTGAAAAAATCCATCTATATATAGTTGTTGAAAGAAAACGCGAAATAACAAAGTTGTAATTGCTTGGCGTTCTGCGGCAAGTTCTTCAGCATTTTCCAGTTTGTTAAATTTCGATGACAGAAGCGGTACTCCGTCGAGCCACTCCATCACCATCAATTTTTCTGTAGTTAAATCCCAATAAATTTCAGCAACTACTATTTGACTGGGATCGTACCATTTACTCTCAGATAAATTGCGCCGCAATTGATCGGTGTAACCGGCTTCGCGTGTAAAATCTAACTCAGCTTCTAACGCTTTGGTAAATTCTTCGGCGATCGCTTTAATTTCATAGTTTTGCCCAAATTCAGTTCGAGCAACTAAATCGGCAATTCCTTGAATTAAAGCGATATCTTGAGCAACCGTTAAATCTATTCCCGGACGTTGCACTTTTAGCGCTACTTCTCGACCATCTGCTAGTGTTGCTCGATGGGTTTGAGCAATTGAGCCTGCTGCCACCGGTACAGGATTAATGATGGCGAAAGTTTCTTCTAAAGGACGTTTCAATTGCTTGCGAATCAGTACTTCAATATCTGCCCAAGGAACTGCTGGGACTTCATCTTGTAGCGTTGATAATTCATCAATATAGGGTCCGCTAAGTAAGTCTGGACGGGTAGAAAGTAGCTGACCTAGTTTGACATAAACTGGTCCCAAATCCACCAGGATGTTTTTCAATACTGCCGGTGGGGGTAGCTGTGGATCATCGGCTTTCGCACCGGTGAGTACCCTTCGCATGTAGTCCCAGCCGTTGCGGAATAGGACTTCAACAATATCTCTTTGACGGGGAACAGTTTGAGTGAGGAACATAATTTTAACGAACCGCGAAGATACGAAGTAGCTTGTCGAAGACTAGACACGAAGAACGCGTTCAAAGTAGCGTCTCCGACAGGAGAAGAAAGAATAAAGCAGAAGTTAAAGAGGTAAGTAGCAGGGGATAACAATTGTTTGATACCGTTGTTATTTTGCTTGCCTTGGTACAGTCTTTAAATCTTTATACATATGATTTTAGAGTTTTTGTTTAAGTTTGATTGGTAAGCATTGTTTTGACTTAATCTGAGCAGGAATCCCCACCGTGTAATAGACGATGGGGATGAAAAAATCCTTTGTGAGGAGAAGTATAATTTTTGTTAGCAATAATTGAGTTTATTGCCATTGTTTTGGCTAGAGGTTCAAGGCTATAGGCTTGCATAAATGTTAGAAAAAATAACAGATATTCAAGTTATAATGGAGATGCTACATTTTCCGCCTCTGCCAAGGGTTTTAACTTTTACAAGAGTTCGGTAAATCGGGAATCGCTCTGTAAGGTTTTGAGGATTTGCTTGATTTCTTGGGTACGGTCTTTTTTGACAATGAGGGTGACGTTGCGATCGCGCACAATCACCACATCCTCTAAACCAATAGTCACAATTACATCTTCTGGATCGGTAGCGTAAATAACTGCACCTTGGGTATCTAGCCCTACATGGGTAGCTAGTTCCACATTGGGATTGTCTTCTTTTTTAAGTAAACGTTCGATCGCATTCCAATCACCTAAATCATCCCAACCAAATTCAACTGGCAATACATAGGCTATACTTGTTTTTTCCATTAGGGCATAGTCTATACTCTTTTTAGGCAACTGCGGATAAATATCAGCACCCTGTTGTTCTAGCGGTTCAATAATTTCCGGAGCGTGGGTATGCAGTTCTTTGAGAACAACCCCCGCACGAAAAATAAACATACCGCTATTCCAGCTAAATTTTCCTGTAGAAAGAAACTTTTCTGCCGTTTCTCGGTCAGGCTTTTCAGTAAAGCGATTAACGTGAAAGAAAGGCAACTCATCAAAGCTACCAATCTTTTCGCCTTCTTCGATGTAGCCATAGCCAGTTGATGCAAAAGTAGGCTTGATCCCCAATGTGACAATCGCTTCTGAGCTTGCCGCAAGTTGAGTAGCAGCACTTAAAGTACGTGCAAACGCTTCTTGGTCAGCAATCCAGTGGTCAGCAGGGAAAAAGCCGATAATAGCCTCTTCTCCGTAACGCTTTTTAATTTCCAAACTTGCCCAAGCGACAGCTGCGGCAGTGTCCCTTCCCTGTGACTCGACAAGTAAATTTACAGATGGCAGTGATGGTAGTTGTTCTCGGACTCCTCTCTCTATCTGACTAGAAGTTATTACCCACAAATTCTCCCAACCGTCAGCAATTTGTAGCAGGCGATCGGCAGTTGCTTGTAGAAGACTTCTAGAGCTACCATCGAGACTTAAAAATTGCTTTGGTCGCAAAGCGCGACTCAAAGGCCAAAAACGTTCACCTTTACCACCTGCAAGAATTACGGGGAAAAATGGAGTATTCATTATGTCATACAAACCTAAGCAACGAACATTACAAGTGTACTGTGACGATTTCCACTGGCAAGTTTTGTAGCTTGGATTAACATACGTTTAGGGAGTGGTTGAGTGGGGAGATAATCGTGATAAAACAAGTACAATTTTCAGAAAATCAAGTAACGCCGCATCAAGTAGAACTGCCGGAAAATCAGGTAGAACTGCCAGAAAATCAGCTTATACCTGATCTACAGGATGAAATCGAGCTAAAAGAGCCGATAGCGAACCGTAGCGTTGTCGAATCGGTAAGTTCCATCCCCAACGAGCTTTACGATCGCTTGGGTTTAAGTATGCCTCGCTGGTTGTTGTGGATACTCACAGCAGTTTTAGGCATCGTCTTATCTGGTTTGCTCGTTTCCACATTGGCGCTATGGACTCCACTATGGAGCGATTTGGATCGAACCGATGAAGAACTTCTCGCCGGTAAAGATCCGCAAAAAATGCCAATGCCGGGAGAGTTGGCAGACAGACTCTCTCAATATCAGCTTTCCCGCCCGATGAATATTTTAATCATGGGCATTGAACCAACTCAAGGTACCGTAGATGGTTCACCAGAAAGCTTTGCAGGCAAAAGCGATACAATGCTGCTGGTACGGTTAAACCCCAGCGACAAATCGATTCGGGTACTTTCAATTCCCAGAGATACGATGATCTCAATTCCGGAAAAGGGATTGACCAAAGTATCCGATGCTAACGCTCAAGGTGGTCCCGTCTTGGCAGCACGGGTAGTCAGTCGTACCTTGAATAATGCGCCTATCGATCGCTATATTCGCATCTCCACCAGCGGCTTACGCCAGTTGGTAGATCAATTGGGTGGCGTCGAGGTCTACGTTCCTAGTTCGATGGAATACCAAGACTCCTCTGGTCAAACATCTTTAGTTAGAGGCTGGCAAACCCTCAACGGCGAACAAGCAGAAGAATTTGCTCGATACCGCGATCCAGGGATGGGAGATTTGCCGAGAGTACAGCGCCAGCAAGCACTGTTGGCAGGATTAGTCAATCGTCTCAATAACCCCACTGTTGTACCCAGGTTGCCGCAATTAACCCGGATGATGCGGAAGTATTTTGATACCAACCTGAAAATGGAAGAAATGATGGCGCTGGTCAACTTCTCCGTCAATGTGGAGCGAGATAATTTCCAAATGACGATGTTGCCAGGTATTTTCAGCCGTTTAAGCCAAGACCCAAATAGCTATTGGCTGGATATGACCGGACAACAAAGATTATTGAATGATTATGTTGGGGTGAATCTGACTGGTATTAAGCCAGATGTCCGACCAGTCCAGAACCTCAAAATTACTATTCAAAATGCTTCTAATCAACCTCAGCTAACTGAAAAAGTTATCAAATATCTCAAACAAAAAGGCTTTACAAAAATTAACACAACAGCTGATTGGCCCGATACCCAGCGCCAAACTCAGATTGTTGTCCAAAAAGGAAACCGCCAAGCAGGAATTGACCTACAAAATATTTTAGGCTTAGGTAATATCGAAGTCTCCTCTACCGGCGACCTCGAATCTGACTTAACAATTCGTATTGGTAAGGATTGGAAGTAGAACAAAGTAGGAGTTAGGAGTTAGGAGTTAGGAGTTAGGAGTTAGGAGTTAGCGGGTAGTAGAACAACTAACAACTAACAACTAACAAATAACAACTAACAACCAACAACCAACAAACTTATGAAAAAGATTTTGCTTCGCTTTTTGAGTTTGATTGTAACTTTGCTACTAGCTGCTTTGTGGATAATACTTAATCCGCATCCGGCTTTTGCTCAAGTAAATACAATCAACTACAGCAATATGAGTTTAGAAAACCGTGATTTTTCTAACATTGATTTGACGGGTGTAACTTTTGTGGCAGCGGAAATGCGCGGGGCAAATTTCCAAGGGAGCAATTTAACTAATGCAATTCTCACCAAGGGAGTTTTACTAAGAGCGAATTTAGAAGGTGCAAATCTTTCAGATGCTTTAGTTGACCGCGTAACTATGGATGGGGCAAATTTGAAAAATGCGATTTTTACACAAGCGACCTTGACAAGTAGCCGCTTTTATGATGCGGATATTACAGGTGCTGATTTTACCGATGCTTTGATTGACCGCTATCAAGTGTCATTATTGTGCGATCGCGCATCGGGCATCAATCCAGTTACAGGTGTTTCCACAAGAGAGAGTTTGGGGTGTCGGTAAAGGGGGGAGTAGGGGAAGCGTGGTGTGGGGGACAAGGGGGACAAGGGGGACAAGGGGGATGGGGGGGATGGGGGAGTACCAATTACCAATTACCAATTACCCATTACCCATTACCCCATTACCCATTCCCCATTTTCAAAATTTGCCTGACAGACTATCGAATTTGGGGTTAAATATTCAAGAGATACGCTATCGCTTGAGTTGTCAATAATAATTCGTGGCACAAGAAAAAACTTCTCGTTCTCTGGTTGGAATAGCTGGCATTGTCGCAGCTGCAACGTTAATTAGTAAAGTCTTTGGTTTAGTACGTCAGCAAGCGATCGCTGCGGCTTTTGGTTTGGGACCGGCTGCTGATGCTTTTAACTACGCTTATACGATTCCTGGGTTTCTGTTGATATTGTTAGGGGGGATTAACGGACCATTTTATAGTGCGGTTGTCAGCGTTTTATCCAAACGTAGGAAAGAAGAAGCGGCTCCTTTAGTGGAAACGATAACGACGCTGATCGGTGGTATGCTGCTAGTAGTGGCGATTTTTGTGGTAATTTTTGCGCCGCAGATGATTGACATCTTTGCACCTGGTTTAAGACTGGGACACAAAGATTTAGTGAGAGCGATCGCTATTTTACAACTTCAAATCATGGCACCAATCGCACTCTTAGCCGGACTGATTGGTATTGGCTTTGGAGTTCTCAACGCTGCAAATCAATTCTGGCTACCTTCCATCAGTCCGTTATTTTCCAGCATTACAGTTATTGTTGGTCTGGGTGTCCTTTATCTGCAATTGGGTGAAGAAAAAATAAGCAGTCTTGAATATGCCAAATTGGGCGGAATTGTTTTGGCAGGAGGAGTTTTAGCCGGGGCAGTTTTGCAATGGTTGGTGCAGGTAATCGTGCAAGCAAAGTCTGGTTTGGGTACATTGCGGTTGCGATTTGATTTTAATCAGCCTGGGGTAAGAGATGTTCTGAAAATCATGGGACCTGCTACCTTTTCCTCTGGGATGCTGCAAATCAACCTCTACACAGATTTGTTTTTCGCATCTTTGATTCCCACTATCGGGGTTGCTGCTGCTTTAAATAATGCCTCATTACTGGTGCAAACTCCTTTAGGAATCATTTCTAACATGATTTTGGTTCCTTTATTACCGATGTTTGCCCGACTTGCTGACCCGAATAATTGGGATGAGTTAAAATTACGCATTCGCCAAGGTTTATTACTTTCAGCCTTTACCATGCTGCCCTTGGGTGCGTTGATGATAACGCTTTCTGTGCCGATTGTCCGCATAGTTTACGAACACGGTGCTTTTGAGGAAAGAGACTCAGCGCTAGTGTCTTCGCTGCTAATTGCTAACGGAATTGGCATGTTTGTTTATTTGGGACGTGATGTTTTGGTGCGGGTGTTTTATGCCTTAGGTGATGGCGATACACCTTTTCGCATCAGTATGATTAATATCTTCTTTAACGCTGTATTTGATTACCTTTTAATTAAACCTTTTGGCGCTTCTGGCTTGGTTTTAGCAACTGTAACTGTAAATTGCAGTTCAGTATTAATGCTGTTATTTTTACTTAATCGCAGGTTAAATGGTTTACCTTTGCGCGAGTGGAGTTTACCGTTTTTAGGTTTAATTGCCGCTAGCATAATAGGTGGAATAGCCAGCTTTGCAAATCTAGAAGTGTGTCAGCACTTTTTAGGTAAAGAGGGTTTGCTGATTTTGCTGCTTGAGTTGTCTGTATCTGGTGTAGTGGGAATTGCCATTTTTGGTGTCATTGCCTCATGGATCAGATTACCAGAGGTGAATGTTTTTGTCTCTCGTCTGAGTCAGCGGTTTTTGAAGAAATAGTGAAGAGTAAGGTTGGTTGGTAGAATAACTAACAACCAACCTTACTCTTCACGGGATGATGAAAGAATTTCGTAAAGTTACAATAACCTTTGGAATAATAACTGCTTTAGGAATTCTGCTTTCCCTTGCCCAGATTGAACCGTTCTTAGCACAGACATCACAATCAAAAATAGAACCAGCAAATCGTTCTTCCGGCTTCCGACTACCTGCTCTGAGTGGTTCTTACCAAGTGGGCACAACCTCTTACCACCTGGTCGATTCTTCTCGAAAAGAAACCTATAGCAGCGAAGTATACGACCTGCGGACACGAAAGCTGATTACTAGCCTGCCTCCAACTGATCGGCGGGAGTTAATGGTTTATATTTGGTATCCTGCCAAAGTAAAGCCAGGAGCAACACCTGCACCCTACATAGATGACGGCTTTGCACTCGCCACTTCTAGGGTTTTTGGATCTGGTTTTGGAGTATCGGCTGATGTATTTACCGAGTTGGTCACTCAAGTAGTCCGAACAAACTCTATTCCTAAAGCTAGTCTTGCCAATGCCCAAAGACACTATCCCGTTGTGTTTTTCTCTCCTGGCTTTGGTTCTACGCCCAAACAGTATTCCTCGCAGTTAGAACAACTAGCCAGTCATGGCTATGTTGTCGTTGGCATAAATCCTACCTACGAAACTCCAGTCCTGCTTCCGGATGGACGAGTTATCACCCAATCTACGACCTTCAATTTTTCATCTACTGGTAAACAAACAGAATACCGAACCTTTACGGACGCTACTTCGATTAGGGCAAAGGATGTCAGCTTTGTGCTTAATCAACTGGAGCGTATCAATGTTAAAGATGCTCAAGGATTATTCAGCGGACGTTTGGACTTAAGCCAAATTGGGATTTTTGGTCATTCGCTTGGTGGGAATACGGTTGTTGAAGCAATGCGACTAGACCGTCGAATTAAAGCAGGAATCAGTATGGATAGTGGTGAATATGGAGAGCTATTTAGTCTTACTAGCAAAGCCCGTTTAAATCGCCCGTTCATGGTAATGTCCCGTGAAAAACGGGAAGTGTACTCTAGATTACTTTATCAAAGGCTGAATAATGATGCTTATAGCCTCATTATCAAAGGCAGCAAACACAACAGTTTTACCGACTTCGGTTTAATCGTTCCCCTATTTTCAGCCTACTCAACTGAGAAAGAACCTCCGATTAAACAGACCTTAGGCTCAATTGAACCTCAACGGGCGGCTAAGATTATTAATGCATATACTCTGGCTTTCTTTAATATATATCTTAAAAACCAAAATTCGCCTTTGCTCAAAGGTGCTTCTCCTGATTATTCAGAAGCTATAGTGGAGTTTCGCCATCGTTAAGCGCGAAAAGCTGGAGAGAAAAGATATTCTCTAATATAAATTTAAAATCAACTAAGCTAAACCACATTTAATTTGCTTTATTTAATTTTTTCAAACTTTTGTGGGGTGGGCCGGAAAGCCCGCCCACTTTATACAAGTTAAATGTGGAACAGCTTATTAAAGTTACAACAACCAACAACTTTAAATTTGTCCTTTGTGTTCACCCAGTCGGGTGAAATATTTTAACCCACTCAGGCTATCCAAAAAAGCTTGGAATGATAGCGTAAAATAATTAACCAGGAATAATATTACAGTGCGCTGTCTTTATATAAGGCATCAATATAAGGCAATGGAGGCTATTGAAACAATCACCGATAGTTTTTTTCACCAAAAGGGTGACGAGGGCGATCGCCTGTTCCTTTCGCTGTTTTAGCTTTTGCATATTTAGTGTTATTTGTCAATGTGTAAGTTCTAGAAGCGTCAAAATCAGCTTCTAGAGGTATGCGCGTTTAATAAGGTTTAGCTACTTAACAACGCTCGAACACTCGAACTGGAGTTTAGACACGCCTTACTTATTATGGTGTAAACATGAGCGATCGCTTTTGTCAACGCCGTATTAGCGTGTGAAAATGTGATACACAGATTAATAGGGGTTTGCGATCGCTCAAACTGAAGCGCTCAATTCCAAATAATTCAAGCGTGCTAACATCTTTGTGCAATTAAGAATTATTAGGGAGTGCGATCGCTTTAAACTCGATGGCATCATGGCTGCAAAACAGCCGCACTTCATTACTGTGGTCGAGCGACAGGGCACGTAAGCGTTCTTGATTATAAAGTCGAGTTTTGCGGTCTACCTCCATCAACCATTGATAGGCACGCAGACCTGGTGTGCAACGCGGTTTAGTGGTTCCCATTTCCTCTCGATAAAAGTAGGCATCCCCCGCATGTAAAAGCCAACCTTCTGATGTCTTGATGGCGACACCAGCATGACCCCGCGTGTGACCAGCAAGCGGGATGAGGAGAATCTCAGGTGGCAGTTCGTCGAGGTCGCGCACTGCCTCGAAGCCGAACCAAGGTTCGCCAGAGGGTGAATAGTACTTCCAGTATTTTACTTCATCCCATTGACCTGGACGATAGCGTTCAGCTCCGATAAAGCCGCGCCTACTTTTTGCTGCTTCCATCTCAGTCTGCATTACATGCACGGTTGCCTCTGGAAAATCCTCTAAGCCCCCTGCATGATCGAAATCAAGGTGAGTAAGCACGATATGCCGCACATCGCGGGGGTTCAAGCCAAGCTGCTTGATTTGAGCGATCGCCGTGTATTTTTCTTCAAACTGTATGCGATTCAAATTCATGAAGAACGGGCTGAGTGTTGATAATGGGGCTTTTATATCGCGATCGCCAAAGCCCGTATCAATGAGAACCAGTCCCTGATTTGTCTCGACCAGCAGGCAGTGGCAGACCAGACTGGCTGTTAGCCCGCGACTAAAACCGTCGAAGAGTGCCCCGCCAATCGGACACATACAACCGCAATTAAGATGATGAATACGCATAAATCATTCCCCGATCGCATCAATCTCTCTTAAAGACGAAAAAGTATGGACAATCAACATACTTAGGGGTGAAAAAATTGGCGTTGCATAATTTTGGGATGAATCGTAGAGACGTTCGGTCCGGAACGTCTCTACAATACGTTGTTGCAAAATCATGCTGTAAATATGCAACAACTTTAAATTTGTCCTTTGTGTTCACCCAGTCGGGTGAAATATTTTAACCCACTTAGGTTATCCAAAAGTGCGAGGTTACATTTTGTAAAAAAAGAGATTCTAGTAATAGAGAAGATTGATTGAACTTAATTTCTAGTCAGGAAGAATCTATGAAACTCGCAAAATTCGCAACCTCTGCACTCGCTGTTGCTTCTGTTATCTTTAGTGCTGGAATTGCTAGCGCCCAAACACCTCAAACCGCTGAAACACTTGGTTTAAAGGGTAGCTACATCGGTGCTGGTGTTTCTGCTGGTGTCACTAATGGTGGAAGACAAAATGATGCCGCTTTGTTAGGTGGAAACATTCAAGGACGCGCTGCAATTCCTAATGCACCTGTTTCAGTTCGAGGTGCTGTTTTGTTCGGTGGTGATGCTACCGCAGCTATGCCTCTATTAACTTACGATGCACCGATCGCTAAAAATACTAACGTTTACGTTGGTGGTGGTTACTCGTTTGTCACCGATGAAGGTAAAGCCACTCAATTAGGAAACAAGAATACACCTGTAGTAACTCTTGGTGCTGAATCAGAAATTGCTAGAAACACCGTTTTGTATGGTGATGCTAAATGGGGCATTGACGCTTACAAAGACAGCAATGCTGGTGCTTTAAGCTTGCAAACTGGTGTTGGTTTCCGCTTCTAATTTCCATGACTGATACTAAAATGCAGTCATTTCACTTGGCGGAAATAGTTAATCAAGGACGCGGAACAAAGGATTTATCATCCGCCTCACCGCGTCCTTTATAATGTTATTATTAGCATCAGTAGTTGTGTCGAAAAACTATAATTAAATGTATAGCATTTACTAATAAATAAAAGTTTATGAGATAGTGTAGGGTGCGTTATAACGAAGTTTAACGCACCATTAATAGTACAAGATGCCGTACTCTCGGCGCTAATACACCCCACGGTGGTTTTATATTTAATTCAACTCACCTACTTAGCCTTTACTAATAAATAAAAGTATATGAGTCGTCCACGCATTATACAGCCTGGTGAAAGCTATACATTTAGTAAATATTTTGAATTACCTTTTACTCCAGAAGATATCTTAGCAGAGTTAGGATGCTCTTATGAAAGGGAAAGACTGCTATTACCTAAATCAGAGTACGATCTAAATAAAATTGAGGATTTACAGCGACTGATTGAACGTAATTTAAGACGTGTAAAGTTACTCAGCGAAGATGCCCGCAAACAAGCGATAATTGCACCCATACTATTAGAAGTATGTGAAATCACGCAAACTCAATTGAATATTGAATATCCTGTTAGTGTGAGCGAACAACTCAAAGGTAGTTTTGACTACTACATTAGCAAAGGTAAAGGATTATTAGTAATTGAAGCCAAACAAGCTGATTTAAGCCGGGGTTTTACACAATTAGCAGTGGAACTAATAGCGCTAGACCAATGGACTAAATCAGATACACCAGTTTTATATGGTGCAGTCACAACAGGAGAAGATTGGCGATTTGCTATATATAAACGTCAAGAAAAACAGATAATAGAAGATATAAAATTATATCGAATTCCCGAAGAAATGATGAAATTAGTTAGTATATTAATTGGTATTTTAATTGATACTAGCTCATCAGCTAAAAATTAAACGTAAAATACTGTAGAGACGTTCCAGTGGAACGTCTCTACGACGGTTGCGATGTTTTTATTAGTGTTAATTTTTGGACATAATATTATATATTCACCTAATTAGATGAAGCTAGATTGCCTTCTTCAAAAGCAACTTTAGAGAATTCTGGTTCAACTGCTGTTAGATGCTTTTCCAAAATTGCTAAATTGCGGATATTGGATTTATAAACAGCATCAAACATATCACCCACTAAAGGCACTGTACCCACAACTGCTTCCAAACCAACGTTGAAAATCATTTGCCTTAAGTCTTGATTTGGAATACCGACGCGGGTTGCTAAATATATTATATAAGCGGAAAATGCTGTACTGATTAAATCACCAGCACCAGGAACAAGACCAAGAATTGGGTCTAACCCAAAACGAAAGCGCGTCCCAGGAATACCGATAGATGTATCCATCAGACGGCTGAGTTTACGAATGCGGTTGAGAGTAGCTAGGCGTTCGATTGTGTCCATAATTTATAATATTTGCACTACTGTTTGATATTTGTCTTGTACCGTAAGAAAGATTTGGGTAGAGACGTTCGGTCCGGAACGTCTGTACAATAGTTAGGAGTTGTAAATGAGCAATATTTTGATAGCGATCGGTGCGTAGGAGCATTTTTTGACAACTAACAAATAACAACTAACAATTAACAGAGTATAGCTTAATAACTTTTTAACTATTAGGTAGATTTTATAATTTTCCGGCGCGAATTATCAAAACAAGGATAGAATAACTAAAAATTAAGAGGGAAAAAGAACTTGTGGTGATGACACCCGACATTCCCAAATTGCCCCTACCATCTGCACTTTTGGGGTCTGAAGTTGGTACTTTTACTGAGTATACAGTAACTCAACAAATGCCTGCGATCGCACGCCGAGTTATCGCTGAAAATAATTACCCGCAAAACATTAATGATTGCCTAAAACAACTAGCTAGTGAGTTACCCTCAGAATCTTTGTCACCTCTTTTACATGACACTGGTGTTGATTTTTCAGATTGGATGAAATATCTACAACCATTCAAAGGTCAGCGTTGGATTGATGTTCCCTGGTTCTTAGCAGAAACTTATTTTTATCGTCTAATTCTGGAAATTACTAATTACTTTCGCAAAAGTGAATTCCAAGGTGTCGATCCATTTCAATTACAGAAAAATAAAGATTTAGAAACATCTCTTGACTCGATAATCCCTTTGTGCATTCAACTTAATCAATGGTTGGCTGATGCACAAAAAGAGGAATTAAATCAAACAGCTTTGATTGCTTTGTTATATTTCGCGCTGTGGGGAAATCGTGTAGACTTAAGTTTGTGGTCAGCGTTGGAAAGCGATGGCTTCTCTTCGAGACGCTCCGCGAACGCCAACGCCAAGGGCGAACGCAGTCGTTTTGATATTCAAAGTCAACAATCTCACATTTTAGTGGATGATGCCGCCAAAGTCACAGAATTGTTAGCGACTAAAGATAAACGCATTGACTTTGTGATAGATAATGCTGGTTTTGAACTTGTTTGCGACTTATGTTTAGTAGATTTTCTCTTGGGTAGTGGTGTAGCAAATCAAGTGAAGCTGCATTTAAAGCCTCACCCGACTTTTGTCTCGGATGCCATGATTAAAGATGTGCTGCATACAATCGACTTTTTAGCAGCTTCCAGCCATGAAGATGTTACATTATTTGCCAAGCGATCGCAAGAAAATATTGCCTCAAATCGCTTAGTTTTATCTGAAGATTACTTTTGGACATCACCTTTAGCTTTTTGGGAAATACCCGACACACTCAAAAGTGATTTATCAGCCGCGAATTTGATTGTAATTAAAGGTGATGCGAATTATCGCCGATTATTAGGCGATCGCCATTGGAATTTTACCACCAATTTCGCAGATATCGTATCTTACCTAAGCGTCCCCATCGTCGCTTTACGCACTCTCAAGTCGGAAGTCGTCGCTGGGTTAAAACCGGAAGTTATTCAGGAAGTAGCAAAATCTGACTCTGATTGGCTCACAAATGGACAATGGGGTGTCATCCAGTTGGTAGACTAGACTTACCTGAAGTGATTTAATCATCTTTGGTGAGAAAAAGCGATGACCATTGAACCTGTCAGCCTTGTCCTACCAGACCACACGCAGCTACCAGAATCAGATGGAAGTTTTGTGAAAAATTTTCAGGAGCATCCCCAGAGTATCCTGCTGACAGACTCAATTCAACCGCGTTTGCAACAAATTCACGCAGATGGGCAATACTGCATTGGGCAAGATTGCGGTATATACTGGCGGATGACTACTCCTCCAGAACGAGGCGCCGAAGCACCAGATTGGTTTTATGTTGCGAATGTCCCCCCAACTCTTAACGGTGAGTTGCGACGTTCTTATGTATTATGGCAAGAATTGATCGCACCGTTGATTGTTTTGGAATTTGTCTCTGGTAACGGAGAACAAGAGCGAGATAATACACCTTTTGAAGGCAAATTTTGGATTTACGAACAAGTTATTCGTCCTGCTTTCTACGGTATTTACGAAGTGAAAAAGGCAGCAGTAGAAGTTTATCAAATGGTTGCGGGTAATTACCAGTTGATGGCTGCTAATGAAAGAGGACATTATGCGATCGCTCCTTTAAAAGTAGAGTTAGGTATATGGCTTGGTGAGTATCTCAATGCCAATTTACCCTGGTTGCGTTGGTGGGATGACCAAGGAAATCTTTTGCTGACTGGTGATGAACGCGCTGAACAAGAACATCAACGCGCTGAACAACAACACCAACGCGCTGAACAAGCTGAAGCAGAAAATGCGCGTTTACGCGAACAATTACGCGCTTTGGGTGTAAATCCTGATTCCTTGTAAGTAAAACCCGATTTGTAGAGACGTTCCGGTGGAACGTCTCTACCAGAAATTAGAAATTTTAACCTTTATATTCAGCAACGCCGATATTTTCATATCTAATTGGGAACAATAAATAGGCAAACTCGTATTTATCCCAAATTAAGCAATCATATCATGTCCGCCATTATTAATCTAATAAAAACATCCCAACTGTGGTGGAGATGTTCCAACGGAACGTCTCTACAATATGCATGATTTGCCGGACACGCTATTAAATGCACCTTCATCATATCTTCATCTGTTCAAGCCAAACAGCAACAAATGTGACAAACTTGATACAAATAAATTTGTTAAGAATAATAACAACAGTTTGAAAAAGGAAACATTTCTTATGACATCACTTGACAATCAGCCACCCCATCAGGTAGTAATCGTTGGTGGTGGTTTTGGTGGACTTTATGCCGCGAAAGCCTTAGCCAAAGCTTCAGTAAACGTTACGCTGATTGATAAACGGAACTTTCATCTATTTCAACCGCTGTTGTATCAAGTTGCGACAGGTGCGTTATCTCCGGCTGATATTTCTTCGCCATTGCGATCGGTGTTGAGTAAGAGTAAAAATACAAAAGTGCTGCTAGGTGAAGTGAATGATATCGATCCAGAAGCGCAAAAAGTGATTTTGGGTGATGAAGTAGTACCTTACGATACGTTAATTGTCGCTACAGGTGCAAAGCATTCTTACTTTGGTAAAGACGACTGGGAAGAATTCGCACCCGGTTTGAAAACTGTGGAAGATGCGTTGTTAATGCGTCGTCGCATCTTTACGGCATTTGAAGCTGCTGAAAAGGAAATAGATCCAGAAGTGCGGCGTGCTTGGTTAACATTTGTAATAGTTGGTGGTGGTCCAACCGGTGTAGAATTAGCAGGGGCGATCGCCGAATTAGCATACCACACGCTGAAAGAAGATTTTCGCAACATTGACACCAGAGAAGCGCAAGTTTTGCTTCTCGAAGGTATGGATCGCATTCTCCCACCCTTCGCACCCGAATTATCAGTTGAAGCGGAAGCATCTTTAACGCAGATGGGTGTCACAGTACAGACAAAAGCATTGGTAACGAATATAGAAGATGATGTCGTTACCATCAAACAAAACGATGGGGTAACAGAGATTGCCGCAAAAACGGTATTATGGGCAGCAGGTGTGAAAGCGTCGGCAATGGGAAAAGTTTTGACAGAACGCACTTTTGCGGAATGCGATCGCGCTGGACGAGTGATTGTTGAACCCGACTTAAGTATCAAAAAATATCCGAATATTTTTGTAGTTGGCGATTTAGCGAATTTTTCCGATCAAAATGGTAAACCTTTACCCGGTGTCGCACCGGTAGCCAAGCAAGAAGGAGAATACGTAGCTTCACTGATTCAACAAAAACTTAAAGGTAAAACTTTACCACCGTTTCACTACATTGATCGCGGTAGTTTAGCGATGATTGGGCAAAATTTAGCCGTTGTGGATTTAGGTTTTATTAAACTTACAGGTTTCTTAGCTTGGCTATTTTGGTTATTGATTCACATCTACTTCTTAATTGAGTTTGACAACAAATTAGTAGTGATGATTCAGTGGGGCTGGAACTATTTTACTCGCAATCGCGGCGCAAGATTGATTACAGGTAAAGAAATGCTCCAGGAAATAGAAGTTGAAGACAATAACGGTTATTACAAATCACTGAAAAATAAACAGGCAGTTAACGTTTAGAGAACAATAAAGTTTTTTTGTCAGAATCCCGGTTTCTTCAAGAAACCGGGATTCTCTTTGTTTCGGGATTCTCTTTGCTATATTTTAGACCATATGCCCAATGCTGTCTTTTAAGATATTACTTATTTATTTGGTGAAAACCAGTACATTAGATTTAGGGATTCAAAAATAAACTGATGAAAGCAAACGCTTCTAGTTTTGCATCTATCGTAGGGGAAGATAATGCTGTATGTTGGGAAAATATCGAATTTAGTCGCCAAGAGCGTATTCTACAGGCGATAATGCCTGGAAGCGTTCCTAGTTGCATTGTCTATCCTCGCACTACCGAAGAATTAGCACAAGCGATCGCACACGCTCACCAAAATAACTGGCGCATTTTAACTTGCGGTAATTGTAGTAAAATCAGTTGGGGCGGTTTAGCAACTTGCGTTGATGTTGTCATCAGTACCGAACGCATTAACCAACTAATTGAACATGCAGTTGGGGATTTGACTGTCACCGTAGAAGCGGGAATGAAATTCTCAAAGCTCCAGGCTATTTTAGCAGATCGTCTGCAATTTCTCGCCCTTGACCCTACCGTACCAGAATCAGCAACTATTGGTGGAATTATCGCCACGGCTGATACAAATTCTTTGCGACAACGCTACGGTGGTGTACGCGATCAACTTTTGGGTATTACCTTTGTCCGTGCTGATGGACAAATTGCCAAAGCTGGGGGACGTGTGGTGAAAAATGTTGCCGGCTACGATTTGATGAAGTTGTTTGCGGGTTCATATAGCACACTTGGGATTATAAGTCAAGCAACTTTTCGAGTTTATCCGTTGCCGGAGATATCGGGGACGGTGGTGCTAAGTGGTAGGGCTGAGGCTATATCTCAAGCTGCGGAAACTCTGCGAGGTTCGGCACTGACACCAACTGAGGCTGATTTGCTTTCAAGTCAAGTTGTGTCTAATTTAGGTTTGGGTAAGGGTTTGGGTTTAATTGCTCGCTTTCAAAGTATAGTTGAGAGTGTGAAGGAACAGTCAAACCGACTTTTGTCAGTAGGGGAAAAGTTGGGTTTAGAAGGAACGATTTATTCTGCGGCAGATGAAGTTGATTTATGGCAGAAATTACGAGAGCAAATGCATTCTGGTGTTAGGGATGTAATTATTTGCAAAATCGGAGTGTTACCTACTGCTGCGGTGGAAGTTTTGACTTCGGTGGAGATGGGGTTGGTTCATGTTGGTAGTGGTTTAGGGGTGTTGCGGTTTGAGGGTGAAGGTGAGGTTGTCAAGATGCGATCGCTCTGTGAAGGTAATAGTGGTTTCCTCACTATTTTGTCTGCACCGATTGCGGTAAAACAAAAAGTAGATGTGTGGGGATATAGGGGTAATGCTTTGCAGATTATGCGGGGTATTAAGGAACAGTTTGATGGGAAGAATATTTTAAGTCCTGGTCGTTTTGTGGCGGGGATTTGAAAAACGAACCGCAGAGGGGCAGAGGACACAGAGATAGAGAGGGGAGAGGTATGCAGATTTCAGATAATACAGATACAAATTTAAATAATAATACGGCTAGTTTGAAGAATTTGAAAGGGTTTGATGAAAACAATCCGCCTGAGCCGAAGTTGATTGATAGTTGTGTGCATTGTGGGTTTTGTTTGTCAACTTGCCCTAGTTATAGGGTGCTTGGTAAGGAGATGGATTCTCCGCGAGGAAGAATCTATTTGATGGATGCAATTAATGAGGGTGAAATTGCGCTAAATGAAGCAACAGCGCAACATTTTGATTCTTGTTTGGGGTGTCTTGCTTGTGTGACTACTTGTCCTTCTGGTGTGCAGTATGACAAGTTACTTTCGGCAACTCGTCCGCAAGTTGAAAGGAATTATCCGCGCAGTTTGCCTGATAGGTTATTTCGCCAATTGATATTTTCTCTGTTTCCTTATCCGAACCGTTTAAGATTTTTACTGGTTCCATTATTTGTCTATCAAAAGTTGGGTTTGCCAAAAGTTGTGCGTTTTACTGGTTTACTTGAACGCATTTCTCCCCGCTTGGCTGCAATGGAATCAATTTTGCCGGAAGTTACTTTAAAATCTTTTCAAGATAATTTGCCTACTGTTATTAAGGCAAAAGGTGAAAAACGTTATCGTGTGGGCGTGATTTTGGGTTGTGTACAACGCTTATTTTTCTCACCTGTAAATGAAGCTACGGTGCGAGTTTTAACGGCAAATGGTTGTGAGGTTGTGATTCCTAAATCTCAAGGTTGTTGTGCAGCGCTTCCGGAACATCAAGGACAAACTGAACAAGCGAAGGCTTTAGCGAGACAGATGATTGATAGTTTTGCTGACACTAATGTGGATGCGGTAATTATCAATGCGGCTGGTTGCGGTCATACTTTAAAAGAATACGGTCATATATTAGAAGATGACCCAGAATATCGCGAAAAGGCAAAGGAATTTGCTAGTAAGGTAAAGGATGCACAAGAGTTTTTGGCAACAATTGGTTTAACGGCGAAACTATTACCAATTGCTGAGAAACCATTGAATTTAGTTTATCAAGATGCTTGTCATTTATTGCACGGACAAAAGATTAGCGTGCAACCGCGTCAGTTATTACGGCAAATTCCAGGAGTGAAGTTAAGGGAACCAATAGACGCGGCTTTGTGTTGTGGTAGTGCGGGAGTTTACAATATGCTGCAACCGGATGTTGCTGATGAATTGGGCAAGCAAAAGGTGCAGAATTTATTGAATACTAATGCTGATTTAATTACTTCTGCAAATCCTGGTTGTACGTTGCAAATTACTAAGCATTTAAAGTTGCAGGGTAAGGAGATTTCGGTGATACATCCGATGGAATTGTTGGATTATTCGATAAGGGGTGAGAAGTTGCGGTTTTAATATCAAAAGCCCGCCTATGCGGGCTTATTTTTACGAAAATAAGAAAATTCGGCGTTGCTGAATCCGGGTATGAAAATTATTTTACACAATACCAAAATCCTTGTAGAGACGTTCCAGTGGAACGTCTCTACATCCGGATTCATGCATCAATTCAGCAATGCCAAAAATTCTATTCGTCAGTTTTGCCATCGGGCATGATAGCACCACTAAGCTTTGTTTCTTGAAAATTTACACCAGTTAAGTCAGCATCTTTGAGGTTAGCTTTTTCTAAGTTAGCTCTATACAAATTGGCTCCACGCAAATTAGCTGAAGTAAAGTTTGCCTCGCTTAAGTTTATGCTACTTATGTTTGCGCCACAGAGGTTGGCTTCAGTAAAATTAGCTCCACTGAATTCTCCACTCAAGCTAACACCAAGTAAATTAACTTTAGTCAGGTTAGCATCTGTAAAATTTGGCTGGGAATTCAATTGGGCATTTTTCAAATTGGCTTCACTCAAATCTGCTCCTCTTAAGTTTGCATTACTTAAGTCTGCTTGCATTAAATTTGCTTTCTTGAGGCTGGCAGCTGCTAACTTTACACTACCAAGTTTTGCTTTATTCAAGTTAACTTCATTTAAATTAGCCCCAGTTAAATCTGCCCAATGAAGTTTTGCTTCAAACAAATTAGCTTTACTCAAATTTGCTTCAAGAAGCTTTGCATGGTTCAAATCTGCTTGAGATAAATTTGCTTGACTCAAGTTGGCTTCACTTAAGTTTGCACTTACTAAATTAGTTAAGCTCAAGTCTGCTCCTTGCAAGTCAGCCCCAGCTAAGTTAACGTTATTCAGATTAGCCCCTGCCAAATTAGCATTTTGCAGTGACACACCTGGAGCAATTAAATAGGCTCCTGCTTCAGCAGCATTAAAATTTGTAGGAAAGACAGTTGCTATGTCGTAATAAGCGTGTTGCAGGTTTACTCCTTCAAGGTTTGCGCTTTCGAGATTTGCTTCAATTAGCTTTACCTTGCTGAGATTCGCATTACTTAAGTCTGCTTTCATCAGCTTTGCTCCTCTCAAGTTAGCACCACTCAAATTAGCTCTTGTTAAATTTGCACCACTTAGGTTGATTGACTCCCAAGCGACATCACAGAGATTTGCACCACTCAAGTTGGCTCTGCTCAAATTGACATTAGTACCTAAGGAACTCTTACTTAAATTGACTTTTATTAAGTTAATCCCTGTAAAATCTCTTTCACCTGCGTTACGACGCTTCCAAAACTCCTCAGCACTAACAGCTTTACCTAACTTCTCTTCCTCTTTCGCATAAGTTATATCTACCAACCATATCATTCTCTCTAGTTTGAATTCCTCATCACTTAAAGCTGTAACTATTCTCTCTTCTTGCGCTTTTGTATCAATATCTTGTTCAAAAATCGGTGTCGCTATTTCTGCATTATCAAGAATCATTTCTGTAGTTGCTGTATCCACAACATCAGTCACAGTCTCTGAATCCTGCAACTGCCTTTGTAAAGCGGAAACTTGCGACTGCAAAACTTGCAAAGAGTCAATTTCTGAATGCTGATGAAGTTGTTGTTTTAAATCTTCTAACTGGCTTTTAAAGCCTACAAAATATTTATGTAGAGCTTTATAATTTTGTTCTAACTGTTCCATTTTGGAAATTAGGGAATTTACATCTAGTTGAGAATCTGAGTAATTCATCTATCGTTAACTGTGGTGTACTTAGTAATACTGAGTTTATTTGTATGCAACTCTGTATTTAAGTTGCCCTAAATCATGCCCAAAGTAACAATATTTACTCTTTACAACTTTGTTATTTTGTGCAGTATATATTAAATACAATTACACCCCCACAGGCAACTTTACATGGGTGCGATCGCACGAGTGCCACTACAGTTTTACCCTCATAAAGTGCGATCGCACCACGACGCACTAATTTGACGAGTTGATTATCGGCAGCAACAGAGGATATCTGCACTCTTATAAATCCGGGTTATCTCTGCGTTCATAAATCTCAATGTAGAGGAGATTGTCGTTTATGATTTCACGCACCCAAATTTAATGTTCTACCAGAGGTAAAAATAAGATTTATATACTTGTCAGAAATCTACCACAAGGTATTTATAACTAAAAGCGATCGCCTCTAAACTTACAAGACGAAGCTTATTTTTTATACAAATCGTTATGGTAGATATTTATATTCTCAAACTACTTTTCATTGGTCTACTTTTGCTATTGGTGACGCTAGGTTCAGGCTTCATTTCCCGCTTACCTCTTTCCTTTGCCCTCATCTATCTAGTGGTAGGTATTTTAGTGGGACCTTATGGTTTAGGGCTAATTAAATTGCGTCAAGAGGGAGCATTTAATGCTGAGATACTAGAAAAAATAACCGAATTTGTGGTGATTGTTTCCGTATTTGGCTGCGGCTTAAAAATCGTTCGTCCGCTACGTTTAAAAGCTTGGGATATAACGACGCGGTTGATTGTATTTTTGATGCCAATTTCCATTTTTGCGCTAGCTGTGGTGGGCAAATTCTTTTTAGGTATGAATTGGGGAGAGGCAATTTTATTAGGAGCAATTTTAGCACCAACTGACCCTGTTTTAGCATCAGAAGTACAACTGACAGATACAAATGACCAAGATGAGTTGCGCTTCGGTTTAACTTCTGAAGGTGGTTTAAATGATGCTCTAGCTTTTCCCTTTGTTTATTTTGGCATTCATTCGTTAAAAGATGATAATTGGAACAACTGGTTGAAACAATGGGTTGCAGTTGATTTAATTTGGGCGATCGCTGCTGGTATCGTTATGGGAATTATCGTTGCCAAAGTAGTAGTTTGGTTCGATAAAAAAGTTCAAAAACGCCGTCGTGTTGATGAGACGATGGAAGATTTTGTAGCCATCAGCACGATTTTGCTAACTTATTCATTGACAGAAATTGTTAATGGCTATGGATTTTTGGCAGTCTTTGTTGCTGGACTAGTTGTAGAGCGTAGTTACAGAAATCCGGAAAAACCATTGCAAGAATTAAAATTTGTAGAGCGAATTGAAAAGCTATCGGAAGTCGGAACAATTTTAATATTGGGGTCGATATTATTATTTAAGCCGATGCTTGATTATGCTGGTCAATCTTTGTTAGTGATAGTAGTTTTGTTCTTTGTGATTCGACCTGTGGGAGCTTGGATTAGTACAATTGGTAAGCGATCGCCAGAGTCGCGTCACCGGAAAATGGACTCACGAACTCGCTGGCTATTTGGTTGGTTTGGTATTCGCGGTGTTGGCTCTTTATATTATTTGGCTTACGCATTTGGTAATGGTTTAAAAGACAAACTTGGCGAGCAAATTGGCTGGATTACCTACACAACTATTGTTGTTTCAGTAATTGTACATGGAATTAGTTCAACTCCATTAATGAATTGGTACGAGCGCAGAATTGCCAACCACGAAAATGCAACTCCCCCCGCTACAGTTGATGAATTTGAGTGAGGGGGAGGGGGAGAGGGGGGGATGGGGAGAGGGGGGAGACAAGGGAGACAAGGGAGAGGGGGGAGACAAGGAAGACAAGGGAGATGGGGGAGACAAGGGAGAGGGGGGAGACAAGGAAGACGAAAAGACAAACTCCCCCTTGTCCCCCCTGTCCCCCTTGTCCCCCCTGTCCCCCTTCTCCCTTACACCTCTACTTCCCTGTCACCTTTTCAATCACTTCTTTAGCTTTTTCACCGAAACTCTCTGGGGGATTTTGTGCTTTTTCAGCTTTTACATTTCTTTCGTAAGCCTTCTCCATTGTATTAAGGCTTTTACCGTCTTTTATTGCTTGTTCGTAAGCCTCTTCTCGCTGTTCTTCGCGAAAACCTGCGGCTTCGTTGCGTTCGTAAGCGCGGTCAATCTTTTCTTGTGGCGTTGGTTTATACTCTGGAGGTATCAGCTTCAATTCTTCAAGTGTGGTTGCATAACTAGGCTGCTGAACCACCATGAATAAACCGGACAGGCTAATAAAAATCATCAAACCAAAAACTAAAATGCTTGAAAGTAGTGCTTGCTTTAAAGTTAATAAAATTCTTCGCATGAAAAAACCCTCCTAATTTTCTGTTTTGAGCCTTTGTTTTGCGTAAATAAGGCTCACAG
Source organism: Hassallia byssoidea VB512170 (assembly GCF_000817785.2). Taxonomy (GTDB): domain Bacteria; phylum Cyanobacteriota; class Cyanobacteriia; order Cyanobacteriales; family Nostocaceae; genus Hassallia; species Hassallia carrinoi. The sequence continues at coordinate 52,923 of NZ_JTCM02000023.1, read as the reverse complement.
GCATCCTAAATGTTTCATGACAATTCTTCTTCTATCGGAGGATACATTAATTTTTGGCTATAACCAATTGTGATATATCTTAATTCCTCGGCTTTGCACTATATATTCAAATAAATCTGTTGGTAGTGCTTCTTCTACAGGAAAAACGCCTGGTTTATTAAGTTTGCCTTCTAATAATAATTGAGCAATACTACCTGTCCCAGAACCCGAAGCCATTGCCGTATTTTGATGCAATAAGTCTGAGCAAAAAATACTTGTCTCACCGTTTTTTTGCCCTGTAACTTCTGCGCGAACTGCTACCCCAATACCAGTAAAGTTATTAGTCACATCCGTCAGAAAATGACTTACATGAGCCAAAAATTCGATAGTTCCACGCTTGTGCATCAACCATTTAGGAAACACATGAGCAGTGATCCAAGTCATGTGATTGTAAAAATCGGGAACTGAGCCAAACTTAGTTATTACAGTTTTGATTGATGGGAAAGCGTGGGGTAATGTGAAGGTTTCTGGCATATCAAACCAGTAAACTCCAGTGCGTCCGTAGGGGGGGAGAAAGTTAACAGCTTCCCGTTGGCTATAAGGCTTAACTGTTTGCCATTTGCCGTCTATCCAAGCATCAAAAGGATGTTGCAACCCTAGAAATGTTGTCCGCATCACAGTGACACCAGCACCACCAGAACCAGATACTAAATAACTCAAATGTATTTTTTCGGCTGTATCGAATTGCTCGACACCTTGACGTACCATGCTGTTAGAAATGCCGGGAAAAATACCAGTATTAACAATTGCCGTGACACCAGCGGCAGCGGCTTGTTCATGATATTTTAAAGCCTTGCTGGTATATGAACGGTGATCGCTAACATCTACATAGTTGACACCTTGTTCGATGCAAATTTTCAGAACATTAGCATCGCGGTAGTGAAATGGACCGGCACAGTGGACGACTAAATCGGCAGAGGCGATCGCACTTTGCAATTTGTCAACCTCCGCTAAGTCTAAAACCAGAAATTTCCATCGCGGATCGCTAATTTGAATCTCAGGCGATCGCCCGGTAATGGTAATTTCCGCCTGCGTGTGGGTGGCTAAATCCTGGGCAACACTACTGCCGATCCGCCCCCGTCCTCCAAGAATTAAAACCCTTTGTGTCATCGATCTAGCATTGGCAACACTGTTTTTATTACATCAATTTTCACTTATCTTTGTCATCAGCAACAAGTATGGATATCGCCTACTCAAGAAGGAAGATATTTAAATCTCACACCAAGACACCAAAATACTAAATCTTTCTTTGCTACGAGTGCGACGGACACATTCCTCAAGTCGAGCCAGCGCCTTGCGGGGGTTCCCCCCGTTGTGGCGACTGGCGTGGCAGAGCCGCCCACGGAAGTGTCCTCGTCTTGGCGTGAGATTTAAAAAATTATCCCCGCCCCAAGACAGATGCAACAGTAGACTTGAGAGAATCTCCTGCATCTTTGAGAGACTGTGACACAGGTTGGCGATCGTGCAAAAACATCCGCGCACAGTTGCGTCCCGGTAAACCAGAAATCGAACCCCCTGGATGAGTTCCCGCACCAGTCAGATATAAATTATCAATCGGTGTTTTATAATTAGCTATTTCCGGCAGCGGACGGAAGCACAGCATCTGTTCTAAAGTCATGTCGATGTGGTAATAGTTTCCTCCGTAAGTCCCCAGACGTTGCGCCAATTCAGCAGGGCTTTCCACATGACGGGCAATAATTGAATGTTTCAAATTGGGCGAATACTGCGCCAGTTTATCCAACACTTTGTCTGCAACTTTGTTTTTCAATTCATCCGTCCAACCGGTACCCTTTAATCCCGTCCCTTCTGCACCGGCGATTTGATAAGGGGCAAAAAACTCAATCCACAGCGTATGTTTGCCTTCAGGTGCCATTGAAGGGTCGAGTCCTGTAGGCATCACCACATACATCGATGGATCTTCATCGGGAATTTTGCCCAGAGTAATCTCGCTATGTGCCTGTTCCACATGGTTAACCGAATCTGCAATCAAAATCGAACCAATCAGGTATTCATCTTTGTGTTGGTGATGTTCAAAGTGCAGCGGTTCAGATAAAGCACAATCAATTTTCAGGATGGTTTCATTGTTGTTGACAATGCGACGGTCTAATCTTTCTCGCAGATTTGCATCAGCAGTATCCACATCACCTGGATCAATGTGTTGCAAAAATAACCGCTTGGCATCAAGACTGGAAATTACACCTTTGTTAGCGCGATATTCCTTGCCACCAGCAACCCTTACACCGACAGCTTTACCGTTATCTACTAAGACTTTTTCCACCTTTTGGTCGGTAAGAATAACGCCGCCTTTACTTGTCACGCATTTAACCAAAGCTTTCGTGAGTGCGCCCGTACCGCCGCGAGGACGTGCCATACCTGGGTTATGACGCAACGCCATCATCATCGCCCCGAAAGACATGGCTTTTTGCGAGGGAGGGGAACTTAGTTCTGCGGATAGTCTAGCAAGGGGTGCTTTGACAAACTCAGAATCAAAGTATTCGTTGATATTATCTATCGGACTGCCGAGAAGCGTGCGAATTAAATCTAGGGTGGTGTTAGTACCGCCAAGAATTGAAAACAAATCTGGCAAATTTTTCAGACCGTAGCTACCAACAATGTCTACAATTGATTTGGGTGCTGCACTGAAAAACGGTCTAACCGCTTTTATAAATCTTTGCCAAAATTCAGTGTATTCTGCATATTTTTGAGCATCTCTCTCGCTATAACGGGCAATTTCTGCACAAGTCTTTTCTACAGATTTATGTGCTAAGAAATACTTGCCATCGGGATGAGGACAAAATGCCACCGGATCGCATTCCAAATATTCCAATCCGTATTTGTGCAATTCTAATTCTTGAATTACTGGTCCTAGGAAAATAAATAGGTGATTAATCGCGCAGGGGTTAAATTTAAAACCAGGCGCTTCTTGAGGCATAAGTTCTTCAGTTGTCGCACCACCACCGGGAATTGAACGAGATTCCAGTAGCAAAACGCTGTATCCTTCTTGAAGTAGATATGCGGCGCAAACTAAACCGTTATGTCCGGCACCAATAATTACAACATCATACGCTTCCATAATTGCAACTTGGGGAATAGGGTATATTCCCCGATATTAGAAAGCGGTTAAGAAATCTTAATCTTTCGCTAGTTATAATCACAGCTTAGACATTTTTTTAATTTAACTTTTTTTAGCTATCAGTCTGTAGGAGGATGCCACCCGCTGTTTGACGGCTGTTGATAACTTTTAACTCAGTGGTGTTCGTTTAGCATACCAGGCATGAATGAGAAGGGTCTGTAAGAACAATACAGGCGTATAAAAGCCGCTTGATGCAATGATTGACTCGACTTCAAGCGGCGGTAGCACAGCAGCATCCCGACCATAAGAAGCATGAAATTTTTCGACTTCCTCAGCGGGTATATCAGATTGCCTCAGCATTCGTAGCCAAACGTCAAGAAGACTTTGGTAAGCAGCAGTGGACATATCGGAAGCCAGATCAGCACTGACCAAATATCCATCAGGGCGAAGTCGTGAAGCGATTTCACGGAAAAAGTTACGCCGCGCTTCTAGCTGCATAAAAAAGTGAGAAACCAAAAGGCAAGTCGCTGCATCGAAAGGATCTGATGCGGGCAGTGAATCGAGATAACCTTCATGAAAAGTGCAGCGTGAGGCGATGCCACACTCTTCGGTGCGCTGTCGGCAAATGTCGAGCATAGGCTTGGCAGGCTCGACTGCGGTGAACTGCCACTGCGGAAATGCTTGGGCGAGGTCAATCAACTCCGAACCGGTTCCCACACCGACACAGAGGATGCGTGCCTCGGCAGGAAGCTCAGAAAGTATCACGCGGATGAGCAGATGAAGCGCGTCACGCATGGGAGCCAATTTAGCGAATCTTTTATCGTAGGAAGAAGCGCGTTCTTTATCAAAAACAATGGATGATTTTTGATTTTGCATAATTAAAGCGATTGAGGTTGCAACAATTATTTTACACGATTCAATGTTGTGCCGCTGTTAAAGCTGTGCGTAGCCGCAGAACTATTTATTATGTAGAAGCAGCGACAGAATATTCGCCATTAACTCTTTTAGTAGATGGTAGATCAAATCCTGTTTTAAGAGTAACAAACTCTTTCAAGAAGATTTAGTTGAGATTTATCATTAAACTATTATTTACCAAAATCTAACTCATTCTTTGCACCTTGTTTTGGCAACGCGCTCATATTTATTGTCACCGCTTCTATTATTCCACTCATCCCTAACTAAACTTTTAAATAAAGACAGAGAAATAACCGTTATATTTATCAAAATTTGAGCTTTTGTAAAATCGCCCCTTATTTATCTTCCGCATTTACTCTACACCTTGTAACAAGTTCGCTAGAGGTGAGGTATGACCGCTATTGAATCAGAATTATTGCCTCTTCAACCTTCGTGGAAAGAGCTTTTTGCAGTCCTTGCCCAACTTTCTCAATCAGTTGGTCAAAAGCCTCTTGATTAGCTGTCAGTTGTTCTCGAAAAACCTTCTCTAATTCAGGCTTTATTGAAACGCACATATCGTCAATTTTCCTGTCGCTCAAAAAAGTAGAACGCATCCAACTGGGGACATCAATATTTGTCTTAATTGCCTCTTTGACACTTTTGCGATTTAGCTCCATTCCTGCTGCCATTACTGAAGCTCCATACACCAGTGCAATAGGCAAAGTCAAGTGTCCGGTTAGTATTAGAGTGATGATGCTAGCGATAGTGCCTCCACCAATTACTACATTAACGATAAACGCCACTGTGTCGGCAAGGATAGCATCTCCAATTCGTAATTCTGGGTTGACAAAAGTTGGATCAATACTATCTTCAAATCTTAAACTGCTTCTAGGTATCTGATATTTTCGACATATTGGGTCGGTTTCTGCGGCTAAGTCGGGTTGGATTTTATTGTTAAACCAAGAAGTGCATTGATTGTTAATTATCTGCTGAACGCGATCGCTTATTAACCACTGCTCTGCCCGACTCTTCATAGATATTTCCAAATCGGCTAAAGTTCGTATTTTGTTTTTCTGCCAGTCTTTTAAATTTTGTTTAACTGCGTTTTCAATCAAATCATCTGCTAACGGTTTAGTTAACGATTGAATTAACTCCGGGATATGTTTCTCAATCAGATTTTTGAGCAAGTTTTCGTCAAATAATTTGTTGACTTCTTGTTTGAAAGCAGTGGCACGCAGATCCCATCGTCCTACTCGCGCTAAACCCAGCGCAATACACCGTTCTGGTTCCGGATCGGGTCGAAGAAGCGTTTCTGGTTCGCTAAACATTTCTTGACAAATTTGGTGCGTAAACTTCATGCGAGATGCACCCCCAGTCATCAGCACAAGTTTCGGCACGATGTCTTGTTTGTCCAGCTTTTCTTTTGCCTCGGTGACAGCTTCTTTAAATGATTGAATCCAACTTTTTTCCCTTAATTGGGGTAAAGGTTGGTTCAATATTTCCTCCATAATCAATTTATTAACTTGGGGAATAAAATAAATTTGTTCGTTAATAGATTCAAAGCCACGCGCAAAAGATTCAGGATCGCTGTATAGCTGTTCATTAGAAAAGTAATCTTCCTTAGCTTTGCGGCAAGCAAGTTCACAACGAGCTTGGTGATGTGGATATTGGGCAAATACTTTTTCTAGTAAGGATGATTGCTCGTGTTTGGCAACAGTGCGGGCAAAAATAGCCTTGTCAATTAAAGATGCTCCCAAAGCGTTACTTCCGAAATCTATCGGGACTTCATGTAAGCTCTTAACCAGGGTAAAATCTGTGGTCGAAGAGCCAATATCGACAATTAGTACTGATGATTTGAGTTTGTCATACTCCAGCTTACCGGCTTCCTTGGCTTGCATGAAAGCAGCCCGCGATTCGGGTACAACATTCAGATGGGGAATGCCAGCTTCTTGAAGTAACTTTTGGTATTCTTCTCGTTCGCTAACAGACCATCCGGAAGGGCAACCAACGTAAAAATAGTTACTTTCTCCACCTTCAATTTGTTTGCTTTCTTTCAAAAGGTGGTAGTAGGTTGCTAAAAAAGTGGTAATTGTTTCTCGATATTTTGGATCGTTGTTTGGTTTTTGCTTGAAAGAAATTTTCAAGCTTGTAACACCAGCTTGAATTAATGCTTGTTCTCCAACAAGATAACCGAGTTGGGGATGCCAACCAAGAGCGGTAATTTGGTTCTTCTTATTATTAATCTCAAGCATCTCTGGGGGTTCGATGCTTTCCACTATAGCTTTAGCTACAGCTGTTTCACCGTGTCCCAAATCAAAACCGATTATTTCTAATGTTTTTAAAATAGACATACTCTTATTATTTGTTATTCTCGGTTATTGGCGTGGACGCTGGCTCAATTACCCGTCCGCGTCTGAGCAAGCGATCGCCTTTCAATAAAGCGGGAGTTATAGTCACGTAATCTTTGCTGTCAGGGTCGATACTTGGCTCGAAGTCAAAATACTCGCGATCGCTATCGGGTTCGTTTGGTCGGTAAATCTGAGCAAAAATTCCCTGCTCCATTAAAATTTGTGGCAGAAGTTTCGTTAGTGCGATCGTCATTTCTGGTTTATCAAGTTTTGATGCACCCATTAGCCTTTGAATAAAATTCAATAACTCTGGCAGTTCTTCTATGCTGCGATCGTCTTCATTTTTGTTTTCTTCTTTAACTCTAGCGACTGCTAGGTCAATCGTGTTGAGAGCATCGGCAAGGTTATCTAGAAGGACTTTGCTATCAACCCGTAGAATAGGTTGGGGTAATTTTAATAGCTCAGATGAATTATTTTCCTGGTTGTCTTTGTCGAGTTGAAGCACAACTTCCAGCCCTAGAAGCACAGAGGTTAGCAAGATAGCCATCCATGCAAAAGGGCTAATTTTAGTTAAGGAAAACAACGAACCTAAAATGCCTATATAAATTAGTCCCTTTAGCAGTTTTAGGATTAACCTGTTAGGGGAAAACTTAGTAGTTTGGTTAATAATTTGCTTTTGCTCTGTGGGAGCAACTTGAGGAAAGTTAGCCGCAGCAAGAGTGGCAATGGACTGCCGCAGCGTATCCAAAAAAAAGGAAGCCAAACGTACTTGAGCGACATTTAACTCGCTGATGTAAATTCTTTCAAAATTATCGAGTCGGTTCTGAACCAGCTTAACTACCTGCTCGACACTGATTATTTTGTCAATATCTGTCTGGAGTTGGTTGCGTTCTTCGCTAAAAAGTGTTAGTAGTGTTTTCATCGCATCAAGACTTTAAAGTTACTAATAAGTAGAATAATTTAAAGCATCCGCACTTAAAATGATTTTGTAATATCAAGTCAGGTTAATCACTTATAAAACATTCTTGCTCACACAACGAGCGTAGAGCGATCGCATGTTGCAAGCGTTGCGCGGCAATCTCCGAAGTTGATATAATTTATTCCAAGTCGTCAATATTAAAACGATCAACCAAACTTTTAATTTAAACTGCTATTTTGGGTTATGCATTTTCAGCAGCTATGAGTTGCTCTGCTTGCAGGTCAACATATAAATTTTTTTTGCCTAACTCAAGTTTAAATGGGTCGTGGGTAATCGTACATCTATCCTTGAGTAGGGCATTTTTAAAAGTATTGTGGTAAACAAAAAGGCAGTAGCCCTATTTAAAAGTATTCCCATATCAAGATCGAAAGTACCCTTATGCCACAGCGTATCCTGTATACTGCCTAAGTTCAGGTTCTCTAAAACCTAATACAATGTGGTCTTTAGGAATTCCAGCTTTTGTCAAGTCATCGGCTATACCATGTTCAGTTCCATCGCGCTGAATCCAGATTTTGCCATTGATGATGTCAATATGAACTATACAACCATGAACCCTGCGTTCTCCATCCCATCCCACATTTATCAGTAAATAACGGTTATTTGTACTATCAAAAACAACTTCACTTTTAATGTCACCGTATGCATAGGGAATAGCAGCATACTCAGCTAGTATCTTCTCGATAATTTGCCGATAACTTTCTAGGGTATCCATTTGAGAATAACCTCTGTGTGAGGGTCAAATACAATTAACTTGACACGACCTTTATTTAATAATAGTTTACCAATCGGTTATTCAAACAGATCGGTGTAAACTGAATTGCGGATAGCAAGGTATAACACTCGTTCTGGCTCTCTTTCTGAGAGAATATCATAATAAAGAATGTACTGTCCCAGTGCTTTTTCTAAGTCATCGATATCAGAACGACCAACAAAACTTTTGATTTCGACTGCTATCTTGCGTTCTGCGTTTTCGGCAGCGATGAGTTGCTCTGCACCCAAGTCTACATATAAATCTTTTTTGCCCCACTCAAGTCTTAGAGGATCGTGAGTAATCGTCCATCCATCCTTGAGTAGAGCATTTTTGACAGTGTTGTGGTAAATATCGCGTGAAGGCATTTAAATTTCTCTTATTAAGATAATTTTATCCCATGCGATCGCTTTTCCACCTTAAGCATCCTCTGTCACATCAAACACGACTTTTAACTGTATATCGGGCATGGTGCGACGAAGAAACAGAAGATGTCCGTCTGCATCAGACCGAATGCGGAATCTGGCAATAATAACCCATTGATTACTGTCCAATAGACGAGCGATCGCCCAGTTGTTCAAGCGCTTTCTGTAAGACATAATTTAGTTGTCTCCATTTTTAGTGGAGCCAGAGCCAGCACACCGGAGCCTGAGAAACTTGGAGTGCTGGCTTTGACTTTTTGGTGGTTTTTATAAAATAACACTAATATGACACTAATATGATACTAATATGTGACTAATGATAACCAAAAAGGCACACAAATGTACGATAGAATCGACCATAATGCACAAGAAACCGTGAGCAAACGACTTAATCTAACCTTGCCTGATGCAGTTTTTTATGCATTAGAGCGCTGGGCAGATGCTGAAGGAAGACCTACCGCTAACTTGGCTGCGTTTATTGTGGAGACAGGAGTTAAACAAGCCGAGGCAGAAAACAAAATCCCCCCAGCGCCAAAAAAAGCTGAGGGGAAGTGAGAAATAATGGTGCGTTAACGAAGTGTAACGCACCCTACTGGACTGTTTCAGCTAATTTGGTGCATTAGGTTTTCGGTTTTTTAGCGCTATGAAGTGCAACTACGAACTTTCTCTATTGCCCTATTTTAGCTGAAACAGTCCACTACTTTACTGATGTCTATCTCACATATAAATATATATATGCTTTACGGTAAATCCATTGTTGCTGGACCCCATTCATTGGGAATACCTAGTTCCTTTATTTTAAAGTATGCTTGTAATATAATTGTCTTAGGTATTTTATTTAATGGTGAGCCAAATGGCAATCGATACCCTTCTTTGGCAATGAGTAATTCTTCTTGCGAAGAGACTATTATTTTAGCATATTCTAGGCAATCTATTATAGATTTTACAGAATAAGATTCGTTAGGATAATTATTTAAATAAGTTTTATTTTTTTTAGCAACCCATACTAGCCTATCACCCGGATATATATCAATAATTTCAGTTAAAGAACGATTTTTCTCTAAAATATTTAAACCGAAATCAACCAAATTTTCATAGTTAATTAAATCATCATAATCATCAAACTTGCTTTTTATCATCAGCCGATCACCTTCTCTACATTGCCATACATTAACACTGGGTATTTCATTACAAAAAATTGATAATAAATTTTTATGCCTAAAACGAAGAATATAATCATTATTCTGACATGCCCATCTAAGTAACATATTTTAATTTAATCTATGTATATATTTATTAATTTTCCTTTGAGGATATATTTTACCCTGAGTTACTTCTTGAACTTTTAATATTGCCTCTTGAAGAGGTAATTTAAAAAATTCTCGTCTTTTATTATGACGATATTCATCAATATTTTTGTGTATAATTTTTTCACAGAAATGACAATCAAAAACATATTCGTAATACTCTACAATAAATCTTTCTGGCAAACCAGTGCCTGATAATTCTTTTGCTCTTTCTTCTGGAGTTCTTGTTGTCTTCCCAATTTTTAACTCATTGGGAAAAGCCGGATTGGAAAAAATATATATAAAGCCTTTGCGTCCAATCATTTTTAAATCATTGTTTATTTATTATTTAAATAATAAGATTTTAAATATAAAGTTGGCAATTATTTTGTATCAATCAATGTAAAGAAATGAAAAAGCAGCCCATAATTTTTTAGGGCTGCTTAGTGCCAAATTTTAGCGAAATCCTAATTAATCTTAAACGTTGACAGAATCGAATCCCGCGCATCCTTCAAAGTCTGAGTAATTGGATGCTTTGCCTGCAAAAATACCCGCGCACAATTGCGTCCCGGCATCCCAGAAATTGAACCACCTGGATGAGTTCCCGCACCAGTCAAAAAGAGATTATCAATTGGCGTTTTGTAATTCGCTATTTCTGGCAAGGGACGGAAAAATATCATTTGATCTAGGGTCATATCAACGTGGTAATAATTCCCTTTGTACGCGCCCAATCTTTCACCTAATTCGGCTGGACTTTCGACGCGACGGGCGATAATTGAATTTTTCACATTAGGTGAATACTGCGCCAATTTGTCAACTACTTTATCTGCGACTTTGTTTTTCAATTCATCAGTCCAACCGGTACCTTTCAAACCTGTGCCTTCTGCGCCGGCGATTTGATAGGGTGCGAAAAACTCAATCCATACTGTATGTTTGCCCGGTGGTGCTAATGATGGATCTAACGCGCTAGGCATTACTACATACATCGATGGGTCAGAATCGGGAATCTCTCCCAAGGTACATTTACTATGAGCTTGTTCAACGTGTCTCACGGAATCTGCAATTAAGATAGAACCAATCAAATATTCATCTTTGTGTTCATGGTGTTCAAAACGTAGCGGTTCATCTAAAGCCAAATCTATCTTCAGGATAGTTTCATTATTATTAACAATACGACGTTCTAATCTTTCCCATAAATCTGGATCGACTGCATCAATATCGCTTTTATCGGTCATTTGTAAAAATAACCGTTTGGCATCGATGTTAGAAATTACGCCGTGTTTAGCGCGATATTCTTTGCCACCGGCAACCCGTACACCAACAGCTTTTTTATCATCAATCATCACTTTATCAACGTGCTGATCTGTGAGGATAACGCCGCCTTTGCTGGTAACTAAATTAACCAAAGCTTGCACGAGTGCGCCAGTACCACCGCGAGGTCTAGCCATACCTGGGTCGTGACGCATTGCCATCATAATTGCACCAATGGCGATCGTTTTTTGTGATGGTGGGGCACCGAGTTCTGCCGCAAGTCTTGCTAGGGGTGCTTTGAGAAATTCTGAATCAAACCACTCGTTGAGGATATCCTCAGCGCTGGTTAGCATGGTGCGAACAAAGTCCAGCGTTTTCGATGGGGAACCAATGACAGAAAATAAATCTTTCAACTTGGCGATATCATAGTTGCCCAGAATATCTAAAACTGACTTTGGTGGTGCATTGAACATGGGAATCATTGCCCCTAGCGCGTGCTGCCAGTATTTTGTATATTCTGCGTACTTTTTGGCATCTCTTTCACTATAACGGGCAATTTCTGCACAAGTCTTTTCTAAAGACTTATGTCCTAAGAAATACTTGCCATCGGGATGGGGACAAAATGTAACTGGATCGCATTCTAAATATTCCAAGCCATATTTTTCTAATTCTAATTCTTGAACAACCGGACCGAGGTGAATAAATTCGTGATCGATCGCGCAGAGATTAAATTTAAAACCCGGTGCTTCTGGTATACATTCTTCAGTTGTCGCTGCACCACCAGGAACAGAACGCTTTTCTAGTAGCAATACGCTATAACCAGCTTTTAACAGATAAGCTGCACAAACCAGCCCATTATGTCCTGCACCGATAATAACTACATCATAAGTTTCCATAATTGCAATATTGAGTTAAGTAACTCTTTTAATATTACAAAAGGTAAAAAAAAATTACATCAATCGGCAGTTATATAAATCACATTTTATTGTAAACAAAAACAAAGTATCAATATAAAAGCATAAAAAAACGCAGAAGTAAATGTATAATACATTCTTCTGCGTTCAGTCTATGCGGATTAAGTCTCTATTTCACATTTTCGGTATTTGCTTGATATAAGTTTCTACCAAAGTTTTTATGCTTTCCTTTTGCACTTCCATATTTTTGATTTGGAACGCCATACCATCAAATTGAATATATGGTAAATTCACAAGTTCTTTTACCTTCTGCATTAATGCCGTAACTATTTCCAGTGAAATGCCATCTCCTTCAGTGCAAGTGAAACTTTCCAGCATTATTGGTTGCGTCTGCGTGCGTGGGCGAATCAACGCCGTGAAACTTAACTGATTTGTATTACCTTTTTCGTGTATTGATACCGTTCCATTAAATTTAATTTTGCCATCGCCAGGTAAAAATATTTGTATTTCTTGCGGCTTCAAACTGACAATTTCGCCATCTACATTCAAATCAAAAGTTGGGATTTTGCTGCGAATGTAGTTTGATGTCAAGGCGCGATTAATATCTGCTTCTTTTAATACAACGCGAGCTATACTTTTTACTGGTTGGTTCAGTTCAACTTCGCCAAAAATAGCACTGAAGAGATTGATATCAACTTTATCTGTTTGCAGTACTAATTCTTCTAGACGGACATCTTTTTGCACCACGAGTCCTTTACCTGAAAAAGAAACTCCATCCGCTTGTCCTTGAAGTAGTTTCCACAGATCGCTTTGCACATCTACTTCTATTTTATCTGCTTGATCCAATTGGCTAGACATCTGCATTTCTGCTGCTTTGCTAACCGCTTGTTCTTCCAAGCGTTGCTCTTGGTGCATGGCTTGCCAATCTCCTTGTATGCTGTTACTCGTTAATCTAGACGTTGGCGAGCTAAAAGCGTATCTGTAATAGGGAATATTCAACTTGGCGGATGGGGGGAGATGAGAAAGTGGGGGAGATGAGGGAGATGAGGGAGTAGTTATTCCTAACTCCTAACTCCTAACTCCTAACTCCTAATTCCTAACTTTTAACTTGTCTTTAACAACCATCCGCACACCACCACTAGGGACTATGGTAATACCTCGGCGTGTTGGATGTACCGGACGATTATTAGTGAGTGCTAGCTGAAAATTTGACAAGATTGTAGCTACTATTAACTTCATTTCATACATGGAAAATGCTGCACCTATGCAACCGCGATAACCACCGCCAAAAGGTAGATATTCATAAGCTGAAAATTTAGAATTGAGAAATCTTTCGGGTTGAAATTTCTCTGGTTCTGGGTAAGTATCACTGCGGCGATGTGCTAAATAAATGCAGGGTACTAAAATTGTTCCGGATGTATATTTTTCCCCGGCAATTTCGACTTTATCTTTTACCATTCGCGGTGTACATATTAAGGCAATAGGAAAAATTCGCAGTGTTTCTTGACAAACAGCAGTCAGGTAAGGAAGTTGCGCTAAAACTTCTGGATTTCCTGCATCAGCTACATCTAATTCCTGGATTAACTTATCTTTTACTTCTGGGTGCGCGTGAATCAAATAAAATACCCAAGCCAACACTGCTGCTGTTGTTTCATAACCTAATAGCAACAATGAAACTAATTGATCGCGTAATTCTTCATCTGTCATCTGCTGCCCGTTTTCGTCACGCGCTGACATTAGCAAACTGAGAATATCTGTACGCGAAGCATCATTTTCGATGCGTCTTTCCGAAATTTCTGCATATATGAGTTTGTCTATTTCTTCTCGCCTTCTGATATAATTTCCCCAAGGACTCCACGCGCCTAAATTATTTTGCAATGGCGGAAAGAAAAATAAGCTAGAATATAAAGGTTTCGTGACATCTTCTAATAAAGAAGTCAGTTGTTCTTTTAATTGTTGATAACGTACACCCGGACTAATACCAAATACTACTTGTAAGATAATTTGCAAGGTAATATCTGGCATAACTTTCTGCATAGATATCACTTCACCAAAAGTCCAATTTTTGATAACTTCTTCAGTAATTTGACAAATTAATTCACCGTAAGATTTTAGGCGATCGCCATGAAAAGGCGGCATCAATAACTGTCTTTGACGATTGTGCGATCGCGTCTCCTGCAAAACAATCGATTTTTCCCCAAACAGCGGCTTAAAAACATGAGTCGCTTTCTGAAAATCCAACTCCTTCGCCGGCACCGCAAAACATTCAGAAATTGCATCCGGATGACTAAAAAACACCACCGGCGGCGAATTTATCCCCAAAACCCTGACACTAAAAACATCCCCATACTTAACAGCACACTGATCCAAAAACCGCGTCGGATTAGCAATTAATTGCAGCGTTTGTAACAAAAACCTCATAATAAAACTTTACTCTCTCTTCTCTTACCTCTGTGCCCTCTGCGCCTCTGCGGTTCGTTTTCTAGAAATTCCCCTTCGTGTCCTTTGCGTCTTCGTGGTTAAATAATATATTTAAACCGCGTTCGCCCTTGGCGTCTCCGAAGGAGAAGACACGAAGAGCGCAAAGAAAGAAAAACCTTATTTTACGCTGTTAGTTTAACAGGGCTATGCAGGCACAGCCCACCCCAACAAAGCCTTAAAAATATATCAAAAATCCCCTCAACTAAAAACTCAACCAGAGATAGATGTCAAAGCAGGATATTGAACCTCACGCTTACCCTTAACAACCATTTGAATCGGGCGATCAAGACCAGTCACCAAACCACGGCGCTTAGGTCGCACATCACCATCATCAATTAGCGCCAAATCCAAATTAGAAAGAATCTTCGCCAATACCACCTTCATTTCAAACTGAGCAAAAGCCATACCAATACAGCGCCTAGCACCACCCCCAAAAGGCAGATATTCATAAGCCGAAAATTGCCTTTCCAAAAACCGCTCTGGCTTAAACTGCTTCGGTTCTGGGTACAAATCCTCGCGCTGGTGCGTCAAATAAATTGAACCCCTCACCGATGTACCAGGTTCAAGTTCCTGCCCGCACAAAGAGACGGGTGTTTTTACCTCTCGAGGAAAAGTGAATATTGCCACGGGGTAAATCCGCAAAGTTTCGCAGCAAACAGCGTTAAGATATGGTAACTTAATAATTGCATTAGTGTCCGGATTTTCACCCAAGCTATCCAGTTCTGCCAGCAATTTTTCCCGCACTGCTGGTAGCTTGTGAATCCAATACAGCGCCCAAGTTAAAGCGGTCGCCGTTGTTTCGTGACCGGCTACCAACAGCGTCATCAACTCATCGCGTAACTCTTCATTGGTCATGGGTTGTCCCGCCTCGTCCCGTGCCGCCATCAGCAAGCTAAGAACATCTGTACGCGAAGTATCTGGTTGTTCTCGCCGTTCGTTGATTTCGGCATAGAGTAGTTGGTTAACAAGCAAACGATCGCGGAGAAATTTTCCCCAATGACTAAAAGGACCCAAATCGCGTTGCAAAAACGGGAAAATCAGAAAAGCAGCATTTAGGGGGGAACTTCCTCCCGCTTCCAAAATTAAACCGAGAAGTCTTTCTACTTCGGCGGCGCGATCGCCTTCATACAATCCAAATACAGCTTGCATTATAATCCGCATGGTAATCGTTTGCATCGCCTCCCGCACACAGAAGGCTTTGCCTACTTCTTGCTGACTCATTACCTCATCAGTGATTTTACTGATGATATTGGCATAAACTCGCATTCTATCACCGTGAAACGGCGGCATCAATAATTGACGTTGACGACGGTGTGCATCACCGCTTGCCATAATTACAGAATGCTTGCCCATCAATGGTTCAAAAGGCTTGTTTCCCGTCGATGGGGCTGTAAAATCTTTTGTATCGCCAGTCAATATCTGCTGTATTGCTTGGGGATTGCTAACAATAACTACGGGAGTATTCAACCGCAATGTAAAGATATCTCCGTAGCGTTTAGCACAGGTTTCCATAAACGACATAGGATTGAGAATGAACTTAAGCGTCTGTAAAAACTTTGGGCTTTGTGGACCTTTTGGTAGTTTCATTTATTTTGTTTGCTGCTTTTATTCTGTTCTGCCACTCTAACAAACTGGAATAATTAATTTTGTTTAAGTTTATATTGAATCTGATTATATTTGTGTTGCGAAATAGCAATAAACTGTGACAACACGAAAGTTGTAAAATTCTTGTTAACTTGGACGTGGATTTACAGCGTCTCCTTTTATTTATAGGGTACTCAGCATGACTGCAACAACACCAAAGGCAACTTCAGCGTCTCCAGATTTTTGCGAGGGAATTCAATATTTTGGGGAAGCGTTGCCAGATTTTGAAACTTATGGGGGAACACCTGCTGTAGAGTCTGGTAAAGTAGCGATCGCCAATCCTGAAGATGCAGCAGCAGTATATCAAACTTTGCTTGCAGCTGATGCCTTACGTTATTTAACGTTACAAATTACTGGTTCTAAAGCTTCCGGACACCCAGGTGGATTTGCTTCGCAAGCGGAAGCTTATGCAGCGTTGGTCATGCTGGGTCATAAGAACATTATCACGGAAGTGGGACACCACGCCCCTGGATTTTATAGTGCCATGTTCTTGGATCGGTCGTTAGAGGACATGGGGATTTATACGGTGCAGGAATTGCGCGATCGCTTCCGCGAAAAGCACGGACTCTTAGGACATCTTTCCGGCTACATTCCCGGTATTCTCGCACCCGCCGGTCCTTTGGGACAAGGACAACACTTTGCCATGTCAGCTGCAAAGCTGCATCAAGATAAGCTGTTTCCCTTCACTGTTGGTGACGGTGGATTGGGTGAACCCTACATCATCAGTTCGATGGGACACTTCAATACTGCTTTTCCCAGCGTCACCAACTTCTTGCCAGTGTTGGTATGGAACGGTTACAGCCAGGAGCATCATAGCATGGTTTCCCTGAAAACCAACGAACAGATGATCGCATACTGGCAAGGTAACGGTTTTGCCGAAGTTGTATTAGTCGATGCCAAAGACTTTGACGACCAAAATCAAACAGGCGATTATGTTGATAGTACCGCCTTTTCCTTTGAACAAAGATTAGCTTTTACCAAAGCCGTATTAACTGGTATAGATAAAGCTGCTAAATCTGCACTTGGCGGAAAACTTACCGTGTTTATTATTAAACAATTGAAAGGTGCAGGAGTTCACGCTAGAGGTGCAAAATCACACAATTTATATCCTAAAGATACGCTAGACGCTCCTCATATTATAAGTGCATTGCAAGGGCGTGCATTATCAGCAGAAGCTTGGCAATTAGTGCGAACAAATGCGGAACGCGCAGGTGGTGGACCCGCTGCGAAAACAGTTGTCACAGAATTTGAATTAGAATTGCCAGAATTAGGCGAATTGCCTTTAGAAGAATATGCAGTAGGTGGCGAATCAAAAATTTCCACAACTGCGATGGGAAGATTAGTAGGAATAGTTGGACAGAAAGATAAAAATTTCCTCGTCACCAACGCAGATGGAAATGAAGCATCAGGAATTGCCAACATAAATCAAGCATTAAAGATTATCCACCCGACAACAGATGACTTATACAACCAAGCACCAAACGGACAAGTTTATGAACCTTTAAGTGAAGATGCTTGTGCAGGTTTAGCGGTTGGTTTATCGTTGATGGGTGCGAGAACTTTGTGGTGTTCTTATGAATCTTTTGCCATCAACGGATTACCAATTTTCCAAACAGTAACTCAAGCAATGGCAGAATTGCGCCGTCCTACTCCCTCAACAATTACTTTATATACAGCAGGTGCTTTAGAGCAAGGACGCAACGGTTGGACTCACCAACGTCCAGAAATTGAAGCTTATTTTGCTTCGATGATGCGAAATGGCAATGTATTCCCAGTTTTTCCACCCGATGCTAACAGTATCCAAGTTTGTTATGACTGGGCATTGAAAACGAAAAATAAGGGAATTGTAATTACTGCAAGTAAGTCACCTTTACCAATTAGAACCACATTTGAACAAACTCACAAAGGGTTACGCGATGGTGCGGTAGTGTTGCATGAAGTTGAATCTAATCAAGGTGGAAGTAAGAAAATTGTCTTTGCTGTGATTGGTGATATGACATTAATGCCAGTATTTGAAGCCGCTGCTTTCTTAGAAACTGAAGGTCTTGGTGTGAAGATAATTTCTGTTATTAACCCCCGTCGTTTATATCGTCCTGATGATACAGCTTGGGATACTTGTTCTGAAGCTGATGGTGGGTTTTTGGATGATGAAAAATTTGCGGAATTATTTGCAGGTGATGCGTTAATTGGTGTTACTGGTGGTGCGAGTGCGATGCTGGAACCAATTATGTTAAGAAGTACCTGCAAGCGCGATACTTTCGCATGGAAGCGTGGGGAAACTACTGCGAGTGCTGGTGAGTTGATGGCGTTTAATGGATTGACAGCGCAAGCTTTAGCGAAGCGGGGAATTGAGTTAGTGCATTAAAGCTAAAATTATTTCTGCATTTTATTGCATTTATACGTATACAAACGCTAAAAAATTGCGTTGATGTCCGTACATTTGCGTTTGACGCAGATACACGCAATTAGTTAGATTTGAAACTTGTGTATCTGCGTTTTTTATGTCATTTTCAGTAGGATAAATATGAATGTTGAAGAACTTTTAAAACGGTATGCTGCTGGCGAGAGGGATTTTAACGGTCTTAAAGATGACGTTGACCTGAGTAGAGCTAACTTGCAAGGAGTTGACCTAAGTTGCGTTAACTTAAGTTGCGTTAACTTAAGTGGTGCTAATTTGTCCCAAGTAAATCTGAGTCAATGTGATTTGAGTGATACTGACTTTACGGGTGCTAATCTTTTTGCCGCAAATCTTTTTGCGGCAAATCTTAATAATGCTTATTGCGATGAGGCTAATTTAAACTCAGCAAATCTTAGTCAAGCTAACTTAGAATATGCCCAATTGACAGGAGCTAATCTCTATCAAGCAAATTTACGTAATGCTAACTTGTCTAGTGCTTATTTAGAGTCAGCCGATTTCCGAAATGCGGACTTACGAGGAGCTAACTTAGAATATGCTCATTATAACAGTTCTACTATTTGGACTGAAGATTTTGATCCTGAATTCTATATGGGTTTTTGGTATGACGATCAAACTTTTGTTAGGTGTGACCATATTCAATATCTAAAAATAGCAAGGAGTTTTGATTCATTTTGTGATGCTATCATTGATATTGGTTATGAGTCGTTTTATGATGCTCTCAAATGTAGCGATGATGAAGATGAAGATAAATATTATAGTCAGGGAGACTCTTATCGATTCCACGAGTTTAAAATTAGTTTATCAGATTTAACTGGCTTAGACTGGGACTACCTTGAAATGAAAAGTTCCGTCATCAATTTAAAGTTAAGGCTTAGATGCGATATTATTAATATTCTCAATCGATTAAAAGATGCTATTTACGATGACAAAGTAAACCTTTTATTATTTTTATATACTTGAAATATTCAGTATTACAATAATGTCGGTACGTTACTTCGTTAACTCATTTTACAAATTTATACAAAACTTCTACCCCTCAGACTGGAAGTCTGGGGCTACACAAATTTATGATTTAACGAAGCGCGATCGCCCTAAATATTGCCGCGCCTGCGAACTATAATGTATTTAATATTTTAGATAAAGATGGAACCATGAATGAAGCTGAAGATATGGTTCGCTTAAACTTAGATTTGTCACCTGAACTTAACGAGATATTAGAAGAACTAGCGAATAAGATTGGCGGAAGTAAAAGCGATGTTCTGCGTCAAGCTATAACCTTAATGCAAGTCATGGTGATAGCTAAAGAGCAAACTAAGAAATTAGGGATTGCTGAAGCAGATCAATTGATTGCAAATGAAATAATAATGCCTTCTGAAGCATCACCAAAAATACATCCTCTGGAAACATTGATAGAAAAATTTGGCACTTGGGAAGACAAACGCACTACAGAAAATATCATCAAAGATATATATGACAGCCGTAGTATTGCAAACTCCCAGTCACAAGAAGATGTAGTGCTTGAGCGAAAGCTGCGGGAACTCAAGTCTAAACAGGAACTAAGAAAAGATTGGATTTTATTTATTTTAAGGGATGTAGTAATCTTTTCTGCCGCTTCCGTTTTTATTTTTGCTGTCGGTGGCTATTCTCTATTCACCCTGATTAAGAGGTAGTTCATCTGAAGTTGCGCTATTCGCTATTTTAGGCGATCGCTTTAATCACGTCAAAGCTGTGGATGCAGCAGAAACTATAAATCAGTTGCTTTATCAGGCACAATAAAAACAGTAGCAATAGAAAGTGCATAGTTTACCGCCGCAGGCATCGCTATGACTCCACAACTCGCAGATAAAGCCACCACACTCAAAGAACAGCAGTTTCTCCTACCTGGTTATTATACTTGGCAAGAACTTGAGAAAATAGAAGCCTTAATGACATCGCCTAGTTTAAGCATAACTTACGTGGATGGATATATACAGTTTATGACTTTGGGTGAAGAACATGAAATGCTGAAAACCATTATTGGTTTTTTGCTAGAACTCTATTTGTGCGAAATGGGTATAAATTTTATCCCTGTAGGTAGCGCTATTCGTCGTTCTCAAGAAAAAGGTGCTTCATTTGAACCTGATGAATCTTATTATTTAGGACAAAAGAAAGAAAATCCCGATTTAGCAATTGAAATTAATATTACCAGTGGCAGCATAGATAAACTAGAAAAATACAAACGCTTTCAAATCACCGAAGTTTGGTTTTGGGAAAATAACCAGTTATCTTTCTATCGACTCCGCGATGATAATTATGAACAGATTTCCGGTAGTTAATTGCTACCAGAATTAAATGTAAATTTATTCGCAACTTGTGTTTTAATGCCCTCAATACTTGAAGCAAGAACTGAGTTTATTAAAGAAATTCGTCAGTAGTACTAACTCAGCTTCTCTATCAACCCAGACGTGTCAATTAAATATCTAACAGCGTAGCTCTTGCTTCATAAGTCTGGCTACAATAGTAACGAGTTAATCTGGAGGACTTGTCTAGTCATGCTTCTAAGCTAAGAAAATGGGCAATAAAGTAAGTCTATTTAACGAAATCTCATATTTTTGTCTATTTTTTCACGGCGCAGCCTTTAAAGCTATATGACATCACACTAGTTAGGTATACTTTTTACCATTATCTCTTCAATCAGATAAGCTGTTTGTCCAAACAAGAATATTTCCTGTTTCATTTTATTACAAAATGAATGTATACTAATTGACATAAAATAAGTTTTATTGATAAAGCTTGACAAAATGCAAAATTAGCGGATTTTACATAATGACGATTGTTATATAATACTAAACAACTCTTTTCGCGAGGATAGGAAAGCTGTGAGGGATGATTTACAAGGCTTGGAGATTAGCCAAAAGCAACTACAAAAATTAACAAATCTACCTGTGAAAGACGAACTAAGGATAATTGTTAACCCTATCAAAAGATTGGGAGAGATATTTATAGAAAAAATCAAAGGTTCTGAAGGTGCTACTGTAGTATTTATTGGATTTTCTATATTTGTTTTTAGCTATCTGATATTGGATGTAATGCTTAAGGTATTTGCTACATGGGTAACAATTCCCTCATGGATATTGTTAATAATATTAAGTTTAATTGGAGGTGGGATAACGCAAAGTATATTATACTTTTGGTGGAAAAGACAAATTAAAATCCTCAAAAAACATATTACACCATCTTTGGAAATTCTTTTAAATGATGTTGAAAGATATAATGCTGTAATTAAAGCAATAGATATCAACGATCAAATAGAAGAAGCTGGCAATCCGGGAGTAACTTTAAAGGAAAGAGAAAAAGTACTTGACGCACTTAAATTAACAAAAAATGATTTAATTCGCGCTTTGAAAACAGAAAGAATTTTAAGAGAGAATAAAAATTTTATTATCAAAAATACAGATTTATTTGCAAACAATTTACCGACTCTATCGGCAATGCAAGTTAGCGAACAAGCTACTGAACATGGAAGGTTACTAAATGAAGCATTGGAAATTGCGTTAGACGTGCAGCTTGAAATGAGAAGGTTGCAGAGTCAGGGGTAAGATTAGGAGACAAGGGGCAGGGGGCAGGGGGCAGGGGGCAGGGGGCAGGGGAGTTTGTCTTTTCGTCTTCCTTGTCTCCCTTGTCTTCCTTGTCCCCCCATCCCCCCCTCTCCCCATCTCCCCATCCCCCCCTCTCCCCCACTCCAGTCGCGCACAGTCTAATATAAAGAAACATTAAATTAGAGCGATCGCTCATCGGTATGGACTGGAAAGAAATTCAAGGCAATTGGGTGTTAATTCCCCGAAATCCCATCGGTATCATCCATTTCCTGGGTGGTGCATTCGTCGCTACAGCACCTCACCTGACTTACCGTTGGTTGTTAGAACAGCTGGCGGAAAAAGGCTATGTTATCATTGCCACGCCATTTGTCAACACGCTGGATCATATAGCGATCGCTAAATCTGTACAGTTAAACTTCGATCGCGTTATCGAACGTCTACACGATTCCTCAGCATTACGCAAGCGCTACCTCCCCATCTACGGATTGGGACACAGCATGGGTTGCAAACTCCACTTACTCATCGGCAGTACCTTGAGTGTAGAACGCGCAGGTAATATTCTTATATCCTTTAACAACTACGCTGCACGGGATGCTATCCCTTTAGTCGAACAATTTAACACAACCTTTGCGATCGAGTTTACTCCTTCACCGTTGGAAACTAACAAACTTGTGCAAGAGCGCTACAACGTCCGTCGCAACTTGTTAATAAAATTTAGTAACGACACTCTTGACCAATCAGCAGCTTTAAAGGAAATATTACAACAACGCTTTCCGGAGATGGTGACAGCACAAACCCTGCCTGGAAGTCATGTTACACCCTTGGGTCAAGATGTTAAATGGCAACCTGGAGCATCATTCACTCCCATTGATGCTTTGGGACAGTGGTTTAAACAAGAAGTTTACCGCGACTTAAATCAACTAAAACGCGCAATGCTCTTGTGGCTGAATCCCCTTTCACCGCCATAATGTTTTATGACTGGAAAAAATTGGGAATTGGGAATTGGGAATTGAGAATTGGTAATTGGTAATTGGTGATTGACGAAAACTAATTCCCCATTACCCATTCTCCATTACCCCATTCCCCATTCCCCATTCCCCATTACCACATTTTATTTTACAAAAATTATTATTTATTCTTACCCGTCATTTCCCATGTTTCAAATCGTAGTAATTGATGATGACCGTTCAGTACAAATCCTGCTGAAAAGGATGTTGGAAAAACAGGGTTATGAGGTAATCGCTGCCAGCAATGGTTCTGAAGGAATCGCAAAAGTACTTGCTTGCCAGCCGGCATTAATTATTTGTGATTGGATTATGCCAGGATTAAATGGGCTGGAAGTCTGCCATTACATCAAGACAGATCCGAATTTATCGACAACATTCTTTATTTTATTAACATCTTTAGATTCCGTAGCCGATCGCGTCAAGGGATTAGATGCAGGTGCTGATGATTTTATCACCAAACCCATCGAGCAGAATGAATTGCAAGCGCGAGTAAGAGCAGGATTGCGTCTGCATCAATTAAGTCGAGATTTGCAATCTCAAAAGCTACTTTTAGAAGCGGAAATGGCAGAAGCTGCCGAATATGTGCGTTCTCTTTTGCCTCAGCCGATGTCAGAACTCCTCACCATCAATTCTCGCTTTATTCCCTCACGACAACTCGGCGGCGATTGTTTCGATTACTACTGGCTCGATCCTGATTATATGGCAATTTATCTACTTGATACCGCCGGACATGGACTTAAAGCCACTCTTCCCTCTATATCTGTGCTGAATTTGCTTCGTTCCCGCGCTCTCAAAAGTCTCAATTACTATCAACCTAGTGAGGTACTTAGAGCGTTAAACGACACTTTTCAGATGAATTATCAAAATGACAAATATTTCACAATCTGGTATGGAGTTTACAACCGCATCAAGCGTCAGTTAATTTACTCTAGTGCTGGTCATCCTCCAGCAATCTTAATAACGAGCAAATCTCTTAACGTTACCGAAGTCAAACAATTAAGAACTCCCGGAATGCCAGTTGGAATGTTTCCGGAAGCAAAATATGTTGATGGATTTTGCAATATTGAAGAGTGCAGCACTCTTTATATCTTTAGTGATGGCGTTTACGAAATCACTAAATCAGATGGAACACTTTGGAGTTTAGACGCTTTCATTCAGATGCTGATCGAGTTAGAACATGCCGGTGAAAGGCAACTCGACGAGGTACTAAATTACCTAACCGATTTAAACTCCAAAGAGGCTTTTGATGATGATTTATCTATCCTCCAGATAAAATTTGACTAATTAAATTATCGAGAGTACATTCTGATTAAATTCTTCTTGGCTGGGAAATATTTCAAATACCTTATCCATACCAGTCAGTTCAAATAATATCCTGACTTGTTCATTAATCGAGCAGATAACAAGTTTAATGTCCGCAGCTCGTAAAGCTTTGAAAGCTAACACTAAAGCCCCCAGTCCGGAACTATCCATAAAAGTCACATTTTGAAAATCAACTAAGACAATTTTCGCACCGCTGTCTGCAATTTCAGTAATTTCTTGGCGAAATTCTTGGGATTCACTGGCGTCTAAAATTCCACTGGGTTGAAAAACTTTGATTAAAGGACTCATAATATCTCAGGCAGTTGTTGGTATAAATGATACAGCTTTTGGATCGGCATGTATGTACCAATCATAATTCATTTGAAGAAATGTTGCCAAATAAAAATAATTAATGATTAATTAACGGAAAGGAATTTTAGATAATAAATAATCAAGTTGCCCTCGTGAAGTGCGTTTTCTCAGCACGCATGAAAATCTCATTTTTCCGAGCTGTTATTTTGAAGTCAGGTTGGATGACTTAATAATAGGCAATAGAAAACAACTCAACTCTAAGCCTAAATATTTCATTACATTCATCTAATTAAAAATGAGAAAATATTAACTGATAACTACTACCTGCTAGGTATGATATTTTTAATTTCAAGTCCTACATTGAAATTTCTTAACATAGCTTGACATATTAGCGCCGACTTACTTAACTTGCTAGGTATGATATTTTTAATTTAAAGTTATGTCACGGTTAAGGAACTTCATAGAGAAGCTTGATGTTATTAGCGCAATGTTATCTTCAGATTAAGTAATTTGGCAAGATAATGGTAATAATTTATCGTTGGCATAAAGGAATTGCGATCGCGAACTCAGCACCGGCTCGTGGCTGTGAAATACATTCCAAAGAGCCGCCGTGCCGATCGCTGATAATTTGGTAGCTAATCGAAAGCCCCATACCAGTGCCTTTACCAATCGCTTTGGTGGTAAAGAAAGGGTCAAATAATCGCGGTTTTATGGCTGATGATATTCCCAATCCATTATCGGCAATGCTAATTTTGACGCGATCGCCGGAAATAAGTTCCGTACAAATACGAATCTGCGGAGTTGTCAATTTTTCCGACTCATTTACTAATGACTCTTCCAAAGCATCGATCGCATTCGCCAAAATATTCATAAATACTTGGTTGAGTTGTCCGGCATAACATTCCACCAAAGGCAAGTTACCATATTCTTTGATCACTTCAATAGCTATACGGTCAGGTTTAGCTTTGATGCGATGTTCTAAAATCATCAGCGTGCTATCAAGACCTTCATGGATATCTACTTCTTTCATCTCCGCTTCATCCATGCGGGAAAAGGTGCGTAGAGATAAGACAATTTCCCGAATGCGCTCTGCACCAACTTTCATTGATTTGAGAAGTTTGCGTAAGTCATCTATCAAGAAATTTAAGTCTATATCTTCAGCTAATTCTTGAATTGACAAAACCGGATCGGGATAATGTTGCTCATATAACTGTACTAATCTTAATAAATCTTCGATGTAGTCGTTAGCATAAGTAAGGTTGCCGTAAATAAAATTTACAGGGTTATTGATTTCGTGAGCAACACCTGCTACAAGTTGACCTAAACCAGACATTTTCTCGCTCTGAATAAGTTGCATTTGTGTGCGTTGGAGTTCAGTGAGAGTTTTTTCTAAATCTTCTGCTTGTTGCTTTAACTGAGTTTCTGCTAGTTTGCGCTCGGTGATATCAAAGACTGTTCCCACCAATCGGTAAATTCTACCTTCGCTATTTTTTAAGGGATTGACTGTTACTAGCGACCAAAATTGTTTACCTAAAAAAGTGTGACATTCTTCAGAGGTATAAGGTGCATTTGCTTGCAAACATTTTAGGTATTGCTGACGAGCTTGTACACCTTGAACTTCACCAAGCGATTCTTCTGGAGTTTTACCGACTATTTCTGCACTCAACAAACCAGTGTTACGCTCTGTAGCTGCATTCCAACCAGCATAGCGGAAATCACCGTCAAAGAGAACATCCACTACAAACAGGGAATTTTCCGACCCATCATAGACGCAGCGAAGAAATTGCTCTTGCTCTAGTAAAGTTGCTTCGGCTCGTTTGCGATCGCTTATATTTAATGTTGTCCCCACCAATCGGTAAATTCTCCCTTCACTGTCTTGAAGGGGATTAATCGTAGTCAACCAAAAAGTTTCTTCACCCTGAAGAGTCAAGCATTCTTCATAGCTTATTGGTATACCTGCTTTTAAGCAATTTGTATATCGCTGACGCACTGCTGCACCTTCAATTGCACCATGTACATACTCAGGTGTTTTACCAATTACAAGAGCGCTACTTAGACCAGTCACACGTTCTGTAGCTGTGTTCCAACCAACATAGCGGAAGTCACCGTCAAAGAGAACGTCTATCACAAATATGGGATTTTCCGATCCCTGGAAGACACTGCGGAGGAATTGCTCTTGCTCTAATAAAGTTGCTTCGGCTCGTTTGCGCTCGCTTATATTAAATGTTGTCCCCACCAATCGGTAAATTTTACCTTCGCTGTGTTGAAGCGGATTAATCGTAGTCAACCACCAAGTTTCTTCACCGTAGAAAGTCAAGCATTCTTCGTAGGTAATAGACTTACGTGTTTCTTGGCAGCTTGCGAAATTCCGACGCACTGCTGCACCTGGAACTGCACCATGCAATTGTTCTGGAGTTTTACCGATTACTTCTGCACTGCTCAAACCCGTGGCACGCTCTGCGGCGCTATTATAAGCTACATGGCAAAATTCACCGTCTTCTTGAACATCCACTACAAATATAGGATTTTCCGAGCCATCGAAGACTGTGCGAAGGAATTCTTCTTGCTGTTGCAGTTGAGTTTCTGCTCTTTTGCGATCGCTTATATTAAATGTTGTCCCCACCAATCGGTAAATTCTCCCTTCGCTATCTTGAAGGGGATTAATCGTAGTCAACCACCAAGTTTCTTTACCTTCAAAAGTTAGGCATTCTTCATAGCTAATTGACACCTTGATTTCCAGACATTTAGTATAGCGCTGGCGCACTTTTGCACCTTCAACTGCACCATGTACATACTCTAGTGTTTTACCGGCTATTTCTGCACTGCTCATACCCGTGACGTTTTCTGCGGCTGTGTTCCAACCTGCATAATAGAAGTCATTATTTTCCAGAACGTCAACTAAAAAAATTACATGTTCAACGCCATCATACATACTACGCAAAAACTGTTCTTGCTCTCGTAGGGCTGATAAAGCTCGTTTGCGCTCTGTAATGTCGGTAATAGCGCCAACGAAACCGATGTTTTTGCCTGTAAAATCTTTAATCGGATATGACTTTAACAAAGTCTGCATCATCCGACCACTAACAGATTTTTGCTGAACCTCACCAATCCAAGATTCACCAGAAATGATGGTTTGCTGTATCTCCTCAACAATTTTTGGATCTGTAATTACACTCGGAATGCCACCAAATTCAATGAATGCTTGCGGTGTTTCGCATTCGTAAAGTTTGCTAAATGCCGGATTCTGGTAAATATGATTGCCATTTGCATCCGCTATACCAATAGCATCATAAGAGCTTTCTACTGCTTGCTTGTAAAGCATCAAGGCTGCTTCTATTTGTTGGCGATCGGCAATTTCTGCTTGTAGCGCTTGGTTGCTTTGTACTAATTCTTGAGTTCGCTCTTCTACACGTCTTTCCAGTTCTGCATAAGCTTGCTGAAGTGCCTCTTCTGTCTGTTTAATATGGGTAACATCCATCACCAAGCCATCCCAGATAATTGATCGATCCGCTTGCAATTCGGGACGGGATGCAGCTTGTAGCCATTTTACTTGTCCTCTGGGCATGACAATTTGTCCTTCCCAGTGCCAAGGTTGCAAAGTCTGAGCAGAAACGGTGATAGATTGCTCATACTTCTCACGTTGAATTAAATCGAACAGAGACAATATTCTGTTTGGATCTGCTTGAATTTCTTCTGGTGTCAACCCGTACACTTGATAAGAACCAGAACTAATAAAAGGAAAAGAAAAAGAGCCATCAGGATCTAGCATAAATTGATACAACATTCCGGGAACATTTGCTGATAGCTTTTGCAATTTAGCTTCACTTTGGCGTAAAGCTTCCTCAATTTGTTTGCGCTCGCTGATGTCTTCGGCAGTACCAAGGATACCTACCACATTACCGTCAGCATCCCGCAGAGGAATTTTATTAGTATCTACCCAAGTCTGCTTGCCATCAGCCGTCTTTTGTGGCTCAATGATATGTAATTCTGGGATGTCAGATTCCATAACACGCCCATCGCACTCTCGAAACCACTCAGTTTCTTCTTTTTTCCAAGGCAAATCATAGTCAGTCTTGCCAATAATATTTTCTGGCAAACCTACACCCGCTTTTCTGGCAAATTTCTGGTTGCAGCCAAGATATACAGAATTTCTGTCTTTCCAAAAAATTAACTGGGGGATGCTATCGATGACCAACTGCAAAAACTGTTCTGACGATCGCAGTTTATTTTCTATCTCGATGCGTTTCTTAACTTCTTCCTGCAACTGAACAACCACGCGGTTGAGTTCGGCAGTGCGTTCTTCTACTCTGGCTTCTAATTCCTCATTTAATTGTTGTCTCGGTGGACAATTATCGCTGAGTACCTCTAGTTGAGACACAGACTCATTTCTGTTGTTGTCCTTTTGCATACCCGAAGTCCCTTGTGTTAGCGTTTCATCCACCGATAGAAGAAAATTAGATACACCATTGTTGTAACGATGACAAGGCGATCGCCTTTACATTTTTTAGTATTCCCAATATTTTCGATTTATCAACATTGTGGGAGCGTTGTTGGTGGGAGCGTTGTTGGTGGGAGCGTTGTTAGTTGATGGTTGTTAGTTGATGGTTGTTAGTTGATGGTTGTGAGAGGATGTTTTAAAAGTGGGGGTCTATTGTAAGAAAGCCCACAAAGCTGATGCTGAAATTTGTTGAAACCAGCATGTGGGCAAATGACTAAAACATATCCTCGCAACTTGACGTGGGAGCAGTGGGAACTGATGGCGGAACTCTTTCTTGAAGCAAAAACTGGTGGACGCCCCCGTACTGTAGTGATGTATGCCGTTATTAACGCAATTATGTATGTATTATGCTTTGGGTGTACGTGGCGGGCATTGCCAGGGGATTTTCCAGCTTGGTCTACAGTTTATGGTTATTTCCGTAGATGGCGTAAAGATGGCACTTGGTTGAAGGTACACGATAAGCTTTACCAATGGGTTCTTTGTTGCTGCTCGGCGAGACCTAAGTCCGTCGGAAGCCGCAGTTGACAGCCAATTAGTTGAGACGCCAACGATGATTTCGATTGATGTTGGTTACGATGCTCTTAAGCAAACGCACGGGCGTAAACGTTTTATGACCGTGGACTTGTTAGGACTAGTTTTACGTGTTTTTGTGACTGCTGCAAGTGTACCAGAGCGTGCCGGTGCTAAACAAGTACTTAAACGGGTTCACCGTATGAAAAATAAGGTTCGGCGCCTACATACGATGCTATTGATTGAGGTGAAAAACGAAGTTTATGCTCATTTGACCGCTCTTTCACCTTTACAGCAGCGTATTCTTGTTCTACTTGGCTTTCCCTCCACTATTTATACTCAACTTGGTGGTTAGTCTTTGACTCCTGAGTAGCCTTTCTTTTAACTCCTGAAAAAATGAGCGAACCGGGAGAATTAAGGCATCTTAGCTTTACCCTGACGCAACAAAATGACGCTCACAGTGCCAAGCACTAATAAGCTGAAAGTAGAAGTAGATTCAGGAACAGACTTGGGATTCTCAATTTTAATAACTTGTCCAAGTCCAGGGCGATCGCCTCGATTTGTCACGTAGATAGCACCATCAGCACCAATAGTCAAAGCAGTAGGCGACTCTAATCCATTACCACTGAGGATAGTTGTGCGAGTGCCATCAGGTGCTATTTTAATTACCGAACCATCTAGATTACCTTTCCAGAGTGACTGATTAGCGTACTGCAAAGCATACAAATTACCCTCAGTATCAAAAGCTAAGTCAGTAAGTTGGGTAAAGCCATCGGCATAGACTGTTGGTTGACCATCAGAACCAACTCGATAGATTTTTGCTTCACCTTCGGGAAAAGGAAAACCAGTTAATTGGCTGATATAGTAAGCACCATCCAGTCCTAATGCAACATTTGTAGGTACTGCTTGGATTTCAAATGGTGATGACGATATACCAGAGGGGAAGACTGGATTAGTTAATGTCTGGCGCTTAATTGTGGCGATCGCGTTTAAATTACTTCCATCAGTACCTGCGCTGAGTAACTCATTCGCACCCGCATCAACTACAACAATTTTATTTCCTTCTACGAGCAGAGAAAAAGGATTGCTGATTACATCACCTTTGTCTGGATTATTTGCAAGTTCATAATTAGCTAAATCAGCTACACTAGTCCACGAATTTGTATTGAAATTAGCGGTGATAATTTTTCCTAAGTCAGTGTTACCCAATGTGGTGCGAAATGTGGGATTAGAACCATACCCAACTGCAATATAAGGTTTGCCACTGGCATCAAATTTGATATCTTGAGGCCCAGATGTATCAGTACCATCTGGTAATGCTAAAGAAGGGAGTCCTGTAAGTATACGCTCCTGCGTACCATTTCCGATTTTTGTCACAGCACCAGTTGTGCCATAACATAAAGATTGCCCTTGGGCACTCGGTGAAGGAACGCAAGCTCCACTTCCCCCCGTTCCTGCTTCTGTAACGTAGAGGCTGCCGTCAGGACTAAAAGTTAGACCCCGTGCATTATCAAGACCATCGGCAATTACCGAAAACGATGCCGCCTCTGCTGCTTTCGTTCCTGTAAAAGCAGCAATACAAACACTCAAAAATGTAATACCAAATTGCTTTAGTTTCATCAAACCTGTCCAAAAATTAAATTTAATCTTTGCAACACATGAATCAGATGCAAGTGTACCAGAGCGTGCCGATGCTAAACAAGTACTTAAACGGGTTCACCGTATGAAAAATATGCTCAAGAACAGCCCCCCCTGCCCTAAGTCCGATGCTGGACAAAAATGGCACTCATAGTTCGTTTACTAGATCCTCAACACCCCACGACATTTTCGGATGTTCGCGCTAGCGTCTCCGAAGGAGAAGGCTGTCCATTTTTGTCAATTGTTTGTGAAACCCCCCCTCCCCCTCTCTCAAACTGGGCTGACTTTCGCTCGATAAAGCAGCTTATCACCTTGACGGTAGCCTGTATAACGTATCTTGACTTTTTCGCCGATTTGTGCTGTGCCTTCGATCAATTGATGTATCTGCGGATCGTAGGATAATTCAGCTCCCACGGGTGCGATCGCTTCCACTTTCCATTGTTGTAATAATTTTTCTAAAGGTTTTTGTACTAAAGGCAATATTTTTACCGCTGCAAGCTGCGGATTCTCTTGCGCTTTCTGTGCTGCGGTGGGAAATTGCAATAACAAAGACTCTAGCAATTGCAAACTTGTTTGCTGAAACTCTTGCTGCAATACTTCGCGCTGTTGTTCTAATTGCAGAAGCGATCGCTGATACTCTGTTTTTAAATTCGTTATTTGTTGTAACAATTCTTGATTTGATGCATTCTCTTTCACCAACTCCACCTGAGAAAAAGTTGCGATCAATTCACTCAACGGCATCTGTAACACTTGCGATAGTTTGAGCAGTACATCTACTCGCATCTGCTGAACTTCTCCCCGTCGCAACCGCAAAATTTGCCGCTCTGAAACACCAGCAGCTTGACTCAAAGCTTTAAAACTAGAAACACCCACACGTTGCATTAAGTTTTGCAACGCATGGGTGAAGTTTAACGAAAATGCCTCATTCATGGTTCGTAGTAAGCGCTACCCTACGGGAAAGCTCCGCTAACAGCGCTTAATATTAACCCATTCCCCATTACCATTCTTACTCTTCCAGCAAACTTCTCAACATCCAAGCAGTCTTTTCATGTACTTGCATCCGCTGAGTCAATAAATCCGCTGTAGGTTCATCATTCACTTCTTCCACCACAGGAAAAATAGAACGTGCAGTTCGCACTACAGCTTCTTGTCCTTCCACTAACAACTGAATCATGTCGGTAGCTTTAGGAACTCCGGGAGTTTCTGCGATCGAACTCAGTTTGGCATATTCGCTATAAGTTCCTGGTGCAGGATAACCCAGCGCTCTAATGCGTTCGGCAATTAAATCTACTGCTAGAGCTAACTCTGTATACTGTGTCTCAAACATGATATGCAAAGTTTGAAACATCGGCCCTTTGACATTCCAATGGAAATTGTGAGTTTTCAAATACAGCGTATAAGTGTCAGCTAATAGGTGCGATAATCCATCAGCAATTTTAGCCCGACTGGTATCATCAATGCCGATATTTACGTTTTTGGCTGTTTCTTGCGTTTGCATAAAATTCTCCGGATTATTAGTTGGTTGTTAGGGGTTAGTAGGGGTGGGGTTTCCCCGTCGGTACTAATTGAAATGTGTCTTTTTTGACAAGCATTAATTGACAAACTTTATGCCAAATGCATCTTCAAAACACTCTTGGGTGCTTTGCGGACTCTAGCTAAGACTGTTTCTTTGCCTAAGCGCTGGCAAGCTTCGTAACGATGGCAACCTGAAAAGCCATAATACTGTCCATCTACTTCTAGGACATCTATCGGTTCTTGCTGCCCGATCGCACCAATTGATTCCATTAAGGCTTGCACTTTTTGCGGATCGTTGGCACGGGGTAAAGGACGTTTTATCTGATTTAGTGGAATTTCTTGTACCCTAACCATAAGGGATATCCTTGTCTAGTTCTTTTTTTGTGTTTCTACATAAATCATAATCGTTATGACTTCGTTTTGCAAGTTTTTCATGCAAAACAAGCAATGATATCATTAGGTAGCTCATGCGACAAAACCACTACGCTGTAAAGCAAATCGATCATCCATCCCAAAGTCAGACTGGGGGCACAATCAAGTCAGTAACGATGAAAATCAGCTTATGGCGTTTTTCTTACGCAGTACTGACGACATTTTGCTTATTGGGGCTGACCGGCGCATCAAGTCCTGGGAGCAAAGCAAAAGATGTAGAACTAAGAATTGGGATTGTGCAGCGATTTGGGGATAAACCCACAGAGCAGCTGCAACTAGAGCCGACAAAAGGCGATCGCTTAAAACTGAAATTTACGACAAACAAAACAGAGCAAACTCTAGTTACCACTAACCCGGTAAAACTGGAAACAGTTATGCAACCTTTACCTCAACCGATAGTTGAGGAGAAAGTAGTTTTAGGCACTTTCCGTACCTTTGAAACTGCGGAAGACAACGCCCAAAGCTGGCGTAAAAAGGGAATACAAGTGGAAATAGCCCAGCCAGAACGCTGGCAAGTTTGGGCGAAACGTGATGTATACAAGACTCCGTTATTGCGGCGCTTGCTATTGCAAAGCGTACAAAAAAATACAAAGACAACAACTGTATTTATTGACACCCAAATTATCAAACAAGTGCCGCGAGTGAGTTGGGTAGTAAATGGCAACCGCTACAGTCCAACTAAGCTGGAAATTAGCACTGAGAAAAACTTGATTCGGGTGAATGAAGGTAAAAAACCAGACAATGCTCGTCTTTATCCAGGTCGGTTGGAGTTACAGTCAAACGCCTATGGTACTTACACTTTAGTCAATGAAGTGCCTTTAGAAACTTATTTGCGCGGGGTTGTGCCTTATGAAATTGGCAATTCGGCGCCTGTAGCCTCGCTAGAAGCACAAGCGATTTTGGCGCGGACTTACGTTTTGCGGAATGTACGCAGATTTGAAGTAGATGGGTATCAATTATGTGCGGACACTCACTGCCAAGTTTATTATGGGCTGAATGACGTTTCTCCCGCCACAGATAAAGCGATCGCTTCCACAAGGGGGATGGTACTAACTTATAATAATCAGCTAGTGGATGCATTATATTCTTCCACCACAGGCGGTGTGACAGCTTCGTTTAGCGATGTTTGGAATGGTGACGATCGCCCATATTTACGACCGGTGCTGGATGCGGCAGTTAATTTTTGGAGTTTATCGGATGAGAGTTTAGCTTCAGAAGAGAACTTTCAGCGGTTTATCAATCGCAAAGAAGGATTTAACGAAAGCGATCGCGAACTGTTTCGCTGGCGTAAAGAAAGCAGCCTCCAAGACATTACCAAAGGCTTGCAGAAATTTCTCACAGTGAAAAAGAGTCCCTTTGCCAAGTTTAAAACCATTAAAGAGATGACGGTAGTAGAGCGCAGTAAAAGCGGACGCATACTCAAACTAAACGTCAAAACAGATATTGGCACTTTTAGTTTATATAAAGATGAAGTTCGCAGCGCCTTTGCCGCACCCAGAAGTACACTTTTTTATCTGCAACCCTTGAGTAAAGGCGAATCTAAACTGTGGGGATATGCTTTTATTGGCGGTGGTTTAGGACATGGAGTTGGTTTGAGTCAAACTGGCGCTCAAAGTTTAGCTAAACTCGGTTGGGCAAGTGCAAAAATTCTCCAGTTCTACTATCCCGACACGCAAATTCAAATTCTGAGCAACAACATTAAGCCGTAAGTTCGAGTTTGCGTCAGCGCAGAGAGCGCTCTCTACGCTGACTACGCAAAAAAAGCAGACACAATAGAGGAATTATTTTTCCTCTAATGTGTCTGCTTCTTTTATTTACCAGTCTTTACAGCGTGTGCGATCGATGAATGTTTTTATCTAGGACTTACGCACTCATGTCGTCGTCAAAGCTTGAATTTACGTAGGGGCAATTCATGAATTGCCCCTACAAGACTTTAGTGGGTGCGTAAGTCCTATTATCGTTGATTACTGAAGCGCCAAACTCTTAGTAAAGGTCTTCTTCTTTGTGGGTTTGGATTGTGCAGTCTCCGGTTGGGTAAGCCACACAAGTCAAAATATATCCAGCTTCAATTTGCTCGTCGTCTAAGAAAGACTGGTCAGACTGGTCTGGAGCTGAACCTGATGTCAGTTGACCTGCACAGGTAGAACAAGCACCAGCGCGACAAGAATAAGGTAGGTCAAGACCAGCTTCTTCAGCAGCGTCTAGAATATAGGTATCATCATCAACGTCGATGGTTTGGTTAAGACCTTCAGCTTCGCTGACTAGTGTCACTTTATAAGTTGGCATTTTTTAATCCTCTCTTTTGCAGACCGTATAAGTTATCCTAAAGCAAATTATCGGCTGAACTAATAAGTTCAGCCGTTTATTCAAATTTGCTTCAATTCTGATACTACGAGAAAAACTAAACGATGTAACTGGAATTTGAACGCGATTAGTAATGAAATTTAGTTAGTTAATCCTGATGAGTTTTACTTATATATATTTATCCTTATATGGATGCTACCAGAAAGGACTATAATCTGGAAAAATCCGGAATTTATGAACAAATCACTTTGGTTTTGTGCAAATTCCCATTCGCGGTTCAGCCTAGCTGGAGGTTTACAAGTTCACTAAAGCGTTATAAACGGCTGAAGCAATTAACTCAGTCCTATAGAGAAAGATAAACAGAATTGGTGAGGATATGTACGATGAGAGCGGCTTTTGTGGAAAAAGCAAGTGTGGGCGTGGGTTTGATTGGTACTGGGTATGTGGCAAAATTAAGGGCTGAGACATTTCTTCATGACGAGCGATCGCACTTACTTGCGATTGTCGGTAACACCCCAGAAAAAACAGCATCTTTAGCTTCAAACTACCAAGCAGAAGCGATGAGTTCTTGGCAACAGCTAATAGAGCGCGATGATATAGATTTGGTGGTAATTTGTAATGTAAATCGAGATCATGGAGCGATCGCACGAAAAGCACTGCAAGCTGGCAAACACGTAATTGTCGAATATCCCCTTTCTTTAGATGTAGTCGAAGCAGAAGAACTTGTTGCCTTAGCCAAAGCACAAAATAAACTTCTCCATGTCGAACATATCGAACTTTTAGGCGGTTTGCATTTAGCTTTAAAGCAATACTTACCGCAGCTTGGGGGATTGTTTTATGTGCGCTACAGCACCATAAAGCCGGAACACCCCGCACCGCGTAAATGGACTTTTAACCATAATTTATTCGGTTTTCCCTTAATGGGTGCGTTGTCTAGATTACATCGATTAACCGATTTGTTTGGTGAAGTGAACTTAGTTAACTGCCATCAACGATTTTGGGAAATAGAAACAGAATATTACCAAAGCTGTTTTTGCATTAGTCAACTGTCGTTCAACAGCGGACTTTTAGCGCAAGTAGTTTATGGCAAAGGTGAAACTCTATGGCAAGCAGAACGCAAGTTTGAAGTTCACGGTGAAAATGGCGGATTAATTTTTGAGGGCGATAAAGGAGTTTTAATAGAGAAGGGGAAAACAACGCCGATAGAGGTTGGTACGAAGCGGGGTTTATTTGCCAAAGACACAAACATGGTCTTAGATCGTCTTTTTAACGGCACTCC
Source organism: Hassallia byssoidea VB512170 (assembly GCF_000817785.2). GTDB lineage: Bacteria > Cyanobacteriota > Cyanobacteriia > Cyanobacteriales > Nostocaceae > Hassallia > Hassallia carrinoi. Next base: position 16,050 of record NZ_JTCM02000023.1, on the reverse strand, counting down.
TTTGTACCTTCGTCCAGAGGCAAGCTTGTACAGTTTAAAGGTTGCTGATGCCGCAAGGCAAGCAGCCGAGACTGGTTTAACTATGTATATGGGAGATAAAAATCTCTAATCCCCACTCCCCACTCCCCACTCCCCACTCCCCACTCCCCAGTTAGATTAAATTTATATGAAAAGCGAAACCATCGTTCTTTTATCTCACAGAGAAATAGACAAAATGCGTCAAGCCGGACGTTTGGCAGCTGAATTACTACACCATCTTGAACCAATGGTCAAGCCGGGAGTTAGCACTTTGCAACTCAATGATGAAGCGGAACGTTGGACGCAGGCACATAAAGCAAAAAGCGCACCTTTGGGTTACAGAGGTTTTCCCAAGTCAATTTGCACCAGTGTAAATGAAGTAGTTTGTCACGGCATACCTAACGCCAAACAAATCCTCAAAGAAGGCGACATTATTAATATTGATGTCACACCACTAGTAGAAGGCTACCACGGCGATACATCGAAAACATTCTTTGTCGGTAGACCATCACCAAAAGCGAAAAAGCTGGTTGAGGTAACACAAGAGTGCCTGAGACTAGGTATTGCTGAGGTTAAGCCAGGGGCACGAGTTGGCGATATTGGTGCGGCAATTCAAGAATATGCGGAAGCGCAAGGCTTTTCTGTAGTGCGAGATTTTGCCGGACATGGTGTAAGTAATGTTTTCCACACTGCACCGGAAATTCTTCATTATGGCACGCGGGGCAAAGGCAAGCGTCTTAGAGCGGGAATGGTTTTTACTATCGAGCCAATGATTAACGAAGGCACTTGGGAAGTTGAGGTTCTCAGCGATAAATGGACAGCTGTCACACGCGATCGCAAACTATCCGCTCAATTTGAGCATACCCTAGCTGTGACTGAAGACGGCGTAGAAATCCTCACTCTACGCGAAGGCGAAACCTAATCTTTCTAACCGTAGTGAGGACTTCAGTCCTCCTCTGGACACAAAAGGACTGAAGTCCTTACTACAAACTCTAAGGTAACTGCAAGTCTAGCTATCTCCAAAAACTTTTGCACTGTGGCAGATGTATCGTTTTGTCGCCAAATTATGGCGATCGCTGTTTTCAAAGTCGCTTCTTGCACAGCTTTATATACTACCCCAGTTCGTTGCAAATTTTGCAGAGATTCTGGGACAATCGCAATACCCAAACCACCTGCGACTAAGCTGACAATTGTTTGCATTTGAATCGCTTCTTGAGTGACGTTGGGACTAAAACCCGCTTGCTGACAAAGACTGATAATTAAATCGTAGAGTCCAGGTGCTAACAAACGCGGAAATAAAATGAAAGGTTCATTTTTAACCGATCGCAAACAAACATTACTATGATTTGCTAACTCATGTGTATCAGGTAATGCTATTATCAACGACTCTTGAAAAATTATTTCAAAGTTCAATGTGTCATCTTCTATAGGTGGACGCACAAACCCCACATCAATTCGACTTTCCCGCAACCATCGTAACTGTTCATTTGTCGTTAATTCGTGCAACTCTAGCCTCACTTCTGGAACGCTGCTACGAAATGTCCGTAAAATATTTGGTAATATATTATACGGTGCAGAGCTAACAAAGCCAATAACCAGTTGTCCCATTTCCCCCCTACTGGTTTGCCTTCCAACTTGAATTGCCTGTTCTAATTGCTTGAATATTTGCTGCACTTCGTCAAGAAAAACTTGTCCAGCTTCAGTTAACTGCACTTTTCGTTTGCTGCGGTGAAATAGTTCAAAGCCTAACTCTGTCTCAAGCTGGCGAATTTGTTGGCTTAAAGGTGGTTGGGCAATATGCAACCTTTCTGCTGCGCGTCCAAAGTGGAGTTCTTCCGCTAAAGTCATAAAGTACCGTAGATGCCGTAGTTCCATTGCACACCATAACTCATATCTTTTAAATATTAATTAAAGCTTAAAAATATATTGGACATAATTAAAAATTTTTTCTATCGTAATGATTAAGCTGTCATCAACCTAGTCAGGACTTAGGCAAAAACTCTCTCAAACTCTCTCAAACTCGGCGTACTCTGCGGTAGCCTTCGGCAACGCCAAGGGCGAACGTTTTTTCCTCATTGTGCGTAGCATACTCTGTAATTTCACTACTTAAAAAGTATCTTTTGATGATAAAAAATAATTGGAATGCTGCCCTTTATGAAGATAAACACGCATTTGTGTGGCAGTATGGCGAAGACTTGCTGCAACTATTAAATCCCAAGCAAAAAGAACGCATTTTAGATTTAGGTTGTGGTACTGGGCAATTAACAGAAAAAATTGCTACATCTGGCTCTGTTGTTATGGGAATTGATAATGCGCCGGCGATGATTTCAAAGGCAAAACAAAACTATCCCCATCTGAGATTTGATGTTGCTGATGCAAGAAACTTTCAAGTAGAACAGCCTTTGGATGCAGTTTTTTCTAACGCAGCGCTGCACTGGATTAAAGAACCAGATGCGGTAATTCGTAGTGTTCATCAAGCCCTGAAACCGGGGGGACGTTTTGTAGCTGAATTTGGTGGTAAGGGAAATGTGCAAGCAATTACCACAGCTTTAGAAACTGCTTTACAAGAGATAGGAATTTCCCAACCTCAAGCACTGAATCCTTGGTATTATCCTAGTATTGGTGAGTATGCGACTCGCTTAGAAAAGCATGGTTTTGATGTCAATTATGCTGTTTTATTTGCGCGTCCTACACCTTTAGCAGATGCAGACGCAGGGATGGCGAATTGGATACAAATGTTTGCAACTGCCTACTTTACAGAACTTTCTCATCAACAACAAATGCAAGTAATTAGTAAAGTTGAAGAAAGCTTAAAATCAACACTTTATCAAGATAAAACTTGGATGGCAGATTACCGCAGAATTCGCATTGTTGCTTTTAAACTTTAGGCTTTGTAACTTGTGGAAATATTATTTTTGTGTACTGCGGCTTTACTCGCTGGAGTTATGAATGGTGTTGCCGGCGGAGGTGGTTTAATCGTCTTTCCGGCACTTTTGTTAGTTGGAGTAGAACCCATTCATGCAAACGCGACAAGTACAGCCGCACTCTGGTTTGGAACAGTTGCAAGTAGCATAGCTTATCGTCGCGAACTTTCAACTAAACGCCAAGAATTATTTTTACTCAGTAGCACCAGCGTTGTTGGCGGAATTTTAGGCTCATATTTATTGTTACATACATCTAGTAAGAATTTTACCGCTTTAATTCCATATTTAATGTTAGTTGCAACACTGTTGTTTGCAGTCAATCGACCAGTGATGAAGTGGTTAAAAGGTAGCAGCAATTTAAAAAGTATTCGCTTGCCAATAATTGTAATTATGTTGTTGCAGTTGGTTATAGCAACTTATGGCGGTTATTTCGGGGGTGGTGCCGGTATTTTGATGTTAGCAGTTTTAAATATTATGGGTATTGAAAATATCCATAAAATGAATGCCTTTAAAAGTTGGTTAGCGACTTGTATAAATGCTGTAGCGATCGCTTATTTTATTTTCGCTGATAAAATTGTTTGGTTTGAGGCGATTCTGATGGCAATTGCGGCTGTAATTGGTGGTTATGCAAGTGCTGATATTGCCCGCAAACTTCCTCCCTCTTTAGTGCAGTATTTTATTACTGGTGTAGGTTTGAGTATGACTGTGTACTTTTTTATGAATAAATAAAACTCGGCAAATTTGAGATAAATTACATAAATATTTATTTGATATTATCTCTGTTGAATTAATAGTAATAAAAACATTAAAATAGTCGTAGAGACGTGACGCCGGAACGTCTCTACAATATGTGAATATTATTCTCTCGTTACTGGGCAAAGCAATGATTTTCTCCATTACCCATTACCCATTACCAATTACCAATTACCAACTATATATTATGCAATTCCAACTAACTTTGCGCTTAAATCCCACAGCTTTTTAGCTTTGTTATCATCGCTAGCTTCGTTAGAAACTTCTTGCACAAAAGATTTACGACCTTCTTTCTGTCTATTTCCCCAACTCCAATACATACCGGATTTATTGTATTCCGGATTGGCGACAACTTCGGCAACGCGATCGCCTGCCAACTCTTCAGACACAAATCCCCCAGTAATATTCTTCTGAAAGAGTGGAAAGATTTTCTGAAACAGCGGATAGTGATTGCGAAACAAAGCCGTAGTTGCCACACACCCCGGATACAAAGAACTGAAAACAATATTAGTTGACTCGTGGTAACGCCGATGCAATTCCCGCATAGTCAAGACATTGCAAAGTTTGCTATCTTTGTAAGCTTTGCCCGGTTTGAACTTCTTGCCGTTAATCATGGAAATCGGCGCTTTAAAGCCTGCCTCAAAGCCTTGAAGTTCTCCCAAATCTGGAGGTGCTGGAATCGGAATCTTGCCTCCTAATTCTTTCGGATTTGCCGTCACAGTTCCTAAAATAATTAATCTTGGCTGTGAAGCTGAAGATTTTTTCAAATCCTCAAGCATCAAATTACACAAGAGAAAATGTCCTAAATGATTTGTGGCAACGCTCAACTCATATCCATCTTCGCTGTACAACGGCTCTTTTAATAAAGGCATATACACAGCAGCGTTGCACACCAAAGCATCCAAAGACTTGCCGCTTTCTCTGAAGTTTTTCACAAACTGTCGTACACTTTCTAAGCTGGCTAAGTCGAGATGCATGATTGTGTAGCTGTCTTGCGGCATTCCTAAGGTTTGGGCAGCTTTTTGGGTCTTCGGGATATCCCGACATGCCATGACCACATGCCATTGCCCAGTTTGAGCAAGCGCTCTTGCAGCTTGCAAACCAACTCCTGAGGATGCACCGGTAATTACAACCGTTGACTGCCCATGTTGTTGCATTCTCTTTAGACTCCCTTGACCGTCCTTAACTATCTTCAGGATCTCACATTTGGAACGTTAGTAGAGACGTTCCACTCCTTACGTCTCTACATCTGGAAATGGCGGAACGTCTCTACATCTGGGGCGGAACGATGCGTTTTTGGCAATTTGCTGAGTGCTTTTACAAACATATTTTTTCTACTTATGCTATCTTGATTGGAAATCTCAAAGAAATATCATACTAAGGGAAGATGCCAGGTCTATGAAAATAATCCTCAACCTAGAAGCGGAATTATATTTTCAGCAAGGATTGCGCCAAAACAAAGCAGAAAAGTTTTCTGAGGCGATCGCTAATTTCGACAAAGCGCTTAAATGTAAGTCAGATTATCCGGAAGCTTTATCGCAAAAAGGCTTTGCCCTAGGTTGCTTGGGTCGTCACATGGATGCGATCGCTTGTTTTGACTTAACGCTCTTATTACGCGCAGACGCTTGCTGGGTTTGGCACAACCGCGCTATTGCTTTAGGAAAGTTAGAACGTCACGATGAAGCTCTCAATAGCTTCGACCGCGCTCTTGAGTTTAACTTCAATTCCCCCACTATTTGGCACAATCGCGGTATTACCTTGTGCGATTTGGGACATTATGAAAAGGCAATTATCAGCTTTGAGCGCACTATAAACTTGCAACCAGATGCTTATTGGGCATGGAACAATAAAGGTAATGCCCTTAAACAGCTAGGACGCTATGAAGAAGCTGTTAACAGCTACGATCGCGCTATTGAATTTGACCCCAACAACGTCATGGCTTGGCATAATCGAGGCGCAAGTTTGAGCAACTGGGGACGTTATGAAAAAGCGATCGTCAGCTTTGACCGCGCCTTAGCAATTCAACCAGATTATTATAAAGCTTGGTTACACAAAGGCATAACTTGGGAAAAATTACAGCATTACTCTGAGGCGATCGCTTCTTACAATCGCGCCCTACAATTGCAACCAAACGATCACGTCATCTTATATAACAAAGCCCGCTGTTATGCCTTACAAAACAACATTGAAGCAGCTATTGAGAACTTACAACAAGCAATTATTCTTTGTCCAGAACAATATCTGCAAATGATTCCAACTCACTCAGATTTTGACAAAATCCGTGAAGATGGACGCTTTCAGGCTTTGATTCAACAACCAAATCATTAAGGAAAAGGGGAAAGGGGAAAGGGGAAAGGGAAAAGGGTTTTTGAAGAGGGGAAAAGGGGAAAGGGAAAAGGGGAAATTACCGCGTTCCCAATTACCGCGTTCCCAATTACCGCGTTCCCAATTACCAATTACCCATTACCAATGCCCAATGCCCAACCCATCAGGGAGCAACTAAAACCTCTAAACTAGCCCAACGTTCACGCAGTATTCCTGCGAGTACACGTAAACCCCAAACTTCACTACGACGGTGCCCAATAGCGATCGCTGCAATTTTAGTTTCCTGCATCGCTTCTTCGGCTGGCTGTCGCAATTGTCCTGTTATATAAACTTCAGCACCTCTATCTGCTGCTTCACGTACCAGCAAGTCTGTCATTGCGCCAACAACAGCAATTCGTGATACTTCACTCTGTTCTGCCGCCAGTATTTGCTCGTATCCTCCAAAGACTTGATTGATACAATTACATAGATTATTAAAATTTTGCTTCGGTATCTCTCCAATCATGCCGATCGCTCGCGAATCTTTTTTTCCCAAAACTTCTAGAGAAGAAATTCCCAAAACTTCCGCCAAGCGAGAATTGTAACTCAACGTCAAATACTCATCAAATGGTAGATGATAAGCAATTACCCCGACATCTGGTGTAAGTTGTTGTGGTTGAAGTTTCCAGGGTCGATGTAAGAATAGCGCATCTAGAGAGTGCGCGATCGCCCATTTCGATAAATCTGTCTTAGGTTCTAACGCCAAACCCAAACGTTTAATACTACGGGATGATGGCAAATATACACCACCTCTTTCAGCTTCGGTGTAACGTTCAACCGCAAACAAGCGATCGAGAAATTCTGCTATTTCTGATAAATAAATCAACTGTTGCATAATCCTGGTATTGTAGAGACGTTCCACACCGAACGTCTCTACGATATGTTAATTTATCGATGTTAATTGTCAAATCATCTTGCTAGTAGAAAAATGGCGCAGCAACAGCAAATTACCATCATCGATTATCGTCAAGCAGATGCATCGAATCTAATTTTGCCCAAATCGCCAATTGTTTCTAGCAAAAACGCTCAGTGGAGTGATATTCATTTTGAACTGCAACAACAGCCGACACACGATACTACAGAACATCTTCACTGCTTGCATATTTTGACATACATTTGCTCGCCAACGCCTTTGGAACAGTGGATTGATGGAAAGTTACAGCAGTTAGTGCATGGTAATACCTTCATTTTGCCAGCTGGAGTGCTGCACCGCTGTCAATGGTTAAAGGATATTGAGTTTATGTTTGTGGGAATTGAACCAAGCTTGTTTAACAAGGTGGGACAAGAGTTGGTGAAAAGCGATCACATTGAACTTAAGCCTCATTTTGCCACATTGCAAGACCCACTAATTCAAGGCATTCTTTCAGCATTTAAAGATGAGCTAGTTTCTGGTGGTATCGCTGGTAACTTATTTATCGAGCAACTAAAAACAACATTGATAACGCATTTGCTGAGAAAATATTCTGTTTTCACTCCTCAGATTTCTACTTCTTCAGATGGATTGCCAAAATACAAATTACAGAAAGTAATTGAATATATCAACGCTCATCTTCAGTATAATTTGAGACTAGCAGAAATTGCCGCGATCGCTCAATTAAGTGAATTTTACTTTTGTCGTCTTTTCAAGCAATCAATGAATATGTCTGTACATCAATATGTGATTCAGCAGCGAGTTGAGCGAGCTAAACAACTGCTATTACAAGGACAAATGCCAATAATTGATATTGCTTTAGCTTGCGGCTTTGCGAACCAAAGTCATCTTAACCTACATTTTAAACGCCTTACCGGTGTCACCCCAAAAACCGTTCTAGAAAATCGCTACAAGCCAGACAACACTTTACACACAACTTAATAATTTTTAAAGGTAGCTAAAAGAGTATAGGATTAATAATTAACAATATTCCTATCAACTAGCAACGAATTTGCACCAAACATGAATAACTCTGAGTTTCATGACGAAATTACTTTAGCAGAACAAGCAGAAGCTTTAGGAAAAAAAGCTTTGAAATTGAGACTAATCTCTAGCTTTGTTGTGCATCACTTTCCTGATAGTTGGGAATTTTACATTCCCGACGAGAGTAAGTCTCAAGCACTAAGCCCAGAAGAAGCGTATTTACAATTAAAGAATCTACTGGAAAAATCTAGTGGATAGCTATCCAAATCTACTATTGTGAAAAACAATATCCCCGACAAGTTCTGCGAAGTCGGGGATATGAAACTAGATATTTTCACCAAACAAAAAGTTATATCATACTGTGGCAGACACTCTTGCAGTAGTGGCAATGACACAGCACAATATAGATTATTTTAGTAAGATACTTCACAAAAAGCAGCATTGGATAGGAAAAGCGATTCTCCGTTCTTTTTTCGGAGTTATATCCAGTGTAGCAATTACAACACCTGCACTAGGAGCCGATCGCATTGATTTTTATTACCCTCCATTTGGTGACTTTTCCATCTCCACCAATGATTTAGAACTGTTTGCTAAACAAGGTAAAATTACTTCCGACTTTGCCTTTTATACTCGACGTGCTAAACCAGAACAATTAGCACAACTACGAGAATTTCTCCAAACCAAATTTAATACTAGCCCCACCTTAGTATCACAGTTTACCTATTCCCCCATAGGCGAAAAAATACTGCAACGTTTGGGAGAATTAGTGCAAGTGGAAACTAGACAAAATGGTTTTTACGCTTTACGTTCTGCACTTATTTTATCTGCTGCTGACTCAGAAGGTTTAACATTAGTTAATATCATACGTCGATATCCTAGCCCTAGTATTCGTTTGAACTTTTCGGAAACGGTAAATACATTTGGGCAATTATCAGATTTACTGAAAAAAAGAGATGCAGTAGTTGCGGCATTACAACAAATAGCAGATAAAGATACAACACAAGCGCAAATTGATTTTTCGCAACAACCAGATATTCGACTTCCAGGTGATTTTAATTACCAAAAATTCACTTTAAATTTGCGCGAGCGATCGCGTGATGGACAATCTGGATCTATCTTAGAACGCAAGTATGACGCAGATTTATATTTACCTCAATCACGGCAGAATAAAACAGCTAGCTTTTCTTCACCTTTCCCCGTAATTGTAATTTCTCACGGCTTGGCAGAAGACCGCAATACATTTGTCTATTTAGCTAAACATTTAGTATCCTATGGCTTTGCAATTGCGGTCATTGAACACCCAGAAACTAACTCTAAGGAGTTTCAACAATTCTTATCAGGATTTGCAGGTCCCCCACAAGCAACAGAATTAATTAACCGTCCGTTAGATGTAAAATACTTATTAGATGAACTTCAACGCCTTAACGATTCTGATGTTAATCTCAAAAGTAAATTAAATCTTCAAAAAGTAGGAGTAATCGGACATTCTTTAGGCGGATATACTGCTTTAGCATTAGCAGGTGCAACAATAAATTTTCCGCAAGTCCGTAAAGATTGTAGTCCCAACCGTTCGTTAAATTTATCAGTTTTCTTACAGTGTGCAGCGTTGGAAGTACAACCAGCTATTTATCCGATTAAAGATGAGCGGGTAAAAGCAATTTTGGCATTTAATCCTTTGGGTAGTACAATTTTTGGATCTAAAGGAGTAAGTCAAATTAAAATTCCCACAATGTTATTAGCTGGTAGTCAAGATATTTTTACCCCAGCCGTACCAGAACAGATTTTTCCTTTTACCAGGCTACCAAATCCAGATAAATATTTAGCATTAATTGAAAATGGTACTCACTTCACAGTGGAAACAGATCCACCTCCCAGTCAAAGAGTGATACCTGTACCAAATGGATTACTTGGTCCTAATCGCACACCAGCTTACTCTTATGTCAAAGCTCTCAGTGTGGCTTTTTTTGAAACTCATCTTGTCAACAAAGCGAATTATCGTCCTTATTTAAGTGAATCTTATGCCAAGTTTATCAGTAAAGCGCCTTTAAACCTGAGTTTAATCAACTCTTCTAGCTCTGAAGAGATAGCACAGTTATTAAGTAAGCTTTATCCGCAGTTTGCCACTTCCAAAGAATTAAAAATAAAAGAAAATAGCAAGAACTTACAAAAACCAGCAAGAATCTGAAATACTATAGCCTTCAGCACATTTTATTCTGAAGGTGAAAATCTTTCTTCTTCCCCATTCCCTATATAAAAATGAACAAAATGCGTGCCGTTGTTGTCGATCCAAATGTTACAGGACGCTTGACAATTAGTGAAGTTGATGCACCTGTACCCACCCCATCTCAAGCACTAATAAAAGTTGCTGCAATTTCTCTCAACCGAGGTGAGGTTAAACGTAGCACCACGGCAGAAGCTGGTTGGCAGCCGGGTTGGGACTTAGCAGGGACAGTTGAAGTAGCGGCAGCGGATGGTTCTAGTCCTCCGTCTGGAACTCGTGTAGTTGGGTTCGTAAAAGAAGGTGCTTGGGCGGAATTCGTAGCAGTTCCTACTAACTCTCTAGCAGAATTACCGTCATCAGTCTCATTTGCTCAAGCAGCGACTTTACCCGTCGCCGGTTTGACAGCAATGCACGCTTTAGCGCGTGGTGGTTCTTTGTTAGGACGCTCGGTTTTAATTACAGGGGCATCCGGTGGAGTCGGTATGATCGCGTGTCAATTGGCAAACCACTCAGGAGCGCACGTAGTTGCACACATTCGTAAAGCAGAATTAGAAAAGCTGGTGAAAGAATCGGGAGCGCAAGATGTAGTTATTGGTGAAGACCTGACATCCGCAACTCAGTATGCACCCTACGATTTAATTTTAGAATCCGTTGGCGGAAAGATACTTTCAGCCGCTCTAGGTTTATTAGCACCTGATGGAACATGCGTTCTATTTGGCACATCCGAACAGCATGAAATTACATTTGACGCTAGGCGCTTTTACGGTACAGGTGGCGCTAGTTTGTACGGTCTGATTTTATTCCACGAGTTAAAAAGCGAACCTGCATCAATTGGTTTAGCACGGCTGGCGCGACTAGTAGCAGATAATCACTTGCGTCCCCCCATCGATTTAGAAGCATCTTGGATGCAAGTAGCAGATTTAGCACAACAACTCTTAGATAGGCGCTTTACTGGCAAAGCAGTTTTGCACATTTCGGATTGAACAAACATTTGGGGAAAAGACTGTATAAATTAAATATAACCTCTATGTACCTTGGCGTTTCCATATTCAATTTCAGGAGAATTTATGGCTGGTAAATTAGACGGTAAAGTTGCAATTGTCACTGGTGGTAGTTCCGGGATTGGTCGAGCAACAGCAGTTACTTTTGCCAAAGAAGGCGCGAAAGTTGTCATTGCAGCTCGTCGCACCGAAGAAGGTGAAGAAACTGTGCGCTTAGTCAAAGAAGCCGGAAGTGAAGCTTTATTTATACAAACAGATGTCACTAACGCAGCACAAATTGAAGCATTAGTCAAGAAAACAGTAGAAATTTATGGTCGTTTGGATTGTGCTTTTAACAACGCAGGTTTTGGGAAACCGATTCCGTTAACTGAAAGAACCGAAGAAGACTGGGATTCTGAGATTGATGTCAATTTGAAAGGGGTTTGGCTTTGTTTAAAGTATGAAATTCCGGCGATGCTGAAAACAGGTGGGGGAGCGATCGTTAATATGGCATCTATGGGCGGTACTGTTATCGCTGCACCCGGTCTTTCTGCCTACAGTGCAGCCAAAGGCGGAGTTGTTGGGCTAACTCGTTCAGCTGCACTAGAATATGCTAGCCAGGGAATTCGTATTAATGCAGTAAGTCCCGGTCTTATTTCGACTGATATTTTGGCAAATTTTCGAGAAGAAGTCCTTCAGGAAATGACAGCAACTATTCCCCTCAAGCGGTTAGGGGAAGCTGAAGAAGTTGCAGAAGCCGTTGTCTTTTTATGTTCAAACGCAGCTTCTTACATTACAGGACAAAACTTAGTAATTGATGGCGGCTATACCGTACAGTAGCAAGTAACACTGTTGGGTAGGCGTAATTTGTAGTGAGGACTGAAGTCCTCAACTAAGCTGACTGCGAACCAATCAAAACTGATGTTAGAAATTCTGGCAAACGCTGCCGCCAAAAATGCAACTATCTTCGAGTATGGCTGCAAATCGGCAAGCTCAAACCTGTAATTGATCGTATTTTCTCCTTGGATAATATTACTGAAGCTCATCGCTACATAAAGTCCAATCAGCAGAACGGCACGGCAGATGCCTCAACGGAACGGCAGTCGCAGATAGCGCGCTTAACCCGCGCAACGCGCTGCCGTATGTGTACCTCCGCACGGCACTGGCTCAAGATTGTTGTAAACGTTCAATAAAATTAGGGCAATTCACAGCATAGTATAGTTATGAAAGCAGCATTGTGCAAATCTTGGGGAGAACCAGCAAGCCTTGTGCTAGAAGACGTGCCAAATGTTCCCCTGACAGAAGGTGAAGTGCGAATTGCAGTACACGCAGCAGGTATCAATCCTGCCGATATCCTTGCAATTGCAGGTAAATTCCAACTTCCGCCAACATTACCTTTTAGTCCGGGATTTGAGGCAGCAGGTGAGGTGATAGAAAGTAATAGCAGCGATGTGAAAGTGGGTAGCCGCGTACTTGCCGTATTGCCTTATTTCAAGGATGGTAATCCTCATTTTGGTGCTTTTGCCCAAGAGCTTGTCGCTTTGGCTACCAACGTTTTAGCGATTCCCGACAATATTGATTTTTCGGAAGCAGCGGCGTTACCTGTTATCTATGGCACAGCACACATAGCATTGGGGTATCGCGCCCAATTACAACCAGGAGAGACATTGTTAGTTACCGGTGGCACCGGCGGTACTGGTTCTGCTGCTATCCAAGTAGGTAAAAAGATGGGTGCAACAGTTATCGCCACGACTAGCGGTGCCCAAAAGCTGAAAGTGCTTCAGGATATGGGGGCACATGCGATAGATTACAAAACTGAAAACGTCGCCGAAAAAGTCCTAGAAATTACTGATGGCAAGGGAGCAAATGTAATATTTGAAACCGTTGGCGGTGATTTATTTGCGGCAACGACGCAGTGCATTGCCTTTGAAGGGCGGATTTTGCCGATTGGTGCAGCTAGCGGCAAAATACCGGAAGTCAGTATCCTCGTGCCACTGGTGAAAAACTGCTCGATTGTGGGTACAGACTTTGCAGCATATACGCTCCGCGATATTGAAAGGGTGCGGAATTCACTGAGAGAAATTTTGAGTTGGTATAACGAAGGTTTTATCAAGCCAGTTCCACCGCGAACAATGCCTTTAGAAAAAGCTGCTGAGGCATTGGCGGCAGTTGCTAACGCTCAAGCAGGTGGTAAGTTAGTGCTGAATATGAAGTGATAAAAAAGATTGGGAATAGGTAATAGGTAATTGGGAATAGGTAATAGGTAATTGGTAATTATTTTTATTCCCCATTACCCATTCCCCATTACCCATTCCCCATTCCCCATTCCCCAAAAAGGAGATTGTCATGCAGTTTTTAGTCATAGCGCGGGTAGCTGAAGGTACACCAATGGAGAAGGTATTACCTCTAGTAAAAGATGAAGCGGCGAAGGTTTGGGAGTACTACGCCGCAGGTTTAGTACGTTCTATATATTACATTGCTGATATGAGTGGCGCCGTCTTACTTTGTGAGGCAAACAGCTTAGAAGAACTAACAGAGGCTGTTAACAAGTTCCCAATGAAGCAAGCAAAAGCTTTGAACTTTGAAATTTTGCCGTTGCAGCCATATACGGGAATTGGGGAATTATTTGCTCACTGACAGCGCATCCTTGACAGATGTTGGACAACAGATGCCATTCAAAGATGCAGCGCGATCGCGCTTCTTTCTGCTTTAATAATCTGTAGGAATGAGTGCAAAACTAAAGTCTTGTAGGGGCAATTCATGAATTGCCCCTAGGTCAATTCAATGGTGACGACGAAGGAAGTGCGTAAGTCCTAAATCTGGTAGAAAACAGAAAAATTGTTTTGATTTTCTATTGCGCCGATCCACTAATCGTAGTAGATGCCGAGTCTTCTAGAATTTAGAACTTCTACGGGTCTAGCCTTTAGCCTGGTAGTTTTCCCATCCCAAGGATACATTAGGTCGTAGAGATTGTGTCCCTCTGGTCCGTCACCAGTGGGTAGATATCCTTGGCTTGGGTTCTTTTCTTGCCATATTGCCCAGAGCCGATCTACGTTGCAATGATGCAGCCAAAAAACTGGATCGTTTGGCGAAATATTCACATTTGACATATCTCCCCCGATCCATGTATGAGCTTGGTTGTGTAATTCAACAGCTAATGTTCCGTCTGGATTAATAATAAGCGATCCGTCTGGATTAATTGATCCGCCCGGAGGGAGGAAGCCTTCAAGCCGATTGCGATGGCTGGGACTGCTATCTATGTTCCATGGTTCTTGATCGTAAGGAGTTTCCTCAATCGCAGTCTGCACATTTGTTCGAGTTGGTAGTCCTTTACTGAATTTACCAAACTCGCGTTGTAAGCCTCCCTTAGGATTGCCATCCACATTAATGGTTATCCATTGATCGGTTGCAAATGGACCAGTCTTAACTAAGTTATTATCCTCAGGGTCACCATTACCTCCCATAAAGTCATCATCCCAAAGTGGTGAATTGAAAGGATCGTCAGCATCTTGCGTCCAGTCCCAGTAGGGAATTGTCACACCAGGCACTCTTTTTTGTAGTTGCCGTTCAAATCTGTAAAGATAATAGCGATGCCAAGGAAGAAACGCCGGACCCACGTGAGCAGCATTACGGAAATGCCTGGGATCGCTTGGGTCTTCGTGTGCGGTTGCTAAAGTATGCCAAAGCACATACTCATCGTAAATGCTACGGTCCGTAGTACGACTAATACTAGCTTTGACTGCTTTGACTGCCGAAATGTAGTTTTGTTTTTCAGTGCTACTCAGATACCTGAAATTTTTTCTAATATTCTTCATCTTCCACCTCAATTTTTTGCTGGCGAGTTTTTTCAATTCCTTAAATGCTTACGCCAATAATTTTCAATCAACATTAGGATCTAGCTTTACCTCACCAATAGGAAACTTTATTCCCTGGTCTATTAACCTTCTCGCTATTTCATGGGGCGAGTTAAACTCCCCAAATAAAACAGGTGTCATATATTTGTCTGTTTTCTTATTTCTGATAATTCTAATTTGTTTGTCATCAAGAAATAGCTGTTTTGATGTGTCAAATGTATTATCTATATTTCCAGTCGGATCTTGCGTTTGATTGGTGACGATCCTATATTTTCTACCTTTGTATACTTCCTCAGAAATCTCTTGAGCTTCAGCTTTACTAACGAATAAGTTGCCAAGGAATGGAACACTTCCCGCTACTACGGTTCCAATACCCACGAAGCTGATTAGGTTTAAAAATTGACGACGAGAAAAACTAGAAAACATGATTTTTACTGAATACAACTCACTAATTTTTTATTGACATCAAGTGAAAATTTAGTTGTCTAAAGGCAACTGTAATTTTCAACTGCTAGTAGTTAAGTGGAGTTTAGTCAAATTTATTTAGATACGCGATCGCACTCTTTTTGTTTAGAAACTCCACATCAGTGGTATCAATCCTCATAAATCTATAGTATCCATACCGAAAATTCCTGGTGATGTCAATGACAACCGAATACAAACATAAATTTGATATCGATATTTCTCAATTCACCAAGGCAACGCATTTTTCAATGCGCTGGAATTATCTTTTGTTAGCGCTTTTTTTGAAAAGCCACTTTTAACAATACAGTTATTTAATTGATAAAGCAAGACTCTTTAAGTAGGTTTACGTATTGATTTATAGAGAATTAATACTAATATCAGAAGTGCCAAAAAAAGTGTAATTTTATTTTTAGGACTTTTTGAGATTTTTTTCGGAATTTTAACCGACATTCCGCAGGTGCGATCGCGCTGCATCGCAGTACCCCTACACTAAAACGCCGACATTACCGGACAGCCTTGTATTAAAGATCCTCAAAACTCCACGACTATTTCAGCTATATGGCTGTCCGGTTTTGTC
>NZ_JTCM02000157.1 GCF_000817785.2 Hassallia byssoidea VB512170 | reverse complement strand
ATGGAGTCATATAAAATCAGTCGAAGAGAAGTGAAAATATTTCAACATTTTCCCTTTCCCCTTTCCCCTTTCCCCCTCTTCAAAGGGCATGGGGCATCGTCCCTTTGTGAAATACGCGATCGCTTCTTTTTATTCCCATTGCCCATTAAACAATTGCCCATTGCCCATTACCCATTACCCATTACCCATTACCCATTACCAATTCCCCTTTCCTCACAAGATCCTCAAATTGTTTGTGTATAACATAACTGTAGGAGGAAAGCTGATATAATCGCCTGCCCCCTCTAATAAATGATTATTGCTAAAAAATCGGTGTCTATATGTTTATTAACAAAATTCTAGTTGCGTTAGATCGCTCTGAGTTAAGCAAGCAGGTTTTTGAGCAAGCGTTGGCTTTAGCGAAGGTTACACAAGCTAACTTAATGCTGCTACACGTTCTTTCTGCTGAAGAAGAAGGCAGTCCCTATGTGCCTGTATACTCTGGTTTTGACTACTATTCAGGAGTGCGCGGTCAAACCTTGGAAGTTTACCAAGAGCAATGGAACGCTTTTAAACGCGAAGGTCTAGAGATGTTACAATCTTTTTGTGCCCAAGCAGACATAGCAGGTGTCACTACTCAATTTACCCAAAATCCTGGCAGTCCTGGTCGCTGCATTTGTGATGTAAGCCATAATTGGGGTGCTGACTTAATTATTATGGGGCGTCGGGGTCACTCTGGCTTAAAAGAACTATTTCTAGGCAGCGTCAGTAACTATGTTCTTCACCATGCACCTTGTTCAGTCCATATTGTGCATCTTCCAGTCGTTGCGAAAAAAACTGAAGCACAAAAAACACAAAGCATCTCAACTTGAGCGCAAAAAGGTGTAGCTTTGACTACACCTTTTTTTCAACGACTTCAGAGGGCATGTGGGAAGACTTTACCTTTGTTTCCGGCACTACAAACCAGAAAACCGCTGCTAGCATCAAAAAGGCACTATTAGAACCTATTTTGTTGACTACAACCCCAGCTAGTAAATTACTTAGACCCGCACCAATAGCGATCGCCGTATTTAATAAACCTTTATGTAAGGCTTTGAGATAAACGCTCAAATAAGGATTAACGCCGTCTCCCACGTCTTTTAAAAATAAATTGAGATAATCGAGCTGTTGATTTCAAATCGTGTTCGCCTCAACATTAAGAAATATTAAGCAAAAACCTTCCTTCAATGGTTTGTGCTTGGCGTAAGTCATAGGTTATAAAACACAGAGAATTTTGCTTAAAGTCTCAGGCTAGAACAAAGTGCATCCAATTGGCTTAGAGATTTCCAGTAGTTGAGAAGTTGTTCTGCGACAAGCTGAAAATGAAAGAAGTGAAAAAAGTGCCGTCCTTCCGGACATAACCACAGGCGATCGCTTGGATTCAACCAAGGTCGCCATCCTCGTAAAGCATCGGGTTCAACAATGATGTCGTCTAAGCTACCACAGACCATTAACGGTACTGGCACAACGCTTGGAGTCATACTCACCCGTTGAAACAGCGAGTGAGGTGAGAGTGAGCAATTTAAGTCTTGTTCCAAAATTCTTGTTAGACGCTTAACAGTGCGTTGGTCTTGATAGCCAAACAAATTGTCAACCATTGCACTCAGAGTCTTTTGGCGACATAAGAAAGGCAGATGAGTATAATAGTGAGCCTGCCAATCAACCGCAGCATCAACCCCCACAGCTAATAAAGTTAAAGACTTAACTTTTTCTGGATATCGACGCGCATAAACTAGTCCTAGCAACCCTCCGATGCTGTGACCAATCAGATGCACGGGTTGATTGCACGATTTGAGATGCTTATGCAGCAGTTCAACTGCCAATAAGATTGAACTAGCTTCATCCTGACTTTGGGAATACTCCCACTCTTGCACTGTCAGTTCACGCGACAAATAACCAAGCAGCGGCTTGCTAAAGTATTGCAAACTAGGACTTGTATTCAACCAAATAACATCAGGCTGTTTAGTCATTAAATTTTCCTTGCAAATAAATAATCTATTTAGCAATTAGTAGAACCAATAATTTTTTGCTACTAATCGCTAATTGGCACTTCTGGGCTTTTGTTGAGAATCTTCTTCAACTAATCTGAAAAATAGCTTACACTAAATCTGGATTTAATGAAAATATTTTTCATTAACTATTTTGAAGATGAAAATCAACGGTTTTATGGTCAATGCAACATTGAGCGATCGTCAACCCTCCCCAAGCAGATTTCTTTCTAGTTCTTTGGATAGATATAACTTGAAAGTGGCATTATCCTACCATATAAATTGATAATTGTCAGAAATCGATAGCCCAAAGATGAAGGGGAGGGGGAAGTGGGAGAGGGGGAGCAGGGGGAGCAGGGGGAGCAGGGGGAGCAGAGGAAACAAATTCCTCTTTGTCTCCTTGTCTCCTTGTCTCCTTGTCTCCCTTGTCTCCCTTGTCTCCCTTGTCTCCCTTGTCTCCCCATCTCCCCCTCTCCCCCCTTTCCCCCTCAACAAAAAGGCGATTTATCAAGCCGATGCTTTTCGGCATCGAAACTTGACAAAATCGCCTTTAATTGCTGCGTCGTGGTATTGATTTTAGCTGGTCAGATTATCAAACACACCCGTCAAAGCGGCAACCAGCATCTTGAGTTTGTGCCCAAAGACTCGGATGAGGGTCTTTAGCTGTGAGTTCTGGTGTTGCCAAGACTGACAGCAAGTCTTTTGTTGAGACATCTTATCAATTCTTTTATCGGCTTATTGCTATGAGCCAAATTACAGAGTTAGCGGATGCAGTATTGTTAAATGAAAACCGTGTCTAGTTTCCGGTTTCAAATACCGCTCCTGTAAGGGTTGCCACTGCTGCCACAATTTATAACGATTTTCTGCTAATAAATTTGCAAAAGTGGGAAGTTTAGTTTCAATTTCTGACTCGAAGACATCCGTCAGCCACTCGCCTAAGACTACACTATCTTGAATTGAACCCAAGATGTCTTGAATGTTTTTAACATCTGCAACATAAACTGAGTAAGATTCAGCGTATAACTCAGTAAATAACTCCATCTGATAGCGCACGCGCTTGGCTTGTTTACGCAATGTATGCAGCATTTCGCCATTTGTTGCCAATTCTTTCTCTATCTTCTCGGCTTTTAAACCTTTAGGAATGACAACTTTTGCATTTTCTACTTGCGTTCCCACTAACCAACCCGGATCTAGCAATAAACTACTCACTTCCGGCAAAAGTAAATCCGGTAGCAATTCTTGCATAGGCAAAGATGCTACAGGTAGATAACTTGGGTTTTCCAACCACTCGTTCATTCCCTGTTTTAGAGATTTATAATGCTCATCTTTAAATGTTGCTTGCACTCCTTCTAACGCATCTTCGCGTTGTTTAGATAAAGCATCGAAAGCTGTTTGCAGAGATTTTTGTTCTTTATGCGGTAAATTTGGACGGTAAGTGTTTTCCAAAGATTCTTTGAGTACATCCAAATCTCGCAACGTACCAAGACGACGGGCAATTTTGCCTATATTTTTATCACTTACTGGCTTAGATAAATCTAAAGCTAGCCCAAATCTGCTAACTGCTGTGCGTAAACGACGCATCCCTACTCGCATTTGATGCAGAGCTTCTGGATCTTCGTCTTTCTTAACAGTTTTTTCCCACTTTAAGGTTTTTTTAAAGTGTTTTTTCAGTGCTTCGTGAGCATAGTCACCTAGCGTTTTTAGTTTGGCTTGTGCAACTAATTCCATAAGATTATTGGTATGAATTTGATAGCAACAACTACTTAATTAGGTTTTTGTATGATAACACTAATTACAATTTTATCTGTCTTTTTTGCATATTTTATCTAATTTATTTCAACGGCATTTTTCTAACTTTTGATGGTTGTTTGTCTTTTATAAGAATGTTAATTATCATATTTTTTTTGAGATTAACTTATAAATGTTTTGAGAGTAACATATAAACTTAATAAATATTATTTTAGCTTGAAAAACTGGATGAACGTGATACTTGCTGTCATTATTTTTAATGCTAAAGTATGATCAAACACATAATAATAACAATATATTACACGAGAGGAGCAAAGGTAAAATGGATAACTCATATTTACTAAGTCAAGTATCCTTAACTTTTACTGACGGTTTTAAAGAATACAGAGAAGATCTTTCCGCAGTGCTGCTGACTCCAGAAAAGCATTTGTGGTTGGGTTCAGATGAAACCTCTACTGTTGAGCGTCTTTCTTTGGTTGATGGCAATAATTTTGCAAATCACGAACGCTATCGAGTCGCAGAATTTATTGATTTACCGGCATCGGAAGAAAAAGAAATTGACATTGAAGGACTTGCCTACACCGATTATTATCTTTGGTTAATAGGTTCCCATAGCTACAAACGCAAGAAGCCTAAATCTGATAAATCAGATGAAAAAAATATTCAAAGACTGGCAAAAATTGACACAGAACCTAATCGTTATATTCTGGGAAGAATTCCGCTTGTGGACGGGAAGTTGTTTTCGTCATGCCCGCACCCGCAAAATCCAGATATATTATTAAGTGCTGCCAAACTGGAAATAACTCCGACAGGAAACTTGTTAATGGCAGCTTTAGCAGACGATCCTCATTTAGGCTTTTTTGTGAAAGCAGCAATTCCGGGGAAAGATAATGGCTTTGACGTGGAAGGGATAGCTGTTTGTCAAAAGCGAGTTTTTATCGGTTTGCGCGGTCCGGTTTTGCGTGGTTGGGCGGTGATGCTGGAAGTAGAATTAGAAACATCTACCCCCGGAATCATGACACTGCGGGAAATTGGTCAAGAGGGAAAGTCATATAAAAAGCATTTTCTCTTTTTGAATGGTTTGGGAATTCGGGATATGCATCTTTATGGTGAAGATTTGTTGATTTTAGCCGGACCCACAATGGATTTAGATGGACCGGTACAACTTTATCGTTTGCAGAATGCTGTGAATTTAACAGAAAATACACTTCATTATCCAGAGTTTCTGCAAGATATTCCTTATGGAAACAGAATTGAACACGCTGAAGGCTTTACGTTATTTCAAAATGTAACTGGGATACCTTCTGTATTGGTGGTTTATGACTCGCCGGCAAAAACTCGACTCTTTGGTGATGGTGGTGTGATGGCTGATGTGTTTC
This sequence comes from Hassallia byssoidea VB512170, assembly GCF_000817785.2. GTDB lineage: Bacteria > Cyanobacteriota > Cyanobacteriia > Cyanobacteriales > Nostocaceae > Hassallia > Hassallia carrinoi. The sequence goes on along the minus strand of NZ_JTCM02000157.1, from coordinate 6,435 downwards.
GTTTGGGTTAAAGATTGGTTGAAATTGCTTGGACGGGACAGGTGGGTATACATTGTTCGCAGACGATGCAACGCGATCGCGTAAATGTCAGTTTATATGTTTCCGGGTTCAGGGTAAGCGCTTCGGTGGGACAAACTCCCGTACACAAACCACAATCAACACAAACATCTTCATCGATCGCTATTTCGCCTAAACTGAGGGAAACGTTAATATTTTGCGATCGCATCCACTCAATCGCTGCATCTAGCTGATCTATGTCCCCGGATAATTCAACTACAAGTTTACCAATTTGATTTGGAGCTACTTGAGCGCGGATAATATTTGCAGCGACGTTGAATTCTTTCGCCAGTCTATAGGTTACTGGCATTTGTACAGCGCGTTTGGGAAAGGTGAGGGTAACTCTTTTTTTCACAGATTTGTCAGAGGGTTTTATCTGTTGTAGCGTAGTGGGTTGAGCGTAGGAACCGCCAAGACAGAAAAAGGTAAACTGAAGAAGATGCAACTTAATAAGATTTAATAAACTTGTTATGAGTACAGATTCGCCTATATCTCCTCAAAAGCCAGAAACTACAGGTGGGACACGCTTAAGAAATTTTGCGATTGCAATGGTAGCGATCGCCCTCACCGTTGCCTTATTTTTAGGATTGCGAACTCAAACACCCGAAGCAAGTCTTGCAAAGTTAGATCAAGGGTCTACACCATTAGAATTAGCTTTGACGAATGGCAAGCCAACGCTGATGGAGTTTTATGCAGATTGGTGTACTGTTTGCCAAAAAATGGCACCAGATATGCAACAGTTCGAGACGCAATATGCTGGCAAAGTTAATTTTGTCATGCTGAATGTAGATAATACCAAATGGCTGCCGGAGATGTTGAAGTATCGGGTGGATGGAATTCCCCATTTTGTTTTTTTGGGTAAAGATGGGGAAACAATAGCCCAGGCGATCGGCGATCAACCCCGTACAATTATGGGAAGTAATTTAGAAGCCTTGGCTACTGGTTCATCTTTGCCTTATGCTCAAGCAAGCGGACAAGTTTCCAAATTTTCCGCACCAGTTGCACCAACAAGTAGTAAAGACGATCCTCGCCTTCATAGCAGCCAAGTTGTGAATTGAGTTTTCCGAAATTCCCCACTAGCAGAGGTGGGGAATTTTATTAATCGTTTTGATGCAACTCTAAAACCCCACTACGGATCATCAGTTGGGGCCACATTAATAAGAAAAAGCCCATCCAAGTTAATATAGGCACGGATACGAGAACTGTTAGCCAGATAATTTTAAATAGTACCCAGCTACCAGTAATTAGCGTTACACCCGTTAAAAGAATAGACCAAGGTTGACACCACCAAGGTTTGTATTTCCAAGGACTGATAGGCTTTTGTTCAGACATTTAGTGTTATGGCAAGGCAAATAGTCTTTGATTAGTTGTAGCGTGAAATTGAAAGATGCGATGCCGAGTACGGCAACCTTGCGGAACGCCTTTCCTCATCAGAGTATCCTTGATTTCGGGTGGACTATGTATTCGGCTTAGTAAATGAACACTCAACGGTAATCTTCAAATTACTTTTAGCAGTGCCTTTTGTGACATAACGAACCCCTAGACGAAACCTGCTCATAATTATCCAGCCGTGTATTGGAATTACTGGTTGGGTATTGCGGATCGAAGGTTGACGGCTGGATAATTATGAGTAACTTTATTGGAACCCCTGCTTCTCCCAACCTCATCGATGCCGACCTCAGCGCTGCCAACCTCAACGGGAGCAAACCTCAGCGATGCCGACCTCAACGGGAGCAGACCTCAGCTATGCCAAAAACCTGACTTTTGAGCAAGTTAAATCTGCCAAGAATTGGCAGTACGCGAAATACGATGATGAGTTTCGTAAACAGCTAGGGTTAAAGTAGGGAGTCCCAGAGAAGGGGACAAGGAAGACTAGGGGCAAATGCGCTCACCCTTGACGATAAATGCGATCGCCTTCAAGATACAATAATTGGTGGTAACATTTCCAAAACCACAATCTGCGAATCAGCAAACTGTAAAGGTGAAATTCTTGCATCTTCACCCAAAATCACTTTGCTTTGATAGCCTTCTTCATTGGGTTCTCGAAATACGTATAATTGACGCTCAACGACATCTAGCACCCAATAATCTGCAATTCCCGCTTGTGCGTAAGCTTTAGCTTTCGTTTCGCAGTCAAATTTTAAACTGCTATCGGCTACTTCAATGATTAAATAAACCTCGCTGGGGGTAGGATGGTGATCGGCATAGTCGAGTGGGTCTATCTTAACAACTGAAACATCTGGTTCTGGTTCTGAGCGTTGATTTAACTTTATCGGTTCTTGAGTCGATACCCAAGCCCGATTTCTTAATCTGTTTTTTAGTAAGTAATCTGTCCTTCCCACAGCAGAACGATGCGCTGTACCTTTAGCACTCATCCAGATAATCTTCCCTTCTAACAGTTCCACTCGCTCATCTTCATCTAAAATCCCAGTCTCAGCCATGCGGTGGTACTCTGCAACTGTCCACAAGCGAAGATTTAAGCTGGTATCTGTATTCTGCATGGCTTGTGTATTAAATGTGGAGATTTCTGTCGGAAGATTATTTAATATCGTAGCACTTATGTGCTATTGACATAATTTATGTTTTGTGCTGTAAGTGGGAAAAAGAAGCATAGCCCGCATTCTTTAAAGCTTTGCTTATCGCTTGTGATACCGAGTTGCACGTATCATTACCTCACCCCGCCCTATCGGGCACCCCTCTTTGAACCTGCGGAGAGGGGATGGGGGTGAGGTGATACTTATGAACGCAACGCGCTTGTGATTTGATGGTTCATAGCGATCGCCTCCACACTTTTCCTTAATCCTGCACTCTCGGACGCTGCAACACACTAATCATTTCCTTGGGGTTGCGGGTTGGCATTAACCGACTCCATTCTGCCATTTCCGCAAAACCCAAAGAATGCAGCCTGTAAATCACTCCCTTTACCCATTGTGGCGCACCAATCAAAATCATCCGGTTTGCTGATTTACCTGAAATTAAAGCATCTATCGCAAGGGTTTCATTAGCATCACGCTCGTGATTCTCTGACATTAGTCTTCACCTAATTTCTTAAAAACGATTATGTTCTCAACTCAGAACAATACCATCCTACCTTAAATGTTCTCAACTCGAATCATTTACTTGGTTATCTACCTCTGAGACTATTGAAGGCATGGGAAGAGCAGGAAAAGCACTCAGACAGGTACTAGAAACTTACGGCATTAGCCAAAATCAGTTAGCAGTGACAATGGGCATTAACCGTTCTACTGTTAGTCAGTGGTTCAACGAGATAAGAGATCCTCTAGCAGAATCAATTCCAGAGATTATCGAAGCGCTAGATAAAATTAACTCTGCTGCTGCGAGAGATTTTCTGGTACTGTACTTGGGGCGGATAGTTCAGGATGACAACCAGACATAACCGATAGAAGTTAAGCACGTATAGGCGCTTTTGTCAAGATAACTTTGGCGATCGCGCTAACAACGTCGATACCAATTGCTATTTTTCAGTTAGAATGTTCTCCAGAACAAAACTAAGTATAAAAGCGATGGAAAACACCCTTTTACAGCGAATCACACTTGATGTGAATATTTGCCACGGCAAACCAAGCATTCGGGGACTGCGTTATCCAGTCGAGTTTATCCTTGAATTGCTAAGTTCTGGCATGACTATCGAGGAAATCATTGCCGACTACGACGATTTAGAACGCGATGATATCTTAGCAGCTTTGCTGTTTGCGACTCAATTGACGAGAGTGAAAAGCATCTACCGAATAGCTTCATGAAGTTTTTAGTAGATGCACAACTGCCAGTGCGTCTGGCACGTTTTCTCGAATCTGCTGGTTACGATACAATTCATACCAAAGATTTACCCCAGCGAAATGCAACAACTGATGTAGAAATTAACGCCATATCAATCCAAGAAAGTAGGATTGTTGTTACTAAAGACAGAGATTTTTTTGATTCATTTCTGATTCGGCAAGAACCTTACAAGTTGTTGTTAGTCACTACAGGCAATATCACTAACACCGAACTTGAAGCATTATTTGTGAATAACCTTGCACAACTTGCTGGGCTGTTCGCTCAACATGTGTTAATAGAAATCAGTCGCAACGCAATTATTGTTCATCAGTAGTTTTGAGCAATGGCACTTTTGTTTTTGAGAATCGGGGAAAATACACATTAAGCTTCTACAAGTTGAATTTCATCGAGTTGATTAATCACCACATCTGCACCTTGGACATTATCCGATTTACCAATCCAAGTAATACCAATGCAACCTGCGGCTTTAGCATTACGCGCCATTTGCATATCACCTACAGCATCACCTACCATCAAGGTAGCGCTGGGTTCTACTTTCAAAGATTTGCAAGCTTGTAAAAATAATATTGGATCTGGTTTACTCGGACCTTCATCGACTCCCATTTCTAGTTGAATGTAATCGCTCAATTGGTGATGCTTGACAAATTCATTAACTTCTGCTGTACTTGCGGCTGAAAGGATACCGAGTTTCAATCCAGTTTCTGACAAGGATTTTAACACTTCTAAACTACCGACAAACAGCGGTGAAGAAGTCTTGCCGATGTATTTTTCGGCTTCATCTAAGGCAAGACGTGCGATTAAGAGCGATTCAAACCAACTTTTGCCAGTTTCGGCGATATATGCGGCAGTAGCAATTTCTGTTTCCCGACGACTTGCCACGGCAATTAAACCGGCGGGATCTAAGCTTGAGCCATTAATCCCAAAAGCCATTAACAAAGGTTCCCCAGTTCCGGGAACTTGAGCATCTACGATCCGTGCTGCTTTTTGTGCAAGCGATCGCAAATACGCTTCTGAGTCTTCCAGAGTACCGTTTTTGTCAAACAAAATCGCCTGGATATTAGAAAACGTCATGTTTCTACACTTAATAGTTGCCACATTCCACCCTATTTAAATAAGAACTAAATTTTTAATTTACATAAAAAAAGAGAGGAAAACCTCTCTCTTTTCACAATGATTTCAAGGGCATTATTATTCTATGCTGAAGGTGCTTCCTCTTCGATAGCTGAAGGTATTTCCTCTTCTACTGCTGAGGGTATATCTTCTTCTACTGCTGAGGGTATATCTTCTTCTACTGCTGAGGGTATATCTTCTTCAGCTAAGGCATCAGTATCAGCTACCGCAGTCACACCTTGCTGTTTAGCTAACATTTGTTCGCGATATTTAGCAGCCATTTCTTCTGCTTTATCGTAGACCAAATCGCGATTTTTAATCATGTCACCTGGTTCGGGTTCCAACTGTTTTGTAGACAGAGAAATCCGACCTCTTTCTGCATCCAAGTCAATGATCATGACTTTCACTTCATCATTGACATTAAATACACTGTGAGGTGTATCAATATGTTCGTGAGAAATTTCAGAGATGTGCAGCAGACCGCTCACACCGCCAATATCAATAAATGCACCGTAAGGTTTGATACCGCGAACTGTACCTATAACAACTTCGCCAACTTCTAAGCGATTCATCTTACGCTCAACCAGCGCTCGACGATGGGATAGAACTAAACGATTACGCTCTTCGTCTACTTCTAAGAATTTCAATGGCAAATCTTCGCCTACCAATTCTTCTTTAGGTTTGCGGGTGCTAATATGAGAACCTGGAATAAAACCACGCAATCCCTCGATTCTTACCAAAGCTCCACCACGATTGGTCGCAAACACACCAGAACGAACAGTAGCATCTTCTGCTTGCAATTGCCGTACTCGCTCCCAAGCTCGCATATATTCAATGCGACGAATGGAAAGAGTTAATTGACCATCTTCGTTTTCATCTGTGAGGATGAAAAATTCCCGCGTTTCGTTTGATTGTAAGACTTCTTCCGGGGCATCGACCCGGTTTATAGACATTTCCTGTATAGGTATATATGCTGCGGTTTTTGCACCAATGTCAATCAGAGCGCCGCGCGGCTCTATACTGAAAACGGTTCCTGGTACAACATCTCCAGGGCTAAAGTGATAATCGTATTTGTCTAATAGAGCAGCGAAATCTTCGTGAGTGAAGCCTATTTCTGTAGCGGTTAATTTCTGATTGACCATGCTGTTTTGTACCTGGTTTTAGTCTCCGTAAAGTTATTGCTCAAGCCGAATGTATATGCAAGCGCCAATGTTTAGGCTTATTTACACCTACATCCTTTCTATCCTAGCGCAGAAAAGCTGGGTTTAACACATATCAACTTCCAGATGGAACATTGTATCACACATCCAAAACCGTAATTAATCATTTATTAATTATTTTTAGACTCCGAAGCGATCGCGCTTCCGGATAAAAGGGCGAAGTCTTCTCTAGACAAATGTGGACAGGCTTCATCAAAAATATTCGTGGGTGGTTGCGGATCTACAAAACAAGCCTGTCCACATTTGTCGT
>NZ_JTCM02000156.1 GCF_000817785.2 Hassallia byssoidea VB512170 | reverse complement strand
AGGAGTTGGAATCTCTACGCTAATTGGTGAAAACCTGTTAGAGCAAATTCTGACGTAGATTACAGAATCCCCGTCCATTTATGGCGGGGAGTGTCAATTTAGACTTTACTTGCTTCAAAGTCTGATAGCTGAAAAACTTGGAGAAATGTCTGCACAAGCAGTGAGATTTTTTGAGCAAGCGATGGCTTCATAGCCAAAGCGAAATCTTAATCATCTCATAAATCTTATTCTCAAAAAACCCACTGCCAGCTTACAGCAATTTTCATGTATTTAGACCACACTTTTCTTCCTTTGCGTCTTTGCGCGACGCCAGTTGCTACAACGCGGGGAACCCGCGCAACGCACTGGCTCCTTTGCGTGAGATAAAAATAATGTGGTTCATTTAGGTGAAAATCGCTGTAAGTTGTTAGACAGCAAGAAAAACTTCTCAAGTCAAGTGTTGAAATTTCGGTAAAAAACCGTACTCAAACCGAAGCTTCTTCTCTAGATTAGTTCCCTACACTAAAATTAAACTATAAAGGCAAAACTATACGCGCTCTGAGTATTGTAACTCAGTTGAAGATGGGAAAAATGGGATTCTTTGATTCTGATATAGTTCAGCAAGAAGCGAAGCAGCTGTTTGAAGATTATCAAGCGTTGATCAAACTTGGCAACAATTACGGCAAATTTGATCTCGAAGGTAAAAAGCTGTTTATTGAACAAATGGAAGCGATGATGGATCGATATCGCATCTTTATGAAGCGCTTCGAGCTATCAGAAGATTTTATGGCGCAAATGACTATGGAGCAGATTAAAACACAGTTAGGTCAGTTTGGCGTCACCCCGCAACAAATGTTTGACCAAATGAACCTAACTTTACAACGGATGAAAGCCGATTTAGCAAAGCAGGCTTAAAGAAGAGACGTTCCAGTGGAACGTCTGTACAAAAGGAGCGTTGGAGCGTGGGAGCGTTGTTTTAATCACCACTAACCACTATCTACTATCTACTATCCACGCTCCCACTACCCACTACCCACTATCCACTATCTACTATCCACGCTCCTCCTAATTATCATTGTCATTAAATTTGGGGCGAGGAAACTGCGATGGAGACTTGAAGTTTTCTGCAGGTGTATTCTTCAACGCTTTTTGCATAAAATCGCGCCAAATCGGTGCTACCATCACACCACCCGTCGCACCGCTTGCTAATTGTCTATTGTCGTCTCTACCGACCCAAACAGCAGTCGTTAACTGTGGCACAGTACCGACAAACCAAATATCCTTTTCAGAGGAAGTTGTTCCCGTCTTCCCAGCAGCCGGACGACCGATCGCCGCATTTTTACCAGTACCATTAGTAATAACCGATCGCATTACATCGATAATTGCCGCCGATGCCCAAGGATCGAGAACTTGCTGAGGTTTCGGCGTGTTATCTAGCAATACATTACCACTACTATCACTCACGCGGACAATTACCGTTGTTGGCGACTGCCAGCCATAATTAGCAAAGGTTGCATAAGCGCTAGCCATTTCCAAAGGTGTGACACCAATCGCACCTAGAGGCAAAGAACTCACCGGTTCCATCGGACTCATAATTCCTAAAGTCCGGCAGGTTTCGATAACTTTATTCATCCCTACAGCTTTGCCAACTTTGATGACTGGGATGTTGCGAGACTGCGATATAGCAGTGCGAATTGACATCGCGCCGGAAAAGCCACCATCATAGTTTCTTGGATAGTACCAACCGTCACCATCACGGTAGCTGACAGGGGCATCTACCACCGTCGAATCTGGACCATACTTCCCACTGGCAAAACCAGCATAGTAAACAAACGGTTTAAAAGAAGACCCAGGCTGACGTTGAGCTTGAGTTGCTCGATTGAACTCACTGGTTTTCGCATCCACACCCCCCACCAATGCTTTCACAAAATGGGTGCGGGGGTCAATTGCCACCAATGCCATTTGATTCTTATATAAACCTTGTCCCAAAAGTCTTTCATGCCACTTGCTGACAGTTTGCTCTGCCATGCGTTGAAAATCAGCATCAACTGTGGTTTGTACGCGCATCCCACCTTTAATTAAGGCATCACGTCCAAACTTTTTCGCCAACTCTTGCGACACCGCATTGGTAACATAAGGTAAAGCACTACCTTGAAACGACCTGATTTTACCAAGTTTAATTTCTTGCTTGAGCGCTTCGTCGTACTCTTCCTGGGTGATCCAGTTCAATTCCCGCATCCGTCCGAGGACTTCTTTTTGTTTTTGCTTTGCCTTAGCCATGCTGACAAACGGACTCAATTCTTCAGGTGCTGGAATCAAACCCGCCATCATCGCCGATTCACCGATAGTTAAACTTTCGGCGGACTTGTTAAAATAACTGCGAGCTGCGGTTTGCACGCCATAGTTATTATGACCCCAATACACTTGATTGAGGTACATTTCCAAAATTTGGTCTTTGCTGAGAATTTGCTCTAAACGAATCGCTAGAACTGCCTCGGCAATCTTACGAGTAAAAGCACGCTTGCGAGACAAAAATAAATTTTTCACCAATTGCATGGTGATGGTGGAACCACCTTCTTTGACTCCACCAGCCGCCCAGTTTGTCACTACAGCACGTCCAACCCCACTGGGGTTAATTCCATGATGATTGTAGAAGTGACCATCTTCGCTTGCCAATACCGCCCGTTTTAAATTTGGCGAAATTCTATCTAACGATACGACTTCCCGGTTAGCTTCTCCGTGAACACTGGTTAAAAGTTTACCTTTAACGTCATAAATGTAAGTAGTTTCTGATGGAAAAAAGTTACGTAATTGTCTCACATCAGGCAAGTTCCGGAAACTAACGGCTAAACCCACTAGTCCTCCCGCGACAATCGAACTTGTTAGCATAGTCAGGGATAAAAGAGTGCCGCCAGTTACCTGACCTACTCCTTTAAAAAAGTCAAAACCTGATGATGCCTGACCTTGCGGTTGTTTTTCTTCAAAAGTCCTAGACGACACGGCGATTCCACTTCCTCACTTGTAAATATAACTGTAATTTATTCGGCGAAGCAAGGCGGTTATTTTTTTGCAATTATAGTAGTTTGGCAGATCAGTTAGATGACAAATTGCCAGTAAAAATAACTAACTCAACTTCTAGCAATGCAAAGCATAACTAATATTCAGTCTTCTAGTATGGCGCAAAATTTTTCTTGGCTACATCGTGGATTAACTGAAATTTTCCCACACAATAGTAATTCTGACAGTGAAAGTGAAAGTTTAGAAAAGCTCTTGGCAACTACAGACCGACCTTTAAGGGTAAAATTCGGAATTGATCCAACAGGAGCAGAAATTCACCTAGGTCACAGCATTCCAGTGCGGAAACTGCGAAATTTTCAAGATGCCGGTCACACAGCAGTGCTGATTATTGGCGATTTTACAGCTCGCATTGGCGATCCGACTGGTAAATCTGAGGTACGACGCCAACTGACAGAGGTAGATGTAGCGCAAAACGCCCAAACTTATCTTGACCAAGTGCGTCCGATTTTAGATTTTGACACACCAGGGAGATTAGAGGTACGTTATAACTCCGAATGGCTCTCTAAACTTGACTTAGGAAAAATTTTAGAGTTACTTGCCACGATGACGGTGGGGCAGATGCTAGCAAAAGAAGGCTTCGCCGAACGTTATAAGAAAGAGAATCCAATTTTCCTTCATGAGTTCCTTTATCCATTGATGCAAGGTTATGATTCTGTGGCAGTGCAAGCTGATGTAGAATTAGGCGGTACTGACCAGAAATTTAACTTGGCTGTTGGGCGAGATTTACAACGTCATTTTGGGCAAAGACCGCAATATTGTGTACTGTTACCTATTTTAAATGGTCTTGACGGTGTACAAAAAATGTCTAAATCTTTGGGTAATTATGTCGGTTTGTCAGAACATCCATCACAGATGTATCAGAAGCTGCAACAAGTTCCGGATAATTTGCTGGAAGATTATTTTCAACTGCTGACGGATTTAGATGCCGACAAATTACCAGAAAAGCCACGCGATCGCCAACAACTTCTCGCTTGGGATATTGTTCGACAATATCATGGCGAAAGTAGCGCGAATGAAGCTAGGGAAGCTGCAAAAACAGGGGGACAAGGTGGTGCAGTCCCAGAATTCTCGTTATCACAGGTGCAGTTTCCTGCTAAGTTATTTTCTATCCTCAATGTTAGCGGTTTGTGCAAAAGTGGCAATGAAGGTAGGCGAAAAATTCAAGAAGGTGGGGTGCGCTTAAACGGCGATCGCATTACCGATATTGATACTACTTTCGATTCGCTAACTGATTTAGAAGGTAAAGTTTTGCAAGTTGGTAAAAATAAGTTTGTCCGCTTAGTGCCGTAAATTAAGGGTGAAACCACATATGAACGCTAACAAGCGGATTATAGTTCCTTTGGATGTGTCGGATGAAGAAAGTGCGATCGCTCTAATAAACAAACTTGAGCAAGTCACTTTCTTCAAGGTTGGTTTAGAGTTGTTTACCAGCACTGGACCGAAAATTTTAGATTTGCTAAAATCCCGCCAAAAGCGCATTTTCCTCGATTTGAAGTTTCACGATATCCCGAATACAGTCGCGGGTGCTTGTCGCAGTGCCGCTCGTTATGGTGTGGATTTGCTGACAATTCATGCTACATCTGGAACAGACGCGCTGAAAGCTGCTTCATCAGCGCTGCAAGAAGAAGCCGCAAAAGTCGGTGTAAATCCGCCAAAGTTAATTGCGATTACTTTGTTGACGAGTATTTCTTCTCGGCAATTGGCGTTTGATTTGAAAATTCCTCTAGAATTGCCAGAATACGCTCTTGCAATGGCGCTGATGGCTCAAGAAACTGGGTTAGATGGGGCAGTTTGTTCGCCGCAAGAGGTAGCACAATTGCGGCAAACTTGCAAGGATGATTTTTTGTTAGTTTGTCCGGGAGTTAGACCGACTTGGGCAGATAAAGGAGATCAAAAGCGATCGCTTACACCAAAACAAGCGATCGCCTCTGGAGCCGATTATCTCGTAATTGGGCGTCCAATCACCGCCGCCGCCGATCCACAATTAGCTTGGCAGAGAACTTGTGAGGAGTTAATAACTGTATCTGGATAGTCGAATTAAAAGATGATTCGTTCGTAATTAGCGTCAGTTCGTTCTTATTTGATTTGACCCCTCTCCAAACCTCTCCCCGCACCTCTCCCTAACCCTCCCCTACAAGGGGAGGGAAGAGGAGCAGCTTTTATTACTGGAGAGGCTTAAAAACATAATTTTCTTGATATGATTCTTTTTATTTGCGGCTAAAAACAAGGGTTATGTGCCCCTCTCCTTGCAGGAAAGGGGTTGGGGAGAGGTTCGTCAAACTCACGTTAATTAGCGGCTTGATCCGCTAATTATTATACAAAAATCGCATTCATTATGTTTTTTGTCTCTCTATTTTTATCGTTACATTTTCTCTCGTCGTTCCCAGTCTCAGACTGGGAACGCACATCTGGAGGCTCTGCCGCCAAAGTCATATATAATCTGAGGCAGCAGAACACAGTAGGCATTCCCTGGCACCAGAAAACGAGAAAGCTGTTTGCCAGTGGTTCTCAACCTACACAGACAAGGGATACAGGCAAAGAAAAATCTTTTTGTTCAGAGCAAAGTATAGAAAATTTAATTACACCATTATTGCGGGATTTACCGAGCTACACTAATCGCGCCAGTCAACGCGCCCGCCGTCTTAAAAGAAAAACTGACGTTTACAGTTATATGTCTCTGGCAGGAAAACCTGATTTTACTCCGTTGCCGCTGAACGCTGGTATTAATAATACAGATGCGCTAAAAAGCTCTGACGAAAAAGTGGAGCAAGTGTTTTTTACTACTTTAGAGCGGCAATACATACGTGGAAAAGCGGTGCAATTGCAAGAATTTCACTGGCTGTTTTTAACGAAAAGCCAGAGTGGTTGGCGGATGGTAACAATGTTTTCGCAAATCGGTTCTTATCCAGTTACCAAAAATCCGCCAACACCCCCACGCGATAGTAGTAATGGTACTGTTGCTCAAGGAATTAATGCTTGGTTGCGAGATTGTCGAGCGGGAAGTATACGTATGAGTTCGGCGAATTAAAAAGATAAATTATGGGACTTGAACTAGATCATATTTTCGTTTGTGTTGAACCAGAAGCGCCTGAGGCTGAGTTTCTCAAAGCCTTCGGATTTGAAGAAGGTAATCGCCGCACTCATCTAGGTCAAGGCACTGCAAACGTTTGCTTTTTATTTCATAATGCTTATCTGGAGTTACTTTGGCTGAGAGATATAAATGAAATCCTCTCAAGTGTGGTTCGTCCTTTGGGTTTGTGGGAGCGTTGTTGTTGGGGAGAAACTCAAGCTTGTCCATTTGGTATTTCGCTTCGCTCAGATGTACCCGGTTCTCTAGAATTGCCATTTGCTACTTGGAATTATTACGCACCTTTTCTGCCAAAAGGAGCCTCACTTCCTATCGCTGCTAACAGTGAAAATTTATCAGAACCGCTGATTTTTATGTCCCCAGTTAGCCTACAACCTTCAGCTTCGCCGTTAAAACGCGGATTATTAATTAATAAACCTGGATTTGATGAAATTACAAAGTTGCAAATCACCTTACCAGGAGAGAAAAATTTCTCTGCCGAATTGAGAAAACTAACTGAGTTAGGATTGGTCGAATTGAAGCGAGGCGATCGCTTTCACCTAGAAATCGAGTTTAATCAAGCTCAATCAGGTCAAATCCAACTTTTTGACTCGAAATTACCAATTTCATTTTACTGGTAAGTTGACAAGCGTAGACGCAGAGCGTCTTGTCGTCAGACATCGCCTTGATTCAACATAAGCAATTAAGCGCTGGAAATGCGAAGTTATCGAGCAAAAAATTAGCTTGTCTAAGATCCGCCACTGCTAGAACCGCCGCCGTCACAGCCACTACTAGAACTGCCGCCATCACCACCGCTAAAACCGCCGCCGTCACAGCCACTACTAGAACTGCCGCCATCACCACCGCTATACCCGGAGTCACTGGTACTACTGTTATATCCCCCAGCAGCGGTGTTAAAGAAATTGTTGTGGCTGTTACTAGAATGGTTGCGGGATTTGCTTCTACGACCTCTAGAGGAACTGCTTCGAGCAGATGCAATAACTAACACCACCACCGCAATTGTAACTAATATCAAAAAGCCCGTCATAAGCCTTCTCCTTGGCAATAGTACGTGAGATGCTCAAACATCTGCGCTACTGTTAGTTGTTACGAGCATCTAACTTTTGAATCAATTTAGTTAGCTACCAAGTCAAGCGAAAGCATTCCAGAATTTCTGCCAAAGTTATGGTGAGATACTAGTGGTCTAGCGCAAAAAATTTAAAGCTTCATTGAGCGATAAATCGCTCACTACTTATTTTGTCGAATTTCATCGAATTTGGCACGCACGGCTTGAATATCTTGCCACATCAACCATTTAGGAGCGCCTACTTCGCGGGAAGGGTTACGCAGCAAGTAAGAAGGGTGAAAAATCGGCATACACAAACGCCCTTCCCATTCAATCCATTTTCCGCGAATTGTACCCATTGCTCCTTTGTCGCCAATTAAACCTTTGACGGCTGTTGCACCTGTCAAGAGAATAATTTTCGGATCAACTAAGCGAAGTTGTTCAAATAAATAGGGTTTGCAAGCCGCCATTTCTTTACTCGAAGGAACCCGATTATTTGGGGGTCGGCATTTGTTGATGTTACAAATATATACATCTTTTTCTGTATCCAGATTTACAGATGCCAATATTTTCTCTAGCAACTGTCCGGATCTGCCGACAAAGGGCAATCCGGTTTCATCTTCATTTTGACCGGGTGCTTCTCCCACAATCATAATGAGTGCTTTGAGGTTGCCGCGTCCGACGACGGCGTGAGTCCGATTTTCTCCTAATCCACAACGGTGGCACTCATTGCAATGCTGTGCCAATTCGGTCATGCTGGGGTAAGTGCCGCTGGGAATGGGAATTTTGGCATCTGTGGGAATTAAATCTTTTTGCTGAAAGTTCGAGTTATCGAAGAGGCTTAATTGATTTTCGCTGCTCATGAAAATGAAGATGCTGACAGAGTGCGCCAGTCTAATAATTAATGTTTATTGGCGAACAAATAAATGCTACGCCAGATGTGCATTTCTTATACTTGTATCTGTAGAGATTCTATTGTATCAATCAAATTGCCCGAAAATCCTTCATGATAAAAACAATGGTGTCTTAATGTGTTGGGGAAATTATGTCATATACCCCACTTTTTTGCGATCGCACTGATGCTGGTGAGAAGCTGGCGCAAAAAATTTATGCAATCAAGCAAAGTGCTGGGACAAAGCGACCAATTGTTTATGCCTTGCCGAGAGGAGGACTACCAGTAGCAGCACCTGTAGCGCGGATTTTGGGTTGTCCGCTGACGATTATGGTGGCGAAAAAGATTAGCCATCCACAAAACCCGGAGTTGGCAATTGGTGCGGTGACTGCTTCTCTTAATGTTCTTTGGAGTGAGCAAAAGTTACTTCGCAGTAAAAATTATTTGCGAGCGCGTGAATTGGCTTTGAATGAAGCGATCGATAAAGCTAAACTACTTGAGGCACAATTAATTCCTGGTTGTCCCCAGGTAAATACAGAAAATGCTACGGTTATTTTAATTGATGATGGCATCGCCACGGGGATGACAATTGCCGTAGCGGCGATTGCAGCAAAAGCGCTTGGGTGTGCGTCAGTTTGGTTGTGTAGTCCTGTAGCGCCTTTAAAGTTGTTACCTTGGTTGAGTCAGTGGTGCGATCGCCTTATTATCTTGGAAACACCGGAACCTTTCTTAAGTGTTAGTAATTTCTATGTCGATTTTCCTCAAGTAGAATCCTCTGAAGCTCTCGTGTATCTCCAGCAACAACATCAGCCCTTAACCGATTGATAACTATTCAACTCGATTTCATGAGCGTTAATATTACCACAAAAAGAACCTTCTTTCTCAGTTAATTCAGTAAGTTCTTTCTTTCGGTGTATAACAATAACTTACAAGTAAAACTCTCGACAGAGATACCTTAATTGTTATTTTGCTACACCTATAATTGAGTCCTTGCGATTACTCAATTTTGACGAATCCACTCAGGTTTATATATAAGAGCAGTTACTGGCGATCCTAAAAGCGTTTGCCAGGAACTTATTCGGCACTACGTAGCACCACAGGTAAATAATATGTCTTTTGCTCGTAACTCCCAACCCCTTTTAGCAGTAGATAGTAATTCAAATCACACAAGCCACAGTGAAGAGGGAAATATTTATGGGTTAACTGTTCCGGAAATAGCTATCTCTGTGGGTGGTTCTTTTGGCTTTATTGTGGCTTGGGTAGTTTTTTTTCTCATGCTATCCAAATTGCGGACGGTTGTAGACAATAAAATCGTTTTTAGTATCAACAGTTTAAATAAACTTCCCTGTCAAAACTGTGAATTTTTTTGCAGCAACAATTATCTCAAGTGTGCCGTACAACCTTCGATGGTAATGACTGAAGCAGCAAAGAATTGCTCTGATTATTCGCCGAAAAATTCTAAATCCAGTCGAAAAAATTTCTGACGTTAGGATACTACTTATTACATATAACATTAAGATGTACTATGACAGGTAAGATAGCCTTGCCTGTCATTTTCAATAAAAAGGAAAATACGCGGTTTGTCTGATTTAAAATTTGAATGACAAAAAATTCTCAAGTAGACCGTCAGCGGGAGCATCAAGCTAACGAGCGCACGTTTTTGGCTTGGCTGCGAACTTCAATCGCTTTAATCGGTTTTGGGTTTGCGATCGCTCGATTCAGCTTATTTTTGCGTCAACTTCATTCTACCCTAACTCAACAAGAACCTCAGGTACATCCCATCTTTAATTCAGAAAACCTCGGTGTCAGCTTAGTAATTTTTGGTATTGTAGTTATAGCTTTAGCAGCTTGGCATTATAACCAAGTTTTTTGGCAGATTGAACAGAATAAATATCGCCCCAATCGCATAATGGTTTTGATAATCACGGCTGTTGTGATGATTTTGGGAACACTCAGCATTCCTCTAGTTTTGTGGGCAAATAAACTGCCCAATCCCACTACTAATTCTACCCAACGTCGTCAACGTTCTTTAGATGACTTTTAATCAGCGACGTTCTTTCATCCCAAAAACTAGTCTAAATAATGGCTTCATCAAACCAGGAAATAGATGATACATTGATGTCCAAAACTTCGCTGTACCGACAATTACATCAGCACGCTGATTTTTAACACCTTTCCAAATTGCTTGCGCTACATCTTCAGGCTTTTCTAGCAGGGGAGTGTGCAGCATTGTATTGACTAAATTGTAGCGAGCTTTAGTTGTTTCTTCTTCCTTCCCGCGAAAGATTGTTCGTTCATCGATTTGGGTGCGAATAAAACTCGGATAAATTCCAGTAACTTGAATTCCTTTCTTTGATAATTCTGCGTGTAGGGATTTGGTCAGCCCTGCGATCGCGTGCTTGCTGGTATTGTAAGGTATTTGGTAAGGAATCGCATCTAAACCAGCAATAGAACTAACATTGACGATTGTTCCTTTACCTCGTTTTAGTAAATGAGGCAAAATAGCATCAATCACATGAATATAACCTAAAAGATTCGTATTTATTATCTGTTGCCAATCGCTGAGTTGAAATTCTTCTACTGGTCCTAAAGCAAAAATACCAGCATTATTAATTACTACATCCACATGACCAAAATGCTGTATTGCCTTTTCCACAAGGTTGTTTACTTGCTGCGGATCTCTCACATCTGTGGGAATGGCAAGCGCTTCTCGACCAAGTTCGCGTATTTCGATTGCCGCAGCTTCTAAACGATCAACTTGACGCGCTGCGAGTACAATATCATATCCTTGACGGGCAAATTCAAGTGCTGTGGCTTTGCCGATGCCTTGAGATGCACCTGTAATAATTACTGTATTATTCATAATAATTTTTGTTAGTTTGCTGCGCCTGGATTAAGTTGAATTAATATCCAAGTAAGATAAGTTCCAATCGGACCCCAAAGAGCATAAGGTAAGAACAACCAAGAGGCTTTTTGAGAAATTGGCTTGACTAGAAACGCCAAAATGTAGACGATAATTGTAGCCAATCCACCAGCAATCATTCCTCCTATAAGGCTTTTAAGTTCTACGACAATCGGACTGTATGCTGAAGTTAAAAGAGCGATCGCAGCATACATACCCATGAATAACCAAGGGCGATTTTTTGAGTTTTCCCACACAAGAATTGCTGAGATTGTGATGCAGACCCAAATAAAGATCCAAATAAACGGAATTAAAAATTCAAAAGTTAACCACGCAGGACGCTGTAAGTTTTGAAACCAGGGGTCGCGCAGTGATGTTAGCAAACTACCACCAAAAAATAGTGCTGCGGAAACTGCGGTAATGATCCATCTTGCTTTCACAAGGGTTGCTGTCAAGTTGAGATTACAATTAGTAGTTTAGGGTTGGATGGGCGATCGCCACACCTATCTAGGGGGGAACATCGCTTCGGAGAGCAGCAGCGATACCCTATAAGGATATCGCTACATGAACGAAGCCTGCGGGGGGACGCGGGGGATTCACAAACAATAGACAAAAATGGACAGCCTTCATCCGAGGATATCGTGGGGTATCGCGGATCTATAAAACAAGGCTGTCCATTTTTGTCCA
>NZ_JTCM02000022.1:40403-76801 GCF_000817785.2 Hassallia byssoidea VB512170 | reverse complement strand
ACAGATTCCATTTCTCCGGAAGCAATCGCTTCGATTTGTGGATGGAATTACATCACCTCCGCTTTATTAAGTGCAACTTCATAGAGAATTGGTATTAGTAATACTTAGCTATTAGCGCCACAGCTTACAATATTTTAGACAGTTCAAGTCAGACACATACTAAATACTGTTCAAATAGAGTGTATTTAGTTTTCAAATAATATTTTTTACGAAATCAACATTCTTACACTTGTAGCTATGTATGAGATTGGATAAAACACTGCGATTATCGCACTCCTTCTAGGGTTTTTTACACTCTTAGTAGAGACAGGATCTGAAAAGTCGCCTAATGGTAGTTGATCGGTGTACATGAACTAAGGCTTATTTTCCACCTACAAGCCACTTGTGAGTACTATCTGGGATAGTCTTAACCAAAATTTATTAATCCTTTTCTATTTTGATTATTCTTTTTTGAAAAACAATAATGATGGGATATGTGAACTAATCTAGGGTGCTAATTTATGGAAATATGGGTAAATTTGGAGTTTGGTGACGGTAACTTTGAGCGCGGCTTTGGTAAAATTAATCTTAAGATAACGGTAGCAAATGCAATTGAGAATATCACACAACTAGAATTGCAATTACCTCCAAATACGGAAATTTCAGTTTCTTATCAACGTTGGAAAGAGCAATACTATTCGTTACTGAACCATTCCAGAGGTGGTTTTAAAAATAACCAAGTCACTCATATATCCAAAACAGATTGTGATAATTATGCTCAGGGTTTATGCCGTCACCTTCATCAGTGGCTTCACCCCATTCAGTCAAAATTAGAACAAGCACTGCCACAAGACTCTCAACCAGAAATTCGTCTATTTATCCACACTGAGAAAATTGCCTGCCTTGCGACCAAAGACATCTTACATCGACTACCTTGGCAGGAATGGGGTTTTTTCGCTCAAAAGTTTTTTTGTGAACCGGCTGTTTGTTTTCACACTTGTGTTGCAAGTACTACGACATCGGAACAATCATCGGCTTCTGGTAAAATTAGAAGACCTAGGATTATCAGTATTTTTGGAGATAGTACAAATATTGATACTAGTGCAGATAAAGAATTACTTGAAAAATTGAAGAAACGATCAGCAGAACTCATCGTTCTTACAGAACCAAATCGTTCCGATTTTAATACGCTCTGGGAAGAAGCCTGCGATATCCTTTTTTTTGCCGGTCATAGCGAAACAAAAGGTGATGGTCAAACAGGCATAATAAATATTAATCCCAATGATAGTTTAAGTTTGGCAGAAATCAAAAGAACACTGAAGGCAGCTATTAACAAAGGTTTAAAATTAGCAATCTTCAATTCCTGCGACGGTCTAGGTTTAGCAAGACAATTAGCAGATTTAAACTTACCTTATATTATTGTCTGGCGCGAAGAAGTACCAGATAAATTAGCACAAAAGTTTCTCCAATATTTTTTAAGTTCTTTTTCAAAAGGTGAATCTTTATTTAATTCAGTTCGACAAGCAAGAGATAAGCTCTTAGAACTTGCAGACGACAAAGATATTGAGAAGCGGCTACCGGGGGTAAGCTGGTTGCCAATTATCTGTCAAAATACAACTAGTCCTACACCGAGTTGGGAAGATTTAGGAGGACTTTCTGGTGAACTTCCTGATTGTCCCTATCAAGGTTTATCTGCGTTTTGTCAGAAAAATGCAGATTTCTTTTTTGGTAGGGAGAAGTTTATTGCTTCTTTAGTGAAAGCCGTCAGCAGCAACCCGCTCGTACCTGTAGTTGGTGCTTCTGGGAGTGGGAAGTCGTCTGTGGTGTTTGCAGGGTTGATTCCTCGTTTACAAGAGAAAGGCAATGTAGAGATAATCAGTTTTCGTCCGGGGAAAAATCCGTTTGATGCTTTGGCTGTAGCGTTGAGCAAATATTGCAAGTCTGTGGTACAAGGACAAACAGAAGCATTAGGAGAAACTGCTAGCTCTTTAGCGGAACTAGAATTTGAGGTAAACCTGCGACATGATGAGACAGTATTACGCCATTTTCTCGAAAATATTCTTAACTCCTCAGGATATCACCGTTTGGTGTTAGTGGCAGACCAGTTTGAAGAACTTTACACTCTTGCTGCCCAGGAAGAACGCCACAGTTTTTTGAATGCACTGCTTTTGGCAGTAAGAAAAACTTCGGGGTTTACGCTGGTGCTGACGTTGCGAGCGGATTTTTTGGGAATTGTGCTTGACGATCAATCAATGGGAAAGGCTTTGCAACAATACCCCCCATTGTTACTAACTCCAATGGACTCTGAGGAATTGCGAGATGCGATTGAAAAACCAGCTTTAAAAATGAAGGTGGAACTGGAGGAGGGGTTAACAAGTAAACTAATTAATGATGTGGGCGATCGCCCTGGTCGTTTACCTATGCTGGAGTTTGCCTTAGCTCAACTGTGGTCGAAACAGAAAAATTGGTATTTGACGCATCAAGCTTATGAAGAAATTGGCGGTTTAGAAAAAGCTTTAGCAAAACACGCTTCGTCAGCATTAACAAACCTATCTGAGCAAGAGAAACAACAAGCAGAAAGGGTATTTATTCAGTTAGTGCGTCCAGGGGAAGGGACAGAAGACACTAGGCGTGTGGCGACTCGCAACGAGGTGGGGAAGGAAAATTGGGGTTTAGTCAAACACTTGGCTGATGAGCGTTTAGTGGTGACTGGGTGGGATAAAATTGATGAAATAGAAACAGTAGAAATTGTCCATGAAGCGTTGATTCGGGAATGGGGAACTCTGCGAAAGTGGATAACAACTAACCGTGAGTTTCGCATTTGGCAAGAAAGGTTCAAGCAAGATGTACGTGATTGGGAAAATAGTAATCAAAACCCAGAAGCTTTATTGCAAGGAACGCGCCTAGCAGTAGCAGAAGATTGGTACAAACAACGGGGAGATGAACTAACACCACAAGCGCGAGATTTTATTACCGCTAGCATTACATGGCGCAAACAAGAGCAGCAAAAACAGAGGCTGAGACGAAAGCTAACTATTTTCGGGCTTACTGGTGTTTCGCTGGTAGCCTTGATGCTCGCTGGGTCAGCTTGGTGGCAATGGCAGAATGCCCAATTGAACGAAATCAAAGCTATTAGTGTATCAAGTGAAGCGCTTTTAACCTCGGAGCAAGATTTTGAAGCGCTGATAGAAAGTTTGAGGGCATCCAGAAAACTGAAAGAAGCACCAACTTATCTAGTAGTTCATAGACTTCAGGAAAAGGCTGATATCCAAAAGCAGGTTGATACTTTATTACAAAATGCACTCTATAAAGTTACGGAACGCAATCGATTGGAAAAGCATAAAGATGAGGTTACAGACGTTAGTTTCAGCCCCGACGGTAAGATGATTGCCACTGCAAGTAAGGACAAAACTGTTAAACTCTGGAGTTTAGATGGGACTCAGATACAAACCCTCAAAGGGCATGAAGCTTTGGTACGTAGAGTCAGGTTTAGCCCTACAGGAAACAGAATTGCAACAGCTAGTTGGGACGGAACTGTCAAACTTTGGACAAGAGAAGGTAAATTAATCACTACCTTCAAGGAGAATAAAAAAAAGCTTGATCGTGTAGATGGTCTAAGTTTTAGTCCAAACGAACAGACAATTGCTACCGCTGATGCCGGAGGAAATGTTAAACTCTGGACAAGAGAAGGTAAATTAATCAAAACTTTTAAAGCACATGACCAGCCTGTTTTGAGCCTAAGTTTCAGTCCTGATGGTAATACTCTTGCCACCGCCAGTCAGGATAAAACTGTCAAACTCTGGAGCCAAGATGGGAAATTACTGCGAACCTTGACTGGACATTTTGATTGGGTTTGGAGTGTGAGTTTCAGCCCCAATGGTCAGAAAATTGCTACCGCTAGTAGGGATGAAACTGTGAAGCTCTGGAGCATTGAGGGAAAAGAGATAAGAACCCTAGATGATCATAAAAATTCGGTCACTAGCGTTAGTTTTAGTCCTGATGGAAAGCAGATTGTTACTGTCGGTGCTGACCAAACTATTAAAATCTGGGGCGAATCTGGCGATAAGTTCCAAACCCTGATGAGCGGACATAATGATTGGATTTGGAGCGTGAGTTTCAGTCCTGACGGAAAGATGATTGCCACTGCTAGCAAGGATGGAACTGCCAAAATCTGGCAATTAAAAGGGAAGAAACATCAAATCTATCAGGCGCATAGCGGTGCAATTTATAGCGTAAGTTTTAGCCCTGATGGTAAGGAATTTGCTACTGCTAGTAAGGACAAAACTGTTAAACTTTGGAAGCGTTCAGGTGAATTAATTAAAACTCTTAAATTGGATAAAGCAGAGTTTACTCACGTCAATTTTAGCCCTAATGGGCAAATAATTGCTACTGCTACCACTGATGGAACTGTAATACTTTGGAATCGCAAAGGAGAGAAAATCAAAGATTTCAAGGGACACGATAAAAAATGGATATGGCAAGTGAGTTTTAGCCCTGATGGTAAGATCTTTGCCACTGCTGGTTATGATGGCATTGTTAAACTCTGGAACTTAGATGGCAAGCAACTCCGAAGTATTAAGGCACATACAAAAGGTAAAGATGAAGATGGGGAAGGGGCTAATAGCGTCAGTTTTAGTCCCGATGGCAAAATTATCGCTACCACTGGTTGGGACAAAACTACGAAACTTTGGACAAAAGAAGGTAAACTAATCACAACCCTTACACAGCATATTGATGGAGTTCATAGTGTCAGTTTCAGTCCCGACGGCAAGATGATTGCTACTGCCAGTGAGGATAAAACAGTCAAACTTTGGACAAGAGAAGGTAAATTTATTAGAACCATTAAAGGGCATGAAGCTGGAGTCTTCCGTGTCAGATTTAGTCCAGATGGTAAAACAATTGCTACTGCCAGTTTAGATAAGACTGTTAAAGTTTGGAGTCTTGACGGAAAGGAACTGAAAACTTACTTTGGACACGATGATTCCGTCTGGAGCCTAAATTTCACCTCTGATGGCAATCAACTTGCTTCAGCTGACAACTTAGGAAAATTAATTTTGTGGGATTTGGGCTTGGAGTCAAATCAGCTACTGGTTGATGGTTGCAATTGGGTAGGTGATTATCTGAAAAGCAATCCTAAGGTGAATGAGAGCGATCGCACTCTGTGTAACAGTATCGAAATTTAAAGGTGAGTTATAATTTTCGTTAATTTGCTGGTTAGTTTTGGCGATCGCCTCTTCTAGTTGTACAGTAACTCATCCAATTGAGATGCGACAACTTAATTCTGAGCTTTCAAAAGAAGCGAGAACGAAGTTGGAGGTAAAGATGACGACACAAGAGTGCAACCAAAGAGCATCACCTGATTGAACATCAAACCAGTGGATATTTTGAGGCGGCAAAGCTAATATAATCTCTTCATTATTCCATTTTTGGTCTGGAGGTAACTTTGCACGCACGGTCAACGGTTCTGTTTCAGAACTGTCAACACGGGGCAGATATAGCGGGGCTGACACGATATAGGCATTCTGAGGCTGAAAGTATTACCGTATAAACTTTTTAGCTATCGCTTTTTTATGAATCATCCAAGTCTTGTTTGCTTCTCGTTAGAGAAAGCTGGCACAAGGTTGCACGAAAGAATAAGGGTTATAGTCGTGTTACTGTCATACTACCAAATCAGATTTTAGGTAAGTTTGTACTACTTTGCCTATATCGTGTCAGCTACGCTATATCTACGCCATCTACGAGCCATGTATCGACTGATGTTGAGTTCCCGTCCAATTTCACGATTATTGCTGCCTTTGTCCGCCAGTAAGATTATTTTGGCTCGCAGTGCTATTTGCTGTGGTGCGCTATGTCGCCAATCGCAATTTTTCTAGTTCCGAAGCGATCGCACTCACTTCAGGTGAGTGATTTTGGAGTTAATTGTGCCATGTCCTCGTCCTTTTTAGACGCTTTGAGGGCGATTAATCTCAGCTAAACCCAGTGTCCCATAACATGGGTACTTTATTTCCGCGCCCCGTGTACTAAATGAAAGTCCATTGTTCTTCCCTAGGTTAAATGTAGCCTAGGCTACATTTAACCTGATTATGTCGCAAGAACTATGAATTACCGACATTTAAGTTGGTTTTTGCGTGAAGATTCTTACACTTCGGATGAGGAAATATGCATCTCGGAATTTAGGATTATTTTTTGTGTCCCAAAGGTACCCACCGCATTTTTCTAATCCTCCAGGGAAAACATTGCCAGCCCAGTCTCCGCACAAGGTCGTATTGACGACCATCTCCATGTCTTTGAAATATCCGGGACACGGATTGAAACTGACGTAAGGGGTTCCCCATGTGTTCGGGTCAGGTGAATCTCCAAGGACATTCGCAGGGATGTCAGCACGCTTCCAGAACCAGATTTTAATTGTCTGGTCGTAGATCCACTCGCAAGCGTATGCTCCACCACCGTTCTGGTTGAATCCGTGGCCGAAAGAGCCTTCTGGTCCCATGATGCCACATCCCGTGAAAGCGTTGTTGGCGTTGCAGTCGGGATGCAAAATATGTGGGACGTTCTGGACACATCCCTTTCTGGTGTGCAATGTTGACTGGTTGCTGTTGTTCGCAGAGGGTGTTGAGTTGACTTCTTCGATGATGTCGATTTCTCCGTTCTCAGGCCATGTATGTCCCGTTCCAACCAGCCATATCGCTGGCCATACCGCCATTCCTTCAGGTATGTGGTCTAAATCGATAATGAACAGCCCTCCATTATACTTTTTATCTGTATAAATACGGATTGCCTTTCTTTGGCGTTTCTCTTCGGGGTTGTAGCCCTCCGATTCAACGCCGATTTTAATTTTGTTGAGTAATTTTCAGGTGTAAATAACCATCTTGGTCAACCCAGACATTATCACTACTCCAGTGGTTTGGACCTGGACCACCATCACCGGAAGAGCGTACTTCCCATACATAGCCAGAAAAATTAATCGTTTTTTTGTCAGCCATTTTCTTCTTTGAATTTTGATAACGGTTTTCACTTGCATTTTCATCCACCCACGCGCATCCTCAACGTCACATTAACGAAGATGATGGTTGTAACTAGAACCAGAATAAATATGTGTTTAATTACACCAGAATCTTAAGAGATTATAAATTGCTCAACTCTCCCCATCATTGTTTATGCTTATTGCTAGACATGCTTCTGTGTATAACCACCAGAGTCATTGAGATACCAAAGACCGTAGTGTCCCTCAGTACCCTAGCCTCCATGAGCGTGAATGGCTTTACTAATCAGGTTGGGCACTTAACCCTCTAGCTATGAAACTTTGTGATTAAGCGCAAAGCCCCTTTAAGCGGGTACAGGTTTTGGATACTAACCTGGGAACTTTTTGAGGGTTCCACTCTCCTGTGCGACTTCGGGTCGCACGTACGATTGCTCATTTGACCCCAGCACTGGCAAAAGTCTACTCTAGGCTAAACACCATTTGAAAAAATTACAACAAAAATTCCTCAGTAATCACAGCACCCTGAAAGCCGACTTCAACCTTAAATTGTCTACCTAAAATTTCACTAAATTCTAACTGAATGATATTATCAGCTTTCCTCGCAGTGACTTCCTGACTTTCTGACTCAGAAGTACTAGGATTAAGAGTCACTTTCAGCTTCAACCCAGACGGTAGATATTCCTCATTGCCAGGTGACTCATTGTAAGGAATAACCTGTACAAGCACATCGACTTCATTATCTTCCAACCGTTTTACATTGATAACTAAAGCTAATGCTTGACCATTTAACAATAGTCCAAAATCTAACTTTTTCGCCCCACAATGATAATCAACCGACTTACTTCTTGCAGAACCCCAAGCATAGTTATTATCAAGCGTCTTCAGAATATCTTTGGTGGATTGCCAACCTTCTTCAAAAACTCCAAGCCACCAACTGCTCACGTTTACTAGCGCTTTCTTAACGATGCTTGTAGTCTGGCTTATAGTTTGTATATCTGTATGATTAACCTCAGCTATTGATGGTAAAGGAATAGCATCTGGTGACAAGAAACACGAGTATAACAATAAGTTATTTACCTCAGGATCAAACCAAGAAAGCGGTAGCTGATAACAACTATCAGATTGAGCTTCCAAATTAATTGATTGGCAATATTTCACGAGTTTATCGTAACGTAAAAAACCGTTAATATTTAATTTTTCTTCCTCTTCTAATACCTCAATCAATACATAAAAATGAGCAATCATTTTTGGGTAATTGATGACTTCTTTGGGTACAGTGACAAAATCATCAATTAGGTTATCTACAGTAATTAAGCAAAGGTTAAATCCACCTAAACTTAGATTATAAACAACATCAATCACATTAGCGCTGTCGGATTTAAATATTGAACAGTTATCTCGATTAATTTTGACATCTGGAATTCTTTCTCTCAGCCATTCTTCAAAACCAAGTAGCGCTAATGCATTTAAATAAATTTTCCACTGGTGTGTTTCGCTTAAGTTTCGGTCGCTAATTTCTTTAGCTGACTCAAAATGTTCCGGTTCCAGCCAAATAAGTTTTGGTGACAATTCTTGTCTCCAGTATCTTGAATAAATAGAGGTATTAATCATAATCTTAGCTCATGGTTATATGCTACGCTGCGATAAAATCAGTATTTTATGGGAAATAATTTGCTCATGCTGCCTCTTTGATTGAATCATTAAGATAACGGCGTATTAGTTGAGCAAATAAGCTGTTTTTTTGCTGTTTTTTGCCGCTTTGTATTTCTGCGTGTGCATCATTAAATGTTTTATTCAAAGCATAATTTCTAATTGATTCAGCAACATTTTTTAAATAGTCTGGGTTAGTGGAAATTGTTGTAACTCGATATTTTGTAGATGTTTTTGAAATGTTGTCAATAAATTTTTCTTCTGTGCGATACTGAACATTCTCCAGAAAGTTTTCTAATTTAAATATGCGTCTGGCTTGATACCAAGGTATCCCCCACAATTTACCAATCTCCCCTAAAGACTTATCCTCTTCGTAGTAAAGTTGCAAACCTTCATGGAATTTTTGAGCAAAACTTTTGTAACCTTTACTTTTTCTTAAACCTTCAATTTGTTGGTAAATCACTTCTGATATCGCTTCATATAAAACCTCTTCAAATAAGGCATGACAATCCTCTTTTAATTGGTCTAATTCAATTTCCTCTAGTCCGGTGTCAGTATAAAAACCTAACTCTAGATTGGGAACATAGTCATTAGTGGAGTTATCATACACTTCTATAGGTATTGTTTTGGGACTACCTGTTCTTTTATAAAGCGTATCCTGACGTAAGATTTCTGCGATTCTTTTGAGATGATAAATTAGTTTTTGATGAGAATGAATGATATTTCGTTGCTGCAACAAATCGCGCATTTCTTGCAGTTGGTTTAGCGTAGGTTCAGAACAACGTCCTTTTTCATGTGAGTTGCGTCTGTCTCGACGATAGACTGCATGAAAGACCTCTACAATTTCGCGGTCTCCTTTTTGAAGATGCGGTTCCAGAGAACGGGGAATATGTCTACATAATAACGCGCAGTCACTGGGAGTCCTTACCCCTAACTCCCACAGAAATAACCTTAAATTTTGATTTTGTTGGGTTAATCTCCAAGTCCAATTATCTAAGCTTTCACTAGAACTTAAGGTTGGATTAAATTTCCGCAAAATTTCAACGCTAAAAAACTCTCCTCCTTTAGCTATTGGTCGAGTTGTGTAATCATGATTCAAGATAAGTTGAGTTTGCTCTTCACTATCCAACAGCACCTCTTCTTTACCATCGTCATTTAAAACGAATGGAAGCAAATCAATATAGCTAAAAGGGTTCTCAACTTGGGGTTTACAAGTATGAGAAATTTTTTTGCAGCTGATGAGAATTGTCTGAGATACATAGCATCTCAAACAAAGCCCAGCAAAAGCGCGATCGCGGATATCGTCAGCTGAACGAAACATTTTCCACACAACAGCTTGAACATGTCTGTTTTCTTCTGACGATAGTGTGGGTTGACTGGCTAACTTGGGAAATTGTACCCTGAAGAACTCCTGTGCTAAGTGGATTGTCCTGAGTTTGTAGCCATCTTTTAGCTTATTATATTCCACTCTAGGAGAATCAATTATCCACATTATCCAGTATCTTGACGGTGCTACCATAGGTTTTAAAATTACCTCGCTTTTCATCAGATATGACATCAACAGCAAACCTATTTCACCAGTGACCATTTTTTCTCAATGTTCTGGAGAGCTACATATATATATAGATTTTGGTTTTGTGAACTTATGCAGATGATGTAGCGCGGTTGTCTTGCAAAAACTGGTATTAATCTGGTAGAAGTAGCAAAAATGCTAACTGCCTGAAGCCAAAGTCATCGCTTATGTGGCAAAAAAAGATTTCAAAAATAAAATTAAAGTTGGCATTCATCGTATTTGTGACCAAATAAATTTTTATCAAAGTCTTGGTTAGCAAGACTTTCAGCACTTGTACGGCTGTTGGTGACACCCGATCTGCTATTGGACGATATTGGGCTAACACAACCCATACAAGTGTATAAGTCGATTGGACTTGAATCTATCTAAAAATAGAAGCAGGAAAAACAAGCAATTATCTAGAGCTTCACCTTCTGCTCAGAAGAATAGCTCAAATTCTAGTTTTTCTGTCAAACTGGCTGATTTTATAATCCAGCAAACGATGCTGTAAGCCAGTCGTGGAGCCGTATTGCCAATTAGAGGAAATCTCTAATATTTTTCATGCTTGATTACTTAGTCTTCAGACCAATTACTAGCTTAATCACTCCTAGAATTTCTTAACTAAGAGGTTATTAACTATGAATCGTAACTTTATCTATCGCATTGTAGAACTCACTAATGCTAAACGTCGGTCTTCTGGTTTGCCAGAGCTGAGATTTAACCCTGTGTTAGCAGCAGCAGCACAGAAACATAGTGCAGACATGGCATTGGAGGACTTTTTCAGTCATAAAAGCCCAAATGGAAGCAAACCTTCAGATCGTGCCCAAGCTGAAGGTTATCCATCAACCTATGTCGGTGAAAACATTTATGCAGGTGGTTCCACCCCAGAAAATGCTTTTGAAGGATGGATGAACAGTGAAGGACATCGCAATAACATCCTGAGTCCAAATTATCAAGAAATTGGAGTTGGTTACTACTATCTAGGCAATGATACAGGTAACGTTAATTACAAACATTACTGGACACAATGCTTTGGCAAACCCTAATCAAAGACGTAATTTGATTGAATTTAACCAAATCGCCCCTTACTGACCAATTATTAAAATCTATTTCTACATTTGGGAGGTTGTTACCATGAGCCAAGAATTTATCAATCGTGTTGTAGAACTCACTAACATCGAACGTCAGAAAGCAGGTTTACCACCATTGAGATTCAATGGTCGGTTAGCTGTAGCCGCTCAAAAGCACAGTGTAGACATGGCAATGCGGGACTATTTCAATCATACAGGAGAAGATGGTTCATCCCCATTTGACCGCATTAAAGCTACAGGCTATCGATACTCCCGTGCAGCAGAAAATATTGCAGCAGGTCGGTCTACCCCAGAAGATACCGTTAAGGGATGGATGAACAGCCCAGGACATCGCAAAAACATTCTGACTCCAGATTATAAGGAAATAGGGGTTGGTTATTATTTCTTAGCTAAGGATATGGGTGACGTTAATTACAAACACTACTGGACACAAGTTTTTGGTACACCCTTGTAAATGATGAGGATGGGTAATATTTAGCACGTCGCACGCTAATAAGTACTCCTTCACTCTTATAAATCTCACTTGAACAGAAGATTTTGTTATGTCTCAATTTCTTGGTATTGCTTTTCAGCCTTATGTTGGTCGCTGGACTGGAACTCCTCCAAACGCCACGACTCCGTGGTGGAATTCATACAGCCAGCAGGATATTGTCCGTATGCTTGAGGTCATTGCCTCCAAATTCAACAAAATTTGCACATATGGGATGGGTTATGCAGGCTATCACCAGCCCACAACACCTTGGGATCAAGTAGATTCTAACTGTCGCGTTGCTCTTGCTGCTGCTCAGTTGAATCAGCAGAGGGGTCAGGTTGTTATTGAGGTGGCTCAAGGAATTTATCAGCAACTGCCAAACGCGGCACTACAACAGGCAGAAATTAAAGCTGCTTTTTCTGCGGCAATAGCAGCGAACGCTGTTTATCCCAATACGGTAACTTCTTTTGTATTCACAAATGAATATGTAGTTAACGCAGAGACAACCAATGCTGTCAACGCGATGATTGTAGCTAACAAGCAGAAAGCTAGAAGCCTGAATATCAAAGTGGGCGTGCGATCGCATACTTTTGGAAATATTGCCAACCCAAACAGCCCGTTTTACAACGAGTTGAAAACCCTCATTCAGAATTGCGATTTTATCCTTTGCAACCTTTATCCGGCTTTGAATACAGCCACTCCGATTGAAGGTGTAAATGGGGTAGCTCAAGCCTTCAATACTATTAAAACAGCTGTTGCCGCAATTAAGCCGCAGTGCGAAGTCATGATTGGCGAAACTGGATGGTCTTCCCAAGGAATTAGCTTTAACAACACAGCCAACAATGTACAAAATCTTCTTGCCTACTACAAGGCAATTGATAAGTGGGCATTTGAGCAGAAAGTAACAACTTACCTTTTTGAGGCATTTGACGAGCCTTGGAAAAGCAACCAGAACGCCCAAGTTCCTCCAGAAAACCCTTGGTCTGGACCAAACGGTGCTGAGGG
Organism: Hassallia byssoidea VB512170; assembly: GCF_000817785.2. Taxonomy (GTDB): domain Bacteria; phylum Cyanobacteriota; class Cyanobacteriia; order Cyanobacteriales; family Nostocaceae; genus Hassallia; species Hassallia carrinoi. The sequence goes on along the minus strand of NZ_JTCM02000022.1, from coordinate 64,070 downwards.
ACACTACGGTCTGTGGTATCTCAACGACCAAGGAAAGTATACGGAGAAAAGGGCGTAACTTAATTGCGGCTTCTGGTCTTTTTACAACTCAATTATTGAAAGGAGAAAATCATGACAACTGCTCAAGCATCTAGCCAAACTTATACTGTCCAACCTGGGGACACGCTATTTTTGATAGCCCAAAAAGTCTACGGGGATGGCAATCGCTGGCGTGAAATTTATGAAGCTAATCGTGGTGTAATAGGAGGGAACCCAGAGCAGATTCAAGTTGGGATGGTACTTGTTATCCCAGGACTTGGTCAGCCGAATCCGAATCCCAATCCCCCTAACACATTAAATCTAGAAGCTACATTCTATAGCAGGGAAGAAACACAAGGACATCCGCCTGCAACAGGTGTACATGGAGTTACATTGCAAGAAGCCCTAAGCGGTAGAGGGCGCGTACAGTGTGCTGTAGACCCAAATGTTATTCCCCTGCTAAAAGAGTTCACCCTGATACTATGGGACGGTAGGCAGGTTCCTGCATCTGCGTTAGATAAGGGTACGGCAATTATCGGTAATAGAATTGATCTATTTGTCGATACCATCCAAGAGGCAATTAATTTAGGTAGACAGCCAGTCAAAGCAATTCTTTGATTGGTTGTTAAAGAATTTCAATTTCTCTAATACTAGGAACCAAGTTATTTAATGCAGACACTAGCATGGACTCTCAATAATTCTTGAATCAAAGAACCACTTCCTATTCGATATATTCCACAAAACTCAACTTTTGAAAGGAGAAAATCATGACAACTGCTCAAGCATTTGGTCAAACTTATACTGTTCAATCTGGAGATACACTGTTTTTGATAGCCCAAAAAGTCTACGGGGATGGCAATCGTTGGCGTGAAATTTATGAAGCTAATCGCAATGTAATTGGAGGTAATCCCGAACAGATTCAAGTTGGAATGGTACTTGTTATTCCAGGGCAAGGTCAACCTGGTAATGGTGGCGGCGGCGCTGGTAAGGGCAATTTCCAAAAAATGCTCGAAGCACTGGGAGCATTTGAATCGGGGTTTCCATCAGGAGACCCAAGACAATACACCTCTGAAAACACACTAGGGTTTATGGGCAAGTACCAATTTGGAGAACCCTTGCTAATTGACCTTGGTTACTACAAAGCCGATGTTTACTATGGAAACGGTGCTGACAAAAATTACTGGCGAGGTACTTGGACAGCAAAGAGAGGCATTAATAGTAAAGAACAATTCAAAAATTCCCGTGAAGTTCAAGAAGCTGCAATTCGTGAGGCTTTTAACCTAAATTTGCAACGTGTTAACGGTGCGCTTGGGGCGCAAGGACAGTCTATCAACAATTACCTCGGTCAGCAAAAGACATTTAATGACAGAGGCGCCTCAAAAACAATCACTATTAGCCTCTCTGGTATCCTAGCAGGGGCACATCTGCGCGGTCCTTACGGAGTAGCTGACCTTTTGTTAAAAAACCAACCATCTCATGATGAGTATGGAACATCGATTCTCAAGTATATGGAAGAATACGGTGGTTATAACGTACAAGCAGCAGATTTCTCCTAGAACTTTATAGATTGCCTGTACTGCTCCCGCCAAAACTCAAGTATTGCAGACATAATAAGGCAGCGTCACGAAAGTTAGAACCGAGGGGCGTGTTATTTCCGCTCCTCTCTTGGAAAACCGCAATCAATCTCTGTGTAAAAGCAGGAGTCCGACAATGTTACAATCTCGAACACTCCATATACTGTCGCTCTTTTCATCTGCCCTGTCCGGAGTTTCTGCCATTGCAATAAGAGCAGTGACCAAAGCAAGAACCACGCTTTTAGTAATATCACTAACATTCTTGCTGTTTTTTCCCAGTGCCTCTGCGGCGATCGCACAAGAATCAAGAGCCACGAGCCATACGACTCGATTGTCAGTTACCAATCAGTGTAACTTTCCCGTCTGGATGGCAACAATACCTAACGCCAATATAACTCCTTTGCCGGATGGTACTGTTAAACTATCCAAGGGTCAATCGCACGATTATTCTATTCCAAGTAGTGGTTGGGCAGGAAGATTCTGGCCAAAAGTCGGCTGTGACGATCGTGGCATGAACTGTGCGGCGGGACAAGCAGTACCACCATGCCCTCCATCAGGTTGTCAACCTCCAGCTGACACCAAAGTTGAAATTAACTTTCCGAACCTCTCTTCAAAAGATAATGCTTGGTATAACATCAGCCTAGTAGACGGATACAGCCTTCCTGTCGAGATTAAACCAAGAGGTGGGGAGTCAGGTTCATGTATAACAACCAATTGTAATCTTTCTCTGAATAGCTGTCCTCAAGATGAAAAACAAGGTTTAGGGGATTTGAGGGTCTTCAATGGCGGTAAAGCCGTACAATGCTTGTCTCCGTGTAAGAAATGGAACTATCCCCCTCCTTTTGGTCTAGGAAAGCCTGAAACCCAACCGCCCGGTATCGATTTATGTTGTCCGTACAACGATGTCGAGCGGTGTCGCAGGGGACCTGTCGTACAAACAAAGTTTGTCCAGACTGTACGCAAAACATGTCCTACTGCTTATAGTTTCGCATATGACGATGAAGCAGGTTTGCACAGTTGTCCAACGCAGAAGAGCTTTGATGTGACGCTTTGTTCGGTAGGACGTTAAAGCTGAAACGTCAAGAGTGCGATTGCTTGAAGGGCAATCGCACTCACTTCTTGCCATAGGTGTCCTTGTAATTGGTCGATTGTGACAGTAGTTGTGTGACAGAGCTTTGGTTACAAATCGCCGAAAAGTCATTTTTCACTTAGCAATAAAACTCAACTTCAAAGAAGAGAAAATCATGAGTAACAATGAAGACGCAACCAACTTTGATGGATTACTGAAGAGTAACGATATTCGCACAGGTTTCATATCTGGAGCTACCTTTAAGAATAAGGCAGTTCAGTACTCGGTCGTCGATGGGCTAGCCATTTTTGAAGGCTGTATCGTCCTCGGCACCGTTGAAGAAATGGAAAAGAAAACTGCTGCTATCCGGACTGGGCAAGATATTGAAGAAGATGCTGGTACACGCGGTCTGTTCATCCCTGGACAGCAGTACCGCTGGACTAATGGTATTGTGCCGTATGAAATCGATCCTAATCTCCCCAATCAGGAGCGCGTAAGAAATGCGATCGCTCACTGGCAAGAGAAAACCTCCATCAGGTTCGTGCATCGAACAAGCAGCAATGCAAGTCAGTATCCGAACTACATTCGCTTCCGACCTGGTAAAGGCTGCTCGTCTGTTATAGGTATGCGGGGGGGCGAACAACATATTACTCTAGCCAATGGTTGCGGCTTGGGTGCTACAATCCACGAAATTGGTCATGCATTGGGGCTTTGGCACGAACAAAGTCGAGAAGATAGGGATAGACACATTCAAATTCACTGGCAGAACATTGAGCCTGACCACCAGCATAACTTTAACCAACACATCAATGACGGTGATGACCACGGCGCTTACGATTATGACTCGATCATGCATTACGGATCGACAGCTTTTTCTAAAAACGGTCAACCAACAATTACAACCGTTTCATCTGGAAGACCCATCGGGCAAAGAAATGGTCTTAGCAATGGCGATATAGCTACTATCCGATTTCTCTATCCAGGGACAACTCCTCAGTTACGTCCGTATACCATAAAACAGGGAGATACACTTTATTTAGTTGCTGAACGAGAGTTAGGTGATGGCAACCGTTGGCGTGAAATCATGAAATCAGCCAATGGCGGCTCTTTTACAGAACAGGAGGCTAATAATTTGCAACCGGGTCAGGTAGTCTACCTTCCTTAACTTGAGGATGTCTCCGTATAACTGCTAGGCTAAACTCAGTAGTCAGGAATCGAAAACTCCCATCCGAAGAATTAAGTTTTCAGCCATCAATTCGCTGGCAAAACTTCTCCTGTCAATTTTCGGACTACTGAGACTCGGATTTGAGGCAGCTACTCTGTTTTTTAATAAACGCAAATGTCGTCAAATAATGCGTCTTTGCTCGTAACAGGCGAAATCCTTTTCTCTGAAGACTTGGATTCATTTTCTGGAGCCAAAGTGAATGTGTACCTTGAAGATGTGAGTTCTCTGGATGCTCCTTCTAAGATTATCGCCAAACAAGTGATTCCTGATATTTCCCATGAAGTGGGGACTGAGAATCAAGTCAAATTTGCCCTAAAAAGTGAGACTTCAAATAAACAGGCAAGTTATTCAATCCGCGTACACGTCTCTCTTCATGGAGATGAACAAATTCACCGTGGAGATTACATCAGTATGGAGAGCTATCCAGTTCTTACATTTGGGTATCCAAATCAGGTATCGGTACGTGTGCGAGAGGTGAAGTAGTATTTTTGGCGGAAATAGAAAGAAGCGCAAAAAGTTCTTTTTTAAATGCTAACCAAGCCTTGGTAGATTCTGATTTGGTGCAAACTATGCTGCAATTTGCAAAGGCAAAACCAGGAATGAGCGCAACTGGCACATGCGATGGCGTTTGGTTTGCCAAGCGCAGAAAAACGCTCGCAATATATGCATTGGCACGTCTGGACGTTTCAATTATCTTTCATCCGAAGAGACTTGATTACAATAAATGTAAATAAAATTTATTTTCGTTTTCGCGATCGCCTACGGTGTGTCATAGGCTCGCTCTTCGATTAAAGCTCTTTCTTTGAAAACTGAACTACTAAGATACCACCATTCGCTTATCGCGCTTATGTGCGATGATAATATAAACTAGCCCCATAAATGTTGTAAGGTACAACCAAATGGCTTTAACTGCACAGCAATTAGAAGCAATGATGCCTGATGCAAGTCAGTTATACAGCGATGAGCCAGAAATGGAAAGTTCTCTCCACTATATGCAGCTATTGTTGCTTGTCACTTGCTTAGATTGGCTGTGGCGCGACAAAAATGATTATTTCATCGGTGCTAATCTTACCATTTATTTTAGTCGCCAGCAACTGCGAAATCGTGATTTTCGCGGTCCCGATTTTTTCTTAGTCAAACAAACTCAAAAGCGTCCCCGCAACTCTTGGGTAGTTTGGGAAGAAGACGGCAAATATCCCAATTTGATTATCGAATTATTATCGACTAGCACTGCTGACACAGACCGAAATTTGAAAAAAAACCTGTATCAAAACTCTTTCCACACACCAGAATATTTCTACTTTTCACCTGACACGTTAGAATTTGCCGGATTTAAACTAGTTGGAAGTGAATATGAAGAAATTGCGGCAAATAGCAATGGTTGGCGCTGGAGTCAGGAGTTAAGCTTATATTTGGGTATAGAGTCAGGCAAACTGCGCTACTTTACCGCGAATGGTAGTTTAGTACCAACACCTGAAGAAGCGGCATTACAGGCACAATTAGACTTAGAACAGCAAACTATAGAGTTACAACAAGAACGACAACGCGCTGAACAATTGGCTGAAAGATTGCGAATGCTTGGCATTGACCTAGACTAAATAAGCAACTATTTCAACTTAAATTCATCAAACTTAACTACTTCCGAATTCGGTTTGCGAGTATCAAAACGATAGCTGCTAATTGTACCCGTTCCTGTGTCGAACATGCTAAAAACGGTGATGTCATTACTGGCAATATAAGGCAAAGGTTTACCATCTTCACCTAACAGCGGGGCAATTGATGGTATAATTGGTTCTAAATCATTTGGATCGCCAACTTCCGCATAATCTTCTTGATAGCCAATTGGCACTTCTCGCTTGTTTTCACCCCAGTGGGCACCGTAAGAATTACCAACATTAGATGTTTCTAAAAAGTGCATTCCCGATTGACTAACAAAGCGGTTCCACAAATGCGAATGCCCATAAAATACAAATTGCACTTCAGCCGCTTCTAGTAACGGTATAACATCCCGAATAATATAATCTGCATTTTTGGGATATTCATAACGCACTGCTTTAATATTACCATCTTCATCGCGTTCAATTATCTGCACTGGCTCGGTGTAAGCCGGGACAACGTTACCACCCAAAGAATGGGGGGGATGATGCAACATGACAACTTTGTATTTTGCTTGTTGAAACTCTAAGCTATTTAGTTCTTGCACTAGCCAATTATATTGCTTGCTATTTTTAGCGATCGCCTCATAAATATGCTGTCCGTAACCCCAATTTTCACTTGTCTTGAAATCGGCTTCTTTTTCCCGATACCTGCCTTTTGCGTCTGCATCCATGTTAGGAGTTCGCCACATATTTGTCGCATAAAGTACTACTAGACGCACATCACCAAAGCTAGTTGCATAATAAGTTTTACCACCTTCTTTACTTTGCGGTAGGGTGAAAATCTCTTCGTAAGTATCGGTGTTAAAAGAATTATCTTTCAGAGATTCACCGTATAACTTTTGGGCAACTGTACGAGGAATCGTATCATTAAATTCATCATTTAAACTTTCTGTTCTGACACGTCCCATAATTTCATGATTACCGATGCAAGTAAACATTGGTGCATGTTGAATTATTTGCCCGCCAGTGTAATATGTATTATCTATTTTATAATTAGCACGACCTTGCAAACACGGAAAGAAAGCACCACCGCGATTATCATCAAACCATTCACTAGCGCGATCGCTTACATTCACCAAATCACCCGCAAACCAAACTGCATCCACTCGTCCAACCGTCTCCACACATGATTGCAGATTTGCTGCTACCATCGGCTTGATTTGATGGTCAGAAGTAAGTAAAATTTTCAGAGGTGTACCTGGTTTTGGCAAAGGTGCAAGGGTAAACACATCGCTGCTAACACTCTCACCATCTTCCCGCACACTCGTGATGCGGTAAGGAACCCGCACACCGCAAGTTAAAGCAGTAACCTCAGCTTCGTGTCGCCAAATATCGCGTTTGACAGGTTGTTGATATTCAGTTTGATTTGCTACTTGCGAGTTTTGGTCTTCCCGCGTGCGACTGAGTTTAGTTGTAGTAGCAACGGCTATTTTATCGAGATTTTCGCCATAAGTGACTGTGTGTTGACCGGGAAACTCGGTAAACCAAACAACTCGTACTGAAGTTTCCCTAGGTAGTTGCAGAAACGGATCGGTGAGTAGTTTGGGTGCGGATGTCATACCGATTTTGGATTAAGAATTACTAAAAAACTGTAGCTTGGACATTGCCCACACTACAGCTTACACTGCTTTGTAAATATTTACTTTATCAATCGGAGCGGCGGGATTCGAACCCACGACCTCCACTACCCCAAAGTGGCGCGCTACCAAGCTGCGCTACGCCCCGTTAATTTGATTTTGGATTTTAGATTTCAGATTTGGGATTTGGGATTTTTCCAGTTTTGAATCTAAAATCAACTTAACTTTGCCATTATAGCATAAGTTAAAAGAAAAATAACAATCAAGATTGATTCAAAATACTTTCAGCGTTGCAGCTGCTTGCAGCAAGCCAGCAACAGCGTCAGCATTCCATTTACCTTCTACACAACGCCCTGTATTGAGGATAAAGCGCAAGCTGTAGGCGTGGGGATAGCCTTCAACTTCCATCCATAATAAATCGCTTTCGGCTTCGCAGGCGATTTTCTCTTCATCCATCAATTCGTCTTTTAGTTGCTTCATCGTGTCTGCTAGCTGCGCTAGTAGCCGACAAAAGTCATTTAACTCAGCTTCGGTTAATTCGATCGCCCAATCATCTGTACCCACCAAACCTTTAAATTCAGGTGCGTTAGGATTCCAGCCAATACGCCAATCAGATCCACTTTTTATTAAACGTTGCATAATTGCGAATTGGTAATTGCGAATTGGTAATTGCGAATTGGAATGAGAGATTCTTTCCATTCCCCATTACCCATTCCCCATTACCCATTACCCATTACCCATTCCCCATTCCCCATTCCCCACTCCCCATTCCCCACTCCCCATTCCCCACTCCCCATTCCCCACTCCCCATTCCCCACTCCCCATTCCCCATTACCCATTCCCTAATTCCTAGTAAAGATGTTGACTAAGACTTGCACTAAGGCGTTTCGCTGGCTAATGTTAAGACGGGAAATGGCTGCTTTGTCGCCTTCTAAAGGATTTTGCCGTAAAGTGTCATTACCTGGATATGTCGTCACATACATAACTTCATTTGCACCCAGGTAATCTGCCAAAGTTAACTTCCAATCGAATCGATAATTTGGCGCACGTTCTTTTACATAAACATGATATCTGAGCAGGCGACTTGCTAGAGTATTGTTTTCGGCAACTTTGCCAGTTTCTTTATTGATGTACTTATTTTCTCGTGGAAAGTCGGGCAATTGCTGATATACTTTTTGCCAAACTTCACCCGGACTAATTCTTTGGGCTACGGCAGGTTGGATACCAAAGAAATTTGTGTGAATTAATTTGCCCACCCCTGAACCGAAAACAAGCAAACTCACTACCATTAAGGCAGTGAGTGCTTGCAAGTACGGTTGAATGAACGATGATTTTTTGCTCATCCTACCTTTCTGGAGGCGTTTTTTATAATTCGCCAATAATTTCTGGTTGAGTAAGTTCATCAGACATCTCGATAATTGCCCGGAGTACTGGCTTCATCATTATATCTTCATTATTTTCAAAGTCTTCATAACGCCGGCGTTTGGCACGATTTGCCACCTGAACCGTGATGCGGTAGCGATTTGAAGCTGCACTAATCAGATCCTCAGCACGGTGCATAATTTGGGACTGAGTTGTCTCGAATTTAGAACGCTTTAGCATAGTCGGTGGTTCTTGGGGTCTTCCCCAGTTTAGCAGCACTGATAGATATACTGCTCTGTTGATAGAGGTTAATAGGATGATTGTCTATTTATAAGTAACTTGTAACACCAAATTAATTAATCAAAGCGATCGCATGGCTAATCTTGTGGAAACTGCTGTCCAAGCTGGAAACTTCAACACTCTGTTAAAGGCTGTTAAAGCTACTAAACTCGATGAAGAAATTCTCAATACTCCTGGTTCCTATACAGTCTTTGCACCTACTGATGAAGCTTTTGCCAAGCTACCCGAAGGAACTTTAGATGCGTTGCTGCAAGATATCCCCAAGCTAAAAAAGATTGTCGCCTATCATGTCAGTTTTGGCGATGTTAGGTCTGACGACTTAGCGCAAATTGAAGAAGCAGAGACGGTTGAGGGTTCAGTTTTGGCGATCGAGTCTGCTGACGGCAAAATAAAAGTCAATGATGCCAATGTCCTAAAAATGGACATCCTCACCGACAATGGGGTAATTCATGTTATTGACCAAGTGTTAATGCCTGCTATGGTTGCTGGTTCCTAGAATGTTTACTCTGGCAATATGTGATATAGCAATTTTATTGTAAGTAGATGGGCATAAGTAAACGCTCTTTAACGTAGTAAGGGCTTTAGCCCTTAAAATCCTTGCTTTGAGCGGTAAACCGCTCACTACTTAAGTAAAAAAGATACCCGCCTTGTCAAACCCGGTTTCTCTAAGAAACCGGGTTTCTGCGTTTTTTGCGGCAATTGAAAAATAAATTGTATCAATGAATACTATAACTTACCCCAAAGATAGATGTAATTAGCTCACAAAAATTAATACTATCAATGCTGTTTGTTATAAAAATTCATGAGTTCGCATTGCAGATACTGCTTATAAAGCTTGGTCTTTAGATGAAGGTTGTCAAGATTACATGGCATCTTCCTAAATGGTTATTAGATAGTGGATAATGGTTAGTGGATAGTAGAACAACCCTCCAACTAACAGCTAACAACGCTCCAACTAACAACATGAAGACATTAAAGCAGCTCAAAAAGCGGTAATCGGTGCTGTCAACTGCTATGCCTTTTTTACAAACAAATACCGTAAATTAACTAATGGAGAATCTACTCATGGCAGCCGATTTAAATGCAACTATCTCAGCCTTAAAGAGTGGTATAACTTCTATTCCAGCTGATGCGGCGGTAAGCAACATCGAAAGCTGGGAAAATGAACTTAAGGATGCTGCACCGGAAATTGCTAGCGCTTTAGGTCAACTCAAAGCATCTTTATTAAATGCTACTGCTACTCCTGACTCATTAAGTCAGCTGTTAAACAGCCTTGGTGAAAAGACTTCATCTGCTGGTGCTGGTAACGCACAAGCTGAAGAGTTAGGTTCTCTGCTGAAACAAGCAGGTAGTTCCTTAGGTTAGATATACAGTTGGTAATTGGTAATTGGTAATTGGTAATTGGTAATTGGTAATTGGTAATTGGTAATTGGTAATTGGGTTTCTCCCCTTGTCCCCTTGTCCCCTTGTCCCCTTGTCTCCCTATTCCCCATTCCCCATTCCCCATTACCCATTACCCATTCCCCATTACCCATTACCTAATAAAGATGGTAAGCATTGCCTACCATCTTTATTTATTGTTTAACCTACACCCAAAATGCAGGCACTGCGTGGGGGAAGAGTCAAAGAAAGTTGCTTATCTTCTTCATTACTCCACTCAACTTCAGCGATGCCAAATAAAAGTTTGTCCGGTTGAGATTGCAGATTTACAGATTCTAACTTTGCTTTTGCTTCCGCAGTACCAACGTTAACTGCAATTATTAATTCCTCGGTTCCCAAAGTTCGCGCAAAGATGTAAAGTGCCCCTTGAGCGTACAAGACTCGGTAATCACCTGTACGCAAACATGGGTAAGAATGGCGTAAAGCAATTAACTGACGGTGAGTATTGAGAATTTCTCGATTCCAATTAGCTTCTAAAGGAAAACCACGACGGGAGTCTGGATCGATCGCACCAGGTAAACCAACTTCATCACCATAGTAAATGCTGGGCGCACCGGGAAAGGTTAATACTAGTAAAGTTGCTAAATCTACACTGGCAACATCACCACCAGCGATTGACATCAATCTTGCTGTATCGTGACTCGCAAGCAAATTTAGTTGAGTTAGCTGAATTTCCCAAGGATAAAGTTCCAATAATTCTTGGATTTTTTCAGCGTACTCGGCGGCAAATAAGGGTGGATAGGGTTTGTAGTCGCGACTTTGCACTTGTTCTAAGTCTACACGATCGCCTGCCGCAAAAGCAATCGTCGGTCCTGCAAACAAGTAATTCATCACTCCGTCAAATTGCGTACCATCCAACCACTCGCGGGAATCTCCCCAAACTTCCCCGACAATGTATGCTTCGGGATTGATCGCTTTAACGCGATCGCGAAATTCTTGCCAAAAACCAGGAGTTTTTATTTCAAATGGCACATCTAACCGCCATCCGTCAACACCTAATTTAATCCAATATTCGGCAATTTCCATGATATATTCCCGAACTTCCGGGTTATCGTGGTTAAATACTGGTAAGGCTCGATTTCCGCCCCAGCCTTCATAATTTGCCGGATACTCACCGTTGTAAGGCGAAACGGGCCAGTCTTCAATTTTAAACCAATTTACCCAAGGCGAATGAGGACCATTTTCTAAAACGTCGTGGAAAAAGAAAAAGCCGCGACTGGAGTGATTGAAAACTCCATCCAAAACAACTTTGATATTGCGATCGTGCGCTGCGTCTAGCAATTCCTTAAAAGCGACATTGCCCCCCAGCATCGGATCTACCTGATAATAATCGTGGGTATGATAGCGGTGATTGCTAGCCGATTGAAATATCGGCGTAAAGTAAATAGCGTTAATGCCCAAATTTTGTATGTAGTCCAGCTGCTCTAGAATACCCCACAAATCTCCGCCTTTGTAACCTTGGAGTGTAGGTATTGCTTCCCAATCTTCCCAACGTGCTTCATGCGAAAGCCGTTTGCGCGGCTGTTTGCTTCTGGCAAAGCGATCTGGAAAAATTTGGTAGAAAACTGCATGTTTAACCCAGTCTGGTGTTTGAATATCCATGAATCGCTCAATATACCTTCACAGACATCGTTACAAATACTTACATATTTGTAACTCACACTTATGATAGATAATCAGTCAAAAGTCAAAAGTCAAAGGTCAAGGCTTAAAGTTCAAAGGTCAAGGCTTAAAGTTCAAAGGTCAAGGCTTAAAGTTCAAAGGTCAAGGCTTAAAGTTCAAAGGTCAAGGCTTAAAGTTCAAAGCTCAAGACTTAAAGTTCAAAGCTCAAGGCTTAAAGTTCAAAGCTCAAGACTTAAAGTTCAATGGTCAAGGCTTAAAGTTCAATGCTCAAGGCTTAAAGTTCAATGCTCAAGGCTTAATCCACCGTTGACTATTGACTATTGATAACCTTATTCAAGTTTTTCCGTAATCTCTAAGATTGGTGTTGAATCATTGACACTCCCCGCGATAAATCGACGGGGATTCTTGGTTCAACGAGACCACTTAAACTAGGTTCCTTACGTTACCTACCCCAGAGGTGGGACTCTCCCCAAGCGTAACTTTGGGTATGCCCTACCCTAGTTGCATTGCTGCAAGTTCTGTTTAACTGAAACGATTTGTTTCAAAATTCACCAGTCGTCTAGTTCCTATGAATCTTTTACCTACTGCTAGGAGGAAACTAGAACAATGCAGTAGAACCAACAAGATTCAATTGTCAAGGTACAGATTGCTGTTAAGCAGTTAGGTTTTTATACAGGTTGATTACCGTTCCTGTTAAAAATAAGATAACACAAAATCAAGCGGGGGATAAATCCCCCGCACCGCTTTCCCGTCCCGTCTTAAAAGACATTAAAACCTAAAAACTTTTTGGGTTTTTAGGTTTTAATTTCGGGGTTTTCAGCCAAAAGTGTTATAAAATAAGGGGTTAGCGAAGCGCGAGTATTTAGAAGAGTTAATTAGAGGGCATTGCACCACAAAGGCGTAAACGCCTTTAACCGTTTTCATCCCTTGCCTAAAGTACAGATGTGGCACTATGACGTGCCACATCTTCAAGGGTTTTCAACGAGTATCCTTATAAGCAGCATTTTTTGCTGATTATAATTATTAATGGCTTAATTTGGTAATTATAGCCTTTCCTAGTCTGCTGAGGTACAAATTTATCTGCGTTTATCGGCGTTTATCTATCTTCATCTGCGGTTAATTCTTTCTTTAGTGGCAATTATAAATGAAAGCGTGAATTAATGCGAGGAGTGCTGATGCTGCTAAAATCAATACTTTGCTTACAGGAATTCAACATAATTTGAGGTAAAAATGAGACACCAAAAACTTTCACCTGGTCTGCTGTTAGCGTATGAAGACTACCAACGCGAAGGAGCGCAAGCTTTAATTCCACAGACGCGATCGCTTGGTATCATGGCATCCAGAAGCGCTATAGCGCAAACCAAGAGCATCGTTTTTATTTACTGCGACGAAGACGCTGACTTAAGACACCTTCTACAACAAGGTATCGAAGTCAACCAAAACACCGGAAGTGTCCGCACAGCTTTTTTACCCCTCAGTAGTTTAGACCCCTTATCTGAAGAAGCTGTAGTCCATCGCATCAAGCCATCACGCAAAATGCATCTGCGGATGGATGTCGCAAAAAAAGACGTACATGTGTCAGAGTTTCAAAACAAAAGCGGACTCACAGGAGAAAAAGTCGTCATCGGTGTTGTAGATACCGGTATCGATCCGAAGCACCCTGCGTTTAAAGGTCGAATTTTACGCATTTGGGATCAAACTCTACCCGGTCCGGGTGTTAAAGAAGGTGCTTACGGGGCAGAATTAAGCAAAGACCAACTGACAATTTCTCAGGATATAGAAGGACACGGCACTCACGTTGCCGGCATTGCCTCCGCTGCTGACAGCACTTATAGCGGTGTCGCACCAAAAGCCGAATTAGTCATCGTCAAAAGCGACTTACAAGATGCTCACATTGCCGATGCAGTTCGTTACATTTTCCGCGTTGCCAGTGAACTAAAACGCCCAGCGGTAGTAAATTTAAGCTTGGGTGGACATGCTGATGCTCATGATGGCAGCGACTCCTTATCAAAAATCATTGATGCGGAAACCGGTCCTGGAAGAATTGTATGCTGTGCCGCAGGTAATGAGGGTAACGACAACATTCACGCTCAAGCGAAAGTCTCTACCAGTCGCATGTCTACTATCCGCTTGAATGTTCCTCAAAACCAAGTAGGCATTGCCTGGTTAAACGGTTGGTATTCTGGCAAAGGTCAATTAGAAGTATCTGTGCGGACTCCTAACGGTTTTGTTACCCCCTTCCAAAAAATCATTACCAAAGACAATCCCACTCAAGATTACCAGTTGGCAGATGCACAGGTGCAAATAGCCACACCAGGACCCGATCCAATCAACGGCGATCATAATTTCTTTGTGCAAATTCGCGGTAATGGTACAATGCCAGTTATGGGCGGCATTTGGCAATTGCGGATACGTAACACAGGTTCGAGTGAAACACGTTTGGATGTGTGGACGCTAGACGATAGCTCGGCGGTATTCTTCACCGGTAAAAGCGTGCAAGATGCTGTGAAAATTGGTTCCCCAGGAGCTGCTAAAAGTGCGGTTACGGTGGCTTCTTACACTACGAAAGTGAAATATACAGATATTGATGCCAAACCTCAAGAAGTGGGCTTGGAATTGCATGATATTTCTGATTTTAGCAGTGAAGGTCCGCTGCGGAATGATGCCAAAAAGCCGGATGTCGCAGCACCAGGAGCGATGATTGTTTCTACACTATCATCTACTGCTCAAGGTTTTGGGCGATCGTCGATGATTAATTCTAAGTTTGTGGTTTCCGCTGGCACAAGTATGGCAACACCTTTCGTTACTGGGTTGGTGGCACTGTTGTTGCAACGTAACCCCAAACTTGACCCAGCTGGGGTGAAAGAATTGTTACGCAAAAATAGTTCTATCCCCCAAAAAGCAGCGGGAACGTTTGATAGTAAATGGGGTTTTGGATTGATTGATGCCAAAAATCTTTAAACAGGCATAGAAGCACAGTTGATGATTTCAGTATAAAGACAGGCGATCGCAATCGATAAATTTGATAGCTTGGCTATAGGGTAGGTTTTTTCCTACCTTTTTTACCATTTTACCTGGGAGTCGTCGCAATATGAATTATCAAAAATTTGATGCCCCCCTGTCTATGGCACTTAAAGACGTTCAAAATACAGATGAACCTAGCTTGCAGGTTTTCATCCATACCAAGCCTGTTTCAAATGCCGAAACTGCCACTTTAGAAAATTTAGGTGTCAGTGGAGTTACTAGTGGCAAAGATGTATTCACGGCAACACTGTCTCCAAATGCTATTTCCCAATTGTCTGAGCAGCCGTGGGTGCAACATGTGAAACTGTCGCAAACATTGCATCTGGCTAATCAGGGCTATGGTATGAAACGTGTGCGCTTTTGATAATAAATAACGCAATTTGATACAGGCGATCGCTTTTGCCGCGATAACCTTTCTCATTGTTTACTAGAAACATCCCGCAAAGTTAACTTAGAACAATATACGATCCCCCCCTTACCAGCTGTCTCAGACAGTCCTAAACTGTATGTGAGAGTTGAAAGGCAGTTGGGAGAAATTTTGTGAAAAAAGTATTAGCAATCATTCTCGGTGGCGGTGCGGGTACTCGTCTTTATCCGCTTACCAAATTACGCGCTAAACCAGCGGTACCCGTAGCCGGAAAGTACCGCTTAATAGATATTCCTGTCAGTAACTGCATAAATTCAGAAATATTCAAAATTTATGTTCTGACTCAATTCAACTCAGCCTCTTTAAACCGCCACATTGCCCGTACTTACAACTTTTCTGGTTTTAATGAAGGATTTGTAGAAGTGCTAGCCGCACAGCAAACGCCAGAAAATCCCAATTGGTTCCAAGGGACTGCGGATGCTGTGCGTCAATATATTTGGCTGTTGCAAGAATGGGATGCACAGGAATTTCTCATTCTATCAGGCGATCATTTGTACCGGATGGATTATCGCGAGTTTGTGCAGCGTCATCGCGATACTGGGGCTGATATTACTCTCTCAGTTATCCCGATGGACGATCGCCGCGCTTCGGATTTTGGCTTGATGAAAATCGATCAGTCTGGTAGAGTAATCGATTTTAGCGAAAAACCCAAAGGCGATGACTTATATCAGATGCGCGTTGATACAAGTGTACTCGGTTTATCAGCAGAACAAGCTCAACGGCAGCCCTACATCGCTTCGATGGGGATTTATGTCTTTAAAAAAGACGTTTTGATCAAGTTGTTGAAAGAATCTTTAGAAAAAACTGACTTTGGGAAAGAAATTATTCCGGATGCAGCTAAAGATCACAACGTTCAAGCTTATTTATTTAATGGCTACTGGGAAGACATTGGAACAATTGAATCATTTTATGATGCTAATTTGGCGCTGACTCAGCAACCCTTACCACCTTTTAGCTTTTATGATGAAAAATCTCCAATTTATACCCGCGCTCGTTACTTACCTCCGAGTAAACTATTAGATTGCCAGATTTCCCAATCGATGATAGGTGAAGGTTGTATTTTGAAAAATTGCCGAATCGATCATTCGGTTTTGGGAGTGCGATCGCGCATTGAATCCGGTTCCGTTATTGAAGATACTCTAATCATGGGAGCCGATTTTTATCAAGCATTCGCCGAACGACATACACACTGTCAAGATGGTGAAGTTCCCTTGGGTATCGGTGCTAACACCACAATTCGCCGCGCCATCATTGACAAAAACGCCAGCATCGGCTGCGATGTGCAAATTATCAATAAAGATAACGTGCAAGAAGCCGAACGCGAAAGTCAAGGCTTTTACATCCGTAGCGGAATCGTCGTTGTGCTGAAAAATGCCGTGATTGCTGATGGAACGATAATTTAAAAGTATTGAGTGGGGAGTGGGGAGTGGGGAGTGGGGAGTGGGGGAGGGGGAGAGGGGGGGAGGGGGAGAAAGAAGAATTATTCTCCTTGTCTCCTTGTCTCCTTGTCTCCCTGTCCCCTTGTCCTCCTTGTCCCCTTGTCCCCTTGTCCCCTTGTCCCCCCCTCTCCCCACTCCCCCACTCAGCACTCTTGTTGCTAATTGGTCTTCCTGGTAGCGGTAAGTCCACTTTGGCGAAACAATTACTGTTAGAGTGTCCCCAGAGGCAGCTGATTTCTAGCGATGCCATCCGGGGACAGCTTTTTGGTGATGAGGCAATTCAAGGAGTGTGGATGAGAGTTTGGCGAGAGATTCAGCGGCAACTTCAGCAGGCGATCGCTACAAATAGCACGGCAATTTATGATGCTACTAATGCCCAACGACGCAATCGACGTGAGGTAATCCACACTTCCCGCGAGTTAGGCTTTACTCACATTACCGGGATGTGGCTGCATACACCGATTTGGCTGTGTTTGGCACGCAATAAAAAGCGGCTGAACCCGGTTCCTGAACAAGTCATTTTTCGGATGCATCGTCAACTCCGGGATGCACCCCCAAGCTTGGAGGAGGGACTAGACGAGTTGATTTGCTTTTCCCCAGCACGAAAGTAGCGTCATCGAAGAGGAAAAGGGGCAGGGGGCAGGGGGCAGGGGGCAGCGATACCCTTGTAGGGTATTGCGGCTTCTCCAGCACGAAAGTACGGGAATTGCCCTGATACTGTCAGCGACAACCCCACTTGATTTTTGCTAATGTTTGTTAATTTAAAATCATGGTTTGTTTACTGGGCATTAGACCTGGCAAACAGCTTATCTCATATCTTACATAAAAACATAACAGGGATTTCTATAGGAGGCTGGTAGATGGCTGCAACCGATTTTAAAGACTATTATGCAATTTTGGGAGTTAATAAAACTGCCACTCCAGAAGAAATTAAACAAGCTTTTCGTAAACTAGCGCGTAAGTATCACCCTGATGTCAATCCTGGCAACAAACAGGCAGAGGCAAGCTTCAAAGAAGTTAACGAAGCTTACGAAGTTTTGTCAGACGCAGACAAACGTAAAAAGTATGACCAATTCGGTCAATACTGGAATAAGGTTGGTCAAGGCTTTCCCTCTGGTGGTGGTGCTGGTGTCGATATGGGCGGTTTTGACTTCGGTCAATACGGCAGCTTTGACGAGTTTATCAATGAGTTGCTAGGACGCTTTGGTGGCACTACAGGCAGCCGTACTAGACAACAAAGCTATTCTTACAGCACTTCCACAAATGGACAAAGTGGTTTTGGTGGCTTTAACGATTTTGGCTTTCAAGATGCGAGTGCGGGTGCTACGGCACAAGATAGCGAAGCAGCGATCGCTTTAACTTTTGGCGAAGCTTTCCACGGTGTCCAAAAACGCTTCAGTTTAGGTAACGAAACTATTGATGTCCGCATTCCCGCAGGTGCTAAATCCGGTACTCGTCTGCGTTTGCGTGGCAAAGGTCAAGTTAATCCCTTTAATCAACAACGAGGCGATTTATACTTGCGCGTAGAACTTCAGCCGCACTCGTTCTTTCAATTTGAGGGCGATAACTTGGTGTGCGAAGTGCCAATTACGCCAGATGAAGCCACCTTGGGAGCCTCAATTGATGTACCCACACCCGATGGTATGGTTAACGTCAAGCTTCCCGCTGGAGTGCGTTCCGGTCAATCTTTGCGGTTGCGCGGTAAAGGTTGGCATCTACCCAAGGGTGGACGCTCCGATCTGTTGGTGAAAGTAGCGATCGCTCCCCCAAAAGACCTCAGCCAAGAAGAGCGCGAATATTATGAAAAACTCCGCGCTATCCGTACTTACAATCCCCGCAGTCATTTGCAGCAAGTTAAGCTGTAAAATTTTAACCGCAGATAAACGCGGATAAAGGCAGATTTTTATCTGTTTAATCTGCGTGTATCTGCGTATATCAGCGGTTGCAATAATCATTCATCGCATCTAGTCATTAGCTAGGTACGAATTTAGCTTAATTTTTCAACTATTTTATCGCGCCATTCGAGCCTGGAAGATAGGCTTAAAGGCTTGAATTATCTCTGGGGTTGGTTGGGTAGTTTGCCAGGTTGGACGCGCCGTCAAGCGATCGCACCAAGCACTCAATTTGGGACAATCACTCAAAGACACGCCAAGCCCTGCCAGTAAGGGTACTATAGTGCCAGCAACAGGTTCGGCAAGAGTTAGATTTTCACTGCCAAAGTAAGGGCGATCGTCAAGTAAATTTTCAAACAGCTTTAGTACTGTTGACGCTTTCTGCTTTGCTTGGTCAATTTTTTCTGGATCTCCAGGCAAGCCTAACATCACTGGAAACAGTGGAGTTGTCCCAGGCAACAATTCATTAACTGTTATCAGTTCCACCATTCGCACAATTGCTAAATCCTTGGCATCTTTAGGCAACATTGCAGGCGTAGGATATTTTGCTTCTAAATAGTCTAGAATTGCCAAGGATTCTACTAAATTAAAGCCGTCATCCACCAATACTGGAATGTGGTGAAAAGGGTTAAGCGCTAAAAACTCTGGTTTAAACTGTTCGCCATCCAGTTTCACTTCTACGAGTTCAAACTCAAGTTTTTTCTCCAGTAGGGTAATCCAAACACGGCGCGAATTTGGCGAAATCGCTGAGTTATACAGCTTGAGCATGATAAAACCTCACCGTTTCATGAGGAGACTATGGGTAAGCTTAATTATGTAGTAAGCACTTCAGTGCTTGAAAGTATTGTAGAAATAAGAATCGCTGAAGCGATTACTACGATTCATTAAACTGCTCTAGTAATGTCTTAATGCTGGCGTTATGATCTAAAAAGGAAAATAAATGCCGATAGCGTAGTCTGCCTTGTTTATCTAACACAAACTGCGCTGGTAAAGGTGCGCCTAATGCTTGCCCAGTTTGATATGTACGAAACGTGCGGCAGCTGGGATCGCTCAAAAGAGGCATTTTTAATTTTAAATCTCTCACAACTATTTGACTTTGCCGTTCGTCGGTACTGCTAATCATCAAAACTTCTATACCGCGATTTTTAAATTGCTCGTAGTTCTCATTTAATGCTTTGATATGAGGAAAGCATAAGGGGCAATATTGCTTTTCGGTGAAGATGCGTGTAAAGGCAAGTAATACTGGTTGATTACCTCTATAATTCGATAACTTTACTAATGTGCCGTTGGTAATATCTGGTAGTTGAAAATCTGGTGTTGCTACTCCCAAAAACAGTTTATTTGTCGCTGGAATTGGTAGAAAGTTGCGAAAGAAGCGCTCGTTCAATAAGCCACTAAAATCATTTGATGTCAGCATTATGTTGTCTCTTGTAAGTAACTATTATTTTATTTAGGAAAATTATAGACTTTCATATCCCCAACTTCTTAAATAAGTCGGGGATATTCTACTAACTACTAACCACCAACTAATAACCATTCTCTTACAATAAAACCACAGATAAACACCGAACTTAACACCAATTAATTTATCTTGCGTGTTTATAAGAGTGTTCATCTGTGGTTATTATGTATACTGTCCCAACTAAAGACGCTTCTTTGCGAAATTTAGACAGCGGAGAAGTACACTTTGGACTTCACTGGGTCGGGAACCATTGTCTCGTCTCCGGGTTGCCAACCAGCAGGGCAAACTTCGTCGGGGTGGGACTGGACGTATCTAATTGCTTGCAATGTCCGCAGAGTTTCATCGACGCTGCGACCAAAAGCTAGGTTGTTGATGGTAGCGTGTTGAATGACACCATCTTTATCGATGATGAACAGACCGCGCAAGGCAATACCTGCTGCTGGATCAAGAACGTTGTAAGCAGCGCTAACTTCTTTCTTGATGTCAGATACTAGAGGATAGTTGAGATCCCCGACACCACCAGACTTGCGATCGGTCTGAATCCAAGCGAGATGGGAGAACTCGCTATCAACCGAAACACCAAGAATTTCCGTGTCCAGTTTCTTGAATTCTTCGTAGCGATCGCTAAATGCTGTGATTTCTGTCGGGCAAACAAAGGTAAAGTCTAGAGGGTAGAAAAACAAGACAACATACTTGCCGCGATACTCGGACAGTTTAATTGTTTGAAATTCCTGGTCTACCACAGCGGTTGCTGTAAAGTCGGGAGCTTGTTGACCTACCCGAAGGCATCCTTCTGCTGAATAAGTGAGGGGCATTTACTTAATTCTCCTGGAACTTATATTTGTCTATCAGCTTAGTAATTTGGAGAGCAATAAAACTCACCCTTAAGAGCTGTCACAGTTTTAATTACGATCTGTTACGACTATATCATAGTCATAACGATTTTGAGTAGCCAATGAACGATTTAGATACAAGAGAATGGTTGCTGACCAATGGCATGGGAAGTTTTGCCAGTGGTACAGTTTCTGATGTCCGCACGCGCACTTATCACGGCTGGCTGATTGCCGCTACCAGTCCACCTTCCGGACGCACCCTGTTGTTTTCGCACCTAGAAGCCAGTCTGGAACTACCGGGACGGGTAGTGGCACTAGGGACAAATTTCTGGGGTACTGGTCAAGTTGAGCCAACAGGATATAAATTGCAACGCTCTTTTGATATTAACCCAGTCCCAAAATGGATTTGGGGTGAGGATGACTGGCAGTTAAGCAGACAATTGCTCATGCCTTATGGTAGGGAATGGGGAGTAGGGAGTAGGGAATGGGGAGTAGGGAGTAGGGAATGGGAAGACAAGGGAGACAAGGGAGACAAGGGAGACAAGGGAGACAAGGGAGACAAGGGAGACAAGGGAGCAATATCTTCCTCATCCTCCTTGTCCTCCTTGTCCTCCTTGTCCTCCTTGTCACCCCCATCCCCCTCATCCCCCCCATCCTCCTTGTCCTCCTTGTCACCCCCTGCCCCCTCCTCTTTGAGTCATCGCATTTTAATTCACTATCGCTATGAGGGTAAGGATGCGGCGATTTTAAGGCTGCGACTGTTGATAGGCGATCGCGATTTTCATCATCAACAAAAAGCAACAGAAGAATTACACTTCTCGCAAATGCTAGGACAACAGCAAGTGTGTCTGCAAGCGATAAATTCTGGCAACTTTGGCACACCTTGGCATTTGCGCTGGCAAAAAGGAAATTATCAATCAGACACAGTTTGGTATTGGAATTATCAATTGTTAGAAGAGACGCAGCGGGGATTAGGCGATCGCGAAGACTTCTTCAGTCCTGGTTATTTAACAGTCGCTCTCAATAGAGGAGATGCAGTCACTTTAGAAGCGCGGGTAGGTTTTCCCGAACCTACGTCAGATGTTCTCACTTCAGAAACCTTTGCAGAAGCTTTGGAAGCCGAACAGGAAAGGCTTTCCCAGATTTTTGGATGTGGAGACAGGGGAGAGGGGGAGACAAGGAGACAAGGAGACAAGGAGACAAAAAGACAAAAAGACAAGGAGACAAAAAGACAAGGAGAATTTTTGAATAATACTCCCCAAGTCGTCCCCCCCTCCCCAAGTCGTCCCCCCCTCTCCCCATCCCCCACTCCCCCATCTCCCCCTCTCCCCATCCCCTCATCTCCAACATGGCAAAAACTACTACGAGCAAGCGATCAATTTATCGTTTATCGAGCCTCTATTGCTGGACCGACTGTGATTGCTGGTTATCATTGGTTCAATGACTGGGGACGCGATACTTTGGTTGCTTTACCGGGTTTAGCGTTGGTTCCGCAGCGCTTTGAACTGGCAAAAGGACTTTTGGAAACTTTTGGGCGTTACTGTCATTACGGCTTGATTCCCAATGCATTTCCTGATGTTGGTGGGGAACCGTTTTATAACAGTATCGATGCAGCGCTATGGTGGATTGAAACTTTAGGACTTTACTTAGAAGCTACTCAAGATTGGGAATTTTTAGCAGAACAATATCCGGTAGTACAGCAAATCCACAAAGCGTTTATCGGCGGTACGCGGTATAATATCCAGGTTGATTCTACCGATGGGCTGGTTAGTTGGGATACTCGTGGTGAAGCTCTGACTTGGATGGATGCGGTAGTTGAAGGACAGCCTGTAACTCCCCGTCGCGGTAAACCAGTAGAAATCAATGCGCTGTGGTATTCGGCTTTATGTTGGGCTTCTCGGTGGGCAGAAATCTTGAGCGAACAACAACCACCAGCGGAATCAACGCGGTTAATTAAGCAAGCGCGACGTTATATTGAGCAAGCCAAACAGGTACAATTTTCTCTACAAAAGTTTTGGAATCCGCAGCTAGACTATTTGTACGACACAATTGAGCCAGACGATCGCCGAAATTCTCAAATTCGCCCAAATGCAGTTTTAGCGCTTTCGTTGCGTCATTGTGGCTTTTCTCAACAGCACGGGCGTCAGATACTTGATAAAGCAACATCCTGCTTGCTTACTCCCTATGGTCTTCGCAGTCTCGATAGAAGCGATCCCGAATATATAGGTATATATTTAGGCAATTTAGAACAGCGCGATCGCGCTTATCATCAAGGCACCGTTTGGAGTTGGCTAATAGGTCCATTTATCCGCGCTTGGGAACGTTTTTACCCAGAAGAACCTCTGCCCTTTGATTGGCAACCGTTGTTAGATCACTTCCTTAATGATGCTTGTATTGGCTCAATATCGGAAATTTTTGATGGTGATGAACCTCATCATCCCAGAGGTGCGATCGCTCAAGCTTGGTCAGTTGCAGAAGTAGTTCGTCACTATCGTAATTAAAAACTCGTAGTGAGCGGTTTACCGCTCATCCCAAGCATTTAAAACCGCTCAAACCCTTACGAAGAGGGTAAAAGAAGAAATAACTTTTGCCACACTTATCTATTTACTAAAAAAACAATTTGAGAGCAACCAAGTATTAATACTCATCGATGAGTATAAAAGACTGATGAATCTCCTTCTGATACTCGTCGATGAGTATAAAAGACTGATGAATCTCCTTCTGATACTCGTCGATGAGTATAA
>NZ_JTCM02000022.1:0-39808 GCF_000817785.2 Hassallia byssoidea VB512170 | reverse complement strand
CCCCCTTAAGGGTAGTAATTTCTTTTTTCGTATCAACATTCCACAGTTTGATGGTGTAGTCATCACTAGCAGAAGCTAGAGTTTTCCCATCCGGGCTAAAAGTAACGCTCCTGACTCCTTCACTATGCCCGTTGAGGGTAGTAATTTCTTTACCCGTGTCAACATTCCAAAGTTTGATGGTGTTGTCAGCACTAGCAGAAGCTAGAGTTTTCCCATCCGGGCTGAAAGTAACGCTCCAAACCGCACTACTATGCCCGTTGAGGGTAGTAATTTCTTTTTTCGTGTCAACATTCCACAGTTTGATGGTCTTGTCAGCACTAGCAGAAGCTAGAGTTTTCCCATCCGGACTGAAAGTAACGTTATTGACCGCATTACTATGCCCGTTGAGGGTAGTAATTTCTTTAGCCCTGTCAACATTCCACAATTTGATGGTCTTGTCCCAACTAGCAGAAGCTAGAGTTTTTCCATCGGGGCTGAAACTAGCGCTATAGACCCCTTCACCATGCCCCTTGAGAATAGTAATTTCTTTTTTCGTGTCAACATTCCACAGTTTGATGGTCTTGTCAGCACTAGCAGAAGCTAGAGTTTTCCCATCCGGGCTGAAAGTAGCGCTAATGACCCCATTATTATGCCCGTTGAGGGTAGTAATTTCTTTTTTCGTGTCAACATTCCACAGTTTGATGGTGTTGTCCCAATTAGCAGAAGCTAGAGTTTTCCCATCCGGGTTGAAAGTAACGCTCCTGACTCCATTATTATGCCGGTTGAGGGTAGTAATTTCTTTACCCGTGTCAACATTCCACAGTTTGATGGTTTTGTCAAGACTTGCAGAAGCTAGAGTTTTCCCATCCGGGCTGAAACTAGCGGTATTGACTTCTTCTGTATGCCCCTTGAGGGTAGTAATTTCTTTACCCGTGTCAACATTCCACAGTTTGATGGTGTAGTCATCACTAGCAGAAGCTAGAATTTTGCCATCCGGGCTGAAACTAGCGCTATTGACCGAACTACTATGCCCCTTAAGGGTAGTAATTTCTTTTTTCGTGTCAACATTCCACAGTTTGATGGTCTTATCAGCACTAGCAGAAGCTAGAATTTTGCCATTTGAGCTGAAAGTAACGCTCTTGACCGAATTATTATGCCCCTTGAGGGCAGTAATTTGTTTACCCGTGTCAACATTCCACAGTTTGATGGTCTTGTCAGCACTAGCAGAAGCTAGAATTTTGCCATCCGGGCTGAAACTAGCGCTATTGACTTCTTCAGTATGCCCGTTGAGGGTAGTAATTTCTTTACCCGTGTCAACATTCCATAGTTTGATGGTCTTGTCATCACTAGCAGAAGCTAGAATTTTGCCATCCGGGCTGAAACTAACGCTATTGACAGAATTCCTATGCCCTTCCAGGCGATTTTGTTCGCGAATCTTCGGCAAAATCATCTGCAAGCTAAATAAAGGACTGTAAGCCGGATAATCTGCCAAAGATTGTTTATCTTTAACCAAAGGTTTCAATTCTTTAGAAGCCCGCATTGCTGACACCAGCCCGTCGATTTCGTTTGAATCAAACTGTCGCAACGCATACGCTCCGTCTCGCTCCAGTTGCGTACCCTTTAGGGCATTTTGACGGGCTGTTTCTGCTTGTTGAGCAAATATCCCCGCAGCCACTGCCCCCACCAAAGTCACCCCTAAGACCACAGAACCGATGCAAATCCGTTGATTAGCTTTGCGATTTGCTTCTGCTAAAATCTGCTTTGCTTGTTCTTCTGCTTCCAGTCGCTTCTGAAAATCCCGCTTATCTAAATTCTGGCTAGCAGTAAAAAACTGATAATCCAAATCAGCCAAGCTTTTACCCGCAGCCCAACTTTGAGCATCCTGCAAAGCTTGTCCCCGCAACAAGCGCGACTCATCTTGATAATCAGAAGCAACCCAAGCATTTAATGCATCAGAGTAGGGACGCAGTTTTGCAAGTATTTTTTCACACCATTCTTGATTAAATACCTCGGCGTAAATGCGATTATAAATTCGCAGCTTGCCATCCCGTTTTACTACCAACCCCGTCAGCCGCAGTTCTGTTTGTTCGGGACTGTCATCGGCTAATATCTCTCCTTCGCCGAGATTTTGACCTAACCCCCCAGCCTGCTTCCCTTGTAGGGAAGGGGGAGCATCATTTCTCCCCTCCCCTTGCAGGGGAGGGGCTGGGGGAGAGGTCACAATTTGCTGACACAGCCCCAGTAAGCGCCCAGTTCGCTGTTCGCCACTGTGCATAATTCTGTCGCGAATCGTTCTCAGATGTTCTGGTTCATCCTGCGCTTCCCAATTGACGATAATCCGCTCTCTCACCACAGACTCGACAAAAGCTTGGGGATTTGGGATTTTAGATTGCTCTGCCTCTCCCTCTTTTGTACAGACGCGATTAATCGCGTCTCTACTTCCCCCCTCTCCCCCTCTCCCCTTCTCCCCCACGGCTGCTTGCAGTACTAATTTACAAACTTTTTGCGTTAAAAACGGCTGTCCACCCGTCCAGTCAAGCACCGCTTTCATCAACGTTTGCGGTTCACCCACCACCGCGAGTCCCTGTGCTAAAGGTTGTGCTTCCTCAAGCTGAAACCCAGTTAAATCAATTGCCCGACCAATATTAAAAGGTGTCCGGCGCTTATCTTGAATCAAATCGGCAGGGGTAGAAACTCCCAATAAAGCAAAAGTCAGGCGGTTGTACGCGCTCTTTTCTGCGCGACGGTTATAACAATCGCGGATGATGGCAAAAAAATCATCTGTCTTAAAGGGAAGGCTGAGGATACTGTCAATTTCATCAATAAAGATGACAATATTCTCGGTAATTGTGTTGAGCAAAACTGTCTCAATAAACTTGCCCAAACGCTGTACAAAAGGCAGCAAAGCGTTCTCAGTCCACCACTCGTCTAAATCAAAGCTTGTATAAATATTGAAACTGCCAACTATACTATCAATCACCCCGGCATACCATTGCTCCGGGGTAATATCAGATGTGCCAATAGATGTAATATCAATCACCGCACAGGCAAACCCTTCATCCTGCAACCGCTGCATTGTCTGCACCCGCAAGCTAGATTTACCCATCTGGCGCGAGTTGAGAACGTAACAAAAATCACCCGCCTTCAACGCTTCGTAAAGGTCTTCGTCAGCTTGGCGTTTGACATAGGTTTGGGCATCAGTCGGGAGACTGCCCCCAACTTGATATTCGTAGGCTGCGATCGCTTGAGGGTTTACCATTTATTAATTGATCGACTGGATAATGGTGATATCTTTTGCCTGAATAATTTGAACCATGTGTCTGTGGCTTTTATTTTAAGTAATATCATGTCCCTAGTTGGGAAACATATTGTAGAGACGTTCCGATGGAACGTCTCTACGACGGTTGCGGTGTTAATTTTTAATTCCCAAGCGATCGCCAAAATATTCACAATACAATTCACACAATGGCATCACCTCGTTCCCCTGAAATTTCACTAACCCCATACTGCGAAGTTTAAAAGCTTCTGCTGTTCCCACATCTACAGGACAATCTACCGATAGCACTTCCTTGAATGCGGCTAGTAATTGAGCATTTTCCTGCAAATTCAGCAAATGGCGGCGCAAATGGTCGCTGTAGGGTCCTTCCTCTGTCGGAGCGATTTGCTGAAGTTTTTCTAACGTCATCCTCCCTCGTGCAATTTGATACAAAGCTACCCGCGTTAAGTAAGGATGACCACCTACAAGCGTCATCAATTGCTCAACTTGTTCTCCAGTCCAATTAAGTCCATGTCGTTGCGTTAGTTCTTGCACCTGTGCTTGACTCAAGTCTGGCAATTCAATCGGCAATCCGACATTAAAAGGCGATTGATTAATATTCAGCGGGATGTAAACTTCTTGAGAATGCACAATTATTAACCTGAGCTTTTTCCAGACAGGATCGTTTTTTGCCCGTTCATGCCAAGCTCGTAATAGTCCAAAAAAATCATTAGCGATCGCCGGATGTTTGAACACCTCATCGACTTCATCCAAACCCAAAGCTACCGGGGTGTCAATAGAAGGTAATAAATATCTCTGAAAGTAATTTGTACATTTATTCTTACTACCCAAAACGCCTTTCCAATGTTCCTCCAGCTTCTCTGGTAATGAGAGCGCATCGGTAATACTCGCAGCAAACCATTGTAAAAATAGATCCAAATCGCCGAGCAATTCTCCATCCACTGACTGAAAGTTCACAAAAGCAGTTTTATAGCTTTGTTTGCTTGCGTGGTCGAGGATTCGCGTCATTAACGAACTTTTGCCCATTTGTCGGGGTGCTTTGACACGAATCAGCGCACCCGATTTGACAATAGCTTCATAACAATCTGTTTCAATCGGCGGGCGATCGATATAATAAGCAGAATCTAAAGGTATTTGCCCATCTGGTTGTTCTAAAGGAGATGCCGACTTATATATAATCTCTTCTGGCTTAGGCTTTGGCACTCGAACAGCTTCCCGATTTGAGGGTGAATTTTGCACCTTTGAATCTTGGTTCGGCTGTTGCTGTGGAGTAATTTTTTGATTGTTTTTGCTTTTGAGTACTGGGGTAGAAGATTCGGGAATGCCTTCTAAATCAATGTTCAGACAACCAAATTTATAAGCATCTTCATAGGATCTATCAGCACCAAGCGCGTCATAAAACCCTACAGCAAATTCAATTGCAGCGCGATCGCCTATTGCTCGATTCATCCCAATCACGTAATCAACGTGTTGGTAAATCGCTTGAGCTTGTGCCTCACTATAGCAAGCATTTAACAAGACACATTCTATACTGTCAAATAACTCAAATAGCCCTGCTAGTGTTTCAGTTTTCACCAGTTGCATTTGTCCTGAGTTATTCTCCAAAGCTAAACCTTGACTTCCCGCTCCATGTCCGCTAAAGTGGACTATCTCAGGTTTGTGATCCAACAAAGCACGCCGCAAATCGTTAGAACGCACTGCCCATTTGCAGATGATTTGAAATCGATCTCGGCTTCTGGAGCGTTCCAACCCTGCCTCAATTTCTCGTACTTCCTCATCCAGACGCAGCTGATTTGTATTCGTGGGATTTGCCGACAAAATCAGAATTTTCTTCACGATGCTATCATCTAATGAACACGGGCTTTCTACCTAGATGCAGTTTACTACACCCAACTTGCGATGAATTACTGATAGCACATTACTTAAATTTTAATATTTTCTCAATATGTTATTAAAAACACTGTAGTCAGCAGGTACTGTAATTGTCGGCAACTAAAGAAATTTCATTAATTTTGAGGAGTTCGTAGTGAGCGATTTATCGCTCAACTTCAAAAACTAAAGCTTTTACTACGAACTTTTACAACTACTCAAAACTAATGCGATCGCCCAAAGAGTGAAGCTGAAGAAGCCACTCGACAATTTGCGGATTTACCAAATCAGGTACTTCATCGTGGGGACAATGACCGGCGTTAGGAATAGGAACGATTTTGATTTCTTTGCCATTCTTACGTGCCTCCTCGTAAATCTTTGCCCCGGTGATTGGTGTCCAAGGATCATCTGCACCCCAAATTACCAACAAGGGACGCTTGACTTTGGGTAAGAGTACCGCAGGAGATGGACCTGGAGGTGCTGTGAGGATAGAAGCGAAAACTTGTTGCGCTCCCGGATCGCAAGAGGGAGCGTAAAGTAAATCGACTAATTCATCAGTCACGGCTTGGCGATCGCGATAAACTTGATATAATGTCCGGCGAATTTGTTCCTTTTGACGGATGCGATTAAAAACAAATTTGCCTGAAATTGGATGACCCACTAATCTGTTAAACGTTGACATGACAATGCGTAACGGTGGGTTCAATTCATGAGGACGATGACTCAAACCACCCGCAGAGTTAATCAAAATACCACCAGCGGCAATTTCCGGATGTTCTGCCACCACCATCAAGCTTAAAAGTGCGCCGATAGAGTTACCGATAAATACCGCAGGTTCGCTAATATGCGCTGTGCAAAAATCCTTAACTAATTCCACCCATACTTCTAAGGTGTAATTCAACGGGGGCTTATCAGAACCACCGAAACCCAACAAATCAATCGCAAATACTTGATACCCTGCTGCTGCTAAAACCGGGATATTTTTCCGCCAATGTCCAATCGAAGCACCAAAGCCATGAATCAGGACGAGCGGGCGACCTGTACCCATGACGGTATACTGAATTTTATAGCCCTTCCAAGTCCAGAAGAGTTTTTCAAAGGTCGCTGTTGTTAGCTGGTTAATTAGAGTCATTATTAATATTTGTAAAGTGTTTCTTAAATTAATAGTAATATTCTCTGACGTATATCGGTTAACAACAAAATGCTATTTTTGAATTAATTCCAATTGAGTTGAAATATTTGCCCTATGACTGTTTCTGCCAACCAACTCAAGACAGAGATTACCTACTCTATCTACCCCATCTCTGACGGTAAACCGATGGCGGAGAGCGACTCAGCACGCGATTATCTGATTTATGGTGTTGAAGCCCTAAACATTTATTTCCAAGACCGAGATGATGTTTATGTATCAGGGAATCTGTTCATTTATTACAAAAAGGGTGTCCCAAGTGCGGTAATTGCTCCCGATGTGTTTGTGGTGTTTGGGGTAGAGAAGAAAAAGCGTCTGAGTTACAAAGTTTGGCAAGAAGCAGGTAAAGTCCCTAATTTTGTTTTAGAAATCACTTCCGCAGCTACTCAAGAAAATGACGAAACCGAAAAACCTCTGAAGTATGCGGCTTTGGGCGTGCAAGAATACTTTCAGTATGACCCGACTGGGGATTATCTGACACCACAACTCAAGGGTTCGCGTTTGGTTGAGGGCAAATATCAAGTAATTTCCCCAAATGATTTACCTGATGGGGTTTTGTCAATTCACAGCGAACAATTAAGTTTAGATTTACGGCTAATTGACGGAGAATTGCGCTTCTACGATCCCCGTACTGGAAAGAAACTCTTGAGTTATCAAGAAACGGAACAAGCGCGACAACAAGCAGAACAAGCGCGACGAGATGCAATACCTCGATTGTTGGAATTGGGATTGAGTGTGGAGCAGATTGCAGCCGCTCTGAGCTTAGGTGTGGAGGAAGTTAGGCACTTGGTTCTGTGAATAATAGAGCGATCGCTAAATCAATTGCATTAGTCGAGTGCAGAAGCTAACAAAAATGGGAAAGGATAGGGATTGAAGAGATTGAAATTTTCTTTATCCTCTAATCTTTATTTATAAGAGTGCAAAAGCTACTTTTGTAAGATGTTTCATGATATAAACGTGGGCAAGAGATTATAGCCAACAGGTAATTTCAAATCGAGTTATGAATCCAACCGGACGCTCCATAGAACTTGGCGAAATTATCATCATTGTGATTGTTCTAGTGCTGAAGCTGGTTTCCTACTTCTTCATATTCTTTTTGATTAACATCAAGAGCTTTTTATATCCCTATACTGACATTGGTGGTTCTCTTGATCCATATGTCGTAGATTTAGATGTATTAGATGCTACGAGACTTTTGTCTATTATCAGCTTTATATGTGAGTTATTGTCTAGTTCTATTTCGTTGTGTATGTTTCGTGTAAATAATTCAGCTAAAATTCTTAAACTGATTTTTATGATTCTGATGATGACTTCAGTCATAGAAATGTTATTTTGTGGTTATCGGTTTATAGAGCTAAAAAATCTTTCTGACTCATTAGTCAGTTGTGACAAATTTGCAGGCAATAGCCCTGGTTGTTATATACCGTAGATCCCTAATGAGCGCGTAGTAAAGCGTCAGTTTCCAAACAGTAAGTAAGTCGGCGTGAAAAAACCAAACTATGTAAAGATAAATAAATACGGACAATGCACCTACCGAGGTTATTGAAATATGGGGGTTCGTTTAAGGGTCTTTCTGACTCGTAAACAATATAAAACCTAAACCTGAGAACAGCAGAACAAGCACGACAGCAAGCAGAACAAGCGCGACGAGATGCAATACCTCGATTGTTGGAATTGGGATTGAGTATAGAACAGATTGCAGCTGCTCTGAGCTTAAGTGTGGAGGAAGTTAGGCATTTGGTTGTGTGAATAATAGAGCGATCGCGCACAAACATCTACTCGATAATAGAGCGATCGCTTTATCAATTTAGATTAGCGCAATCATGATTCGGCGTGCATTACTACAACAGCATCGCCTTCTTGCAAGCTTATATCCTGGCTCAAATCTCCTTCTGACAAGTACTTATAGATATTTACGTTGATAATAGTTGGTTCTGAACTATTATTAATTCGTCGGCGAACTTGAACCTGCCGAACATCCGCATGAACTGTTATCCCTCCAGCTATCTGAATGGCTCGAATTACAGTAGGTAACTGCTGTTTCGACACAGAACTCCCATCGGTTTGGGTTGCAACGCCAAGAAAATAACCTCCAGGACGCTGCACTTCACCGATGACCGCAATATGGATACTCTGTATTCTTTTTGGTTGAGTGTTGGGTTGAGCCTGACTCAAATAGTGTGTATGTGAAGTGGCATCAACAATAGGAGCAGCTAACGTCGGAATAACCATCATAGACACTGACAAAGTAGCACCTAAAAGCCCTATCCCAGGAAGGTATTGCATGAGAGTTGCTCTGAAAAATATAAAATTCTATGACTTATTTTGACGACTGGCACCGATTTATTCAAGTTCCTAGTTTTTACTTAGCAGCAAAAGTGACTGTTCTATCTCCTGAGAAAGTACAGTTTTGTTAAGTTTCCTAAAGTATTTGTTTAAATGTTAGTTTCTCACCTCCCACGGGATTAATAGCTGAGGGAAGATTTCTTCCCATTAAACTTTTTACCCGGTTGGTGGGGTTGTGAGATGACAAACTTTAATCATAGTTACTTAACTCATTTTGGCAAAGTCTTTTTTGCTGCTGCTTACCTGGCAATAACTTCGCCAATGGCTTATGCTGCTTCAGGGTTCTCTACCACCACCGAACAAACACTGAATAATTCCCCAAGTCAACAACTTGTGGCAAGCGACGAAGCAGAGGATTTGCCTTTATCTGTCAAATCAGCGGTTTTACAAGACATATCCCAGCGTGCAGAAGTAGAAATGTCTGCCTTGCGCGTTGTTAAGGCGCAAAAGCAAAGTTGGTCAAATGGCTGTTTGGGTTTAGAATCAGATGCAATTTGCACTTCTTCTATAGTTCCAGGTTGGCAAGTAGTTGTTGCCAATGAACAGCAAATGTGGGTGTATCGCACTGACGAATCGGGAAAAGTCGCCAAGCTGGATGAAAAATCAACTCAAGCTGTGACTGCTACGATGATGCGGCAGACTTCTACGACTGCACAAACTAGCAGTCGTACTACTGTCCAGCGACGCACTCAAACTATGACTGTACGACGCAGTACTCAAGTTAGCGCTGCTAGTGTTTCTTCTGTGAAGGCAAAAACAAAAGGTTTTAGCCTTGCGATTTGGCAACCATCTGGTAACTTTTCGGAAGTAATTACTCGCATATCCATCAAGCCCAAACGTGGCAAAGGTTACTTAAAAGAGCGATTTTTGGGTGATTACAAATGCAAGATTAAACAAAAGGCGAAATTTGTTAATGGATTCAAAGCAGGCGATCGCATTGTTATACGCTTGTACGATACCCAAAATCGCTTTATTGGCTACAGTGAATTTGAAGCTTTATCGGCAAACACAACGGTTAACCTGATTTTGTCGTCAAACCCAACAGAATACAAAGTTGTTCGCACTGTCTACGGTGTTGATGCAGACATGAACGGCATAATTGACGCGGGTACTATTACTTATGATTATTTCACCCAAGTGAATAATCAAAGTGTCAGCTTCCTCAGCAGTTCTCGAACAATCAAAGTTAGCCAATTTCAAGCACAAGGTTTATCGATTGCAGCAAATAGCGTTTATCCCGCAACATTTACCAAAGGTGAGTTTGCTGTCGTGCGTCAATCAATGAGTGCCTTTAGTTCCAGTTTAGCAGCGGCTTTAAAAGTTGCTCCTGGCAGTTTGGTACAGGTGAATGATGTTAGCGATAACTCTAACTTTGACCTCGCGCAGATGATGATGGAATATCGAGAGGTAGGAGTAGCTAACGGTATCCAAGTCAAGTTTTCTGACGTACCGACAAATTATTGGGCAAAAGATTTTATTGCTGAGTTAGCAGCGATGGAAGTTCTCGAAGGTTTTCCTGATGGGACTTTCCGTCCAGATGAACAAGTGACTCGCGCTCAATTTGCGGCGATGATTAGTCAAGCCTTTGAAAAGGTAAAAATCCGCAATGCCATTAAATTTAATGATGTTTCTAGTAAATATTGGGCTTACAATGCGATTCGCGAAGCTTATGCAACTGGCTTTTTAACGTCTTCTGGCAATCAGTTTAACCCTACCGCTAACCTTTCTCGCCTGGAAATTTTGCTTTCAATCGCACGCGGACTCAACTATACTTTCAGTGGTTCCACGGATACGATTTTAGCAGCTTACACCGATGCTAGCAGCATTCGTAGTGATGTTAGGCAGGCGATCGCTGCACTAACCCAACGAGGTATCGTAGTCAATTATCCAAATATCGAGTCTATCAATGCTGAAAAGGTAGCAACGAGAGCAGAAGTCTCTGCATTGCTATATAAAGCATTAGTTAGCACCGGTGATGTTGCAGATATATCCTCGCAGTATGCTGTGGGACAAAAAGAACAACCGCAAGTTGAGGAACGTGCTGAAGTTGAGGGCAAAAAACCTCGTCAACATTGTAACCAAGGAATCGGCAATGGTGCTGAGGGCTGCGACCCAGGTAATTCTCATCCGCATGGTGGTAGCAACGACGAAGGGGGACGAACTCCAGGCGGTAAAAAGTAATACGACTCGTTTGTCGTAGAGGCTGACAAGACAAAGACAAAAGGTAAAGGGTAAAATTTATTACCTTTTACCTTTTTTTTACAGGTTTTATATCATATCATGCAGTAGAGACGTTCCGCCGGAACGTCTTTACAATACAATATGTGTGATTTGCCGAACAGGATATTATTCCCCTGTTAACACTCCGTTACCATTTTTTGTTTGATTAGCTTGTGTATAAACTTCTCTAATCGGAAAGGGAATTTTAATGCCTTCTTCCTGATACTTTTTATGCAATTGCTTAATAAATTTGTGTTTAGCAATGCGTTGGTCAAAGAATTCGTTCACCCGCATAAATACCGTAAAATCAATACTTGAATCTCCAAAAGTATGAAATCTGATAAACGGTTCGTTTTCTACTAAGTCGGGTGAAACTTCTTGCATTACTTTTTTTGCAACTTCTACAGTTACTCTTTCAACTTGCTCAAGGTCGCTCTCGTAATCTACACCAACATTAATCGTTAATGTAATTTCCTTAACTGGTAGATGGTAATTAGTAAAAATCGCCGAGGCAAGTTTAGAATTAGGGACAATTATCACATTATTTGAAAGCTCTTTTATCGTAGTATTGCGCCATGTAATATCTGTAATATATCCTTCGTGTTTATCTTCTAATTTTACATAGTCTCCGGTTCTAACTTGCTTAGAAATAATTAAATAAACACCGGAAAATAAATTTGCAAGTGTATCTTGAAGTGCCAAACCAACTGCTAAACCACCAATTCCTAAAGTGGTAAGTATCGGTGTAATTTGAACGCCAATCGTTTGTAATATGATTAATGTTCCTAAAATTAAAATGGTAGTTGTGGCAAGGTTAGAAAGTAGTGATGCAGAAACTCCTTGTGTTCTCCGACTATATAATCTAACAAAACCAGCAATCAGTCGGGCAATAACTAACGTAATTGAATACAAAAAAACAATTGTCAGGATTGTTTGCAATACGTCGGCAATATCTGGTATTAAGCTGCGATAAGCACGAATTGCCCCATAAAATCCACCTAGTACAAACCAAGTAAAGGTGATGCGTTGTAAGGAGCGAAATAATATTTCATTACCTGGCAGCCGTTGGCGAAAGACAAATGTTTTCAATTTATTAAAAACGATTTTTTCCGCAATTATTCCAGCTAGTAAGCCAGCTAAAATAAATCCCAGCGGTAGAATCCATTGCATCAACATAAGCAAATCCCAATTTCAAGAAGATTATGAATTGTGTCTGGAAGATTTTCAATTTGTGAATTTCAATTCAATGCCTCCGTAATTGTGACGTTATAACCAATTTTCTCGACACTTAGGTTTATTTGCTACTTGACTGTGTTTGGTTACAGTTTAAATTATACTTGGCTGAGTCAAAGAGCAATTATCACAGTTTAGGTAGTTGGCATTATGGGCGGTTAAAACTGAAACTTAATTATATGGACTTGCCAATTATTTATCACCCAGATTACGTTGCACCGCTACCTGAAGGACATCGCTTTCCGATGTTAAAGTTCCGGCAATTATACCAACTGCTGTTAGCTGACGGTGTGGCACAATTACAACAATTCCACATCCCGGAATCTGGGCACCCTGAGTTAATAGAGTTAGTTCACACCTGTGAATACGTTCAAGCTTACTGTAACGGAACGCTAGACCCAAAAGCACAACGACGCATTGGTTTACCTTGGAGTCCGGCGCTGGTAAATCGTACTTGTGTGGCGGTAGGTGGTACAATACTTACGGCTAAACTCGCACTAACTCACGGTTTGGCGTGTAATACTGCTGGTGGTACTCATCACGCCTTTCCCAGTTATGGATCTGGTTTTTGTATTTTCAATGATTTAGCGATCGCCTGTCGCGTCCTCCAGCAACTCAAACTTGCCAAAAAAATCCTGATTGTCGATTTAGATGTCCATCAAGGTGACGGCACCGCTTTTATCTTTCAAGATGACGACAGTGTTTTTACTTTCTCGATGCACTGCGAAGTCAATTTTCCCGGTACTAAACAAAAAAGCGATCTTGATGTTCCTTTACCGATAGGAATGGAAGATAATGCTTATTTGCAGACCTTGGCAAATTACTTACCAGATTTATTGTCAGATGTCAAGCCAGATTTGATTTTATATGATGCTGGTGTCGATCCGCATGTAGGCGATCGCTTAGGAAAATTAGCTTTAACTGATACGGGCATTTTCCGCCGGGAAATGCAGGTTTTGAGTACCTGTGTAGCTGCGGGGTATCCCGTCGCCTGCGTTATTGGTGGCGGTTATGCGGATGATATGAAATCGCTTGTTTGGCGTCACTCTTTAGTGCATCGTGCTGCTAATCAGATTTACCAGCAGTATCGACTTTAAGGGATTTTAGTAAGTATCCGCTCAAGTAATTTCTAACCGATTTTCAAAAAACAAATGTCGGTGAGAGAAAGCGGCTTTTGCACTATTTGCGAAAGAATAGAGAGATTTTCCAACAGATTTTATATTGCGAGCGACTCAATTTAATGTCAATTTATATACTTAGGCTACATAGCTTTTAGTCGAGTACGTAGAAAATTTTGGCATATATAACGTAGATTATGAAAATTATCAAAACAGCAATTATTGCTGGTATGGTTGCTTGTGCGATCGTGTTTGGAACTCCAGCACTTTCCCATATTGTTGAACATCATGAGTATAAGCAAGCATCAAATCCGATGCTCAATAACGGTTCTAATACCGTGTCAGCATTTCATTACCATAATGCAATTCATTCCTCTACCGACGCTGATTCTGCTCTTGTTCCCGCAAACAGCAAGCGTCTTATTTGGAAAAATAAAGCTTTTGGAGCGATTGTTAGAAAGAATGTTGTTGACCTTACCCCAAAAGAGAAACAGGCATTCGTTAATGCTGTGCGGGCATTAAAAAATATTGTACCAAAGGGTAGCCGTACTAATATCTATGACCAGTTTGTTGCAGTGCATGTGGGAGCAATGGGTTTAATGTACGATGATGCCCAAGGTCCTGCTGCCGGACATGATGGTGCCCATGAAAGCGCTATATTGCTACCGTGGCATCGTGAGTTGGTATACCGATTTGAAAAAGCCTTGCAATCAGTAAACCCCAATGTAACGATTCCCTACTGGGATTGGACAGACCCTAAGGCGTTGTCCGTTATCTTTAGTGATGATTTTATGGGACCAAATGGTGAAGGAGTAACCCTCAACATCCCGGTTATCGAAGGTGGATTTGCTGTGTCGCTTGGTGATGGTCAACAACCAAACTTCAACTTTCCGGGTTCAGGTAATGAAGGGGGATCTGATATGTCGCTTGGTGACGGTCAACAAGCAAACCCCAACATCCAGACGGTTAGTGTTCA
Organism: Hassallia byssoidea VB512170; assembly: GCF_000817785.2. GTDB lineage: Bacteria > Cyanobacteriota > Cyanobacteriia > Cyanobacteriales > Nostocaceae > Hassallia > Hassallia carrinoi. The sequence continues at coordinate 25,601 of NZ_JTCM02000022.1, read as the reverse complement.
AGGCGGACCTGTTCAGTCTGGTCCTTTTTCAGCAGCTAGTGGATGGACTGTGAACCCAGACTTACATTTCAAGTCGTCATCAAAAGAAACATTTGGCAATCAAATCTTACGCTTTCTGCAAGTGCCTCCGACAAATAATTACCCTGTTCCTAAAGAAGATATAGAGCAAGTCCTTGCCATTGACAACTATGAAGCTTTTCGCCCAGCTTTAGAAGGTTTTGTCAAAGTAGATAGCTCTACTGGACAACAAACGCCTGGAGTCTATTTGCATAACTATTTTCATAGCTTGGTTGGTGGAGGTACTTTTGACCCTGCTGTAGGTCGTCCTGAAGCTCTAGGCACAATGACTGACCTTACTACTTCTATCAACGATCCAGTATTTTGGCTAGTTCATTCCAATGTAGATCGCCTTTGGGCTGAATGGCAGGCAAGTGGGCATGAAGGTAGCGATTATTATCCAAAAGAAGGTGGACATTATGGAGAGAATCTTAACGACCGGATGTGGCCTTGGGACGGAGGTGAGTCTACACCAGCGAATGGGGGTCCAGGGGATTCGTTATCCTTACTACCTGTTTTTTCAGCAAATGATATTGTCACACCAAGAGACACTCTGGATTTCAGAAAGTATCGCTATACCTATGACACCCTTATTTTTCCGGTTCGCAAACCTACGAGTGAAAATAAATAGTCACTAACAAGCACATAAGTTAGGGAAAGTATTCGCCTCTGTACGATACTAGTGTTGACCCTCATGTAGGCGGCTTGGGAAAATTAGCTTTAACTGATAGTGGCATTTTCCGCCGGGAAATGCCGATTTTTCCTTACTTGTGTAGCAGCTGGTTATCCCGTCGCCTGCGTTATCGGTGGCGGGTACGCTGATGATATGAAGTCGCTTGTGTAGCGTCACTCGAAGAGTGCATCACTCGAAGAGTCAGATTTATCAGCAGTATCGCCTCTAACAAAAGGAGGAGATATAAACATTTACATGTCTACCGATCCCTAGATGTTTTTGATTTATTTTTAGAAGATTCTTAATAGTTAATTAACTATCACGTCTGAGTAAAAAATCGTATTATTAGATACAATTTATAAGCTATAAGAGGCGAGGAGAAGTAAAGTGGTGCTATCAAAAGGCTTTGAGATTGAGATGTACACAGGCACGCCTCAAGGAGAAATTGTCGGACTCTCCGACAAAATTGTGGCATCTTTAGATGGATTTGTGCGGGAGCCAGATAGCCGGAATGTGGAATATATAACCGCACCATCTGACAATTATGAGCAGCTATTGTGCGCTTTGTTGCGTCCGAGGCAGCAGCTGCGTAATTACCTCAAACAATTGGGCAATTACACGCTGATTCCCGGAAGTACTTTATCTTTAAGTGGTAGCGATCGCTTTTATCGTTCTGACCCCAACAATCCATACCACGATTACATTGAGCAAACCTACGGGACCAAAGTCGTCACCGCTAGCGTTCACATCAATGTCGGCATCAGCGACCCGGAATTATTAATGCGGGCATGTCGAATTATCCGCTTAGAAGCGCCTTTGTATTTAGCTTTAAGTGCCTCGTCTCCCTTTATCGATGGCAAAGCAACCGGGTATCACTCCACCCGTTGGGGCTTATTCCCGCAAACACCTGAAAAAGTGCCGTTATTTGCCAGCCACGCTCATCATATCGAATGGGTGGAAAATCAATTAGAGAAAGGTACAATGCAAAATGTTCGTCATTTGTGGGTATCGGTACGACCAAATGGCGATCGCCGTCCTTACGATTTAAATCGCTTAGAACTGCGAATTTGCGACTTAGTAACAGATCCGATCGCTTTACTAGCAATTACCGCCTTGCTAGAAGCGCGTTTATTACAGATAATAGAAAATCCGCATCTCGATCCGCTTACCCAAAGCAACTTCTCACCTGAAGAATTAATAACCCTCACAGCAAGCAACGAAGCAGCAGCAGCGTCTCTTAGCCTCGATGCTCAACTAATACATTGGCTTGATGGCAGAAGCATTCTAGCCAGAGATTGGATTGCCGAATTAAGTAATGAAGTTTCGGCGATCGCCAAACGTCATGGCTTTGGCTGTTTCCTTTCGCCCTTACAAAAAATACTCCGCGAAGGCAATGAGGCTCAACAGTGGCTGCAACTGCATTCTGTAGGTTTTGATACGACTTGCGTCATGACCCAGGCTATTCGTGCCACGCGAGAACGAGAAATTGAACTAGAAAACAAATTGTGTTCCTCTTTAGTGACTTAAGACTGCACCTTCTGTGTGGAAGTAAGTGATTAATTGCTCTGAAAAGAAAAAAAATCAGCTTCTTTACATAAAATTTAATATTTCTTCATAAAAGCAAAAAAAACTCCCAGATATTCCTCTGGGAGGATTATTATTTTGTTTTAAATATCTAATCATTGGTATTCCTGGAGAAATATTAATAAAAGTTATATATAAAGAGGATATATACGTAGAAATGGCAGTTGGAATACATAGTTTGTTTGTATACATTTATCCGCTCGCAAATGCCTCAGGTAGTTTTAGTTAATCCGCAAATTCCTCCGAACACAGGTAATATAGCCCGTACTTGTGCAGCTACGGGTACTGAATTACATTTGGTAGGACCATTGGGCTTTGAAATTAGCGATCGCTATTTAAAAAGGGCAGGTTTAGATTACTGGCCCTATGTAAAGCTACACTGTCACGAATCTCTAGAAGCGTTTGAGGTTGTACATCAGCAGCGTGGTGGTAGATGCTTGGGCTTTAGCGTTTATGGTAGTTTTAATTATGCAAACTTTCAGTTTCAAGCTTCGGACTGGCTGTTATTTGGCAGTGAAACTACTGGCTTACCGTCAACAGTTTTGTCTACTTGCGATGCTACTCTGCATATTCCTATGTTCGAGAAGAATGTTCGCAGCTTGAATCTTTCAGTAAGTGTTGCCGTGAGTCTGTTTGAAGCCCGTCGTCAGTTAGGCTATTTACAGTAAGCGCGACCAAAAAAGGATAAAGTATGTTTACCTAGGTTGCCGCGAACATACTTAAATTAGTATCATAAGTCTTATTTGAGATACACTTAAGTAGCGGTAATTCATGAATTACCGCTACTGTATAATGTGCCTGCACAATTATTTTTGCGTAAGTCCTAACTTATATAGATTGCCAAGAAAATCATTTTTTTAAGGAAAAATTCTTGTTTTTCTTAAACAACAATGTTAAGTAGTATACTTTTAAAAGATTTGTGAACAAATTATAGTGAAAAATACTTACGAATTTGGGTAGGCTTATATAAGAAATTTGTATATAAAGTTGGAGTGGGTGTCCGACCTGAATGATAGTTTTTCATGAACTTGAAGTTATATGCTTTTGGGAACAAAAGCGGTGGAGGCTTGTCTTCTAATGCATTTGAGCTATTTTTGCTAAAAAAGTGATATTTGAACAGCAAAAAACGGCGTGCGAGTTTATACGGTTGTATTTTAGGGAAGAATCAACGTAAAGTCTCGTGTTGGGAAGGCGGATTGGGTGCAGAAATCTAGAAGATATCTACAGTAGGGGGCATCGCTTTTGTTTGAAGTCTGAGCTCATAATCTGGCGAACGAGCGCGAATTTTTACTTATGATAAAGCGCGATTTTAAGCAAGATAGACACTCATTCAACGATCTAAAAGCATATATTCCCAGGTGTAGAGGAGTCGAACGGACAAGTAAGCACAGCAACTTGAAATTTTGCTGCTTCGCGTAATGAACTTGTCGAAATCAGAGAAGCAAGATAATCTTGCGTAAGTATCTCTGGTGAGTGTGATCTTGATCTGTGATTCAATGTGATCTAGATCATTGACTAGTATCCGAATTAAAGATCGAGGTCAGTTAAGCGCTAGTAGATCATAGGAGGTCGTCTTTGAAACGAGCATTAAAGGAGAAAGTGAAGGCTGTGCTTGAAAATCCCCCCAGTGATGATGCCCCAGTGGAACAGCTAAACGTGGTTAATCCATACGTTAATCGTCAAGTACGGACAAAAGCCGCCATGATTGGTTTGGCAATTTCAATGGGAGCTACCAGCCTCCTGGTGACTCGGCAAGGCGACCAAGCCCAAGCAGCAGCTCCTGTAGGCAATCAAAACACAGCCTCAACGATTTCTGCTGCTCCTAACACCGAGGTGAAATTTGCACCCACGCCAAAACTGGAATATCAAGCCGTTTCATCAGTAAGCGTGCCGGAAAGTCCTCGGATCGTGCAACCAACAGCAATTTCACAAGTGCCTGGGCTTCAAGCTAAATTGGAACTTGCTGCACCTGTGGTAGCGAGAACAACTACCACAATTCAACAGCCGGTCAATTTTCAGCCACAAGTCGCACAGAAAGAAAGCATACCCAAGAGTTATGCTGACAAGCAAAGCGATCGCAATGGAATTGCTGGCGCTCAAAGCATATCAAAGTTGAATGCCCAACCACAAACAGTAGTTTCGGCATCGATTGCTAACAGCTCGTCAGTTAATTCTCAACTGAGGGCACAGCAAGACTTTGCAATCAATCGCTTACAAGAAAAATCGAACCGTTTAAGAAGAAGTCTGGCCCAGTTGCGGTCTGAGGAGACCAAATTATCACAAGCAACAAACTCGGTAGCACCAACGATTGCGGTGGAAAAAACACCACAGTTGAACGCAAATAACACTGCACTACAGCCATCGAAAAATGCAACCGGTGATAGCGTTGCAAGCCTCGTATCGAGGTTAAAGCAGGCAAAGGTAGGAAATGCGCCTACAGGTGCGACAAACCCACGCCTGACGCCATCTCCAACAGCTTACGAAGTTAAGCCTGGAGATACATTAGGAGCAAGAGCAAGCGATCGCGGTACTTCAGTCTCAGAAATAATCAAGAATAATAATCTCAACAATCCCAACGAACTGCGAATCAATCAAAAACTCACAGTTCCGGTTGCCGAAAACCCCAGTACTGCCATCAAGCCAATCGCACCAGTTACTCCCGTGCAGTCTGGCAGTGCCCCTGAGATTGTTACGCCATCATTCCCGCTTAATGCTGGCTTAACTCCTTCTGAGCCTTCACAGCCATCAGTCGCGGCTAACAACAGCAGTGTTACCATCCCGACAGCAGTAATTTCTGACAACCAGATTCAAGCAACTGCGATTAAGCCCACAACAGACCTCACCACAGCCCCCGCTTACGGCATCGGTGGTGACAGCCCAATCCCACAAAAGTTGAATCAGGTGCAACTGGCGAAAAAACCGCCAGAGGTAACACGGGCAAAAAATAATAATCCGCGCCTGCGTAGCTTACAAGACGAAATTGAGAGATTGCGGACGAAATACCGCGCTCAAGAAACTGGTAACGTAATCGTACCTACAGAATCCCCAAGCAACGAAGCTGCGGTACAGATTCCTGTTTCTCGACCAGATAATTTCCCGGTGTCAAATCCGGTTACTAGAGTGAATAATGTTGCGGTGCCCATCCCCGTTCCTAGACCGATGGCACCTAACTATATAGCTCAACCTCAGCCTCAATTCCGTGCGACTGGCTCGAACAACGACTCAGTTAATCCAGACTTCTTTTTTATTAATCAAACATCACGTCAGTCGAATCCTAGCGGCAACAGACCAAGTGTGAGAATTGCTACACCTCCTGTTGGTGTTGATGCTTCTGCATCTCTTGGAGCAATGCGGGGAAGAACAGTTTCTCCAGATTTACCGCCTTTAACAGCAGCAGTCGATAGATACTTACCCAGAGCGATTGACCCGACCATGCCCGCTCCGTCTACAATGACCACTGCTTATATTTGGCCCGCCAAGGGTGTCTTAACCTCTGGCTTTGGGCAGCGTTGGGGACGTCCGCACAAAGGTATTGACGTTGCTAATGGTACAGGCACACCAATATACGCATCGGCTGACGGTGTAATTGAAAAAGCTGGCTGGAATAGGGGTGGCTACGGCAATGTTGTCGATATCCGCCATAACGATGGCAGCATGACTCGCTACGGTCACAACAGCAAAATTCTGGTGCAGGCAGGTCAACAAGTCCACCAAGGTGACACAATTGCTTTAATGGGCAGCACAGGCTTTAGTACTGGTCCACACAGCCACTTTGAAATTCATCCATCAGGCAGGGGTGCTGTTAATCCAATAGCCTTGTTACCCCCTCGCGTGTAGTTCCTGGCTGTCTTTTTGGTTAAGAAGGTAAATCTATGAACGCTTTTCATTACCGCTACTAGAGAGTAATGAGCCGGGAGTGGTGAACATTTTATTTCCTACTCCCTCATCTCTAATTACCTAAAATTTCTCTTTGCCTTGATTTTGCAAAAATATTTGAGTTAAATGCTAGCCATGACAAAATTTTTCTGCTATATTTAGAAAGGCATTGAGAAAATATGGCTCAGTAGCTCAGTTGGTTAGAGCGTGGGACTCATAAGCCTGAGGTCGTGTGTTCGAGTCACACCTGAGCCATTGAAAAACATCATAGTAGAGACGTTCCGCCGGAACGTCTCTACTGTTTTTTCCTATCTTAAATTTCCGGTTCTACTCCCAGCGCTCTTAATTGTTCTGCCAATCTTTCTGCACGCTGGCGTTCTTGTTCTGCTTGTTGTTGAGCTGCGTCTTTCTCTTGCCGTTCTTTCACTGCTAACTCCAAACCCCACAGTAATAATTCTCCGTCTTCATCCCACCAACGCAACCAATAGCCTGTACGGTTTTCTCGGCTTCCTTGCCAGATGCCCAAAAACAAATTTATTTCAGCAATCCAGTAACGATTATTCTCATTTGGTGGTTGCAATTGATAATGCCCGGAATTATCTAGCTGATAAACTTCTAACGTTCCTGCTTCTGGCTCAAAAATCGTATAGTTAGGAACTTTTAAAACTTGCTCGTAATAAAACCATTTACCAGGCGGATAAGTTGGTTTGCTAGAATATTCTCCACCTTCGGTATCCGAGAGAAATTCCATTACAATCGCGGGAATATCGCCTTGAAGTTGTGGAGTATAGCTACGCTTAACTTCTTCTCGCGACACTCGAATCGATGGCACGTAGCCCCAATCCGGTGCTTTGACAACTATTTTATTATTCAAGGTGGCACAAATGCCGTAGTTACTTGTGGTTAAGGCATTTGTGGGCAGTTTTCCGGCAAGTTCCAAGCTTTCTGTTAAAGCGGCAGCTAGAAGTGGCTGATTAATATTGTCCACTGGCTCGTCGTCTAAAACAAAATCATCTGGTAGCTTTTCCCAAGTAATTTCATGAGTGGCTGCAAACGCTTGCATAATAAACTACTTTTTGCGATTGTTTTAATGTCGGCGGGTAACAATCTGGCATTGCAACTTATTATAACTAGATAGCGATCGCCATGAATCCGCTTATCAAGAGACATGATAACCAATAAGACAGCAGTACGACTGTTCTACTAAGACAGTAGTAAAGGTAGTATTATTAAGGACTTAACGCGCTGCCTCTATTTATTCAGCCTGCCGATATGTCAGACCAAATGCTTGCATCATCACTAAATGGTCATCTTCCTCACCCCAACCCCAACAGCCAGAATACGATTCGGATTCGGGGTGCGAGGCAGCATAATCTGAAAAATATTGATTTAGAATTGCCACGCGATCGCCTGATTGTCTTTACCGGGGTTTCTGGTTCTGGTAAATCTTCCTTGGCATTTGATACCATTTTCGCCGAAGGACAGCGCCGCTACGTCGAATCTCTCAGCGCTTACGCACGGCAATTTTTGGGACAATTAGATAAACCGGATGTCGAAGCAATTGAAGGTTTGAGTCCGGCGATTTCCATCGACCAAAAATCAACTTCTCATAACCCGCGCTCCACGGTTGGAACTGTAACAGAAATTTACGATTACTTGCGTTTATTGTTTGGACGTGCTGGTGAACCGCATTGTCCGATATGCGATCGCTGTATTGCACCGCAAACTATCGACGAGATGGTTGATCGCATTATGGATCTTCCAGACCGTACACGCTTCCAAATCCTCGCGCCGGTTGTCCGGGGTAAAAAAGGCACGCATAAAAAGCTATTATCAAGTCTTGCCTCTCAAGGTTTTGTCCGCATCCGCGTTGATGGGGAAGTGCGAGAACTATCTGATTCGATTGACTTAGATAAGAATTTTACCCACACCATTGAAGTGGTGATTGACCGCCTTGTGAAAAAAGACGGTATACAAGAGCGTTTGGTAGATTCTCTTTCTACGTGCTTAAAACAATCAAGTGGTATTGCTAACATAATCGTTACTCCATCTTCTGACAGCGAACAAGCAAGCGAACAAGAACTAGTATTTTCGGAAAATTTTGCTTGTCCGGAACATGGGGCAGTAATGGAGGAATTATCACCGCGATTGTTTTCGTTTAACTCACCTTATGGTGCTTGTCCTCACTGTCATGGATTAGGAAGTTTAAAAAGATTTTCCCCTGATTTGGTAGTACCCGATCCAGAAGCACCTGTATATGCAGCGATCGCACCTTGGTCAGAGAAGGATAATTCCTATTATTTGGAGTTATTATATAAAGTTGGGCAAGCTTATGATTTTGAACTGCAAAATAACTGGTATAAGTTAACACATGAACAGCGTCAAGTTATTTTGTTTGGAGAAGAAACCGCAGAACAAAATAAGCACAGTTACAAAGGGGCAATTCCGATTTTACAGCGACAGTATGAAGGTGGTTCGGAATTAATTAAGCAGAAATTAGAGCAGTATTTAGTAGATCAGCCGTGCGAAGTTTGCGGGGGGAAAAGGTTAAAACCGGAAGCTTTAGCAGTGCGGTTGGGACAGTATCGCATGTTAGATTTAAGTGGTGTATCGATTCGCGATTGTCGCCAGAAAGTTGATGAATTAAAATTGAGCGATCGCCAGTTGCAAATCGCTGATTTAGTACTGCGAGAAATTAAATCAAGATTGCAATTTTTGCTTGATGTCGGATTAGATTATCTCACCCTTGACCGTCCAGCAATGACACTTTCCGGTGGAGAAGCGCAACGAATTCGTTTAGCAACTCAAATTGGTTCTGGCTTAACAGGAGTTCTCTACGTTTTAGATGAACCAAGTATCGGTTTGCATCAAAGAGATAACGGACGCTTGCTGCGAACTTTAACTAAATTACGCGATTTGGGTAATACGTTAATTGTAGTTGAGCATGATGAAGAAACAATTCGTGCAGCTAACCACATTGTTGATATTGGTCCCGGTGCAGGAATTCATGGCGGATATATAATTGCTCAAGGTGATTTACAAACGTTATTAACAGCAGAAAAATCCTTAACGGGTGCATATTTATCGGGACGGCGAGTAATTCAAACTCCAGGAGAAAGACGCGAAGGAAATGGGCGAAGTTTGATAATTGAAAATGCCCATCGCAACAACTTAAAAAATATCGATGTAGAAATTCCTTTAGGTAAACTTGTCGCTGTTACTGGTGTTTCTGGTTCGGGAAAATCTACTTTAATTAATGAATTACTTTATCCAGCATTGCAACATCAACTTACAAAGAAAGTTCCTTTACCCAAACACTTACAAGGAATTAAGGGATTAAATGCTGTTGATAAAGCAATTGTAATTGACCAATCACCAATTGGACGCACACCGCGTTCTAACCCTGCAACTTACACAGGGGTTTTTGATGTTATTCGCGAAGTATTTTCGCAAACAGTAGAAGCTAAAGCGAGAGGTTACAAACCCGGACAATTTTCTTTCAACGTTAAAGGTGGACGTTGTGAAGCTTGTAGCGGACAGGGTGTGAACGTCATTGAAATGAACTTTTTGCCAGATGTTTATGTGCAATGCGAAGTTTGTAAAGGTGCAAGATATAATCGGGAAACTTTGCAAGTAAAGTACAAAGATAAGTCTATTTCTGATGTTCTCAATATGACAGTTGAGGAAAGTTTAGACTTTTTCCAAAATATTCCCAAAGCTTTTACGCGCTTGCAAACTTTGGTTGATGTCGGACTGGGTTACATTCAATTGGGACAACCTGCGACAACTTTATCTGGTGGAGAAGCGCAACGGGTGAAATTAGCCACTGAATTATCACGTCGCGCTACAGGAAAGACGCTTTATTTAATCGATGAACCGACTACAGGTTTATCTTTTTACGATGTCCACAAATTGTTAGATGTGTTGCAACGTTTGGTGGATAAAGGAAATTCAATTTTAGTGATTGAACACAATTTAGATGTGATTCGTTGTTCTGACTGGTTGATAGATTTGGGTCCCGAAGGTGGTGATAAAGGAGGAGAAATTATTGCAGCGGGGACACCAGAGGAAGTAGCGAAGAATCCGAAGTCTTATACTGGGCAATATTTGCAGCAAGTTTTGCAACAGTATCCAGCAAGTAAGGTAGGTTAGTGAAACGTAACGCACCTGACATTTACATTTAATTTCATGGCTGGCTTGGGAATATTTAATTCTTGAATGTTGTATTGCAATATGGGTGAGTTAACTGTGCATTATCTAAAGTACCTAAGCCACCATCTGCTTTTCTTTTAATGTGATCTATAGAGTTAATGCCACTGGGGAGATAGCCATTACAGATTTTACATCGTGGAGAACCAGGTAAAGCATCTCTGATAAAAGCTGCTGCTTTTGTTTCTCGTGAGAATTCTTTGCCTGGGGTATCGCTTGTATTACTTCTGGCTTTAGTTTTTAAAGTGCCAAAACTTTTATCTTTTTCAGCAATTATCTCTTTAATAACATTTTTCTTATCTGTTCCTTGAGACAATTTTTCAACAATTATCATAAAAAAATCTTTGACCTTTTCTCTTGCCTTAACCGCAGTAGTTTTAGTGACAATTTGTGGAACCATGTCATCTTGCCAAATCACCCACTCAAAATCTTTTCGGACTTTTGTAAATTTAGAAAAAGATTTAGTTTTTTCTAAATGTAGCATTAAGGTAACAATGCCGTAAAATGAACCAATTTTCGGCTTACCAGCGTTATTGTAAAAATATATTATTGGATGCAGACCAAGAGATGAAGGATGACTACTATTTATCCTTTGGATTACTTTTTTGCAATTCCTTAACAGTTCTACGGTTTTGTCTCCGGTTGGATCGTCTCCTAATTGATCATCTTTTTCTATATCATTAACCATATTAACAAACTCTAATATAACTTCAAGTTTTTCTGAAGTTGATAAATTTCCTACTATTGGTACATCTAGAGTTTTGATCGGATTTTTTAATTTTGGTTCAAAAATAAGTTGATGCAGTTCTTGAGCTATTGTTTCAATTTCATTCTGTTTTTCTGGCGAGAAATCTGACCAATATTTATGACCTGTACCACTTCTCATAATCGCACGAGCGGCAACACCATTAGGTGTCTTTCGAGCTTGCAACAAACGCATCTCAGTTTCGCCAATTGGTGCTGCTTTTTGGTTAATTTTGAAAAAAGATGCTTCCGCTTTGGCTGAATCACCTTCAACCCACTGAAGCTGGATTCCTAAAGCTCCTAAATTTCTTGCTCTGTCAAGAATTTTTTGATCTACTTGTTTTTGCTGCTGTGTTAATGATTGGTAATCTTTGTAAGAGCCTATTTTTTCCTTGATTAATTTCTTCACTTCTTGAGAAGCATTTTTCTGCTCTTCTGTAATATCTCCATCATAAAATTCTCTAGAAATCTTACCATCACCATAGTCATCATTTATCCAGGCTATTAAAGAACTAAGTCGATGGGAGCCATCAATAACAAAATAATAACTACTAGAACTTCTCCAAAGAATAACAGATGGTATTAAATCCCCATCTAAAAAACTTTCTATAAATCCACAAATTTTATCAGCTTCCCACTCATTAGTTTCTCTTTGAAAATCAGGTTTACGCAAAAACGGATAGAAAAAAGAGTTTTTTTCTAAATCCCGAACAGATATCATCGGAACATTTCTACCTATATTTTGACCTTGCTGATCTTGAATTTCAAATGCTTCTCTTGGTATTAGCGCATCTAAACTAACTTTTAGACTATCTTTCGCCATCCTCACTGCCTTTTTAAGTACAAAACTTAACGCAGTTATTTATATTACACCTAAATTACAACTTATAAATCTAACTTTTAACAGATTTGAAAGCATCTATGCTACTACTGATGGTCAACCAATCCACGCTGATGGACAAGTAAACTTGGACGGGAGGATTATAGAACATGAACTTGAAGGTTTAACAGGTGAAATATATGGTTATGTACAGCTTTTAAAGCGATCGCCACTGTAACATCAGCCTACGACTTTTAATCTAAAATAAACTTGCCTCGCATCAACGTGAAAAAACTCTCCCAAAGCCTTGGCTTGTTCTAAAGTGATTTCTAATTCACTATTAATAACCTTAGCAACAATCTCACTCGAACCAAAAACTTCTCCTAAATCAGCTGATGACACTCTAGCTTCCATCAAATGAAGAAGTCTTGAATGTGGTGTAGAAGTATTAAGTTGATAATGCTTATCTTCAAAATCCTCAATCAGTTTGACAAATAATTCCAACAAAGTATCTTCTTCAGGAGTGATATTAGGACGAGATAGTAGTTCTTCAACAACCTCTAAGAATTTATCGTTTTCCGCTTCTGTCTTAATAATCCTAGGCTGATATTTAGATAGTAATTGACTATAAAGTTCTGGGTTAATAGTAAGGGTCATTTTTCCAGTTGTCTTTGTCATATTCCGCATGAGTCAAGACATATTTAATGTATATGACCTGCTTCTCATAATTAATACTAACGATTAAACGATATTTATTGACTTTAATATTGTAAAGTTGCTTACTGCTTCCGCTTGAGGATAAACTGTTTGAACTTCTACCAAATTTCTCCAGTTTGCTTTACTGGCAATTCCGTACCGGTCATCCAGTGCTTCACAGCAATCAGCGTGTTCTTTGCATTTTCGTAGCTTTTTACGACTGATGATGTGTATTAAGTTATCATCAAGCTTTTGTCAGCACCCTATCACAATCTTCAAGACTAGAAGATGAACACAACCTGTGCGATCGCCTTTTAACTCAACACAGCAAATCATCCTATGCCATGCGTGCTAAAGCTAAATCACGAATTAACGGAACTCTAGAACTAATATAAGCACTTATGGCGCTGGTTTCTTCACTGGTAAGGAATTTCTTGTTTTCCAACTCCCTTAGTAACTGCTGAATTAGTTCCGCATCATTGAATCCCAAAAGAATATTGGTCTGGGTTTCCTCAATCACAAGCCAAATCTGACGTAATGTCGAAGAGTTCATCGGATATATCCCCACTGCTACAGCTTGTTCTCTGGTATAAGCATAACACTGCTCACGAGAATCTAAAGAAAATCTTAAGATATATATTTTGCCGAAAACCTGAAAGTACGCAAAAGTTAACTAATTAGATGAAAATCTAAGGTTTGCCGTCTCCTCCTTTGCGGATAAACTGGCTCAAAATCTCACTGGGCTTGCGATCCCAGGTGTCGATATGCTCATATATGAGATTATCTGAGTTTAGTTTGTAAGTAGAGTAGCCATTAAAAAGTATACGCGCTTTCCAAGGAACACGCAAAATACCGCGAACCGTCCACTTTGCTAAAATAGTATCTTCAGCTTCTTGATGCACGTCATGCACGTCGAAATAAATCTGCGTAAAAAATAATTTAGCGTGAAATCGCAAAGTCCAAAAGATTATCCGATAGTTGAATTTGCCTTTAAATTTATTTACCGGGTCGCGAAAATAGATATCCTGGCTATATATGTCGTAGGAAATATCCTGCTGAAAAAGCGTTGGTAAATCGTGTTTGAGAGTTTTGATTACTTCTTGCATTTTATATTGATCTTTCATGCGATCGCCCTCTAAATTTGCTCACATCACCTACAAAAACGATAAAAACTAACCCTGTAAATATAATGATAATATAGCTAATCATAAAAATATTTTATACATGTAACTTTAGTTCCATTTATATAATTACCGATATGTGATAAATTCACAGCAGACAAACGAAAAAAACAGCGTTTTCCAGCAAGATTAAATTATGACTTCCCTATCTATTCGGCGTATTGTTTTGTCTTTCTTACTGCCAGCAAGTTTAACCACTGTAACTTCACTTTCTCTAATCATAAACAGTGTTGGCGCTCAACAGCCAGACACACAGCCATCAGCGACGACACCTATCAACCAATCAACTCAGCCAGTTGCGGATGTGTATATTTGGCAAGGTAATGTTAAGTTCGATTTCAAAGCAGCGAAGATTAATGCCACAGCAGATAAAGCTGAAGTATTCCCTAAAGAACGCAAAGTTGTTTTGACTGGGAATGTAAAAATCCTTCAAAACGGAAAAATTCAGGAAACTGATACAGTAACGTATTTGTTTAAATACCAAGACAAATTTAACTTGACTGCCGATAAAGTGATAGCATCAAATTTCAAGTAATCGGCAGATGTTTGGTAGTTATGGCTTCAGCCCTATAGATTATTCAAAGTTAGGACGGCTGAAGCCGTCAGTACGAAATATTTCTCCAAAACTTCAGCAAACCCAGCCAATTTGAAGATGGCTTGCTGTTGCTAACAGCAACGTTACTCAAATCCGACAAAGAGGGAAATGAGGCAGTTTTAGTATAAGCATTATTTTGTAATACCTTAGCGAGGGCGTTATTATTGTCTCGCAAACCTTCGTAAAAAAAGAATACCTCTCCAGAAATACCGCGATCGCGATTGTACTCGATTGCCTGCATCAGATATTCTGGACTGATTGAGTAGTTTCCCAGCTTCATCAGAATCCCCGGTGCTAACCTCGGTGACATCACTGCAAATTGCTTTTTTACCAACTGGTCGATAATAGATTTATAACTTAGGAAATCACGGCGATAAATTTGCGGGTGGATTGTATCTACTATTTTTTGTTCTAGCCATTTGGGAGAGTCTTGCAGATATTCCTTTAATGCCCAATCATGAATATTCGGAGCCATTGATACTAAAAGGTTGGGATTTACCGCTTTGACTTGTTGATAAAGACGCGCTAAAAAGTCGGTGAGAATATTTGCTCGCCATTGCAACCATTGCTTATCCTGAGAGTTTCGTGGCGGATTTTTCCTAAATTGCTGCTGATAGCGTTTTACAGTTAATTGGTCGTAACCTCCTTCAGAAGGCAAAGCAGGCAGGCGATCATCTCCTTGAATACCATCAACATCATAATTCTTGACAACTTCTAGCACCAAGTTCAACATAAAATTTTGCACTTGGGGGTCAAGGGAATTCAGCCACTCAAAGCCGTTTTTATTGACTAAATTGCCATCGCGATCGCGTGCAGCCCATTCAGGTTTTTTCTCCAGCAACATCCCCCCATTCAAATTGTAGGAACTGGCAAAGCCGTATTCAAACCAAGGAATGACTTTTAGCCCTACTTGATGTGCTTCTGCGATCGCTTCTGCTAAAGGATCGCGACCAACAAAAAGCGGATCAATTTCCACCCCAAAAGTTTGCTGCATCACTTTACTAGGATACAGCGTTAGCGCCTTAGTCCAAACCACCGGAAATACTACATTAAATCCTGTCTGGGCGAGGAAATGCATCGCTTCAGCAATGCGTTCCCTTGACTTGAAAACCTTACTACCAGTAGTAGTAAGCCAAACGCCCCGCGTTTCAATTATTGTCATTTCTGAAACACCAAAATTTGTGACACTGCACCTTTTAACAAGAGAGGTAAAGGGCTTTTTTAAGAGGGGAAAAGGGGAAAGGGAAAAGGCATGGAAATAAAGAGTTATTTAAATACATGTATTATATTTTTCTTCCCCTGCAATAACCCACGACAAATGTGGACAGCCTTCATCAAAAATATTCGTGGAGGATCGAGGATCTACAAAACAAGGCTGTCCACATTTGTCTAGGGAAGACTTCGCCCCTTTCCCCTTTCACGGCAGGTGCTACAACGGGGGGAACCCCCGCAACGCACTGCCTCCCCTTTCCCCCTCCCTTTTAAGGCGTGATTAATTGACGATACCGCGCCTGTATCACCATATAAATACCATAAGCTACCAAGCCCAACGCCACAATACCCAAAAGCCAGGGTCCGTATGGTTGTTGCGCTAGCGTTTGTAACGCCTCATCTAAACCTCCTGCCGCACTAGCGTCAGACTGCCTTGCGGCACTAATTAAAAACCAACCGATAATGCAGAATACTATACCCCGTGCCGCTAAACCAAATCTGCAAATTGCCATCACCCACTGGCGTTCTTTATTGCTTAACTCAGTTAAATTAAGTTCTTTACGAAATTTGCCGCTAAAAGCTATATAAAACTGATAAAAACCTAAACCGATTACAAATGCCCCCGCAGTTCCAACTAACCATTGACCAAAGGGTTGAGAAAGTAAACGCCCTGTCCAATCTTCGGTGGAATTACTATTACCACCACTGCCCGAACCGAGGATAATTTTTACAGCGGTTAAAGCTAAAGAAGCATAAATCAAACCATTAGCTGCGTAACCAATTCGCTGTGCCAAACCTTTGGCATCAGTGCCTTTGTTTTCTGGGTCTTTAATTGCCTGTACAAAACGCCAAATTACAAAACCAATCAAGCCGATCGCAACTAAGAAAAGCAAAAATTTACCGAATGGCTGATTGACAATTGTCTGAAGAGCGCCTTGAGTATCAGTTGTTCTACCACCAGTGCCA
Source organism: Hassallia byssoidea VB512170 (assembly GCF_000817785.2). Taxonomy (GTDB): domain Bacteria; phylum Cyanobacteriota; class Cyanobacteriia; order Cyanobacteriales; family Nostocaceae; genus Hassallia; species Hassallia carrinoi. The sequence goes on along the minus strand of NZ_JTCM02000022.1, from coordinate 8,988 downwards.
AAAGCTGTCTGCGCTGCTAGTAGCCCAACAGTACCGTAAACTACTCCTTTTGATGCATAGCCAAATCGCGCCAGTCGCTCGACCCACATTGAAGTATGGTGTGTCAGCTGTTGTGTCATGGTAGTTGGGGAGAATTCTGTTTATGTTTGTACCAAGTTCTACCTATGATTTGCATCTATCTTTGGGCGAATTTTCTCATGCTAATACTAAAATCTTCCTTTAAGAATACTGTCTTTAAATAGAGGTGATAACACACAATACAAAACTATCATTCAAACATCTGTTACTTTATCAGCCAGTATTTTCTTTCACCTCAATTAATTATGTCTGTAATCAAAGATTCTTGGCAGCACGAATACATCACGACTAACGGAATTAAACTACACTATGTCACTCAAGGGGAAGGTCCCTTGATGTTAATGTTGCATGGATTTCCAGAATTTTGGTATTCTTGGCGGCATCAAATACCTGAATTTGCTGCATATTATAAAGTAGTTGCCCTTGATTTGCGCGGCTACAATGATAGCGACAAACCAAAAGAGCAATCAGCTTATGTCATGGATGAATTTGTCAAAGATATCAAAGGAGTAATTCAAGGATTGGGATATGAAAAGTGTGTTTTAGTCGGACATGATTGGGGAGGTGCGATCGCCTGGAATTTCGCTTACGATTATCCGGCAATGGTTGAGCGATTAATAATACTCAATCTGCCTCACCCCGCCAAATTTGCTCAAGGTTTCCGCACTCCTCAACAGTTGCTACGTAGTTCTTATGTCTTCTTTTTCCAATTGCCTTTAATACCGGAATTATTAATTCAAAGCGGAGATTATCAACCAGTTGAAATGGCTTTTAAAGGTATGGCAATTAATAAAAGTGCTTTCACCAAAGCTGATATTGACGCTTACAAAGATGCCGCAGGCAAACGCGGTGCTTTAACAGCAATGTTAAACTATTACCGCAACGTTTTTCAACAAAGATTGATAGGACAAAATTGGGGTATTTTAGAAGTGCCAACTTTAATGATTTGGGGAGAAAAAGACACCGCGCTGGGTAAAGAACTAACTTATGGAACAGAAGCTTATGTGAGAGACTTTCAAATCAAATACATTCCCAATTGTAGTCATTGGGTGCAGCAAGAGCAGCCTCAGTTAGTTAATCAGTATATGCGAGATTTTTTGTATATTAAAGAACAAATAAACTGATGATTTCTTTTGGTAGAAGAGAATTATCTTCTCTCTACCTAAATTTATTCATACCATAAACTAAGTTGATGGGCTGCCTATTTACTTAGGAATAAATACTCATGAATATTTCCAGATAAATTATGTCGAATAATTTATAATCTTAAAAATATTTAACAAAATAAATTTACTGAGGTTCGCTAATCATCCGGAACTGAAAAAGCAACAGTATTTATCAAAATTTTATCTATTGAATCTGTATGATTACAAAAGCAGATACATATCACAAATTAATTGTGTAGTCAATCTGTATCCTTAAGGAATTTAGTGAGATAATAGAAATCGTGAGGAACAGAACGGATGCAACTGATGTTGCAAAGAGGAAGAATTATGAAAAAGCTATTAGCAGCTTTAATCTTGGCTAGTCCCCTATTTTTTGCGAATGTAGTTAACGCTAAAAATCCGCAGGATTTACAAAAACTACTGACAACTGGGGAATGTGTTAAGTGCAATCTATCAGGAGCCAACCTCAGTGGTGCTCATTTAATTGGTGCTGACTTGAGAGAAGCAAATCTTGAAGGTGCCAACCTCAAAGGTGCAAATCTTGAAGGTGCTGATTTAACTAGTGCCAATTTGGGTGGTGCTAACTTAAGTTCGGCTTATCTTACCAATGTCAATTTTAAGCAAGCTAATCTGAATGCGGCAAATTTGACTAAGGCGACAATCCATGATTCTAATGTGTATCAGGCATCAATGAACGATCTAAATATCGCTGATGCTGACATATTTTATACAGGCATCGGTATCGGGGGCGAAGATGCACAGATTCCCGATTGGCGCTAAGTTGAATTTGGCTGGCATTTCAAAATAAAATACTGGCTGGCGGTTTTTAGGGGTAGAGACGTTCCGGTGGAACGTCTCTACTTGCTATTTGCAAGGATTATCCTTAAAGCCGCCTGTTTTTTTTGCTGTAATTGATACGAAAAAGATGTCAGGGATATGTTTATTCTTGATTGAGTCGAATAGACTCAGGTTTTGAAAGCGCTGAAGCGCATACTACGTAATCGTCAAAAAGTCAAGATTATGTTAATATATAAAATTTTTATGACGCCTGAATCTTAATACTAATGAGTTAATTGACGATCGCAGCTACGACTAGCTTTAAAATCATGTAAAATCGGCGTTTAGACTTGTATAAGTAAGAGGTGGACTGATTTTGGCATGATTTGTACTGATTTGAGGGCGATCGCTCTTAACTTACACTTCGGTTGGATAACTGCCTTCAAATAAATTCGAGTTGGAGAAGAGTGAAACCAACGAATGAATCCTCACTTTGAACGAGCGCAAAGCTGCTTTCTAACTTATATCCTCCTACTGGGTTTCTACCTTGTAGTCGATGAAGTAGTAGAAAGACGCAACTATGGTGATAGCAAACCGAAACTTTTTTGTACTCTATAATCAGTCGTGCTGATTGGTTGTAACTGTCCGGATGAGAGTCACTCAACTGTAAAAATTATGGAAGCCCAAATGCAAGAACCGGAATACAAGGAAACCAAGTCCCCAGAAGCAACTATGACAGATATCAACAATCAAACAGGAACCATAACCAAAATCCAGCCTCCGGTGGAAACTCAGGATCAATTGCGACAATACGGAGAGCAAGTTTCGCGATTTTTGGCGACACTGCCCGAATACCTGGGAAACTTCTTCAATGAGTATAAACAGCCGCTAGTTAGCATTGGTTTAATTTTGGGAGCGATTGTCAGCGTCAAGGTACTCTTGGCAGTATTGGATGCTTTGAATGATATTCCTTTAGTAGCACCTACCTTTGAGTTGATTGGTATTGGATACTCTGCCTGGTTTGTTTACCGCTATTTACTCAAAGCCTCAACTCGTGAAGAGTTAACTAGTGAAATCACAACGCTCAAATCACAAGTTGTCGGCAAAGACGATTAAAAATTGGGCATTGCATAACCACCGAATGAATCGTAGAGACGTTCCAATGGAACGTCTCTACAATATGTTCAATTTTTGACATGTTTTACCGAATAAAGGATGAAGGATAATGTATAAATTTTTATATACTTTATCCTTCTCTTATCAAACACCAAAGAGAACATATTTTATCGTTTAGCCGATCGCTCGCATTACAAAACTTATTGTGGCGAACGCACAATATTTTCCGATTGAATTGGTTGCAGCCTTCCGGTTCGCACTAAAGCTTGATGAACCATCGCTGCTACCTCACCACGGGTAGCTTCTCTGTTGGGAGCAAAAGTGTTTGGATCTGGATAGTTTACCACAAGATTATTCGCTGTAGCAGCCGCTGTCTTGCCAATGGCGTAGTTAGGAATCTCTTTGGCATCTTTGAAGACGCTTAAAGTCTTATCGGCAGAAGTAGGTTCTTTCAAATTTAATCCACTGACAAGGGCAACTAAAACTTGCACTCGCGGAATTCTTTGGTTTGGTTTGAAGGTTTTGTCAGGATAACCTTTGAGAAATCCGGTGTTGATAGCTTGCTTAATTGCTGGATTTGCCCAGTAATTTTCTGGGATATCGTCAAAAGCGATCGCGTTCGTGGCAAGCTTATTATTGAAAGCTTCTTCTAGTATCGCCGCAAATTCAGCACGAGTTACAGGCTGATTTGGTCTAAAAGAATAATCAGGAAAGCCCTTAATAATCCTACGAGAAGAAAGAACATTAATAAACCGGCTTGCCCAGAAGTCATTAGGCACATCGTTAAATGCAATTGGCGGTGGAATTGTAGACTTTTGCTCAGAAGGAGTCACCACGCGAAATGGTTCTTGAATGTTAGGAGAAGGTGACAATTGCACCTGTGGTGGTGCAGCTGGAGCAACCGGAAATGGCAAAATCAGCGTCGGAATCGCTCCTGGAGATGGAGACGGATTTACTAAAGTAGGTTGATCTACAGTAGCAGGTGGAGCCGACGGCGGTACAGTATTTAAATTCGAGTTTGCATTTGGTTGTATCTGAGTCGCTGGAGGAACTGCGACAGAAGCTGTCGGGGAGGGTGACGGCAAAACGTTAAAGTTCCAGCCAGAATCTCTGCGGGAAAATGCCCAAAACAGAACTGCCCCAATAGTCGCAAAGGCAACCAGAATAGCAATGAATTCATCAAAGCCGAGGGCATTTCTTTGAGATGACCGAGGATCGGGAGGTGTGTTTGTCATTGTAATTACCTTGATAAAGGTAAAATTTGTATCTAAACAAATTAAGCCATAGATGGCACCTTTACACCACTGTTTTATTAAGATTCGGGGTTATCCCTCGCTTCAACGATAAGGGACTTCCAAAGAATAAATTAAGGAAAAAAAATCAAGAGTCCAAACCTCGATATTAATGATTATCATTATTGTTCATTAATTTTCTTGTTTGGAAGTTCCTTATTTGATATTAAGATTTAATAAATTTCCTCGTCAACTATTTTAACAATCCTTGCATTCTGATTAGGAAAGTGAGAGAATGCCGATGTTAATTTAAAGCAATTTTTGCGCTTAACATTCATCAAAGTAGACATATGTTGAGATATAAAATGCATTGGCTCTGGCTCTATGCCGAACCCACATTTGATAAAAAGTTGATTTGATTACTCAAAGGTTTTGAAATACAACTATGAAACGTATTGTAGTTTGCTGTGATGGAACCTGGCAACAGTTAACGAGTCCTTACCCAAGCAATATAGTTAAGCTGGCTCAATCTGTCAAACCGATCGCCCATGACGGGGTTACACAGATCATATTTTATGACGAGGGCATTGGAACCGAGAGTCAAAAGGTTTTAGGTGGAGCTACCGGACTAGGAATCGATAGAAATATAGAAGATGGCTACCGATTTCTTAGTCTCAACTATGTTCCTGGTGACGAAATCTATCTGTTCGGCTTCAGTCGCGGTGCTTACACAGTTAGGAGTCTAGCGGGGATGATTTATTGCTCCGGTCTTTTAGACCGTCCCCATGTCACCAAAGCACACGAAGCTTACGAGCTTTACCGTAACCGAGGTATTAAACCCAGAGATGAGGACGCAAGTAAATACCGTAAAGACTACGGAGAGCGCGTCCCTATCACCTTGCTTGGTTGTTTTGATACCGTCGGTGCCCTTGGTATTCCTGGAATACCCGCCTTCAGCAAGTTACACGAACAGTTGAATAAGCGGTATAGATTCCATGACACTACTTTAAACAAATGTGTTGAGAATGCATTGCACGCTGTGGCGATCGACGAAATGCGCGAAGTATTTGATGTAACTCCCATGAAAAAGCATCCGGAAGCTGAAAACCAGCGAGTGATTCAAAAATGGTTTCCAGGTTCGCATGGTTGCGTTGGTGGTGGAACCGAAGAACATAGCGGCTTATCAGATGCTGCCTTACAGTGGATGATTGATTCCATCGGTGTTCTAAAATTGGGGCTTGACTTAGATCCAAGTGTGATTCCGACAGGTATTAACCCCAATTATGAATGTGACTTTAATAACGATGTTGGATTCTTTAAATTGGCAGGAATCAAGTTGCGTGAAGTCGGCGATGTTATTGAAGACCTTCATGAAAGCGCGGTTAACCGTTTGAAAAGTCGCAACGACTATCGACCCAAGAATCTACTTCATATTATCGACAAACTGAAATAATCTCTTAATAATGTTGTTTCCAGGAGCGCCTGCTTTAGCGCTCCTACTGATGTTTTAGTCTTGCCAAAACCATCAGCAGAAATAACCCTTATTTTGAAACAGAAGCAAGCGATTAAGTCAACAAGCGATTCTAAAGGAGAAATTATGACCGCAAAAAGAGACACATCAAGAGATGGGTTAAAAAACAAACTTGAGACTGCTGTTTTAACTGGCTTTAAACCAATTTGGAAGTTTATTCAAAGCAACCCAGGTCTCGCTAGAAAAGTAAACAAAACTCTCACTAACAATGCCATATTAAAAATTCCGACTCGTCCATATCCGTTTAGTACAATGTCTCCCTATACATCCTGGGATTCGTTGATCGATCGAACATATTCAGGACTCCAACTACCACCTCTAGATTGGAAACCCTTGACTAATGAAAACTATATCGGTATTAATTTAACACCTGCTGAAAAGTTTGAGAAAAATCTGCCGCCGATTCAAGATTTGGAGATTTTGTATCGTAAAATCGGGGAAACGAAATACTCACCTAAATCCTCTCTAATTTTCCCCTATTTTGTTCAATGGTTTACAGATAGCTTTCTAAGAACCGATCGCTTCGATCCCCGCAAGAATAGTTCCAACCACCACATCGATATGTGCAATGTCTATGGGTTAAATCCCAAGATTACACATTTGCTGCGATCGTATAAAGGCGGTAAGCTAAAAAGCCAAATTCTTAATGGGGAAGAATATCCTCTGTTTTATTATGACGAAGACGGAAAACCCAAAGAAGAATTTAACGGGTTGCCCCATCTTTACACCGACGACACCCCAAAAGCAGAAACGTTCCCTCCAGAAAAGAAACACAAGCTGTTTGCGATGGGGTTAGAAATAGAACGAGCAAACGTGCAAATCGGCTATGTCATGCTGAATGTTCTTTCCTTAAGGGAACATAATCGCGTATGCGATCTTTTGGCAAAAAATTATCCGGCTTGGGATGATGAACGCCTTTTCCAAACGGCAAGAAATGTTGTCATGGCTGAATTTCTCAAGATTGTTTTAGAAGATTACATCAACCACATAACTCCCTATCACTTTCAATTTTTCACCGATCCCCTCGCATTTACTGATGAAAAGTGGTATCGCCATAATTGGATGTCGGTGGAATTTAGTTTAGTTTATCGTTGGCATAGTATGCTACCCGATACTTTAATGTACAACGGGCAAAAGCTTCCCATGCCTGCCTCGATGTGGAACAACGACATGATTATCAACAAGGGATTAGGAGCCATCTTTGAAGAAAGCTGTTCCCAACCCGCAGCGCAACTGAGTTTATTCAATACACCTGAATTTCTAATTCCCACGGAAATAGCTAGTATTCGCATGGGTCGTGAGGCAAAATTAAGAAGCTATAACGATTATCGAGAATTATGCAAGTATCCCCGCGTAACTGAATTCAATCAGATTAGTAGCGATGAAAAAGTCCAAAAAGAACTGCAACGATTGTATGGTCATGTAGATAATATTGAGTTGTATGTAGGACTCTACGCAGAAGATTTACGACCAAATTCAGCCTTACCACCTTTAGTCGGACGACTGATAGGAATTGATGCTTTTTCTCAGGCGTTTACCAATCCTTTGCTAGCAGAAAGTGTCTTCAATCCAGAAACTTTTTCACCAGTAGGTTGGGAAGAAATTCAGAATACCAAGACCCTTTCACAAGTGGTGCATCGTAATATTCCTGAAGGTAAAACGTATCGAGTTTCCTTTTATCGCCAGGATTGGCAACCTGTTTAATAAAATTCATGAATTAGGGGGTGGGTATGAGCAAGAAGTTATTTACGGAATATCCCGAACAGGATGAACGCAAATACTACGATCGCCTGGTCGAGCAAGTCAAGAACCGCATGGACGAGCTGTTTAAGGACAAAGAGCGGGCGCTGCGAGATACCCACGCCAAAACTCACGCTGGTGTTAAAGGAACTCTGGAAATTTTTGACTTTGATCAGGAAGCGATTAAACGTGAATTGAACAAACGTATTTCATTGACTTCTTCACAGCTTAATGCTGTTGAGCTTAAGCAAGGCTTGCTCTCCTCACCCAAACAATATCCTGTGTGGCTGAGATTTGCTAACGGGCGCACCGAAGTAAAAGATGATTACGTCTCAGACACGCGCTCAATGACGCTGAAAGTGATGGAGGTTGAAGGAGAACGGCTTGATCAAAGTCATGAGTCGAAAACCCAGGACATTATAGCTCAAAATGCAGAGATATTTTTCATCAAAAGCATTAAAGACTATTACGGCTTTTTTAGTACTGCTGCTAAATCACAAGAGGCAGCAAAAAAGTGGCTCCTACAACATCCTCAGCAGTTCTTAGCACTTCTCAAAATTACAAGCCGGACTCCGAAGAGTTTGCTAACAGAACGATATTGGAGCGGTTCAGCTTTTGCTTTGGGTCTCAACCCTAATTTTGATGTTTCGCAGACTGATTTAGTTCCTGTCGAATATCCTGCTGCGATAAAATATGCCTTTACTCCAGTTTCAGCCGCACCAGCGCACGACAGGATTTCATTCTGGTCCCGACCGGGGATTCCTAAACTTCCCTTTGGCGATCGCGCTAAAGCACTAGGTTTAGATGGTACTCAACCAGACAATTATTACCGCAATGAGCTAATCCAAGCCTTGGAGAAACCTGATGCCCAATACTGTTGGGACTTTGGCATCCAGTTCCAAACTAGCTCGAAGATGTCAATTGATGATGCCACCATTGTCTGGCAGGAAAGAGAATCACCTTTCTTCACAGTAGGTCGTCTCACCGTCAAGCATCAGATCGTTGATTTTGAAAAACAATACGATTTCTGTGAAAACCTGCAATTTTCTCCCTGGAACGGTCTGGCAGTCCATCGTCCGATCGGTGCGCTTAATCGTCTACGCAGCGTTATTTACCCGGTTGTAGCTGAGTATCGCCATCAGAAGCGAGGTCTTGTCTACCAAGAGCCAACTGTCGATGAGACCTTTTAAATAGGCTGCCGCGATCGCAGCTTGGAATAAACTCAATCGATTAATTAATCCTACCTTTGAAAAAATGAAACTATTTACTGAATACCCAGAAAAAGACGAAGCCAAATATTGCGATCGCATGAGTGAGCTAGTCAAAAAGAACATGGACAATCTTTACG
>NZ_JTCM02000155.1 GCF_000817785.2 Hassallia byssoidea VB512170 | reverse complement strand
AGAACACAGCATTGAGCTGGAATTACAGCAACTTCTAACTGATTCAAAGTTTACCGCGTACCGCGAAGTATTTAAACTGTTTGGTTTCGGGCTGCGGTTGGAGGCTGTTATCCTCTCCCAAATTTACCCGCTTGAAGCTTACTTTGGCGCTGACGGTAAGCCAGAAATCAGGATTAGGAAGGGTCGAAAGTCTGGGAAACCCACAAAGCGCTACTTATCACTACGTCGCGCTCATTAGTCACGCTTGGCTTGCACCGTCAAAAGAAGCGTCTGGGGATAAAAGTAAAATCAAAAAAGTTACTATTTAAAAAACTAGTCGAGGGTCTAGAGTGAAGGATTAATTAACTCTGAGGACTACTGCGCGAGTGTCTACGTTTAAAACTTGTACTCTTTTGGGTAAGGTGGTCATGGGGATTTTCCAATGAGAATGACCGCATATTACTAGTAAGTCTCTTGCTGTTGCTAGTTCGGCACGTATGGATTCGTTCCCCATCAATTTCGCTTCTGCATCATTGGGTCCTTCGTGGAGAATTAAAATATTTGGTAATTCTTTGACGATATCTTTGATGGCTTTTCTAAAGTCTTTTTCTAAACGTCGAAAAGGCTTATTGCTTTTGCCAATAATGCCGGAAATGCCAGCGATGCGAATATCATCTATAGAAATAGTATTGCCATCTAAGTAGTGTATCCCACGCTGGTTTTGAAATTCGATGATGTTTTCTGGGGTTTTGCCGAAACTGTCGTGATTTCCTCCTACTCCAGCTACCCAACGAAAACGACTGCTGAAAGCTTGCCAAACTTCACGCACATCTCCTACACCACCGCGCTTGTCTATTTTGGCGTAAAAGTCGCCTGCTAAAATAATTCCTGTTGTTTTTGGCGGTGGAATTTTTCCCTGTTCAGCTAATATTTCTAGTTCTTCAGCGACAAGATGACCAAGAAGGCGTTGATTATTTGGATCTCTACCTTGTAAATCGCTGGTGGCAATTATTGCTTCTAAACCAGGTGGTAATGAGTCAACTTGTGCTGGTAAAATGGGCAGAACTTTATCAACCATCCCGGCACCACTGGATGCGGCGGTTATGAATGGTATTTGATGAATAGGATGGTTGGAAATATAGTTGATCCGCATTTTTTTGATTGATTAAGCTGTCAGCAGTCGAAAGGAAAAATGCAAATAGTGCGGGACTCTTTACTGGGGACTAGCGACTGGGGATTAGGTAAGAGAGTTATTCTTAATAGCTAATCGCCAATACATCTTTTTTGTTTTTATATTTCTATGTGACAGCAGACTCTAACATTTTTATTGTCCCAGCATTAGCATCTATTTCAACTTGTGTACCTACTGGCAAGGTAAATTTATCTTTAATATGACCAATCATTGAACCGTACCAAGCAGGAATGCCTAAAGGAAGTATATGCTGTTGCAATACTTGCATTAAAGTAAATGAAGGTTCATCCCCTAGATTACAATTAGTGCATTGCCCAAAGATAAAGCCAGCTATTTGATTAAGAATTCCCGCGTTTTTTAACTGTGTTAGCATTCGATCTACACGATAAACATCCTCGCCTACTTCTTCCACAAATAAAATACTTTTATAACACGAAGGTAAGTAAGGCGACCCTACCATTGCGGATAGTACTGACAAGTTACCACCAATTAGTTTACCTCTAGCCTTTCCTGGGGCTATGATTTGCATTTTTCCTTCTTCAGTATCCAAATTTTTCATTGTCACAGCTTCAGCGTTAAATAGGGTGCGCTTGACGTAATTTACCGCAAACTCGTTCCAGGTAGATGTAGCAACCAAACCGTGAAATGTCACAATTTTACTGCGTGCGTTTATTGCTAACAACAGCGATGTAATATCACTGTAACCCATCAAGATTTTCGGATTGGAGCCAATGCGGATGTAGTCGAGTAGAGGTAAAATCCGATTGCAACCCCAGCCACCGCGCATGGCAATAATTGCTTTGACAGATTTATCTGCAAACATGGTGTTGACTTCAATTGCGCGATCGCTATCTTTTCCTGCCAAGTAGCCATAACGATCTAAAATATGCTTTCCTAACTTGACTTTTAACCCTAACTGTGCAGTCAGGGCAAGCTTTGCTGATTCGACATCTTTAGGGTCAACGATACCCGCAGGGCTAATCAATCCTACCGTATCGCCCACTTGCAGGCGGGGTGGTTTGAGTATGGTGTTTGGCGCGATCTTACCTTGGGCTATAAGCGGTTGCATCTGGGTAGCTAAGGCAGCTAACCCAAAGGTGGTGAGAAATTGGCGGCGATTTATGCTCATGATGGCAGTTATAGTAACATTTGCCACCAATATTCCCCAAGCGCAAATTAAGAATTACGCTTTGTTCTGAGAAAGTTATGGCACTTATTAAGGAAAGAACGTTACCAATATTTAATAAGATTATTAAAGCATTATGTTCAATTTCTATTTGAAAACTGCATAAGTTTATTTTGTGACGGCAACAATTCCTGAAAGCTTTGGAGAGTGAAAAATTCATTTTTTTCAATTTGTAGAAATTGACCATCATCGCGATCGCGCAAGTAAATTTTGAATAATTTGAGGTAGCAATGGCTCGCAAACGCTTGATAATTGAGATGGGGATGGGGATAGATCAGCACGGACAAGAACCGACAGTGGCAGCGGCGAGGGCTGTGAGAAATGCGATCGCTCACAATGCTTTGCCTGGTGTTTGGGAAATCGCTGGTTTAAACGATCCAGATGAAATGATTGTGGAAGTACAAGTAGCAGTCCCTTACCCCGAACAAGTGCGAGAAGCAGAAGTACTAGCTGTACTGCCCTTTGGTCGCAAAACTCTCACCGTGGAATCTGGGGGTATGGTTGTGCAAGGACGGGCAATTCCTTCACTCAACGAGAAAAATGACGAAATGTTGATCGCTGTGGCATCTGTGACAGTTTTAATTGACACTGAACAGGGCTGACGCACTCTTTAATCTGTGAAAAGTGCATAATTTGATGTTGTTGACACCCATAAATAATGTAAAAGAATGTAAAAGCATAATGGATAATATAAATACCGATACAATACCACAACTACAAAATTGGAATAATTTCTGTCACTATCATGCCAACAGCGACTGGCATGGTATTTGGACTAGATATACTCCTAATGGACAAGAAATTGAATCTTTTCAATGTGTCAGAAGTTTTCACGTTAGTGAAGATGGAAGTGAAATAAATCACCAAAATCACTATACTTACGCAGATGGTAAAAAAGAGACAAAAACTTTTGAACCTTATAAAAAACCGATTATCAATTGCTTATTTTTAGACAACAGCTTTTCTTGGGGATCTATAAAAGTAGAATCAGGCTCAAATTTTGGTTTCGAGACGGGTTTCAGGTATAAAGATAGGCGTGTCAGTGTCGCTATTAACTATGGCGATCGCGGCAGTTTAGAAAGGATTACAGTCATTAGCGAACATTCATCAACTTTCGCATCGGCGATTAGTCATACTACAAAAGAGTTAAGCGGTAGCTGGGAAGGAACAGCTAAAACAATAACACCTGATTGGATAGTATCATCCCCCGTAGCAACCTCATTTAATCAACTAGAAAATTTCAGTGAGGATTACCAAGTTTTAGATTTATTAAACGGTATTTCTATCGCTTGCCCTCACAAAATAGAAACTGAAAAAGAGTTTGTTGCAACAATTGATTGGCTGGTGAATCCTGATTTATTACAACGCGGCATCCGCAAGTATGACGCATCTGGTTTTAGAAGTTTCACTCTGGAAACATTTAATATTACCGCTTGCTGAGGCACTGTTTAATCTGTCAAAAGTGTATAATTTGATGTTGCTGATACCCATCAAGAATGTATAAGGAAAGCTCTACCAGTTTAAGTTATCCGTACACAATTTAATCCTTTTGTCAATAATTATGGTTGAAAAAATATGAATTTACAAGATAAAAACTGGGAAAATTTATTTGGACATATCACGACTGAAGGTATTGCTTGGCACGGAATATGGACTGCGTATTCCCCAGACAAAGAAATCATTACATCCTTTAAAGCCGTGAGAAGATTTCAGGCTAATGAAGATCAAACCGTTATTACTCACACCAATAAATATACATACTCCGACGGCAGAGAGGAAGAAAAAATCTGGCATATTGAGAAGCAAACTTGTAGCCAGCCTGATGGAGTAATTTATCCAGTATTTTTATCTATGAGGGCAGTTTCCTTTGGTAAAGATAAAAATGCCTGGGTATCAAAAAAACTGGAAGCTGGAAAAAAAATTGCTGCGGAATTATTTTTTAGATATCAAGATTGGCGAACTAGTGTAGCTATTATCTATGCTGAGAGTGGCGAGTTGGAGAGAATTACGATAATTCGCGAGCATCTAAATAGCTTTCCCAATACACCAGCTAAAGCAGAAATAGAAAAGTTGCCTGGAAAGTGGAGTGGACGAAAAGAGTATCTAAATAGTGATTTAGAAATATCGGCTTCAGCAGAAAATCAAGAGTTTGTGTTAGATCCAACAAAAGGAAAAAATAAGACGATATCTTTGCCAGATGGTATTGTTGTTAATGTGCCGGAAAAGGTGAATATTGGAGAAGAATTTGAGATAGTAGCGGGAAAATTAGTTGCAGAAAACGAGTATAAACGGCTGACTGCTCAATATGATAAATCGGGAGCATTCGCGATGTTGATTTCCGAAGTTTTTAGCGTAGAAGATGAAGCCGAAGGTAAAATTAAAAATCCACTGTAAGTAATACCAAGACGATATTAGGCATGTCTGAAAATACCTAAAAGTTGCGATTATCGGTGCTGGACTAGGCGGTTTAGCAAGCGGCATCGCACTCCACAAACAAAATATCAATTTGCGACCGATTAGTGCCGATCTGACTCTTTTTCCCAACGGTTTGAAGAAAGATGGAGGCGATCGCACCCGGTATCGTCGAAACTTTGATCAAAGCAGGTAGCCCAACTCGCATGGTGAACTTGCAAAAAAGCATCGGCGAGTCAACCTGAGTTTGAAGATTGGCTTTATAATTACAAATTATTCTAACAGCTTTGGGCTAAACTATTAACTATTGAGGTAAGAATCTCTGGCAGTAAGTTTTATCAACGACTAATCACCATTACTTGATGTGAGTATGTCTCAAAACAATGATGAATTACTCCAGATCCAGAAGCTAGCTGAACTTAAACCGAAGCATTTCGCTGACTTAGTTAGAGCTGCACAATTAATTTACGATCCGACAGCGGGACTTTCTGGTAGACATTTAAAAGTTGACTGGCAAGATTTCGGTATTCCTTTGGATGTCGTGGACAATCTGAAATCACTTGGTCAACAGTATCAATATGCATCTCCCCATGTACCAGTTGAAATTGTTTGGAGTCAATTAACTCCAGAAACTCGTATTTGGTTTGTGGAAAATAAAGATAGATTGTGGCAGTTTGAGGAAGCTTTTCCGGCACTTGATGAAGATTAGGTGTAGGGTGCGCTCTTGACGAATGTTAAGAACGCACCAAAAGTAAGGTTTTTGGTGCGTTAGCTGGGGCTAACACACCCTACAATAGTTTGATGTTTAATTTGGTTAGACTACTTACAATCTAACTTTAAGTTGCTGACAATTCTTGCAATTTAGTTAAGACTTGTTCGGCATGATTTTTGGGTTTAACAATTGACCACGTATGGGCAATGATTCTATCAGGTGAAATTAAAAAAGTTGACCGCGCTATACCCATATATTCTTTGCCCATAAATTTCTTTAATCGCCAAGCACCATAAAGTTCTGCTAAATGATGTTCTGGATCGCTTAATAAGGTGATTGACAAGTTATATTTGTTAATAAATCGACAATGAGATTTACTAGAATCTGTGCTTACTCCTAAGATTTTAGCTTTTAGTTGATTGAATTCTTGGCTCAAGTCAGTAAAGTCTTTCGCTTCAACAGTACAACCAGGTGTGTCATCTTTGGGGTAAAAGTAAAGTACGATCCATTGATCGGAGAAATCAGTGAGGCTAAGTTGATTGTCGTCTTGGTCTAGTGCGGTGAAATTAGGTGCTTGTTGTCCGGGTTGGGGAATGTTGTTCTGTGAATTGGGCGATCGCAGTGGTTCCATAAATTAAAAATATCGCAACTTATAGCTCAGAGAACGCTTCTAATGTTAAATCTAGTATCGTTGAGTGATAAAAAATCAACGTGAAAGCACAGGTATTTAGAGGCGTTAATCAACTCTCTTACGAAGATATCCCAATTCCAGAACTCTCACCGGATGAAGTTCTGGTACAAGTGCGGGTAGTCGGGTTGTGTCAGTCGGATATCAAAAAGATTCGCTATCCGCTATATGAACCACCGCGTATCTTTGGACATGAAACAGCGGGAACCATTGCCGCAGTCGGTAATGAAGTCAAAAATTGGCAAGTAGGACAACGGGTGGCAGTAATGCACCACATCCCTTGTATGCGTTGTGCGTACTGCCTCAATGATAATTTCTCAATGTGCGATGTCTACAAAAACATTTCCACCACAGCCGGGTTTAACGCTAGTGGGGGTGGTTTTGCGGAGTATGTCAAGGTTCCCGGTCATATTGTGCGATCGGGTGGATTGATTCCGATTCCTGATAATATAAGCTTTGAAGAAGCAAGTTTTGTAGAACCGACTAACTGCTGTTTGAAGGCGGTAAAAAAAGCTCAGATTATTCCCGGTCAAACAGTTTTGGTTACTGGCGCAGGACCAATTGGGCTAATGTTTGTCATGTTGGTGAAGTATTTCGGAGCAAAAGCGATCGCCACCGACTTACTGCCCTCTAGAATTGAAAAAGCTTTAAATGTCGGTGCAGAAGCCGCATTTGATGCCCGCGATCCCGATTTATCGGCTAAAATTCAAGCACTAACCGATGGTATGGGTGTTGATGTCACCTTACTAGCGGTTCCCAGTGATAAAGCTTTCTTTCAGGGTCTTGATTGTACCCGCAAAGGTGGAAAAATCGTCTTTTTCGCCGAGTTTCCCGATGAAATGGAAATTCCCATTAACCCGAACATTCTCTATCGGCGGGAGATTGACTTGATGGGCAGTTATAGTTCATCATATCGCCTGCAAAGTCTAGCAACTGATATAGTGTTTAATCGACGCATCGACGTATCCGCATTAATTAGCGATCGCTATCCCCTACAAAAATTATCTCAAGCTGTAGAAATTGCGATCGCACCCACCCCGGAAACGTACAAGATTTTGATTTATCCCTAGTTTTGGAAGGGGGACAAGGAAGACAAGGAGGACAAGGGAGACAAGGAGGACTCCTTGAAGGAATTTCTCCCCCATCTCCCCCATCTCCCTTGTCCCCCCCCTCTCCCTTGTCTCCCTTGTCCCCCCCCCATCTCCCTTGTCTCCCTTGTCCCCCCCATCTCCCTTGTCTCCCTTGTCCCCCCCATCTCCCCATCTCCCCATCCCCCCCTCTCCCCCTCCCCCATCCAAATGTTTACAATTTTTGTCACCCTACTAGCTTTATACGTTGCTTTCAACTTGGGAGCAAATGATGTTGCTAATGCGATGGGAACTTCTGTGGGTTCCAAAGCTGTTACTCTAAGACAGGCTTTGATAATTGCTGGGGTGTTAGAGTTTACGGGTGCTGTATTGTTTGGGCAAGAGGTATCAGAAACACTAGCGACGAAAATCGCCAATCCCGCTTTATTTGTCGCTGCACCGCAAATGCTTTTAACTGGGATGGTGACGGTGTTAATCGCGTCTGGGGTGTGGTTGCAAATTGCCACCTCACGCGGTTTACCTGTATCATCTTCTCATGCCGTTGTTGGTGCGATCGCTGGATTTAGTTGGGTAGCTTTGGGAGTTAACGCGATTGATTGGTCTTCAATTAAGTTAATTACCCTAGGCTGGATTGTCACCCCCCTGATAAGTGGTGCGATCGCCGCTTTATTTTACAGTCAAATCAAGCGCTGGATTCTCGATCAACCTAATCAGATAGCGCAGTTAAAAGAATGGATTCCTTGGTTGAGTGCATTGCTGCTGGGGATATTTGGAGTAATTGTCCTACCCTCTTTGAGTCAACCTCTGACAAATTTTTTAATGGAGCAATTTAATTTAAATATACCTGCTCACGACATCCCAATTTTCACAGGTGCTGTAGCAGCAGTGGGACTAACTTTATATGGCTTACGAGAATTGGAGGACAAGGGCGACGGGCGTGGGGACAAGGGCGACGGGCGTGGGGACAAGGAGGACAAGGAGGACAAGGAAGAATCTTTTCCCGATTACCCATTACCCATTACCCATTCCCCACTCCCTACTCCCCATTCCCCACTCCCCAATCCCATCGAACGCTTATTCGGTAAATTTCAACTTTTGAGCGCTTGCTTTGTGGCATTTGCTCATGGTTCTAATGATGTGGGGAATGCGATCGCTCCAATGGCAGCGATCGTTTACATTAATACTACTGGCGCAGTTCCAATAAATGGCATTACGATCCCCATCTGGATTTTAATACTTGGCGGTGTTGGTATTGTCGCTGGTTTAGCGATTTGGGGCAAAAAAGTTATCGCTACTATTGGCGAAAGCATCATTTCCTTACAACCGAGCAGCGGATTCTGCGCCGAACTCGCCACAGCCACCACCATCTTACTTGCCTCCCGGTTGGGTTTACCCGTTTCCACCTCCCATGCCCTCGTTGGCGGCGTGGTTGGCATCGGACTAGTGCAAAATCTCAAGTCGATTCAATTCCAAACTCTCCAAGGAATCGCCGCTGCATGGTTTATTACAGTCCCCCTCAGCGCAGCCCTCAGCGCTGCCATCTTTACACTGCTGAGTGCTAAGTTCTGGTAGGGAGTGGGGAATGGGGCATGGGGCATTGGGCATAGGGCATAGGACATTGGGTAAAATTCCTCTCCCCCTGCCCCCCCTGCCTCCCCTGCCTCCCCTGCCTCCTGCCCCCTGCCCCCTGCCCCCACTCCTTCACTCCCCCACTCCCCCACTCCCCCACATCCAAAGCAGGGTATTTGGCACAAAGGCTTTTAATTCAGTAAAATGATTTTCAGGCAAACGGGATATTTTTATTCCCACCAAAGAATATTTTCATCCAGATTTGGGATGAAAGGTGTAACGCAATTCACATTCTACACAAATTTACAGATAGGTTTGAGAATTTCGACAATTGCATTAAGCCAAACGTAAAAAACGCAGAAATCCGTAAGTCATTGATAATTGCTATTGCCGCTAAAAGAATAGATATCTATTTTTGATGATATTTTATCCGGATAAAAATATCACTTGAAAATAGCTGATTTCAAGAGAACTTACTGAATAGTAGTCTGTGATGCACCAATCAATGGGAATCTCATGTATCAAATGTCAAAACAGTAGGGCAAATTATCCGGTTTGCACAATGCTTGTGTTGAGCATCACGCAATTAAGTTAAAACGCATAAGTCCTGTTAAAATTTTTAGTTTATCTGACAAAATACAGGAAATACTATGAGTGCTGAGGAATTCCACAAAAAGCTGCATTATCGTCAAGGGGTCAGAGGTTAAAGACTAATGGGGCGATTTGAGAACCGACCAGAAAACCCGCGTGCAAGAGGCGAAATATCTAGGGCAGCAGAAACTGCCTTGTGGGGTGTAGTTGAGGATTTGCAAAGCCTCCAGCAGAATATGCTCAAATCCTTACAAGAAGATATAAGTAGGCTGGAATCAGACAAGAAACACTTAGCTGATGAGATTAAACGGCTGCAAACCGAAAAAGAACAGCTACAACAGACGAAGCAAATAACTGAACAACAAGCTTTGGTACGTCAGTTGGCGCAAGTTTTAGCAAATCACATATCTTCTCAATTACAATCTTCGCTTTCGGCTTTAGCTAATCAAGCAATCGAGCGCGATTTACATCCAGAAAATGCGATCGCCGAAAGGCGTGCCGCAGGTATCGCGTCACATGAGGCTAACAGTAATATTGTTACAGAAATTAATAAAAATACTGAGCAACTGATTGGCAGTCTAGATGATACCCTAACTATCACCTTGAAGTTACTCCAACAAGAGTTAAATAACCATCAAAGTGGTATTTCTCAACAGTTGTCTCGGATGCAAAGCCGACAGCAGCAAGGGGAAGCGATGTTGGCAGAATTAACCAATCGACTCAACAAGGAACTGGAAAAAAAAATCCTACCTACACCAGTTACCCCAACGAAATCTGTTGAGTTGACAGTTTCTGAGCAAAAACAGCAGAATGTCATAAACACTTCTCCAGCGGCAGAAGTCAAAAAACCCCCCGAACCAATTTCTGTTATTCCCAAAGAAACATCGACCAACGGAACTACATTATCTGTATCTTCTGTAGCAGAAAAAGAAGTCAAAAAACCCACCGTTGAACCAACTTCTGTTATTCAATCCGAAACATCGAGAAACGGAACTACATTATCTGTATCTTCTGTAGCAGAAAAAGAAGTCAAAAAACCCACCGTTGAACCAACTTCTGTTATTCAATCGGAAACATCGAGCAACAAAACTACATTATCTCAGTCTTCTTTGCCGGTGCCAGAGGTTAAGAAACCCCCCGAACCAACTTCTGTTCCCAAAGAAACATCGAGCAAGGGAACTACATTATCTCAGTCTTCTTTGCCGGCATCAAATAACACTAAGGCATTGCCACCAGAGGTGAAAAAAGACCCGAAAGAGCCAATTTCTGTTCTTTCCAGGGAACTAAGCGATACTACATTACCCCCATCCCCTCCGCCAGAAATCAAGGTAAAGCCACCAGAGGTGAAAAAAGACCCGAAAGAGCCAATTTCTGTTCTTTCCAGGGAATTGAGCGACCCTACACCATCTCCTTCTCGTCAGCCACAACGACCCTCTCGTGGCGCTGGAGCCTTATCGCCCATGCAAATGGGTTTATTGCTGATTCTATTGTCAACGGTGTTGTCGTCGCTTTACAACGTCGCTATTAAGGCAATTTTTCAGCCAAATTCCCTAATTTTGGGTGCGTTCCAAGTTGAGCAGTTGATATCGCCGACGTTGGGAAATTCTCTGTTAATTTTGATGCTGAGGATGATGGTGGTTGTACCGCTAATGTTAGTTTTAGCGCCGATGATGCATCAGCGAGTGTGGCAAGATTTACATTCCTTGGCTGGCTCAGTACGGGGAAATCCAACTCCCTCGAAAGCAAGTACGCGACAGGTGTTGATATTGTCGGTTGTGAGTGGATGCTTTTTGTTTTTGTCTCAATTGCTGATTTACTTGGCGATTGGACAAGTACCAACGGGAATGGCGATCGCACTTTTCTTTATTTATCCGATGATTAGCGGGCTATTATCTTGGTTTCTGTTCCGCGATCAACCAACATTATTTCGTATCAGTGCGATCGCCGTGATTTTTATCGGTGAATTGTTGATGTTGGGTGGGTCAGCTGGTGCCGGTATTGGTAATAACTATGTAGGAAGTATGAGTGCGATCGCTTCAGGAGTAAGTTTCGCTATATACGTAATTCTGACGCGGATTTGTGCTGCTAAATTGCATCCTGTCACATTTACTTTAATTAACTTCGCTACTATGCTATGTTTGTGCTTCATCGGTTTAATGTTGCCTTTACCAACTAGCTCAAGTTTGATAGTTGATCCCAATCGCTTATTAGAACTTATCTTAAGCGCTTTTATCTTGGGTGTAATGACCCTGGCGTCTTATGTGTTGAATAACGTGGGAATTAGCAAAGTTAGTGCAACCCGTGCAGCGATATTCGGAGCCAGTGTCCCAGTTTTAACCGTGATTTTTGCCGGCTTAATTATTCAAGAAACCTTATCAATCGTTCAGGCTTTAGGAGTCTTGCTAATTACCTTTGGTGCAGCCGCATTTAGCTTAGAAAGAATACGCGCATCGTAGGGACAAGGGGGCAGGGGAGCCAGTGCGGTCTTGGGGTTTCCCCAAGTGGAGCATCTGGCGTGGCAGGGGAGCCAGTGCGGTCTTGGGGTTTCCCCAAGTGGA
>NZ_JTCM02000154.1 GCF_000817785.2 Hassallia byssoidea VB512170 | reverse complement strand
CTAGACAAATGGGGACAGGCTTCATCAAAAATAGTCGTGGGTAATTGCGGATCTACAAAACAAGCCTGTCCCCATTTGTCGTGGGTTTTTGCAAGGGGGAGGGGGGAAGGGGAAGCAGGGGGAGCAGGGGGAGCAGGGGGAGCAGGGGAAGCAGGGGAAGCAAATTCTCCCTTGTCCTCCTTGTCCTCCTTGTCCTCCTTGTCCTCCTTGTCTCCAAGGAGTCCGATAAAATCCACCCACCACAGAGGTGTTTCGCTGGAGAAATATTGCTCGACTGTTCGCGCTAGGTGGGAAAAATCCTCACCCGGAAACATATCCTGATAAGTTCGCTGCATAAACTTTACCAGCAGCGCTCGATCTAAAGTTGAGCCACGGCGAATATTGTACCCAGGTAGTAAGGAATTCAAAGGAACTAAATTGCTGTTAGCTAGATAATGGTGTAAATGGCAACTCCAAATTAGGTAAAATACTTACTCCTACTTCTTCAATCGGTGCGGGTGCTGCCATATCAGAAGGTAAAAAAATGCGAGCGCTGACTGCTACTAGAGCAAAGGTAAATACTAGTATTGCCAACAAGGGGGCGATGTATTGACGAATTATAGCCATGTTTTAATTGTAAGCAGCAATGGACTTTTATGAGGAACTTGCGCTCATATTTGTGAAGTTAATTCTGATTTATTTTAGCGATTTTTGGGGGATATAAGGTTAACGCCGATCGCGTTCCAAATCGGCGATCGCTCTTTCCCAATACCAATCTTCGGGCATTCCTGGATAATTCTGCTTTGCTTGTTCAATTAAGCGATCGGCGGCGGCGGTGTCTCCTGATAATAAAGAAACGAGCCTATTTTTCATGCGGTTTTGAGAGCCACCTGTACTATCGTCTACCCAATTGGGTATCTCTTGGGCAAAGAATGAAGAATCTTGTCGGCGAAACTGCCAAAATAAAACGTAATAAAGTGTACCAAAAATTAAAATCAGGCTGAGTGTTCCTAAAAAAGTTAGGAGGTTAAAAGGCAAAAATCCTAAAACTAACTGAGACAGAACATAGCCAAGTAATAAACCGGTGACGAAGAGAATAAATGTGCCGACAAAAACGACTACTTGGTTTCCCATAAATCCTCATTTTCTTGATCGAGTCCTGGTCTGGGCATTGCTTCTATTGGAGAATTCCAAGGGGCAAACACTGGTAACAGGAGTAGTCCCGGCACAGCGGCGACAATAGTAATTAAGAAAAATGTAGACCAACCTGTAACAGCCGCGATCGCACCTCCTGGAGCAGATAGAATATCACGGCTGACTGCCATTAAGCTAGAGAGCAAAGCATACTGGGTTGCAGAAAAGCGCTGGTTACAAAGACTCATCAAAAAGGCAACAAAAGCCGCTGTTCCCAACCCACCACAAAACTGTTCTATGTTGATCGCTAACACCATCGCTTGGTAATTTTTACCAAGGTATGCTAGAGAAAAATAAGCTAAATTACTTACAGCTTGCAGAATGCCAAATACCCAAAGTGAGCGATTTATGCCTATTCTGCTCAAAATTGAACCACCTGCCAAAGCACCAACAATAGTAGCGATTAATCCCATCCCTACTTGAATTGCCCCAATATCAGTTTTGGTAAAACCAGTTTGCAGCAAAAACGGCGTGGTCATATTACTCAGTAAAGCATCGCCCAATTTATATAGGGTAATAAATAATAAAATCAACAAGCCCCGCATAACACCTTTACGCTGAAAAAATTCACCAAAGGGTAAAAATACGGCATCAGTTAAAGATGCAGGAGGGCTAATTTCTTTTGGTTCTGGTGCGAATAATGTGGCAAAAATACCGATTCCCATCGTACCAGCCATGATTAAATAAACTGACGACCAAGGCAAGCGATCGGCAAGTATTAAAGCCAAAGCACTTGCAACTAACAAACCAATTCGATAACCTAAAATCCAAATCGCTGCACCAGCACCCATTTCTAATGGTGTTAAAACGTCGGTACGGTAAGCATCAGCAGCGATATCTTGAGTAGCACTAATAAAAGCGATGATAATGGCGTTGATGGCAAGAAATTGTAATGCTTGTTTGGGTTGTTGAAAACCCATGAGGGCGATCGCTATCATTAAAGCAATCTGCGTCAACAGCAACCAACCTCGCCGGCGTCCTAAAAATGGTAGGGTGAATCTATCCAGAAAAGGCGACCAGAGAAACTTCAACGAATAAGGCAAACTGGTAAGACCAAACCAGCCAATAGCCGCCAAATCCACCTTTTCCTCGGTCATCCAAGCCTTTAAGGTAAGACCGATTAAATATAAAGGCAAACCGGATGCCAAACCGAGTAATAATAAAGCCGCCATTTTGCGGCTAACAAAAACTTGTCCGAGTCCTTTAATTTCTTTCATTATTCGAGATTTATCCTCTCATCAGTAAATTTGAGTTATCTTGCCATATATGTTGTATAATTTCATGCCAATATGCCTAAAGGAGGAATAAAGGCGATCGCTTATTTTGAGAGTGAAATTAGTCTGAGTATGACTTTCTAAATTGAAATAGGTTTATTTCAATGTGATTAATGCAGTTTTAGCTGTTAATTGAAGTCTCACTCTCTGCTTGTTTCTCATTCTTAAAGGCATGAAAGAATGTATTCACATAAAAACCGATATGATATTATAGTTTCCAGACAAATTGTCCTCTCATCAGGGCAAATACACCTATAAAGGATGTCCCTTTAACATATCTAGTTCCTTAAGTTTCGTTAATGTGGTAGATTTGATGCCCTCTAATTTCTACTTCGTGTGCGGCAAGGCATTTTTCCCAACCTTTACGGGTGCCAATGTCGCTTTTGCCTTTAAGCAATCCTAATTGCTCTTCTTGTTGAGTGAGTTTAGCAAATTCTGCGAACATAGGATAGTTAGAAGTAACAAACGTTTCTTTGCGGTGGAGAATTGGCGGATTTACCCTGCTTTGATAGTCTCGGTGGGTTATCTTTAAAGTCTTAAAGTCAATAATGATACTCGCTTGCAACGCTGGATGGGGGTCTGTGTCGAATTCTGGGTAAAAGAGGTAGCAAATTTGCTGTTTGTCGGTGCAATATTTTATCAGTGTGGCTTGATCTACACGTCCCACAGTACGACTAGCGCAGCCTTCATAAATTCTAAGTATGGGGTCGAGTGCCCAAAGTGCAGAGACGTGAACGTAAAGAGCGCTACGAGTGCGTTTACCGATTTTGCTTTTTTCGCAAGCTGTTTGAATAACTTTTGGTTGACCTAAGCTGAAAAGCTTGGCATCAGCGACTGAACAAGCTTCTTCGTAACTACCGAAAAAGGCTTTGATGTCGTAGCGCATTTCCGGGGCTAGCTTAGAGAAATTTGGGCGTTGATCGAAATGGGTCAGAGCAAGATAAACTTGAATATCAAGAGAACGACGATAGGCGATCGCATCCCATTGGGCTTCATCAGTTGCTTGTAATATCACCGCAAAGGCACGGCGAAAATTACCAAATTCAATTAGTAATTCTTGTTCATTTTCTAATTCCCCTTTCATTGGCAGTCTGCCACGTCGCGTATAAAATGCCATCAGTGGTCGCAACTTTTCTTCATAGTCTTCAAACCGCTTTGTGGGAATGCGGACGGGAGGCGTAGAATTGCTAGAAAAAAAGCGGATGGCTTTGTAGCTTTCTTTTTGAGCCTCATCTCTAAAAACAAAATAGATGCCTAACGCTACGGGGACTGCATCTGTATTTAGCGCTTCATCAATGTAACTTTTTAGTTCTTCTTGATCGTAATATTTCTGAAATGTATTGCGACGGGTGACGATACCATCACCGTAAGCTAATTGAGCGTTGCTAGGAGCATCAATCAGCACTTGAGCCGCGACAATTAAAACTTGGCGGGTGAGTTCCCAGGCATGTCTGAGTGCCTCACGCCGTTCCTCTGGGTTTTCTATCACGTTGAGGACATAGCCTAAGTTGACCACATCTGCTGGAGTGAGTGGTATATCTGGATAATAGTAAGGGTCCCAGCCTGCACTGGTGTAACCTAAATTTGCTACTCGTTGCACATCGCCGCCGTGTCCGCATCCGTAGTCAAAAAACGTGGTATCTTTATTTATAATTGCCCATTCTATTGCCAATCGCACCGGACGAGATATGTCAGTGCGAAAAATCGCGGCTCTGTGACGTTCGATTTCTAAGTAATGTGACATAAAGATAGGGATTAGGGATTAGGGACTGGGGACTGGTGAGTCCAGCGCGGTCTTCTCCCTTTGGGAGAGGCTAACGCCAAGGGGAGGCAGTGCGTTGCGTATTTTCCACTCGTCACGTTTTCGGGGGAAGCTTCCCCCGAAAAGCTGCCGAGAAAGTTGTAGCACCTGCCGTGGTTTCCCCCATGAGCGACTGGCGAACCCGAAGGGGGACTAGGTAAAAAGATTATTCCCCAATGCCCCCTGCCCCCTGCCCAATGCCCATTGCCCTTTTCGCTTTGCCTGTTTTCTATGGTTTAATAATCCTTATATCTTTTTAGTTGCCAGTTCTATCAAATCTTCAATCTTCTTGATATTTAAATCGCCTGCTAAGTAACCGATACCACGATGTAAATGCAGGCGAAATTGTGTTATTAGAGTTTCTTTGTCAGTACCTAAATTATCGTTGTAACAACGTTGTTTGAGGGCAAGTAGGAGAATATCAGACATTTCGCCGCCAAAGACGCGCCAAGTCATTTCCACGTTGCTATCTTGGGGAATTGGCACGGGGGAGGGGATGGTTGGTTCGGCGAGGGAACGACAAAATGCCCAACGACAGAGGATATTCCATTGGTCGATTTTGGTGTTGCGTCTTAGTTTGAGAAGTTGGTCTTTTGCCGTTTGGGAAAGTTTAATACGTTCAATTGGTGTTTCCATAATATTGGTTGTTGGTTGTTGGTTGTTGGTTGTTGGTTGTTGGTGGTTGTTAGTTATAAAATCCCCAACCACTAACCACTAACCACTATCTACTAACCATTACCAAAAATATCCAGGTTGTATGGTAGTTTGACGGGTGGAGGAGTCGTATTTGAGGAGGTATTCACGAGCGATCGCTTCATTTTCCCGTAATGTTTCAACTTCTTGTTTGCCTATCTCAGTATCTGTAGATAATAAGATTACTTGATGGCTGGCTGAGGGAAAGTAACGTTCTACTAAGTTACCACGGTGCGAAGAATCTAGTCTGCCAAGTGGTGTATCGATGGCGACAGGTAAACGGCGTCCGGAGACTCGCGCTAAACCCCAAAGAAAGGCGATCGCTAAAAGTTGTTTTTCCCCAGCGGAAAGTCGATGTTTGGGAACTGGTTTACCCTGTAAGTCATACAGAGAAAGGCTAAAAGTGTTGGTGTCAATAGCGACGCGATGCACTAAATCAGATTTATGCAGAAGATAGCGGAAACATTCTGTAACTTCAACTTCTAGTTTATTTAACTTTCGCAAAGTTAATTTTTCGCGGAAAATTTTTAGTGTATCTTGGACTTTAGCAGCCGAGTAAATAATATGCTCTTTATTTTGGCGGTCAATATTTTTTTCAGTATAATTTTCTAGCTCTTTTTTAGTATTGCGAATATTACTATCTAATTCATCCAAACGGCGTTTTGTTATTTCCCAACTTGCTTTAGCTTCAGCAACTTGCTGTTGTGCTTGTTGCAAATCATCAACTAATCTTTGATAATCTTCTGGTGATGCAGCAGTTTGAATTTGTCTTTCTAAAGTGATAATTTCTTCTTCTTTTGTTTGTAATATATTGAGTTTATCTTCTGCATTCTTTTTTGCCGAGCGCAAATGATGACGAATAATATTATCTAACTGATGCAGTGTTTCCGTATTAGTTAATAACCAAGGCTGTTTTGTAGTAGTTTCCTCTAAAGATTGATTTTCTTGATTGATAAAATGTTTAATTTTATCAACTTTATCATCACCTAGAGCCAAATTATGAATTAAATCGAGTAATCGCTTATCTCGCGCAACTAATAAATCATGTGCTATTTTCGTTTCTTGAATATGAAGTTCTTTTTCTCCTTGGGTGTAAGTCTGATTCAGCAAAGGTTCAATTAAAGCCAAAGGTAAAATATCAGCCGCTAATTCACACATGACTTGACGTGTTTTCTCGGCTGACGCAGTTATTTCTGATTTCTGCTTTTCTAACTGACTGCGTTCTCCAGCGATTTTACCACCTTCAGAAATAAATTTATCAACAACTTCTTGCTGATGAAGTTCAACTTCTTTTAACTTTTCTTGTAAAGATGCTAAATTTAGCGTCTCTATCTCGTATTCTTTTTGTTGTTCTTTTAGCCGATTTTCAATTTCCTCTAAATTTGCTAAATATTTAATATCAGCAATTTCTTTGCGTTTGCGATTGACTAATATTTCCAAATCAACTGCTAAACGTTCAGCTAATTCTAGCCCTAAAAGTCCGCTAATCGCTTCAACTACAATCGGTGGTGGTATTTCTTGTTCTGCGAGTTCTTTAACTTGTTCTCCGTCAAAGAGAAATAAATTAGAAATTCCTAAAGGTAGTAGATTTTCAATGTACTCATCCCAGATATTAGCTAAAGCAGTATCAAGCCATTCATTAGCATCTAAAATACCTAAGTGGTCTTTACCGTCTTTGGGATTTTTATCCCAAGTCCGTACCACGCGGTATTTTACTGGCTTATCATTTTCAATGTGTTCAAAAACTAATTCAATCCGGGTTTTCTCAACCGGATCGGTGTGACTGTTGACACATTGAGTCAGAAAATCACTATAGCTCAGATTACCGCGAGTAGAACATTGAGCGCGATGTCCATAAAGTGCGAGACGAATCGCATCCATCAGGGTAGTTTTCCCACCACCATTCATCCCCCCTAATAGGATAATGGGACGAGAATTTTCTTCATCAATTTCTGGGTTAAGATTGATGACTTGTTTCCCACAGTAGGGACCAAAGTTTTGTAATACGAGTTCAAGAAATTTCATGGTTATCTCTCGTTCCCATGCTCTGCATGGGAATGCATTTTAACAGGCTCTGCCTCTTGTATAATATAACTAGAGGCATCTCTGGTTAGGCATTCCCACCCAGAGATTACAAACAATTCAAACAATCTCATTCTATTCACCCTTTTTATTTTTAAATTTCATACTCCCCCAAGTTTTCGGTTCTGCTTCCGAAGTTAGCGCAACATCTCCCAAAGTTAACTGCTTCACCTTTTCCACATCACCGGAACCTGCCGCTGTTTTTAAATCGCGTTTGTAATGAGCATTTTTTATCGCTTCTTCTGGGGAACGGGAACTGGTTTTAAAACATTGCTCTAAGGTATCGTATATTCCCACGCGACGCGACATTTTGCGATATTGGCGTTCTGTATCTAACAGCTTCGCCATTAATTCTAAATGCATTCCATCACCTTCACAGATTTCTTCTAATACTGCCCACTCATCGCTACCCAGTAGACTATAATCAGCACCGGGACGGGGGTCTAAGAAAGCTTCACCAGTCACTTCCATATAAATGCGGGGTAAACTATCATCAAATTCGTGTTTTTCTTCTAGCCAGATACGACGAATTTCGCTTAGTTCTTCTGGGGTAATTAGGGTAATGTCACGCATATTTTCTGGTGCTGTGCGACGCATTTGTGTTTGCGCTTCTAACACTCGTCTTACCCAATGTTCCCGCCAATATTTGGTATAGGGACCGGGTATTGGTTCAACGGATATTTCACCATCTACATTGCGCTCAAAAAGTTGAACTTCACCCCAAATGCGTCGGAAGTCTCTTTTATCCCAGTCATCTTTAATATCTAGTTCATTACGGATATCCAATAAAGGCTGCATCCATTCTTTTTCTTCATCGTTTTGAATCATCGCCTCCATTGATTTATCTTTATTAACAATTGTGCAGACCCAACACCCAAATCGGGAATCACCACAACTAGGAGTGGAAGTATCAACAACTAAAGGACATTCATTATCTGCTGTAGCACCTCGATACATTGTAAATAAGTCTTTATTGCTATGTCCCCAAGGATTTTTCCACTGATTTAGGTAAATCCAAACTTCATCAGTACGCCAATCTTCTATAGGAAGGTAAATCAGCGAGTTAGGTCGGTTGGGATTAGTATTTATGCGATCGCGGAGACGCCATTCTCGATGTTTAGCCATCGTCACAGCACGTTTAACACTTTCAGCTTTGCGAGTACCCAAGACGATAATCACTTCACCATTGGCTTGAATTACTTCACGAATAAAGCTGTCAGTTGGTTTAATCTTTAATCGATCGGTACACCAGCGCATACGGTTACGTGGTGCTGGGTAGCCTTTGCCAATTAAGTTTACCCAAAATGTGTCTCTGACTGCGGGATAAAGCAAATGGGGTTGAATTGGCATTTTTTGCTTTTGTGCCGCCACTTTCATCTGTTCTAAAGAGTTGCGTACCCAGACAGAAACATAAGGATTTTCTACAAGCGTATCTGTAGTAATAACGTGTATTGTTTTAGTCTGCTTTTGAGTCGGGAGAAGCGCGATCGCATTCCAAATCAGCTGCAAAGTTGCGGTAGAATCTTTACCGCCGGAATATCCCACTACCCAAGGAATGGCATCCAGACAGTATAATTCTTGTATTTCTTGTGTCAGTGCTTCAATATAATCCACTAACTCTGCGACCGATCGCGCAGAGTGACTTTTATTCTCTGGCTGTTGTGTTGTAGCCATTTCTCTTTCCCTGTATAGACACGGGCTGATACCACCCTTTTTATATGTACTCTAAAAGCAACTCTTGTATTGTAGAACGTAAAGTTTTTAAAAATTTGGTTATTTTAACCGAATTTTATAGAAAATTAATTGGTATTAAATCCTTCAGTTTTCAAAAATTATTATGAATGATAGTGCATTTGACATCGAGCGCGAGTATCTAGCAAGGGAAAACAAAGATAAACAGGTACTGGCTTTATTGCTGGAGAAATTCCTGGGGAAAAAAGATCGGATTCTCGTCCAAAAAACAGAGATGGGTGGAAGTATCGCTTATGTGGGTTCTGTCACTTTAGAATGGTTTGCAGGTCGGGTTCGCTTTGCGTCTTCTTTACCCTTGCTTCAGCAAAAGTATAATTCAGAGACTGATAACGTGGAAATTGACGCGGATAGTATTGAAGAAATTCGTCAACGTCCCCTTGATTGGTCACGTCAACTACCCCTAGCGCAGTATTTAGCAGCAAGGACTAATCATAAGTTTCCCCCTGTTTTGGTGGTAATTAACCAACCGTGGGTGGACAATCCGAAAGCTGCTGAGTGGAATAAGCAAGGAAGCGCGACAAAATCGACTATTGATTTTACCCCATTAGATAAAGATGGTAAAGTCGGTTTACTAAACGTTTCCGAAGAGGATGTGACCATTTATGCACTCGATGGTCAGCATCGACTGATGGGGGTACAGGGTTTGATGGAGTTGATTAAAACTCGCAAACTCCAGCGTTACAAAAAAGATAAAACTGCTGATGATACTTTTATTACTTTATCTGACTTGATCGAGCAGTATCATGTAGACCCAGCTTATTTGCAAAACTTACCCACAGAAAAGATTGGGATTGAATTTATTTGTGCGATCGCTGCTGGGGAAACCCGCGAACAAGCAAGACGACGGGTGAGATCCATTTTTGTTCATGTCAACCTGATGGCTGCACCTTTGACTAAAGGTCAGTTAGCGCAGTTGAATGAGGATGATGGTTTTTCCATTGTCGCAAGAAAAATCGCTGTGACGCATCCACTTTTAGAACAAAAGCGCGATCGCAAACCTCGCGTTAATTGGGATAGTGCAACAGTAGCATCGAAATCAACAGTTTTAACCACCCTGCAAGCTCTGCAAGATATGTCTGGCAGATATTTGGGGCAAAAGTTCCCTTTGTGGAAACCTTTGGATAAAGGCTTAATTCCCATGCGTCCAGAGAATGACGAACTTCAAGAGGGAATTAAACAATTATATCAGCTATTTGATTATTTAGCAAGTCTTCCCAGTTATCAGCTTTTAGAAGAAGAAGATACACCAGCTTTGCGACGATTCAGCTTTGAGAAAGATGGAGGAGAAGGAAATATGCTTTTTCGTCCTGTGGGACAAGTAGCGATCGCGCAAGCTTTGGGAATTTTGGTTTTTCGCAAAGGGTTATTACTCGAAGAAATTTTTAAGAAACTTCGCAGGTTCGACCAAAAGGGAGGATTTAGTAATATCGAGTATCCGCAATCTTTGTGGTATGGGGTTTTGTATGACCCAAATAAAAAGCGGGTGCAGGTTGCTGGACGGGATTTGGCAGCAAAGTTACTAATATATATTTTAGGTGGAATTACAGATCAGATGGAGCGTGCAGAACTTCGCACAGCTTTAGCGAATGCGAGAACTGTGGAAAATAAAACAATCAGTTTTGATGGTAAGTTTGTTGAACCAAAAGAAGTAGGACTTCCACCTGTTCTGTGACTGCCAAACCCAAGATGAAGATTTCTGGCGTAAAGGTTTTTATTATATACGATGTTTCTTTCTATGCCAGATAAGTGCCTCAGGATTCGGGCGATATTTTTCTTTAATTGGTAAAAATATTTACTGCCCGTGATAACTCTTCATTGGTATTATCTTCAAACTTTCTACTGTCGTCAGGCATTCCTCTGAAAACTTATTGGAGACTACAATTGAATAATTTTTATCATCTATGCCAAAACAGCCATTATCAAACGCCCAATGATGATTTTTACAAAGTGATATTCCGTTACTTAATTGGTTATTGTAACTTATTGAAAGTGGCTTGATGTGAGCAGCATCGACAATATTTATGTAGCTTCGTATATCAACAGGTTTTATATTTAAGTTGAGCCTGCAAACAGCGCATTGATATTCATATATGTGAATAATTGAGCGGCGAAAAAGCGAGTCTCTTACGACATATTTTCTTTTACTATATTGTTTATCACTGTTTTTAGGCTCAGTCACCTCTTGATTTTGCTTTTGAGCATCTAAATCAAATGTATTTAAAGTATCATCTATTTGACTATTGGTTTCATCGGAAAAAAACGTATCCATAAGTACATTAACTAAGTAATTCCTCGATTGTGTATCCTGTAGAATCTCCCAAAGTTCATCATCAAATCTTCCATATTCTACTAGCTGTTTAAGTTTTGCCTCAGTTTTGATTCTATTTCTACCCTCAGCATCTTTTATCTCTTCAATTTTTGGTGATTCTTGTTTAAGTTTTAAATGCCAAAATTGCTCTCCTGTATCTTTATTTTTATCATTTATCAAATTCTCAAAAGGCTGATGAAAAGCATATTTTTTATATTTAAATTCTCCTCCTAAAATACTTTGGTACCTTTTAAATATTTCTTTTAATTCAACATACTCAGACCCCCTAATATTAATTTTATTTTCCGATATCTGTTGATTTTCAATTAGCTCAATAATCGATAAAAGAAAGATAGGCTTATAAGGAGAATACTCTTTATATTTACTGCCACTAATTTGTCCTCTTTTGACTTGACAAAATAAGGATGCATAATATTCTAAATTTTTTGTCTTTTTAGTCATTATTTATTAATTTTTTATGGAATATTTAAAAACTTACTGAGATCAAATTCATCTTCTTTTAGTTCTTGATTATCTCTTTCCATGCTTAAAAGTAATAAAACTCGTTCTGAATAGTCTACTGCCCCTCGTAATTCTTGCTGTAATATTTCCAGCCCACCATTAGCATATTCTTCTAATACGCGAAGACGTTCATTTTCATGTTTATACTCATCAGAAGAGATAATTTTAATATCTTTAGTTTCAGTAATAGCCAGTAACTTGATTACTAAATCGTATCCTCTGGAAACAAAAACTTCCTGTCCAATTGGTGACGGTTCTCTTTTAGATATCTCCCCCAAAGGAACTCGCTTATTATGCTTCGCACCCAAAGCAGCGGCAAAAACGATCGCATCCGCAAAAGTCTGAAAAGGACCCATTGCACCATCAGCCGATATTAAAGCCTTCACCAACTCAGCCTTATCTTTAGCAACCCTGATTCTGCCAGTTTCAGCCATAATATTGATATATACTATGTGACAATTTTAACTGAAAATCGAGTGCATTTCCCTTGGACTGAACCCGGACAAAAATGGACAGGCTTCATCCTTTGTGACTCGCTATCGTGTTGAGGATCTTTAAAACAAGCCTGTCCATTTTTGTC
>NZ_JTCM02000153.1 GCF_000817785.2 Hassallia byssoidea VB512170 | reverse complement strand
TAGACAAAAATGGACAGCCTTCATCCGAGGATATCGTGGGGTATCGCGGATCTATAAAACAAGGCTGTCCATTTTTGTCCAGGTTCATTCCAAGGGTACGGGAATTGTGGGCAGGGTATCTTGTAATGTCACAGACCACACATCGATAACCCCAGATCCTGCACGGGTAAGTGTAACCAAGTATGGCACATCTGGTAGGCGTGGGTGATTAAATGGACGGGTTCCCCTACGCAACAAGTCAATTTCAATCAGATGGACGTTGGCATTATAGAGGCGTCGGCGTTTTTTGCGGTAGTCAGTGATATTCGGTTCGCGCTTATTTGCAGGTGAGAGAATTTCAATACACGATACAAGTACGTTGTTGGTGGTGTCTCGAATTTCGACGGTGGGGACGCGGACTGCAACGGGTTGAATAACTGGAAGCGTCAGTGGTACGGGTGTTGTGGCAATATTTGATTGGCGAGTGTCTGGTTCTGGTATTGAGGTACGCTGTCGTATTTGCAACACTTCCACATCAGGGTAGAGGATGCCAATTTCGCACTCAGGAGATGTGTCTTCCACGACGTATATTTCCAACCGTGCGGCATATTTAGGACGTAACTGCGGTGCGAGAAAGGCTCGAAGTTTGCCGGAGAGCGCGTTATGCACATCGGGCCACAGTCCTGCTTCGAGGTATGAGTCCATGCCGGGAAAAGGGGAGGGCATCGCAATTAAATGGCAACCTACGCTTTCATTCTAGAGGTTGTGGCGTTGGTACGTGCGTGGTGTTGCTTTATTCCCCAGTACAACATCGTGAATCGAAGCGAGGTAGATATTTGACGCTCTTGTTGCTTAACCCAAAGATGAGCAGACGTGGAAAATTCAGTTTGAATCTACAACAGATAATCAAGTAGAATCAATACACACTAACAACAAAGAAGCAAAGCCGTGCAAAGCATACTTTTAAGCCGCGAAGAAGTTGGACGACGTGCTAGAGAAATATACGAAAACAGCATTCGTCAACAAGTGGAAACAGAAGAAAACATCGGTAAGATGGTGATTATTGACATAGAAACAGGTGAATATGCGGTTGATAAAATAGGCATAGAATCAGCACATTTATTGCGTCAAAAGAACCCATTAGCTCGACTATATGGTATTCGCATTGGTTATAAAGTTGCTGTTTCCTTCTGTGGCTTTTTGGAGCGGGATTCACAGTGATTTCTGGTATTGTCAAGGATGGACACGCAACTGTTAATGTAGAATTTAGACTGCCAAATATCCCAGATTTTACTATTGAATTTGTTATAGACACAGGTTTTACAGATTACCTTTGTCTACCACCGGAAGCCGTTGCTTTGTTGGGTTTACCCTTCATATATGAACTACCTGCAAATCTAGCTAATAATAGTTGGGTAGATATACCAGTACATCAAGCTACCATTATTTGGAATGGCGAAGAAAGGATAGTTAATGTACTTGCGACAGGAAAGCGACCTTTGCTAGGTACAGCTTTACTTGATGAGCAAGTTCCTTATAATACAGTTTCCTGAGGGCGGTTTAGTAACAATTGATGAGTTGTAATTGTTTGCTGGATATATCGACTTATTATCAACAGCAATAAGAATTATTACCTCAAGGCGTTGAATAAAATTGAAAACTTTAGATTTTGGATTTGAGATTAAATATCATATTTTTAATTAAAAATTTCAAAACGGTGAGGGAAGCCTTTACCGTTTTTTTGTTGTTTACTGAGACCACAAAAATACAAACACTAGATAAATCTAACCTTATTCCTTTTCCCCTCGGTAAGAAAAAGCGTTTAGTCAGTTTAAAATTTGGATAACCAGGTGTGGAGTCAAAAATCATGATAAATGCCTTAAAAATCCGGCAGATGACACCAAAAGATGTGCAGCTTGCCCTAAACTGGGCAGCAGCAGAAGGTTGGAATCCTGGTATCAATGATGCAATAGCCTTTCATGCTACCGATCCAACGGGATTCTTGATCGGAGAAGTAAATGGTGAACCAATTGCCTGCATCTCTGCTGTTTGTTATGATGCGACTTTTGGTTTTATCGGACTTTATATTGTTAAAAATAAATGGCGTAAACAGGGATACGGGACACAGATTTGGCAAGCTGCTTGGCAACAGTTGAATCTAAAATTAGAAGAGAATAAACGCAGTGTAGCCCTAGACGCAGTTGTGGAAAGAGAAGCAACTTACCGTAAAATTGGTTTTACCCCGGCTTATCGTCATATTTGTCATGTTTACGAAGCTACTAATTCTCATGTCCTCCCAACAGATGTAGTTCCACTAGTTGATGTACCTTTAACAGAAGTCATCCGTTATGATGCAGAACTTTTTGGTGTCAGTCGTCCTCAGTTTCTACAACCTTGGATTAACGTCCAAGAAGGGACTGCCTATGGTGTGGTAAATGCTGGTAAATTGAAAGGTTATGGTGTCATTCGTCCTTGTCATCAAGGCTTCAAAATAGGTCCGTTATTTGCGGATAATAGGGAAATTGCTGAATGCCTTTTTCAAGCTTTAACTAGTCATGCTGCTCTAGAGCCAGTATTTATTGATATACCAGATGCGAATTCGGCGATCGCCTTTTTTACTCGACGCTATAATTTGCAACAATCATTCACCTATATTCGCATGTATTGCTATAGAACACTTATCACTGATCTAAATCGCATCTTCGGTGCAACTACTCTCTCATTAGGTTAGGGTGCGCGGGGCTTGATAACGCACACTACTAAAATTTATGAAAAAACTTACACTTTTGTGCTTAGGAATTCTTTTTAGCTTGATTATTTGCTTGTCCATCAACGCCGCAATAGCATTGCACTCAGCCTGCTTTGTGGCAAGTTTATCAGCGATCGCTCAAAAGTGCGATTGGATGTTGATTTAACTCATGCGATCGCTCCCTCAATTCCAGTATGGTCAGGATTTGCTCGCTTCATTGCTATCTGTCCACCAGACTGGCAATATGGCGTTTCCGTCGGTGAGATTCCTGAATCTCCTCTAGCAAAAGCATCATTACCACTTCACTGGGATAAACAGCTTGGTGTACGGGTACGCTAGAACGCATTAGTTGCCTATGGCGGGAGAAAAGCGCGATCGCACTTCAAGAGCGAACACAGAAGCGGTAATAAAATTTAACCTTCAATAATCCGCTAATCTTGCCTGCTCTTGGCGGCAATGACTACCTCATTTACAGGCGATCGCCTAGTAATCGAAAAAACTCTTATAAATTTCACCTGCCCAAAACTGGCGACATTATCGTTTAAATTAATAAATAGCTTGAGTAATACCACTCAAAAAAATCAATTTTACAAATAAATAATTAAGTATTCATCCGCAAGCAATTTGTAAAAAAAAATACATAGTTGCCAAATGAATCTGTAAAAGTTGAAATAACAGCTTTTAATATCAGCAGACTTGAATAAATTAAGGATGAAGTGCTATTACAAAGCTGATTTTTTAGTAATGTTTTTGGTGCATTGCTATCAATTTTATACAGGTTTTTTTGCATATACATCATTTATCTCAAAAGGAAGATTGAGGTATGACAATTACATTGACAAAAGGACAGCGTGTATCACTCGACAAAGTTGCACCAGGACTTACTGAAGTATTTGTTGGTTTGGGATGGGATGTCAAAGCAATGGACACAGGCTTTGACTTTGACTTAGACGCATCAGTTTTCTTATTGGGAAGTAACGAAAAACTACTTTCTGATAACCACTTTATTTTCTACAACAACCTCACCAGCCCAGATTCAAATAAATCAGTTCAACACACAGGAGATAATCTTACAGGCGCAGGCGATGGTGATGATGAAGTCATCAAGATTAATCTGCGTTCATGTCCTGCTGAAGTTCAGAAAATTATCATTACTGTAACCATCCACGAAGCCGCAGAAAGACATCAAAACTTTGGTCAAGTTCAAAATGCCTTTGTGCGTGTTGTTAATGCTCAAACTAGCCAAGAAGTAGTTCGATACGACTTAGTTGAGGATTACTCAATCGAAACTGCATTAGTTATGGCTGAAATCTATCGCAAAGACGGAGAGTGGCGTTTAAATGCCGTTGGCTCTGGCTATCAAGGTGGATTAAAAGCTTTATTAGACCGTTATAGCTAGGAGATTTATTATGGCAATTAGTTTGCAGAAAGGACAGAGAATTTCACTTTCTAAAGAAGCTCCCGGTCTAACCAAAATGATGTGCGGACTTGGCTGGGATGTTGCAAAGCGATCGGGCGGCGGATTTTTTAGTAATTTTGGTGGCGGTGGTCATGAATATGACCTAGATGCATCTGTGATTTGCCTAGATGCGAATGGCAAATTAACAGCTAAAGAGAATATCATCTACTTTGGTAATCTTCAGCATTTATCGGGAGCAATCACTCATACAGGAGACAATTTGACTGGTGCAGGCGATGGCGATGATGAAGTGATTATTGTCGATTTGCCTCGTGTACCTGCCCAAATTGCCAAGTTAGTTTTTGTAGTTAACATTTACGAATGCATTGCTCGTAAACAAGATTTTGGTCAAGTCGAAAATGCCTTTGTGCGTTTAGTTAATAGTTCTAATAATAAAGAACTAGCTCGATATAATCTCTCTGGCAAAGATTATAACGGGATGACTGGGATGATTTTAGCTGAAGTGTATCGACACAATAATGAGTGGAAAATGGCAGCTATAGGCAATGGCATCAATGTCAATGGGTTAGGGGAACTTATTGGATTTTACTGTTGAATACTGAGGAAACTCATAATTATGGCTATTACACTTCAAAAAAGTGGCGATTCCCACAAAATAGACTTAAGTAAAGCTGGTAACTCTAAGCAGGTAACAGTTCATGTCAACCTAAATTGGAACCAGCAATCTAATCAAAACGCTGGATTTTTTGCCAAGTTAGTTGGAGGTAACAGCGCTCCTGACCTTGACTTAGGTTGTATGTATGAGACGGTTAATGGTGCTAAAGGAGTCATCCAACCTTTAGGAGGAAATTTTGGAGCAAAAAATTCTCCTCCTTATATCTTTCTTGATAAAGATGACCGTACTGGGGCTGCTTCAGACGGTGAAAATATGTTCATTTACAGACCAGATACTATCAAACGAGTCATGTTTTTTGCTTTGATTTATCAGGGAGCGCCCGATTTTGGTTCTGTGGGTGGTCGGATGCTTTTCAAAGTTAGTAATGGCGAAGAAATTTATCTCGAACTCAATAATCCAGATAAAAATCGACCTTTATGTGCAGCAGCTATGGTGAGCAATCTCGGATCTCAAGTAACGATTTTGAAGGAAGAGAAATACTTTAGCGGACACAAAGAAGCAGACGATTATTATCGTTTTGGCTTTAATTGGGTAGCTGGCTCAAAATAAAATGTCGCTTTACGATCGCCTGAATCTCACTAAAACTAATCGTAAGCTTAAAATTCCAATTTGGGAACGGATTAACCTGACTAGACCGCCAAAACCGCGCTGTCAAGGTTGCCGTTCCCGTATCCAAATCAACTGGCGAGTATGTCCGTTTTGTGGATGGTTGATTGCTGGGAAAAATAGCGAAATTCGTCATTGTGTCTGGGTCGATATTTCAGGTATGAATATCAGTACTGAGGACGATGTAATGCTAGAAATTATCGCAGATTCCCTAGCTCAAGTCTTCAGTGCTTTTAGAAGTGTCAATCTCTTCTTAACTTCAGATCCACCTGATCAAAAACAGTGGGGACAAAACTTTACCCATGTCTATGTGTTTGTCGATCAACAGCCAGTTGACTATCTGGGAATTGCTAGTTTTAGTCGTGGCAAAGTTACAGACCGTGCTGCTGTTCGCATAGACCAAATACTTAATGCTTCTTATCGCGCAAGTCTAAATATTAGCCAATTGTCGAACTTAATTGCTAATACTATCACCCACGAAATCGGTCACACTTTAGGATTAGACCACTCTCAACTGCCAACAGATGTGATGCATGATGGGTTAGATCATCGAATTCACAGCTTGATGCCTCCCTCGTTTCATGCTGAACAAATCATCTTGATGAATAATGCTATTCGCAAACATAAAAGCTTGGCATAGCGTTTTTCAACGCACCAGTTAGCTGAGTAAGCGCTAAGGTGAATCAGTCGGCGGAGTCGGTTTCCGTCCCGTCGAACTGATGAACCCGAAGGGTACGCAGAGTTTTGGCGATTTGTATTTAGGCTTATTCAAAAATTGAGTTTTGATGTGGAATTTAGAGAGTTTATTGCTTTTGAGAATTGAAGAGATTTAACATGCTTACTAATGATAAGAAAGCTCAATTACCTTTTACAGGATTAACTTCTGAACAGGTCAAGGTCAATCGTGAAAAGTACGGTGCTAATGTTCTCACTCCTCCAAAACGTGACCCTTTGTGGAAATTGTTTTTAGAAAAATTTGAAGATCCGGTAATTCGGATTTTGATGATTGCGGCAGCGATCGCTATTACTGTCGGGATTTTTGAAGGTGAATATGCTGAAGGCTTGGGGATTGTAGCTGCTATTTTATTAGCTACTACTCTCGCCTTTGTCAACGAATATAAAGCAAGTCAAGAATTTGATATCCTTAATCAAGTTTATGATGAAGTTGCAATTAAAGTTATCCGAGATGGCAACTTTACCACCATTCCCCGCAAAGATTTAGTTGTCGGTGATATTGTATACGTCGAACAAGGTGAAGAAATCCCGGCTGATGGACAAATTTTAGAGGAAGTCTCTCTAGAAATCGACCAGTCAAAAATCACCGGCGAAGCAGAACCAGTTAAAAAACTTACTCAAGCTGACTTCTTAGCTCAAGGTATCAAAGAGCAAACTTACCCCGCTGACAAAGTTTATCGCAGCACGATGGTTGAGCAAGGATATGGTTATTTAGAAATTATTGCCGTTGGTGATAATACTGAAATTGGTCAATTATCCACAGCGATCGCTTCTGTAGAATCTCAAGAAGAAACACCGCTCAATCGTCAATTAGAAAAACTTAGCAAACTGATTGGCGTAGTTGGTCTTGGCTTTGCTGGTGTCACTTTTTTATCTTTGCTGGTACGCGGTTTTGTCACCAAAGAGTTAAGCCTGAGTTCTCAACAATGGTATGTTGTTGGACTGTTAATTGCTAGTGTGTTAGTGGCACTTAGTCGAGTGTGGCTGCCTGTGATTTACGATGGTTTGGAGTTAGCTGGTAGTAAACTTGCAGCACCAGAATGGTTAGAAAACAATGGTTTGATTAGCTGGCTGAAAACTGTTGGTATAGGGCTTGCAATTTTCGCTGTTGGGCTTGGTTTAGGCTATCCTCTAGGACTAATTCCTGGTTCTGTGAATAACTGGATACCTGCTAGTGTTGCTAAAGCCTTGCTGCATTATTTCATGGTAGCTGTAACGATTATTGTCGTAGCTGTTCCAGAAGGGTTGGCGATGAGTGTTACTCTCAGCCTAGCCTATAGTATGAGAAAGATGGCTGCATCAAATAATTTGGTGCGTCGAATGCACGCTTGCGAAACTATCGGTTCCGCGACAGTGATTTGTTCTGATAAAACTGGCACTTTGACCCAAAATCAAATGCGGGTGCATGAAGTCGATTTTCCCAGTTTGAAATCTCAATTGATGCCAGCAGTTAGAGATGTGCAAGCATTAATTGCCGAAGCGATCGCTACTAATAGTACTGCTGATTTAGAGAAAAAACCTTTAACTGCTCCTCGTGCTATTGGCAACGCTACCGAAGGAGCTTTACTTTTATGGTTAGATAGTCAGGAAATTGATTATATATCCTACCGCAGTAACTTTCAAATTAAAAACCGAATGCCCTTTTCTGGTCAGAAAAAATACATGGGTACAATCGGCACTTCATCTGTAACCGGGGAGGATGTACTTTATATCAAAGGAGCGCCAGAAGTAATTTTAGAACGTTGTTCGCACATTTTGACAGAACAAGGGTTAGAACCACTAAAGCAGAAAGCAGCGATCGCATCTCTAATTAAAGAATACCAAAAGCGAGGAATGCGGGCGCTTGGATTTGCTTACCATGATGTCCCCCAGCATTCGACTGAGACGGATTTAGATGAAATTGCTCACAATATGACTTGGCTGGGGTTTGTGGCAATTATAGACCCCTTGCGTCCAGAAGTACCTGATGCCATTGATGCTTGCTTACATGCAGGGATGCAGGTAAAAGTTGTCACAGGTGATAACTCGGAGACAGCGAAAGAAATTGCCCGTCAAATTGGACTTTGGGAAAAAGATGATGATTTTAATAGCGGTTATCTGCATCTAACCGGTCAACAATTTGCCCAACTCAGTGACTTTGAAGCAAGTCAGGCAGTGCTGGAATTAAAAATACTTTCCAGAGCGCGACCGCTTGATAAACTAAGGTTGGTGAAACTGTTACAAGCTCAAGGTGCGGTGGTAGGTGTTACTGGCGATGGTACAAACGATGCTGCGGCACTCAAACAAGCCCAAGTAGGTTTAGCAATGGGGAGTGGTACAGCGATCGCTAAAGAAGCCAGCGACATCATTCTCCTTGACGATTCTTTCGGTAGTATTGTGAATGCAGTTGTTTGGGGGCGATCGCTTTACCAAAATATCCAAAGATTTATTCTGTTTCAATTAACCATCAATGTTGTCGCTTTGGGAATTGCTTTAGTTGGTCCATTCATCGGAGTCGCGCTTCCTCTAACTGTGACACAAATGTTGTGGGTGAACTTGATTATGGACACTTTTGCGGCTTTAGCTTTAGCAACTGAACCTCCCAATCAAAAGGTGATGCAGCACTCTCCCCGTCACCCAGAAGCCTTTATTGTCACCCGAACAATGGCACAGAATATTTTTTCTGTTGGGTTAGGATTTTTGATATTTCTGATTGGCTTTTTACGTTACATTCGCCGAGACGGAGATATAAGTACTTATGAACTTTCTGTGTTCTTCGCCGTATTTGTAATGTTACAGTTTTGGAACTTGTTTAATGCTCGATGTCTGGGGTTAAAGCAATCTGCTTTTACAGGCTTGTCTAAGAATAAAGGATTTGTGGCGATCGCTATCACCATCTTAATCGGACAGATATTGATTATTCAGTTTGGTGGTAGCGCATTTAGAACAGTGCCTTTATCTTTCATCGACTGGATAACTATCATTGCCGGAACATCTACAGTGCTTTTGGCTGGGGAGTTATGGCGCTTCAGTACGCGGCGAAGAAGGAAAAATCGTCTTGGTAAATCCTATTAAAAGAAGTCCGAAATCAGTCTTTAAAAAAACGGTAGAGTAATTTAACTCTCTACCGTTTTTTATGCGATCGCTTTTTTGATTATTTAGCGTCACAATAATCAAGTATTGTTATAACTTGTTTAATAACAGCTGAAAATTTCTATGACTCTTCACGAAAGTGACGCAAAACAGACTTCCGCATCGTCTAAAGTATGGCGTATTTGGCAAGAAAATCTGACGTTAGTTGCGATCGCCTTATGTCTTGCCCTCTTTATTCGGACTTTTGTTGCCGAACCGCGCTACATTCCCTCTGATTCGATGTTGCCAACATTATACACAGGCGATCGCTTGGTGGTAGAAAAAATCTCCTACAAATTCCACCCCCCCCAAACTGGGGATATCATCGTATTTCAGCCACCACTCGAACTGCAACGTCGCGGATATCCCAAAGACCAAGCTTTCATCAAGCGCGTCATCGGTGAACCAGGGGAAGTAATTACCGTTGTCAAAGGTAAAGTCTACCTCAACGGGCAACCCCTGCAAGAAGACTACATCGCTGAACCAGCAAATCAGCCCTTCCCACCCGTGACAGTCCCCAAAGATGAATTTTTTGTTATGGGAGACAACCGTAACGATAGCAACGATTCTCGTTACTGGGGGTTTTTACCGAGAAAAAACATCATTGGTAAAGCAATTTTTCGCTTTTGGCCCCTCGATCGCATTGGATTGATTTAACTTATATACCTCAAGTGCCTACCTTAAGATAGAAGACGAAACAACACTAAGTAAACCATTTGACCGATGTCGCTCCAAGCTTAGAGATCGAAGATTGTCTAGTAGGAACAAACACCATTAAGGATAGACTTCGTGGATATCAATAGGCGAGATTTCCTGAAGACAGCTTCGATTTCCGGTTTGGCTGCGGGAGTAGCAGCTTCTGAAGGTTTTCTCAGTCCACTTTTAGCGGCAACACCTCAACAGACAACCAGAAACGGTGATATGATTTACCGCACAATGGGACGCACAAAAGAGAAAGTCTCTGTCATCGGTTTGGGTGGTCATCATATCGGACGGCAAAAAGACGAGCAAGAAAGCATTAAAATTATCCGCAGTGCGATTGATCGTGGAATTAATTTCATGGACAACTGCTGGGATTACCACAACGGTGGTAGCGAAATTCGCATGGGTAAGGCGTTACAAGACGGCTACCGCCAAAAAGTCTTTCTCATGACCAAAATTGATGGTCGCACAAAAGAATCTGCTGCGAAGCAAATTGACGAGTCTCTGAAACGTCTACAGACGGATCGTGTCGATTTAATGCAA
The DNA here is from genome assembly GCF_000817785.2 of Hassallia byssoidea VB512170. Classification (GTDB taxonomy): domain Bacteria; phylum Cyanobacteriota; class Cyanobacteriia; order Cyanobacteriales; family Nostocaceae; genus Hassallia; species Hassallia carrinoi. The sequence continues at coordinate 2,069 of NZ_JTCM02000153.1, read as the reverse complement.
TTTCATGAAGTTATCCGTTTAGAAGACCCAGACCGTATTTTTGCTAAAGGTGGTGCAGCAGAAGCAGTGCTAGAAGCGCAAAAAGCAGGTAAGGTTCGCTACATTGGCTTTACCGGACACAAAGATCCCTTGGTTCACCTGAGGATGCTAGAAATTGCCGCTGAAAATAACTTCCGTTTCGACACAGTGCAGCTGCCACTTAATGTTATGGATGCCCATTTTCGCAGTTTTGAGCGTGCAGTTTTACCCAGATTGGTACAAAATCAAATCGGTGTGCTGGGTATGAAATCAATGGGCGATCAAATTATTCTTAAAAGTAATACAGTTAAGCCTATTGAGTGCCTTCATTACGCAATGAACCTGCCAACCTCAACTGTAATTACAGGCATTGACAGTATGTCCATTCTCAACCAAGCGTTTGAGGCAGCACGCACATTTAAGCCGATGAGTCAAGAGCAAACCGCAGCTTTGCTTGCAAAAACTGCTAAAGTTGCTGCCAAAGGTGAGTACGAATTATTTAAGATTAGCGATCGCTTTGACGGTACAGCTAAGAATCCTCAGTGGCTGGGGTAGCTACTACAAAGGTAAAATTTACAAGTTTCGTGTTCTGAACTCGAAGTTTCACCTTCCGAACTCGAAGTTTCACCTTCTGAAGCTCAAGTTTCACCTTCTGAACTCGAAGTTTCACCTTCCGAACTCGAAGTTTCACCTTCTGAACTCGAAGTTTCGTGTTCCAAACTCGAAGTTTCACCTTCTGAAGCTCAAGTTTCGTGTTCCAAACTCGAAGTTTCACCTTCTGAAGCTCAAGTTTCGTGTTCCAAGCTTGACAGGGATAGTTATTATATACTCGTAGTAAGCGATTTATCGCTTATCTTAACCACTAAAGTGGTTACTACGGGCTTAAAGTTACGTTTGTCGTGACTTTAAAACCTGAGATAATACATTAATTGCCCGATCGCCTCACCAGATATATTCAACCTCTGCTGAAAATCTATTAAGTTGCGATAATCTCCCTTTGATAAACGATTCTCTACTATTGCTTCAGCCAAAGACGCATTTATAAAAGGAATTTTTCCTAGATTCTCAAGCGTTGCCGTATTAATATTAATTTGCGTAGGATTGCTTAAAGCTTCGTCGTCATAATAACTAAAATCTAGAATCAGCTTTAGTGGTTCTAGTCGCGGTGCTGGTATACTTAAAGCAGCGGCAATATCTTCAATACAGTAAAATTTCACACCAATGCGCGAAAGTTCGACAAGCGATCGCGCTTGATGAATCGATAAACCCGGTAAACGCAACCAATCATCTACAGTTGCTTGATTCGCATCAATCCGGATACCCAATTGTGCAGCGATCGCAATTTCTTCCCCAGATTGTAGTCGATAATAAGGATCGTTAAGCAGCCGGTAACGGAGTTTTTGCAACCTGGGATTCAAAGGTAGCCAATTGTTCATCATTTTCGCACTTTTCAGGTAATTTGGTCTAACAATTGGCGGCGTTTTTGCTCAAATTCGTACTCAGAAATTAACCCATCTTGCCTGAGAGTATCCAGCGATCGCAAAGCTTCAGCCATAGCAGTTATCCGATCGCTATTCGCTTGTAAATTTTTGACCGCTGACTTACCTAAATTAAAATTACGATCGAAAGCTTCTTCATCTTGCGCTAAATACCAAACTCCCTCAATCGCGCTAGCTACCTTAGGAATCGGTGTCCAGGAAAGCAACACATATAATAAACCCCATAAAGGCTGTCCCAAATAAAATTTATGTAATCCCGAAATTGTCAGCGTGCCAGAAAAAGCTAAAATGGCAGCTATGCTTCGGCTTTTTCGCTTAGTCAACATATTCCCAATTAATTTATCACTACCATAGTTCTGACACAACTAGAGCGATCGCTTTGCCAACGCTCTTTTCAATGCTACAATGCAAACACATATTTAGTCACACGAACACAAGCATTCAAATTGGTCTGCTTATAAGGAATGAGGTTGAAAACCGTGGAGGGAGAGGAACGCAGTTCCGTATCCCGTGCTTTAGACCACGGATGAAAACCAGCAGTAGGATTTATCC
>NZ_JTCM02000152.1 GCF_000817785.2 Hassallia byssoidea VB512170 | reverse complement strand
AACGGAGGACGCCTCCGCACAGCGCTGGCTCCCCTTGTCCACGCCAGACGCCTCAACGGAGGACGCCTCCGCACAGCGCTGGCTCCCCTTGTCCCCCCCTCTCCCCCTCCCCCCCTCTCAAGAACTCTCCCAACTCAAAACCGCTGACCGGTGGTAACTTCAAACTTTACTTCTCCTTGGTCGCTAATTCCTAAGTCACCGCGAATCAATCCAAACGGTGACTTGACTCGCAATCCTAACCCGTAACCAAACCCACTTCCGGGTTTACCTCGCAGTACACCCGGTTCCCCTAACACGGTTTTGCTAGATCCAAAATCCGAACCGAAGTCTGCAAATAAAACTCCTCCCACTCTCCGCAAAATCGGGAAACGATATTCTACAGAAGCTAAACCATAACTACGTGCGCTTGCGACTCTACCACCTCCGTAACCTCTAACAGAATTCAATCCACCCAAATCAAATGCGTTTGCGGGTGGAAATTCGCCGATATTTGTTCCAGCTTGCAAATTCAAAGCGATCATTTCTGTATTTTCTGTTGACCCATTACTACCTATGAAACTAACTGGGACGTATAAAATATAGTTTGCCAGCAATCGATTACTAGCAATTTTACCGAGTCCGATGGGAATAGCTTGTTCGGTGCTAAGAGTGAGAAGCGATCCTTTAGTTGGATTGCTACGGCGATCGCGTTCATCTTTGCTAATCGCAAAAGACACTGTAACTAAATCATCAATACCAGTACCGCTTACTGAAAGCGGGCTTCCCAATCTATCGACTCGTGCCAGATTATAATCGCGATCGCGCAAGCTAATTCTGGTGTAGTTCAGACCTAAAGCTGCATCCCAATCATCAAAAGATTTTAAAACAGCTACAGAACCGCCAAATCTTCCTTCTCGTGCGGTGCTGCCGTTTGACAACTTGATTTCATCGTTGAAGGTTCGAGATAAATCTCGTTCGCGAAAAGCTCGAAAGCTGTAGCCTAAGCGACTTGGTTCTCCTCGACGATAAGGGCTGACAAAGGAAGTATCAAATTGAACATCTTTACCGCTGACTTGAACGCTAGTATCTAGTTGTTCATTAAGTCCGTTGATGTTTGCATCTCGATAACCTACCTTACCGTAAAGCCCAACATCTCCGTTATCACCACCGCCAAAATTCCAAGAAGGAAATTTACTCTCTTTAATGTAATAGACGATATTAAGACTTGTGTCCGATTCTTCTAAAACAAAGTTGACTTTATCAAATGAATTTAATCTCCTTAATCTTTCTACGTCTTTTTGAAATAAATCGTTACGAAATATTTGACCTGGCTTTAATCTCAGATTGTCAATGATAAAATTTTTCTGAGTCCGTCCTTCTATGGGGCGACCTTTTTCATCTACCCACTTATCTTTATTATTGAGAAAACGGATTTGGATATCTTTAACAATTTTCTCGCTAACCTCAGCCCTCTCAACACTTGGTAATGTGGGGAGTGGTTCATCCATATTCTCTATGTCAGTTTCTACGATTGACGGCAAGTTGGTATCATTCTTCAGTTCAGATTCTGCACGCGCTTGGTAACTCCAGCTGACCAACATCCCGACAATCAAAATTACAACTTGAATACGCATATGTAAAACTTTATCATTCCCCACATCTTGATAACAGTTAAATTGTCGCATTACAAGAGGTCGCGACTCGATTTAAATCGCAAAGCCGGAAATTTGCTCAGTAAGCCGGCATAAAAAACCAAACTATGTGTATTTAGGTAACTTGTGTATGAGCGATCGTTTAAGGGTATTCCTCACTTGGTGAGCAAGACCGCAGCCTACTAAACCTGAGAACTGCGGATGTGCCACAATTAGAACGAAGTAATGAACCCCCTCTTGACAAATGTGCAATTTCCTGAACCTGTCACGGATGATTTAATACGATCTCAACAATATAAACTTGATATTCGCGATCGCTCTTTAATACAGCATAAAAATATTGTTCTAAAATTCCTTGTCAAGTAATTGACAAATAATGTAAGTTAACCCAAGCCATAATAAAGAAAAAGTTACGTCAACAACAAATAATATCTCTTTGAAAAAGGTGATAGATAATAAGGCTTCTGGTGACTTATGAGTAAATAAAGTAATCCAAGGCTCAACCCATATTGTGAACATTGCTAGCCAAAACATTATCCAGACCCATGTTATAACATTTTTTATCAGATTATAATTTTGAAAGAGAATAACTAATACAATATATATGTGTACTGCAATTATTCCATATGACAACAACTTAAAATCAGACCAGATCGCCCCAGAAAACCAAGGTAATATTAATCCATGAAAAAAATCTTCTAACTCTTGAAATTTAGTAGGTGATTTCATTTCATAAAAAATTTTAAATGTACATTCGACTATAATCCAAAATATCCAACATTTTAATAAAAGGTTCTTTGGAAATGATATTCTTGCCATGACTCGAATAAAATTATTTTATTACTTACAAATCTGCATAATATCTGTAGTGGACTAACACAGCTAAAATAGTGCATTAAGTGTAGGTTGGGTTTCGCATTGCTCAACCCCCTTAGAAACTACAATTAGATTTACAGACAATCTTTTCCTGCTTTTGACCAGCACCGTAAAATGTGATGCTGTGAACAGTACCACCAAGCCCAAATAAACCGTTTCTAGTCAAGTCAATATCGACTTGGAGCAGCCGAGTAGCTTCACCGTTGATTTTTGTAAAAGCCGATATTTGACACCCTTGACTTTTTAATCGGGTAGACCGAATCGTAATCAGTTTTGAAATTCCTCGTGCTTTGAAGCCGTTTACTTCCATGACTACTTCGTTACCTGAGACTGATTGGCTGGCAATACCAAAAGCTGGAACTTCAATACTAAGCAAACGCTCTAACCGACCATTTTCAAGCTTCCAGTAGGGGTACACAGGTTTAGGAGTTTTCAGAGAGCAGTCTGCATTAGTCTGCACACCATAATGCACCTGATTACCGTTGTCACTCTTGGTAATGAAGAAAATACTATTAAGGCTGGTAGCATAGGAAGAGGTGGTTGGAACAAGTAACAGTGCGATCGCACCACCTACGAAGGAAAGATTTGCTAACCTATGAACAAGCTTAGGCATAAATTTCAGCATTTGATTTTGCAAGTAAGGGTAGTTCCTAGTTGATGAGCAAAAGTAATTTTGACAGCCATTACAAGATTTACAAAGAGGAAGGTTAGTAGTAAATACTTTAGTTCTAAAAGCAAAAATTAATTTTTTCTACGAACTAAATTATAATAATTCTAGATTCCTTTATTTTTTAGCACCCAATAAGCAATAGTAATATTCTGTAAAATATCTCTAGCCTCCTCTCTAGTCAAATGACTAGAAGCATCCCTCAGAAAATCCATAAAGGATTTATCTTTACTCAACACATCTGCCGCTTTTTTGAAATAGGCTTCACGCTGGGAGTTATTTTTTATATCCACCCCAGTAGGATCAAGTTTAGAGCTATTTAAAGTGAACATCCCGCTAACTGTTAACAGGTTACAAGCCTCATTTTTTGGTTTAATCGTCACGTAATTTTTGCAAACGCTACTGGAAATTTGGAATAAAACTAGATCATCTAGAACCTTTTTTTGTGCATTCGCACGAACTGGCAAAAGCACTGTTGAGGAAATAGCAACTGGAACAAGAAGAAGAGCAAACCGATGTGCAAGTTTTTTGAAGTTCATAGCTTGATTAGTGTTATTAATGAATTTAGTTTCCAGATTCAATGATGTGTTAACGTGCGTTAATGTCTTCAGCGACCTGATATATGAACGTAATAAAGTTATCCTGTGCTGCAAAAGACGCAAAATTTTTGCGCTTATTTGTACAAATCTGAATAGAATAGCGATCGCCCACACTTCTATGACAATTACTGGACGAAGAGTTAAACCCTCATATAGAAGGGATTAGATAGCCAGAAGCACAGACTGCTTAGAATTTATTTTTGCAAGAGTTCTACTATTAAGGCTTGTAGCATATTAGCTGATTCGGCAGAATACCCACACCGTCCCTGAAAGGGTGGTGTGGGGAGCGTTGGTTGTAGGTGAGCTTGCGAAGCATAAATGCCCGACGTATACAGAGGGGGTGAGGTTGAACAGTTATTGGTATCACCCCTATGTAAGCTTTATACGATTAGGGGGAACATGGACCATTGCCGTAAAAGCAAGGATTAATTGATGGGGCAGGTGGAGGAGCAGGCTGAGGTGCTGATGGTCTGTTATAGCGATCTTCTACGATCCATCTATCTTGGTTAACATTGGAAGTTGGTGCTGCGCCGGAGTTTCCGTATTGCATTGCTGCCCCAAATATCCCAAGCATTAGTAACATCTGTCTGGCTTGTTGTTCCTGTCTAGCCCTTCTCTGAGCAATATATTGCTTTTGTTGTTCTGGAGTAAGACTTTCAAAGTACCTTCGTTCTTGTTCACGTCTAGCTGCTGCTGCCGCCGCACTTTGTTGTTTTCGTTGCTGATACATATTTACACGTTGCCGTCTTTGCTTGGCAAAGTTTTCTTGCGTTGTTTCTCTATTGCCTATCTGTGTTAAGCCGTCTATTGTATTGATTACTTGGGTGACAGAGCCGAAGGAGTTAGCCACCTGGATTGTTTTTGTTGCACTGGGTAAAGATTGACTCGACAAGGATTGATCTGTCGAGGGACTGACCGATTGATTGGCAGCTAAACATGGAGAAACGCTAGAGAGTGAAAATAAAGCCAGACTTGATAACGCAACAATGAATTTCATAGGACTGTATTCCTTATAGTGGTAGCTTTTGGTAACTGGGATAATCGATGGTTGTAGATAGAATTGCAGAATGGAAGCGGGAGCAGCAGCAGACATTCTGACTTACCTTTGCAATTTCGTATCCCTCACAATCTATATACGTACTAGAGTCACCCTGTGCTGCACAACACTCAAAAAATTCTGCTTGAGCTTTATACCAGACCCACTAAAATAGCGATCGCACTCCTGCTCAATCTATATACGTACGAGAGTCACCCTGTGCTGCAAAAGACTAAAGAAATTTTTCTTGAGTTTTACACCAGACCAACTAAAATAGCGATCGCACTCCTGCTCAATCTATATACGTACGAGAGTCACCCCGTGCTGCAAAAGACTAAAGAAATTTTTCTTGAGTTTTACACCAGACCAACTAAAATAGCGATCGCACCACTATCAAACTGTATATCTACTAAAGCCACCCTGTGCTGCACAATACTTAAAAAATTTTGCTTGAGATTGATTATACCAGACCAACCAGGATAGCGATCGCACCAAGTAGCGAGTGACTGATAATAATACTATGTAAATTACGATACTTGGCGTAGTGACAGCCCCAAAACATACCAATGATAAATGTGAATAGCAACGTGGGTACATCTCGATAGATGAGATGAACAAAACTGTAGAGTAACGTCGAGAGTAAAATCTGTACCCAAATTGCTAACTTCGCTCTAGAAAAAATCCCGAATAAAAAGCCGCGATATAAAAACTCTTGTACAGGAGAAGACACACCAACAAAGAAAAGGTAGAAAGTCCATTTGTATGCAGAGTTATCAATACGTGAACCTTGGATAATATAGTAAATGAACATCAGCAAAGCAGAAGCTAACGTTGGTAGAGCGATCGCTTTGAGAGAACTTCCCAGGTGTTGTTTCGTAAATCCCAGTTCTAAAGCAGAAAATCGGTACAGTCGAGCGATCGCTAAAATAGCAACAGCAGCCAAAATCAGGACATAAAACCGCCACGAGAAAGGAACTAATTCCAGATAAATCAGTAGAACAGGCAAAATATATCCCACTCCTACAATCAGCATGACTTTTTGCTGTTCTTTACTGATTAACTTACCTTTCATCTTCACTCGTCTCCAACCCCATGATCAATCAACCGCACAAACAAAAAGAAAAATAAAGCAGCAAAGAAAAGGCTACTTGCAAGCCAAGGAGTTAGGGGATTGGTACTTCTGATTCCAAATAGGATATCAATCACAGAAGCGCCAAACCAGCTACCTAGAACCGTCAAGCTTAAACTACCTAATAAGAATGACAATAAAATAGGCTGATATTTTTTGGTGGCGCTTCTGTAGATGCTGCTAACAGTTGCTGAAAATATGATAGGAACAATTGCGTAAAGAAGAATATTAAGTCCAGCTAAAGTACCTTTAAACGCAGGTGAAAATAACAGGCTTTTGGTATGCTCTATACTATAACCTTGAAAAGGCAACCACAACAGAATACCTAATTCACAGATGATGACATATGTCAAGTATTTATTCTTGTTAAATATGGCATCTGGTGTAAACAAAATTGTTGCCACAAGTGCCAGAATCTGAACACCACAACTAATAATGGCAATAAAGGTGAAGGCATAAAACCAGCGACTGATGGAAAAGGCTTGAGTATTTCGCCAAACTTCATAGGCGGTAGCAATCCGCAAAAGCCCTTGCAATCCTGCATTATTGTCTTTGTAAAGATGTTTGATGGCTGGCTCTATCTCTGATTTTTTCAGTGTCAAATTCCCTTCCATATCGAAAGCTTGACGTGTGTTCAAAATTTCTTGGGGAATGTTCTGAATATCTGCTGTGGAAGTTTTCCACTCCGAGTAGAGTTCCGGAAGTTGCTGTGCGGAAATTGTTGTTGTTGCATCGGATTTGAACTCCATGAACATGATGCGATCGCCTGTAAGCTCAAAGAACAGCCCCCCCAATGTGAAAAACACAGTTACGAGTGTCATAATTACAAACGGGCGTGTTTTGACCCGAATCATGCAATGCGCTCTGTAAGCCGCAAACAGAGGCATCCAGAGAAATAGGGAAGGATACACTATCAGGTGAGGGTAAAGTTTTGCGTAAAGTGTTAAGGTTTTCGCACCCTGGAACTCGGTAAATATACTAAAGGGTAGGCTAACCAAGAGAGCGATCGCAACCATACCCAGTAGCATCTCCCACTGCCAAGATAACCTCCTCTCCGAAAACAAACGATTCCATGTCAGTTCTTTCGCCAAAGGATTGGCAACAATCACAGGAAGCCAACTTTTACCGGGTTCAAATTTCTGTTGTAACTGCTGCCTTGCTGCATTCATTGATGCAAATAAAGAGCGATCTTTGACAAAAGCTGCGAGAAAATGCTTTAATAATTCTCTGGCAACAGAAGATTCAACCATTTCCCGCATGACAATACAGTAGGGCAGAGATAGCTCAGTTAGCTGGTTTGCCAGTCCTAAACCATCACAAGAATTAAAGATTGCCAGTTGCAACTTTTTCTCGATTGCACCTTCAAGTAAATCTTTCAGTTCCGTGATTTCGATAATTCCTTGTTCACCATCGGCTGGGTTAATTTGAATGCGTCCAATCCGTCCGTCGCGATCGCTTTCACTATGTCCGGCAAAAAAGAAAATGTGCCAGCCTTGAGAGTCTTTTAACTTTTGTTCTAATTCTTTACGTGTAGGTTGTCTGAGGATATGGGGTTCTCCACCATGCTGTCTCAGACTTTTGATAAAATCTTCTTCTTCTGCAAAACCAAGCTTTTCGTCACCAAACACTACAAGTATGCGTGCAGTTGCTTTCAGTTGTGGTGTTTGCTTTTGAGTCAGTCGCTTGAAATTTGTCGCACTGATGGCAACTTCTACACCTTTGCGAGTATAGCCTGCCAAGGTATCCCACTCTTGCCAAGGAAGTCCCCGCAGTTGTCGGTCTTCTGTCTGCACAATAATCTGGACTTCATCTTTTTGTGTAATTTTCTCCCTGAATCTTTCCAAAACCCGACTGACACGCGGATCGGGTTGTCCATTCTCATCAATCCAGCCATCGCTACCTAACCATTTGTTTAATTCGGCTTTCAAGGAATTCGCAAGTTCTGTGAGATTGACTACACCTGAAATCAGATTGTTTTGATTTTTGGCAACCTTACGATTACCTTGAAGACCAATATAATACTGCCATTGTTTAAACTTATCTTCGAGAGGTTTTGGTAGAGGAGAAAGAAACGAAACGAGTTCTTCTATTTGCCCTTGTTGATCGCAGACAGCAAGGGTGACAGGCAGAACTTCAGAATGGTTAAGTTGTACTCGTCCGCCAATTTTAAAGGAGATTTTAAAAGCCATTGCAACTTATTTTCAGGCGATGAAATATTCTCTAATGAAAATTTCTCCTATCCGTAACTCTACCCAGAACTCCTCACCTGAAGATAATTCCAGAGGAATAGAAATGAGATTAGCTGCCTCATTCACTGTTTCGGTATAAATATCAGATTCGTCTGGTACACTAACCTGCATTCCTCTAGGTAAAGAACCACTTTCACTTTTGACATTAACTCTGACAAAAATCAATTCGTCGTTGTTTTGAGAAACAGAAAGTTGCATTTCAAATACTTGCCCTGCCAGTTGGAAATTTTTCTTACAGGTAGCACTCTTTAAATCCCGCATTGAGGGTTCCCAGTCTGCCTCATAAACGTTATTCAACCAGTTTCTTAAGTAAGTAAGTTTTTTTTCGGCGAATTCTTGCGTCAGCGTCAAGTAATCGATGAGGTCATCCATAGACTGTAAAGTAGACATCGCCACTTCTGCATCTGTAGTTTCGGGATGAAAAGCAGGCAGAAAACCAATCAGTGTCGCTGATTTTTCAGAACTAGCGATTTCTACAAATAAATAGCCGATGCGTACACCGAAGGGGTTGCCGCAGGCATTGCTCAAACTTGCCGGTGGTAAAATAACAGACTCTTGTCCTGTAGCAATTACGCAACATTCCAAATAGCCCAATCCAGGCAGTTCTAGCTCGTTTGCTTCGTCCCACAGACGATAAGCTGCATTCCATCTTTCTGGTTTGGCAAGATTAGTCTCGAAACCGAGCATACGAAAATACGCATCGGCAATGAGTACAGCTAGGGTATTGAAATAAACTCTTTGTTGGGCATCTTGAGTGAAGTACTGCGATGCGTAGGCTCTGGCTTGTCTGCGAAACGATACAGTCACTGGGAAGGGAATTGCCAGTTCCCGTAAGACATTTAGCTTATCGCTCATAATTATCTTCTCCAAAAAGCCTCTGATTTTTGTCTAACCATTCTCGCAGCAAAGGTTGACATTTTCTTGACCAATGAGACGTAACTGCACCGCGTGATGAGCCAACTTCTTCAGCAATTTCCTGCCATTCTTTGCCGATGACGAGTCTCAAGTAAGCAAGCAATTGACAGTTAGCTTTTGGATTATTTTCGATATGGCAAGCCTTAAGAAGATTATCAGGATCGTCTTTAATCCATTGGACAAATGATTCCCAAGTGTTAAGCAGCAAAGTAGCATCTATACCAGAAGCAACTCGATCTAAGGGATCGAGTTCGACCTCATCACTTTGCCATACAGATTGTCTATGAGAGCGATCGCGTTCAACAGCGCGAATTTCATCTTTGTACTGATTGCGAAGACAGGTGTTAAACCAAGTCATGAATGATCCTCGACTTGGATCGTATTTGTCACAGAGTGTTTTGGTTAAATTCAACATGGTTTTGTATAGAGCCTCTTCATAAATATCCCCGGCTGCTGGTGTCCAAAGACACCCCGATTTCAGAACGGATCGGAGCAGACAATTTAGGGCTTTACGACGCTGTGGGCTGGCTGGTATGTGACTGCAAGCCTCTTGAATGAACGATTGCAGGTGGAGGTTTAGCTCGTCCATAAACTTATGACATAGTTGTGGCAGTGTCATTAAGTATACGATAACCTCCACTACTATTTATACGAAGAATGATGAGATCGTGCTGCAAAAAGTAAAGTAAATCACATGAGGTTTTAAATTTAACTGTAATTGCTCTATGTACTTATAAATTTTTCCGCCGACTTACTTATCATTCACCTCGAATAACGACAAATTTTTGCTGTAGCGTTTACTTTAGCCGAAAAAGTTCAGCAACTTAATTTGAATGTTAGTCTCTGGACCTGCGACTAGAAACGCAGAATCGGCAAACTTTGGCGCACCTGTGAGAATTTTCGGGTTTTGAGAAAAGCCAAACTCTTCTGTGGGAATACCCAACGGATTTTGATTGAGAGTACCGTCACCGTTGGCATCATGAAAAGCGGCGATCGCATAATTTCCGGCTTTTAAGTTGTCAAATTTAACTGTCAGCAGTGTGTTTTCTACTTTGACACAACGTGCAGCCACAGCGCGATCGCTACTGCTAGGAAATCCTCGTCCACCCGAAAACAAACTCAAGCAAACTTGCCCGCGCTGGCTTTTCAACCCGTTAATCGTCACAGTCAGGCTACTGTTTGACACTGCTTTTGCTTGTTGTAAAGCTGTCAAGTTTATGACAGCGGTTAGAAGTAAAAGGGTTTTCAAAGTACGTTGCATCTTTATTGACTCCTATAGTAAAACATTACAAGTTTACGCAGTAATTTGATTAAAACCAGCTTAATTCGCCGATCGCAATTGCAATCGCAAATATTACCCACATAACTGGTATAATAACCCTACGCTATTTCCCAGAGTTTATACGTAGACGGCAAAGGCGATCGCTATAGTTCCAACATTTCCTTCGGATTTATTTAACTACCTATCATTAGATAGGTAAATAGGCAAAAAAATTATTTTGGTTATCAGTGGTAGAATTTATCCCTTAATCTGTTTTTATTTACAACTTGAGTCCATCCAACAAAACGGAAATCATTTCATTTACGATAACTTCTGTGGGTGCAGTACCCGGTTGAGTAGTCACATAGGGAATGCTTTCCATAACAGATAAAAAGAACCCAGCTAGTAGTTGAGTACGAGTATTGCGAATTTCTTTTCGCTCTTGCGCTTGGGCAAAAATCTGTCCCAGCGGCTCAAAAATAGACTGGGCATAGCAAATCGACAGCAATTTCATATTTTCTTCACCTAATAAAGGCATATCTGTATGTGCCATGCTCAAAAAATGGACGGGAGGCTGAGAGAGAAACCACCCAGCAGCTGCTTGAAGTTGCGATCGCAAGTTGGTTTCTGCATAATTTATCGCTTGCTGTAAACCGGTGCGGTGACGCTCAAATACACGCTCGGTAACTGCCACAAAAAGTTGCTCCTTGCTCTTGAAATGATAGTATAACGATGCCTGACGAATTCCCACCTCAACAGCTATATCCCGCATTGTCACAGCATTGTAGCCGCGCTTGCGAAATAGCTGTTCAGCCTCATCAAGAACGCGCGATCGTCCACTAGAAGAGACTTCTTTTGGCGAGAGAGAATTGTCTGGCAACCAAAACCTACCTAACGTTTAGTAGTCAATTATCAAATATCATATTACACTATTAAAAGTAATTAACAGTGAATCCCGAAGAATTAATGCAAATTTAAGTCGTCTTGCTAAAAACTCCACAATCGAGATATGCTCAGTTAAACAAAATCAAATTAAGCGCATATTTTGACTGATAGGGTCAAAACCTCTAGCAAATCGGGTACTTTCATCATAAAAAGCACCAGTGAAATTAGCTCCATACAGCTTGACATTATTTAGTTTGGCTCCCCGCAGATTAGCTTGACTTAAATTCGCTCCGCTGAGGTTAGCTCCAGTCAAGTTGGCTCTGGCTAAGTTAGCTCCCTCAAAGTTCGCTCCCCATAATTTTGCTTTAGCTAAGTTAGCTGCACTCAAGTTTGCAGCCCATAAATTGACTCCGGGTAAATTGGCTTTAATCAGCTTAACTCCGCTTAAATCCGCTCCCGTAAAGTCTCTTTCCCCTGCGACATAACGCCGCTTCAGTTCATCCGCATCCATATTACAAATTATTATCAACAGTTGTTTGTAGCAATCCAAAGTTAAATCATGTCAAACTGAACAAATAAGTAATTTGCTTGCTGTTTTTAGAGTTAACACTATGTCACAACAACTGAATGCATTTGTTTTCATAATGTTAAAACCAGCCGCTGCCAATGATATAGAGTTAAGTAATTTGATTAAAAATAAGCTATCAAAATATGGCGATATTAAACATATAAGATATTCTATTATTGTAGATAAAGAAAAAATATCAAAACATTACAAATCTTCTCAATATTCACTTTGGTATCCATTTATCATCAACTACTTGTCCCAAAAAGCAGTGCAATTTTTTATACTAGAATATTATACAGATAAATATGAGATTGCGAATAATAGCAACTACAGTTATTTTGGAGAATTTCTGAAAACACAAGTAATTGGTTCAGCTAACCTTTGCAAAACCAAAAAACATCATTTGAGAAGGCTGGCGCTGAAAAAAGCTACTTTTTTAGTAGATAACTTGATTCATTCTTCAGATAACACTGAAGAAGCATTGAAAGAAATACGTATTTGGTATGAAAACGAACCTGTGGTAATTACAGAATTTGAAACCAAAGCATTAGAAATATTTAGGGGTAATGGGGAAAAAGGTAATTGGTAATTGGGCATAGGTTTGGCTGTGCGGTCTTGGTGTCGGACCTGCGTGGAGCATCTGCCGTCATTGGGCAATGGGCCCTATCGCAATGGGCATTGGGAATCGGATAAATTCTTCCTTGTCCACGCCAGATGCTTCAACGCGGGAAACCCGACGGCAGTCGCTCATGGGGGTAACGAACATGACCGCGCTGCCTCCGCAACGCACTGGCTC
>NZ_JTCM02000151.1 GCF_000817785.2 Hassallia byssoidea VB512170 | reverse complement strand
TCTCCTTGTAGGAGAGGGGAGTCAGAGAACAAGAATTTACTCCCCCCTTCCCTACTAGGGAAGGGGGGCTGGGGAGCCACTGCGTTGCGCGGGTTCCCCGCGTTGAAGCAAGTGGCGTGGGGTTAGGTCAATTAGCCACCGTCACCGCTTCAGCCACAGCAGTTGCAATTCTCACCCCCAGTCAACCCGCTGATGGCATTACTCCCAGTGCTAAGACAAACCTCGTCTACGCTTTGGGAACTTTAGGCTATGACTTCGGCAGCGAAGCACGGCGCGACTCGTTTAAACAACTGATGCCAAATGTGCAAATTGACGGGACAACTGTCCCTGCGAACCCTTACGATGCCCGTCAAATGGCAGATTACCTGGAACAAAACCCCTCAGAAGCAAAATCTTTAATTTGGACGCTTAACCAAGAACTTACGCCCATTTACGCCATTGATCCTAAAGGTGCATTTGCTGCCGATGTCTACGAAACTTTGCAGGCTGTATTAGCCGGACAGGTACAACCCCAAGACAGTGAAGACTATATTGAACGGGTAAGTTTTCCCGGACGGTTAACCGACAGAACTATCGAGTTGTTTTCTGGACAAGTCGTCCCCGTAGTGACACTACCAAATATCCGGGGGATGTACGGCTGGAAAATTAACAGTCTGGTGAGTGCGGCTGTGGAAACTGTGAGTTCTCAACAAACAAGCGCTGACGAAATCAGGTTGCGAAGATCCCTGAATAGCTTTTTACAAAGAGTGTACTTTGATTTGCAGAACTTAGGGCAAATTTATAAAGATAGAGCGCTGAATTTTGCTGCAACTAACGCCTTTCAAGCTGCTTCTAGCTTTGCTGAGGCTATTTCTAGAGGTATGGAACTTGACAGCATTGAAGTAGAAAAAAGTCCTTTCTGTCGCCTTGATAGCGATTGTTGGGATGTGAAATTGAAGTTTTTTGACCCGGAAAATGGTAGTAGAGCGAAAAAGCTTTATCGATTTACGATTGATGTCAGCTACATCATTCCTGTGACTTTGGGCAAAGTTCGTTCTTGGTCTGTGCCTAAGTAAACTTCCACTCAGACTTCTCTCTATTATACAATTGCAACATGCTCGAATAGAAAACCGCAAAGCCATAAAATGCTTTGCCTTTGGTCTTTCCCAAGAGTATCTTTTGCAAAAAACAGAGGAATCCTACTAAAAATGAAAAAGAAATCTTTGCTACCTCAACTCGCAGTTCCTGTTGTCCGCACCAGCAGTGGCAGTACTAACGCTGACTTGGGTGTAACGGCACAGACTTATTGTGATATTGCTACACGGCAATGTACTCCTTTTGCCGGAGATGACGCTGAGTAATAAGCAAATAGAAGTTGACTGAAAATCTATGTTGGTGCGATCGCTCTTAACTTACTTTACATTCCCCGGCAAAATAGCAAACCGTGCCTTGCTAAATAGTCGTTTCCATTTTATAAGTAAAGTTAAAGCCGTAGTTAATACAGCTTCTTCTGTGGTTATGAATGCTGAAGCTGTGGTTACCAACGCTCATAATAATATAATTAAACTTGAAGCTGTAGTTCATACAGCTTAAGCATTACTTATAAATACTCCTGATAATATAAGTAAACTTGAAGCTGTAGTTAACGCAGTTTCATCTGTGGTTATAAATGCTCAAGCTGTAGTTAACGCAGCTTTATCTGTGGTTATGAATGCTCAAGCTGTGATTAAGATTAGACGCTTCAGATAAATTACGAAAATTTACCAGTAATTATCTGAGAAAAATTACAGTTCTTTGTGGATTTTGCTGAACCAGAATGTAGTTGCAGTAAGACATAGTAACTTTAGAAACCTTACCTTGGAAGTAAATTTATGTCTCGGAGAAAACGTACATCCCGCGTTCTAGAAAATGCTGAGTTAAGATCCGCTGGACTCAAAGCTATTGATCTCAATCTGGATCTTGGGGATGCTTGCAACTTGAAAAACCTGACACAACTAATTGAGGAGTTACGCAATCAGATAGATGGTCATAACACTGCTCTAACCGTGGTCGATTCTTCCAAAGCAAAAATTGAAGAGTTAGAACAATCTTTGGGTATTCTCTCTGAGAAGATGCTCATTGGGATTGCTTTTAAATACGGCAAAGACAGTCACGAATATGAAATGGCAGGTGGTGTTCGCAAAAGTGAACGTATCCGCAAAAGCAGAGCGACCCGCTTGAAAACTGCTGCACAGAAAGCATCCAGCCACGCTCAACCCGTGTAGATGCGTAGGTTGGGCAACTACCGAAGCGATCGCGCTTATTTATTTTGGCATTTTTAAGCAGCGATCGCTTCATTATACCAAATCACCGTTATTTTAAAATAGTCTGAGCAGTAGCGATCGCCTTTTCCACCCCATCTACAACATAAATATTGTTCGGCGACATTTTTTGAAAGAAAACTTTACTTTCTACATCGTCACTCAACAAAATCACTTGCTTGTTTGCTTTTAAAGCTAAAGCAATTTCTGACGCTGTTCCTGCACCCATCCCACAAGCAATCACCAAATCGCTGGAAAGTACATTAATATTATTACGAGCATTTCCCATATCAGTAAAAATGGCAATATCAACAGATAAAGAAATGCCTTTTTGACTATCATCGGGAAGAATCCCAATAACTAAACCATTAGTAGATTTTGCACCCTTACTTGCTGCATCCATCACGCCGACATTTCTACCACCAGTGAGCAAAATCCATTGTTGTTGGGCTATTAGTTTACCAAGTTCATAAGCATTTTGCAAATCCTTTGCTGTTGCCTTTTCACCGGGTCCCATCACACCAATAATGATTTTTCGCATAAATAGGGAATTAAAGCGATCGCATCAACTCAACAACCAACCACCAACAACTATTCACCTACAACTATCCACCTACAACTATCCACCTACAACTATCCACCTACAACGAACTTACCACGCTTCAACCCAATAAACAATTTCTGAAGCTGAACTATCAATCGCTACCCCATAGCTATCTCCATGATTCCATTTAAAGCCTGCGGTTCCTCTGTTTTCTGCATTTAATACTAATATTTCATAAGTAACGGGAAAGGATTCTTGGGCATCACTGGTATAAAAGAAAGTTGTCGGTACACCGTTGGGTAAGTTTGCGTGGTCGTTTGTATTACCTCCTCTATATTTGTGTTTCGCAATTTCTCTGTACTTGAAAAGTACTTTTTTTATTATTTCTGGAGGCTGTTTCATCCTCAGTTGAAGATAACTGCCTTGTTGCGAAAAGCCGGGAGAATAAGCAAGCCGCACATTTGTAGCATCTTGCGGTATTTCATTAGGAAAGTGTTTTATTTGTTTCTTATTAGACCAAATTTGATTACGAATTTCCCGATATTGTGTAATATTAGTTATTGTCTCAGTATCACCTGTGTTGTTAAAAGCTTTTCTGAGAAAAAAACTGCCCCCGACAATACCAAGACTGCTAAGGGACAATAAAAATATCATGGCGATTTTAACTAGATGCGTAGACGTGTAGCGTCTGTCTGTCAGAAAAAGCTTCATCTAATTGAGTGTTTCAATTTTGCGGTCATACAAACTATTATCTGAATTGCTAAAATTTTGAATCTAGCGCAAGACATATTTTTTGATGAGAGTTTAATCAGATCCCCGACTTCGCAAGAGTTGTCGGGGATCTTGTTTTTTACCACCGATGCGGACTGAATAAAATTACAATCGTTCCGATTAAGGAAATTGTCACACCAAGTAAATCATACTTATCTGGTTTTACACCTTCAACTAACCATAACCAAATCAAAGATGAGAGAATGTAAATACCACCATAAGCAGCATATACTCTACCAGCGTTTGAGGCATCTATCTTAGTTAGGGTAAAAGCGAAGATAATTAAAGCTAAGATACCGGGAATAATTAAAAGTATACTTTTTCCCAGTCTGAAAGTCGCCCAAAATGCGTAACAACCGGAGATTTCTCCTAGTGCAGCAACTATAAATAAGACGAATGTTTGCATTTTCTGCTATTTTAAAACAAACATGTTAACGCCGTGTTAGGCTGCAATGGGTGCAAACAGAGGTGTTGTATCTGTGTAGAATCTGACAGAAGCCGCTAAACCGTTTTTGTTGCGATCGCTCAAAGCTACGGCTCTAATTGTTACAGCTTGCCCATCATTTCGTTTATAATGATTCAAAGCTTCAAGAACAAAAAACGAATCGCTGCCGTAAATATTTAGCAAGTCGTGTTCCAAGCTAGCAAAACTAGTCCAATAATCAGAGAGAAACTCTACAATAGCAACCTTACCCTGAACAGGAGCATTGTTGTTAGATTGCATAACACAATCATCTGCTAGGAAAGTAGCGTACAGTTCAACGTTCTTGCTGTCAATAGCTTGCAAGTAAGCGAGATACCACTCGTAAGTTTCTTGTGAAAGCTGATTGATTCTAAGCTTGTCAGTTTTCATAATACTATTGTTTGCTTTAAAAGTGTAAAAAAACAGATGCATAGTTTGTGACTCGCATCTGATGATAAAATAAATATTTACATTTAATTAGAAAGACCCGGCAATCATCCCTGCAAGGACGATAAAACCAATCCAAACATTTTGTTTAAACATCTCCGCATAAACAAAGTTGGGAAGGTCTTTCTTGATTAATTGAAGATATTGCCAAACCCAGCCAATAGCAGCAATTGCCAGACTAATCCAAAATGCATACTTTAGATGCATTAAGATACCTAGCCAAGTAAGCAAAAAGATGGTTGCAGCAAAGAAAATTCCAATCGCTATCGGTGCCTTGTCGCCAAAAAACAAAGCGCTAGAATTAACATTAATACGCTGATCGTCTTCGCGATCGCTCATCGCGTAAACAGTATCAAATCCCAATGTCCACATCACAGTCGCACCCCAAAGTAACCAAGTTGCTTGCGAGAGGTTTTGCGTCACCGCACTCCAGCTAATTAATACACCAAAACCCCAAGCGATGGAAAGCACTAACTGCGGTACAGGAAATACTCTTTTCGCACCAGGATAAAGCAGAATTACTGGTACTGCTGCCACACACAACCAAAAAGAAAGCGGGTTAAGATAAAAGGCAAGAACTGCTGCACAAAACATCGCAACAATCGCGACAACAATACCAACCTTTATAGATAAGGCACGAGAAGCAAGAGGACGCAAGCGAGTTCTTTCCACCTGCGGGTCGATGTCTCGATCCCACAAATCATTCACAATACATCCAGCAGCACTTGTGGCGATAGTTCCTAAAGCGATGACGCCAACTAGCGGTAAAGGTGGTTTCCCTGAAGCTGCCAAAAACACAGCCCAAAGAGCAGGAATCATCAAGATTAACCGTCCTTCTGGTTTGTGCCATCGCAATAGCCGGATAATCACAAGCCACATCGGTTCAGTATTGCTTTCTGGTGTCCTCAGCATAAATAGCAAAAATAACTAGAGATAGATGAGTTAATACATCTTTATATTTATAGAATAGCTTTATTTGCTATTTGTAAAATGACAACTTGGTAACTAGGGATTAGGCACTGGTGGCTAGGTAGTGCGGACTGATGACTGGGTGCAAACAGATCGATGTGAATAATCTCTTTCCTTATCCCTAGTACAACCAGTACCATCACCCCAATCCCTTTTACCATCCTTAAGTGAGAGAAAAATAGATGCTGGATTTAGTTTCAGCTAACTGGGAGAGTACTCCAACTCAAACAGTTGAGCATCGGATTATTGCTGCTATTGATTTAGGGACAAATTCTCTGCACATGGTAATTGTGCGGATTGAACCAACATTACCAGCTTTTAGCATTATTGCCAGAGAAAAAGAAACCGTTCGACTCGGCGATCGCGATCTTAAAACTGGAGAACTAAAACCAGAGATAATGAAAAAAGCGATCGCAGCCTTGGGACGCTTTCAAGAAGTTGCGAAAACTCTCAATGCGGAAACAACTATTGCGGTAGCAACTAGTGCTGTGCGCGAAGCACCCAATGGTAAAGATTTTTTGCAAAGAGTAGAAGATGAGTTGAGTTTAAGCGTTGACTTGATTTCTGGTCAAGAAGAAGCGCGGCGAATCTATTTGGGTGTGCTGTCGGGGCTGGAATTTAATGACCAGCCTCATATTATCATTGATATTGGCGGCGGTTCCACAGAAATAATTTTAGGCGATAGTCATGAAGCGCGAGTTCTCACCAGTACCAAAGTGGGTGCAGTGCGACTAACGAGTGAATTAATTACCACTGACCCCATCAGTAACATTGAGTTTCAGTACTTGCAAGCTTACGCACGCGGTACACTGGAACGTTCTGTAGAAGAAGTGCAAGCAAACATACAGATGGGAGAAATTCCCCGTTTGGTAGGAACTGCCGGCACAATTGAAACTTTAGCGCTGATTCACGCACGGGAAAAGTCCGGCTCTGTCCCGGCAACACTTAACCGCTACGAGTTTAGTTTAAAAGATTTGCGCGAGTTGGTCAATCGCTTGCGGAAGCTGAATTACTCAGAAAGGGCAGCGATTCCAGGAATGCCAGATAGACGGTCAGAAGTGATACTTGCGGGAGCCGTAATCTTACAGGAAGCAATGACCCTTTTAGGCGTTGAATCGGTGACAGTGTGCGAGCGATCGCTGCGGGAAGGGGTGATTGTAGACTGGATGTTGACCCACGGTTTGATTTCAGATAAACTGCGTTACCAAGGTTCTGTAAGGGAGCGGAGTGTTCTCAAACAAGCGAAAAAGTATAACGTCAACTTAGAACATAGCGATCGCGTTGCCAAATTTGCCCTCTCGTTATTTAACCAAACCCAAGGCAAATTACACAACTGGGGTGCAGAAGAAAGACAACTACTATGGGCAGCGACGATATTACACAATTGCGGTCATTATGTTAGCCATAATGCTCACCACAAGCACTCTTACTATCTAATTCGCAATGGTGAGTTACTCGGTTATACAGAAACAGAAATAGAAATCATCGCTAATTTAGCGCGTTATCATCGCAAATCAGCACCGAAGAAAAAGCATGAAAATTACGCCAATCTACTGCACAAAGAAGACAGGCAAATTGTCAGCAAATTGAGTGCAATATTAAGATTAGCAGTTGCCCTTGATAGAAGACAAATTGGTGCGATCGCACGAGTGCAGTGTGAATACAATCCAGATTCTCAGGAATTACAACTGCATATCTTTCCATCTCATCCTGATGACGACTGTGCCTTAGAACTCTGGAGTGTGAATTTGAAAAAAGAGGTGTTTGAGGCAGAATTTCAGTTTAAATTAGTACCTACTTTGTCAACTGCTGTTACAGTTAGCTAGAAACGTAGGGTGCGTTAACGCAGTAACGCACCCTACAGTTTTTGTCGCCGCGACGGACTGTAATCACTCCATACCATGATTACCTGAGAAAACGCTGAGTTTTAACTGAATTTATTGCCCGCATAAATTCATGAAAATCATGCTTTGCTTCTCAGATGAGCCTAAGTAGTAACTGAGATGCTTTGAGAAGTAGAAGGATGAAGGAAAAAACAAGGAGTAACTCATGAAACTCACATCTGTGCTTGCAAGTGCTGCCCTAGTTAGCTTTTTCACATTTTCGGATGTTCCCTTAAAGATAATTAATCCTTCACTAGCTCAAGTATCAGCTCAAGAGACGAATGATACTACAAACTTGACTGTTGACCAAAAGATTGCAATGATAACCGCAAATAAGGGTAAGCCTGAGAGTGCGGAAATGATGCGGCGCTACTTTCCGCAAGAGCTTTCGCCAATCGGTGTTCAACCAGGTGGTGCAGGTATGGTAGTTAACCTTTATAGCCAAAAGAGTAATGTAACGTTCTCTTTATGTACAAACTTCGATGTAGTTGTAGCGGTGAAGAAAGGTAAAGTGACTAAGTTCCCAGCTAATGAAGTAAAGTAAATCAAGCATATTATTTTACCAGCAATGGTGTAACATTTGAACTAACAATTCACTAGTTTTTAACAGGCTTGATCGCCAAAACAAATAAATCATGAAAATGTCCAAAATTGATGCTCGACGTTTGGATCGAATCTCCAAACCAGTGATGCGTCCCCAATGGGCATCTTTAATAATGCTCTTAGCGATCGCTATATCTGCTGCAATAGTAGCGGGGTGGTTTGCAGGGGAAGGCACTATCACTAATATTTTTGCACAGATAAACGTCCTGCAAGCTTCGCCACCAATGTGGCTGCAAGTGCCAATGGTAGCAGGAGAGTATCTGCTTGCCCCGACTGTTATTTTACTAGCGATCGCCTTAGTAACTATGAAAATTTCCCCACTACCTCGCACTTGGTCGCGATTTTTAGTGGTGGGAATTCTGTTGCTGTTGACTATCCGATATATTGTTTGGCGATCGCTTTCCACTCTCAACCTGAGCAACCCTGTAAATGGTACCTTCAGTTTGGCTTTGTTTTTCTTAGAAATGCTGATGCTCAGTAGTGGTTTGATTCAGATGTTTTTGATGCTGAAGCACAAAGAGCGTCCTTGGGAAGCAGACCAAAAAGCAGTTGCTGTCATTGAAGGCACTTTCACGCCGAGTGTAGATATCTTAATACCAACTTACAACGAGCCAATTTTTATTTTGCAGCGGACAATCATCGGTTGTCAAGCTCTCAACTACCCGAACAAAAAAGTTTACTTGTTAGATGATACCAAACGTCCAGAAGTACAGGCGCTGGCTGAGGAATTGGGTTGCGAGTACATGACGCGTCCTGATAATCGTCACGCCAAAGCCGGAAATTTGAATCAAGCGATCGCTCGTACTGATGGAGATTTAATTGTCGTTTTTGATGCTGATTTTGTCCCCACAGAAAATTTTCTCACCCGCACAGTTGGCTTTTTTCAAGATGAACAAATTGCCTTAGTGCAGACTCCGCAAAGCTTCTACAACTTCGATCCGATTGCCCGCAATCTTGGGTTAGAAAACATTCTCACATCCGAAGAAGAAGTATTTTACCGCCAAATTCAACCGCTTCGCGATAGTGCAGGCAGTGTAATTTGCGCTGGTACTTCTTTTGTGGTGCGGCGAAGTGCGTTAAAATCAGTTGGCGGTTTTGTTACCGACTCTCTCAGCGAAGATTACTTCACCGGCATTCGACTTTCAGCTCAAGGCTATCGCTTAGTTTACTTAGATGAAAAATTGAGTGCAGGTTTGGCAGCTGACAACATGGCAGATCAAGCAACTCAACGCCTGCGTTGGGCACAAGGTACACTCCAAGCATTTTTCATCGAGGCAAATCCCCTCACCATTCGCGGATTGCGACCTTGGCAACGACTGGCGCACTTAGAAGGATTGTTGCACTGGTTTACGAGTATTGCTCGTGTCGGTTTTTTGATTGCACCTTTAGCTTATTCGTTTTTGGGAGCGATCCCGATTAAAGCAAGTCCCAAAGAAGTGCTGTATTTCTTTTTGCCCTACTATGTGGTGCAATTATCAGTATTTTCCTGGTTGAATTACCGCAGCCGTTCCGCATTATTGTCAGATATATACTCAGTTGTGCTGACATTTCCCCTTGCATGGACGGTAATTCAAGTGATGCTGAATCCGTTTTCTCGCGGTTTTCAAGTGACACCAAAGGGAACTGCAAGCGATCGCTTCTCTTTCAACTGGAAACTAGCCTTACCTTTGATTGTATTATTTATCATTACAGCCGTCAGCTTCTGGCGCAACTTGGGGATGTTTATGCTCGAAGGTGCTTGGCAGACAATGCCATTAGAAGCTGCCCAACAAGTCAAGGGACTCGGTTTAGGTTGGTTGTGGAGCGTTTATAATTTGGTAGTGCTTGCCGTTGCCTTGTTAGTCTTGCTGGATGTTCCCAAACCTGACCCCTACGCTTGGTTTGATTTGCGTCGCACGGTGCGCTTAGATATAAAAAATCACACTGAAAACAATGTGTCACTGTGGGGGATAACTACAAAGATTTCCGAAATAGGAGCGGAAATTGCCTTAACGCAAGCGGGTTTGCCGGAAATCAAACCAGGAGAAATCTTACCCGTAACTGTGGAAATTCTGGAGGCAAAATTAACCTTGCAAGGTATTGTTACGCAAACTAGCGTTCAAGAAGGATTTCCCACAGTTCGAGTCATGTTTGAATCGGTAAGTCTTTCTCAACATCGTTGCTTAGTAAAAATGCTGTTCTGTCGTCCTGGTCAATGGCGACGTTCTTTGACACCCGGAGAGTTACAATCTTTATTGCTACTATTTAAAGTTTTGTTCAAACCAAGAGCGTTATTTGCTCGCAAAGCTGATATAAGTGCGATCGCACTTGTGAAAGGCTGATGAAAGTAGTAGCGCACACTTTCCTAAGAAAATGCATTATCGTATTGGGAATTGGTAATGGGTAATTGGGCATGGGGCATGGGGCATTGGGCATTGGGCATTGGGCATTGGGCATTGGGCATTGGGCATTAGTAATTGGGCATTGGTAATTGTCTCCCTTGTCTCCCTTGTCCCCCTTGTCCCCCTTGTCTCCCTTGTCCCCCTTGTCCCCCTGCCCCCTGCCCCCTGCCCCCTGCCCCCTGCCCCCTGCCCCCTGCCCCCTGCCTCTTAGTTGAGATGCTTTATTTAGCCACAAAAGCACTATAGTCCTCCAGAGGTCTGATATGGAATTAAAAGATGTGATTTTGCTGTTACATCCAGTAATCGCTGTATTGGTCGTTTTTCCTTTAATCGGTATCGTTGTCAACCGCGCTTTGCAAGTTCGTCAGCGACGCTTGCAAACTGCAACAGACGGTAAGAGTAAAATTCCCCCAGCTGTCGGACAGGAACATGTTAAGTTAGGACGCTGGCTAACAGGATCGGTTGTCGGGATTGTTTTACTAGCGTTGGGTTTCGATATATTTAGCAACATCTTAGAAAAACAAGTTTGGACAAAAGCACCATTTCAAGTTATCTTGGTTGCCTTGTTTTTTGTCGCGACGATCGCTTCATTGGCTCTACTTTATAAAGCAGGCGATCGGAAGTGGCGGGCGATTTTTGCTACCCTTAGTGGAATGGCTTTAGTAGTGCTTGGTTGTCAGGATGGTATCTATCGTAAAACTGACCAATGGTATTTTTCTCACTACTATTACGGCATTACTGTTGCTTTGTTGATGATTTTCTCTTTGGCAATTTTGCCAGATATCTATAAGGATAAAACAAATCGCTGGCGTAATATTCACATCGCTTTAAATACTCTCGCTTTGTTACTGTTTCTCGGACAAGCAATTACAGGACCGCAGGGATTACTAGAAGTTCCTTTGAGTTGGCAAGAATCCTATGTTCAAAAGCTTTACGAGCAACAGTGCAATATTAAACCCTGTACAATCCAAGCACCAAATGTGCCTAAGAAGCCTTAAAAAGTCATATCATAACCGTTGAATTACCGATAATAAAACATGTTTGTAGTCAGGAATATAAGAGAGGACGCTCATTCCTGACTACAAACTTATTAAAGATAGATATTCGCTGATTTATTTACTTTTTGGTGTGATAGGCGATCGCGCTCAAGTTAAAATATCCTAATGATGGGAGCAGTTCACATTAAAGTAAAGCTAACAAACGCAATCGATGAGGCGCTAGTAAATCGGGGATTACTTGCACCTCATCTTCTGCGTGAACATGAAACTCAAGCTTTAGTAGACACAGGTGCAGTCACTTTAGTAATTCCCGCAGCAATAGTACAGCAGCTAGGCTTGCGAATTCGTGGACAACGGGTAGCGCAATATGCTGACGGACGCCAGGAAAGTGTGGGAGTCACCGAACCTGTGATAATTGAGTGTGCAGGACGTGAAACTATTGAGGATGCCCTGGTAACTGGTGATGAAGTTCTTATTGGTCAAGTTGTATTAGAAAAGTTAGACTTCTTAGTGGATTGTAAGAACCAGCGATTAATTCCAAACCCGGCAAATCCTGACTATCCAGTAATGCAAATTAAGTAGCAAATCGGGAATGGGGAATGGGTAATGGGGAATGGGTAATGGGTAATGGGAAAAGGGAAAAGGAAAAGAATTATTACCAATGCCCAATTACCAATTACCACGTTACCAATTACCAAAATCAGACTTGCCGTATTTTGAAGACTGATAAAGCTGTTCAATCCACATACGTATATCATCTTCAGAACCTGACTTGAAAGATTTTCCCGTTACAGGATCGTAAGCTTTCCAATAAATATTACCGTAACGGTCAACTTTTTGCCAAACTTGTAATTCCTGAGAATTGGTTAATAGCGTATCTACCAATCTTTGCCATAAATCATGTAAAAACTTCTTATAAGATGAGGAAGTTAGAAAACTAGTAGCTTCTGTGTTTTCTGATTTAAAACAAATTTGGTTATCTTTCATAAAATTACTCCTGATTTTCTTCAAAAAATTAATTGAAATACCTAATGACAATTTTTTCTGTGAAAAAAATCAGATTTATTCCGATTTTCTCACGAGAAAAGTATTTGTTTTTGGTAATTTTCCTGTAGGCTCATTGCCTGATGTTTTTACAGTAGCGATCAATCGAGAAAAACTAGGGAAGATTCAGCTATTTTTTTCTGACTTACACTTGAAACCGGCGTAGTTCGTTAATTTACGAGTGCGATAATTCATGAATTATCGCTACTTACTCATTCCCGTTTTTGCTTAAGCTTTCAGGCAATGATTAAAACCTCCCCACCATTAGCAACACCCCCTGAGGACATTTGCTTTTGATG
>NZ_JTCM02000150.1 GCF_000817785.2 Hassallia byssoidea VB512170 | reverse complement strand
TACTTGCCTTTTTACCATTCTTACGAATATGAGTTGATTCACACCTTGGACATTGCATAACGATCGCTTGAATTCATACTTCAATTATGCAACGCCCACTAAATGTATCCACGGCAACGAAGCTTGCACTGAGTTATACAACCGCCTATCTGCCGTCCAGAACTCACATCCTAATCTTTGAGCTAAAGCTAAATAGTGAGAATCGTAGGTTGCTGAGAGTCTCAGACTTCTCGCTAGAGTAAAGGCTTCTCGGTGTAATTCTGCATCACCATAAAGTGTAATATTTAGATTCAAAGCTGCATTTAGTGATTGCTCTGCCTGTTCGGGTAATAATTGTCCTGCTAGGGATAATCGATGGAAGGCGTTGCTGACCTCATAGTAAATCAATGCTGGTGCGACTGGTGTATATGCTGCATTTTGCCATTGATCCCACAAATAAATAAAAGGGACTGCTATAGTACCGCCACTGAGCAAGCCAACTACAAAATTAGCATCAACACAAACTAGCCTTGATGTCATCTAACTTTCACAAAATTATTTTTTCATAATTAATTCAGTTTATACGTTTGCTTGTCTTTCTCTTGCAGACTTTGTTCCAACGAATAACTCAGGAAAGCAAGCACTCATTTGCTCATCGCGTTCTTCGCGCAATTGGTGGATAATTTCATCTACTGGTGGGCAAAATGGTTTTTCCTGACGATAAGTATTGATTTCTTCTCCTAGTTTCACGATTTGTTTGCGGAGAGTCTGCCAGTCTTCTTGTTTTTTCATTTTCTCTTGGAGCAGCGCTCTTTCTTCTTGAGAGAGAGACTGGATAACTTGGAATAAAGAATTTACAAGATTTATGTTCATGGCTTGAGTGTGCAGAGTAGTTATATTGAATATTTTATAACCGTTGTTTTTGTAAAAGCCTTTATATGTCAGATATCTGGATTCCTGATAGCCCTTCTCAACTGCGATTTCTGCCCAAACCAACCGACTTTCTGAGAGGTTTGCTACCTTATGTCTTCAAAATCATCCTTAGCGAACCTTTGTTTCTTCCCACTAAAACTGGCAATGAAAAGCGGTATCAGAGATTGCTGGAAGTCCATCAACAAAATAAGCAACAAAGGAATCGAGCTTGGAATTTTATTGCACAACACAACTTACCACAATACATCTGGATGATAGGGGAGTTTCCAGATCCCCTCTTGCCTGTCATACCATCAGACAAAAACGAAGAAGATTTGATTCTTGGTTTTAAACACGCCTATCAAAGCATTCAAATATGGTTGTTCGACTTGACAGGATGCAAAGAACCAAGACCAATTTGGTGGAAGCCTACTCAAAATTATAAGCCTTGGGCAGAGCTATTCGTAGCTCAACTTCAACTGGCTACAGCAGTATACAATCATCACCAGCCATCTAACCTATTGCATCAGCTTTTCGCGTCACCCGAACATCTGTGGTTTTGGTGTCAGGTTGCTATATGCAGACGAAATTTGAGGGAAAGCGGACTGGGAAGTCCTTTACCTCATACGAAGGTTATAGGAAAACAAGATTTGATGGAACGGTGGAATAAAGCCAATCAGATGCGTAAAGACTTTGAAGAAACTCTGAGCAAAGGCATCGTATATCCCAACAAAGTTGATTGGTTTGAACACCTAGATTACTTTCTTGAGGGGGAAGCAATGCAAATTGCTGATGTCGAGGCTAGCTGGAATAAAAGGGGCGGCGCTTGGCTGGAATACAGGAAGGCTCAGGAACGAGGTAGAGACACAGTTCGCCATGAGAAAGAACTTCAGTTAGTTTCTCTATATCAATTTCCTGACGACACCGAAACTCGGATTCACCTAACAGGGCTACATCAAAAGCTGCCCAAACCACCCAAAAAAATAAAGAGAGGTTTTGATCCAAAACGGTAAGATCGGAAGTTCGTTAAGAAGTGTTAAGAATTAGAAAAATGAGATCCGCAGCAATGAAGCCCTGAATTCGGATGTTTTGATTAGGTCAAAGGCAGTTTAGTGGAGTCAAAACCTCATGCCAAAAACTAATCAAGAAAATAGATTCGACGAATCATCTATACCTTTTGCCCAAAAACCGGAAGAAGACAAACAGTTGGAGTTCTGTCTTCAGCGTCCCATTTGGGTGAATGGTCAGTGTTTCTATGAGGATGAGTTTGACGGAAAACTTCGTCCAGCTATAGGGACAGTGTTTAATGCAACCTGGTCTAAAAAGGGTACCGCAGCCCCAAGCCAAAGGCAGAATTTAGACAAGCGAGAATCAGAGTGGATTGTCCATAGAAACCGCACTGAAGGCGCATCTTTCCATAAACTGATGGAGCAGCACTTTAACAAAGAGCCTTTGTCGCATTACTGCGATCGCGTTAAGGCTTACCGACGTAGCGTACAACCAGTTTTAGAAAAAATCGGTGCGGTTCACCTTGTAGAAAAGGTTGTTCCTTGGAGGGGGATTTTGCCCTATGCAGCCAAGTTAGACTTTATGGGCGAATATGATGGCTCACTTCATGTCATTGAGTGGACATCAAGCACACAGGCTGTATCCGAATTGACATTTCTCGGTAACAAGCTAGAGCAAGTTACTGCCCAAGTAAAGGCAGTTAGAGATTTTTACAACTTAGAAATCAGTCACGCACTAATTATTGTTGCCCACCCCTACGGAGATGCGACTGTATTCACGCTTGAGCTAGAAGACTTGGCTAATTGCTGGAAAAATCAGTTATTATCGCGTCTCAAGCGCTTTTACGAGCAGCAAATGTTAATTGCTTCCTAATTGAGAAAAGAGGAAATGTAGAGACGAGAAATTTCGCGTCTCTACAAGTCAATTGTGAAATATCACAGTTACCAAAGGCAAAAACGCCAACAAAAAGCCATTCCAAAATTGGAAGTTAAGTTTTGGAGTCGGTTCTGGTTGTGCTAACAAAGCTTCTATTCTCTGTTCTAGGCGATCGCATCCTAATGCAGCACAGAAAATTTCTGAAGATACAGGAGTTGTACTCACTACCAACAACAGCGATTCTGCTAGCAATAACGGATCTACTCGCGATGCAGCGTAAGCATCTGCACGTAATTCGCGCAAAATTAACAGTTCTTGCCACAAAGCATCTGTATTTGGCAACCAAGCGGTGCAGCAACGCACCCAACCCAGCCAAAAAAACCAGAATGTATCTTTGTAATGGTAATGCCCTTGCTCGTGTGCGAAGACGGTTTCTAAATGCTCTGGTGAGAGATTTTCCAATAGTCCTTGGCTAATTACTAATTCCGATCGCCAAAAACCGATTTGACCGGCAAACAGCGCTTCGGTGTTGAGTAACCTAACTTGTTTACCCTCAAGATTAACTAAGGGACAGTTGCGGACAGATTTCACAGATTGCCAACCACCGAAGGCAAGTTTAATGCACAAAATGTCAAATATTGCAAGACAAATTAACGTTAAGACATAACTAAACCAGCCGGTGTACATCCCGCCCATATTGCCTTGAGGTCCCATGCACAAAACGGCGATCGCTGTCATAAAAATTAACAAGGGCGGAAAGACAAATAAAAATAGCGATCGCCTCCAGCGGACACTCCAACTACCTTGAAAGTTAGTTTGAGAGGATCTCAAGCACCAAGCGACTGTTAAAGCAGTCAAAATCATGATCAAATGCATTATTGTTCCTCCCTGGCTTGGCGTGCAGCTTGAATGCGTTTGGCGATCGCTTGTATTTGTTCGCTGGCAGCTTCATCTAAACTATCTGCAAAAGCTGCAATTACATCGGGATTACCCACCGCGAGAAATCGCTGTAACTGCTCGTGTGCTTTAATTACCTCAGCTTGCTGTTTGGTAATCAACGGACGCCAATAAAATGCTCGTCCTCTTTTGTCGCAGGTTAGCCAACCTTTATCGGTAAGGCGACGCAATACGGTTGTCACGGAAGTATAAGCTAATTCGCGGTTGGGGTCAGTAAGAATGCGATCGTGTACATCTTTAACTGTAACTGAACTCAGTTCCCAGATGATATGCAAAATTTCTGCTTCTAGAGGACCTAAAGACAGTTGTTTGGGGCGGTATTCAGGTAAAGGTGCCATGTCGATTTTGGATTTTAGATTTGGGATGCGTGGATTGGGAAAATGTGAAAAGATTCTTTCCCAGTAGATATTCGTTTTGGATGCGTGGATGGTGAGTGTCTTTATTTAGTACTGCATAATCGTACATCTGTGCTTATTCTCAGATTACACGTTCAGTTCCAATGCTGCGTTCAAATAGGAGAAATTGCCCATTGAAGACGGGCAAGATTTCAATCTTCTTTGATTCATGCATAGAGTATACTCAGGGTTGAGACATCAAGAACCCACTAGCATAAAGCTATTGTTTAGTGACAGCATCTGGGTAAGATATTATTTGCGGCAGTAGTATAGGACTAGGTGTATCCAGCACGTGAAGCTATTCGTTTACCACACTCCGGAATTGACTCCAGCGGATAAAGCGCCAGACTGCGCGATCGCAGTTGATGTATTGCGAGCAACCAGTACAATGGCGACTGTATTGGCAGCTGGAGGCGAAGCTATCCAAGTCTTCAGCGATTTAGAAAAACTTATGCATGTTAGCTCTTCTTGGCTCCCCGAAAAACGGTTGCGAGCTGGAGAACGCGGTGGTGGGAAAGTTCCTGGTTTTGAACTGGGTAACTCGCCTCTCGACTGCACACCAGAATTAGTGCATGGGCGACGCTTATTTATTAGTACCACGAATGGCACTCGCGCCTTACAACGAGTCCAAGATGCTGCAACTGTCATAACCGCAGCTTTTATCAATCGGGCTGCGGTGGTGCGATATCTCATAGAAAAGCAACCAGAAATAGTTTGGATTGTTGGTTCAGGTTGGGAAGGCAGTTTTTCTTTAGAGGATACAGCTTGTGCGGGGGCGATCGCTCACAGTGTTGTACAAGAAACCAACTTGCCTGTAGAGGAATTAGCTGGTAATGATGAAGTAGTTAGTGCGATCGCTCTTTATTCTCAATGGCAAGATAACTTATTAGGACTTTTTCACGCTTGCAGTCACGGTCAGCGATTGTTACGTCTTGATTGTTATGAAGACCTGAAATATTGCTCGCAAACCGATATTTTAGATGTTTTGCCCATGCAACGAGAACCAGGAGTGTTGAAAAGTTAAAAGGTAAAAGTGAAAAGGCAATAATAAAGAACCGCGTTGCTGAATTAAAATCTGAAATTCCTAATTTATCGTAGAGACGTTCCGTCGGAACGTCTCTACAACCAGGATTTTCAAAGTATAACCATCAATCAAAATTTTCAATTCATATTCTTACCTTTTGCCTTTTACCCTTCGCTCTTCGCCACTTGCTTACTGCTGTGGAAACCCGTCCACCCTTCGGCTTGGTGCAGTCCCCCATCTCCTGTCGGAGACGCTACGCGAACGACGGGAACCGCCTTGGCGCTAGCCTCTCCCTTCGGGAGAAGACGGGGGCTGCTTCACCGCAGTGGCTCACCTTATACCTTATAAAACTGACACGCCTAACCACCCTGTTAAGTTTTCTTGCTGTATTGGCGAAGGATTGGCAACAGGTTTTACTTGATACCGTGTGGGACGTGGTGAAGTCAAGGTTACAGGGTAGGTGCGAAGTTCATCTTGGTGGAAAACTGTAATTTGGATGGTGTCGTTGGGTTGATAATCTTTTAAGCGATCGCTTAACCCACTTGCTGTCACCTTCATTTTATCAATTGCCAACAACTCATCACCTGCATCAATTCCCGCTATTTGTGCAGGTGAACTAGCTTCGACAAACTTAATTATCTCTCTTCCGTTTTCAGCACTTGCTTTCACACCCAAATAAGGTTCTTCTTCGTTTTCTGCTATTAACTCCAAGCCAAAAGGTTGTAAATACTCGTTGAAAGGCAAATCTTCAGTATCATCAATGTAGCGCTTAAAGAAATCAGATAAATCCATTTCTGCTACAGACTCAATGACTGACTGCAACTGTTCGGGAGTAAAGCCGATTTCATATGAGCCAAATTGCTGCCACATTTTCAGCATGACATCATCAAAAGAGCGCTGATTGTTATGCTGGGAACGAATCAGCAAATCTAGCAACAAAGATACCATTTCCCCTTTTAAATAGTAGGAAATTTGAGAATTGCCGCTATTGGCATCTTGGCGATAAAGTTTAATCCAAGCATCAAAACTCGACTCCGAAAGGGGCTGCACTTGACGTCCAGGTGTTTTTTCGTACTTAGTAATTTCCTTGCTCAAGTTG
Organism: Hassallia byssoidea VB512170; assembly: GCF_000817785.2. Classification (GTDB taxonomy): domain Bacteria; phylum Cyanobacteriota; class Cyanobacteriia; order Cyanobacteriales; family Nostocaceae; genus Hassallia; species Hassallia carrinoi. The sequence continues at coordinate 6,859 of NZ_JTCM02000150.1, read as the reverse complement.
CTTAAAAATGTTTGAGCATCGTAAATGCCCGCCCGCAAAGGAATCAGCAAATCATAATAACTCGTCGTTCCTTCAGAAAACCATAAAGACGGTGTATAATTTTCCTGGTCGTAATCAAAAACTTCCAGTGCTTTCGGGCGAATGCGCTTGACATTCCACAAGTGAAAAAACTCGTGTGCTACCAATTGCATAAAGCGATCGTATTTATCTTCAGCGCGAAATCCAAAGCGCTGGTAAATTAACGAGCAACAGTTTTTATGCTCCAAACCACCGTAAGCTTGAGAAAATAAATGTAGTATAAACAGATATCTTTCATAAGGCAAACCGCCAAACATTTGCGCTTCAACTTCGATAATTTTCGTGATATCAGAAATCATCCGTTGTGGTTGCAAATTACCTTGTCCCCAAATTGCCAGTTCGTGCGGTTTTCCCAATACCTCAAAGTGATATAACTGATGGCAACCAATTTCAAAGGGGTTGTCTACAAGCGTATCAAAATCGTTAGCTAGAAAAGTATTGGCTTGTTCATCTGCGGGTAATGCCGTAGTTACCTGCCATTCCGGGCGTGGTGGTATGATAGAAACGCGAATTAATTGCTTTTCCCAACCGGGGATTCTAAAAAACAGCGCAGCACCGTTAAAATAGCCGTGAGTAGCATCTAAATGATTTGTCCGCACTGATAGTTCATTCGCAAAAATGCGGTAACTCACGGTTAATTTTGAAACATTCTTTGTCTCTACTTGCCAGTGATTTTTACTGATTTTCCGCCAAGGTAAAGGTTCCGCGTCCGAAAAAGCGGCAAAATCCTGTAACTGTTTGGCGTATTCTCTCACCAAGTAAGAACCTGGAGTCCACACAGGTAGTTTTAAATCCAGAATTGGCAATGGGTAATTTGCTAAATGCAAAGTCACCTCAAACAAATGTGTTTCTGGTTGAGGCATTGCCACCTGATAATGAATTGTCGGCACGGCTTCTTGGATGCGGGTGTCGGTGCGAGGTGCTGTTGCGTGACTCATCTGTAGTTAGAAGTTAAGAGGTAGGAGCGAGGAATTTAGGGTTAAATTTAACTTATAACTCATAATTCATAACTCAGAACTCATAACTACTCACTTTCCTTTGCTTCGGGTGCGTTAGGGACATCCGTCCTAACACACCCTACTAGCGCGTCTACCTAATACCGTTTAAGTTTAATGTTGATACAAATTATATAGGCAAGGGCGGGGAGACCCCGCCCCTACGACCAATTCATATTTATCATGATTTTCGGCAAATGATATAACTAATTAAACTTTGCCAGCCAAATTTATCAATTGTTTGAAGTTAACGAGATAAACTACCTGATTAGCGTTGTCAATTTTGATCCAACCTTTTTCATCAAGCTTGGACATGATTTTGGTCGTTTCTTCCACACCAATTTCTGTAACTTCTGCTAAATCTTTGTAAGGAATATTAAAAATTTCCTTTCCATTTTCTGATTCTTGACCGTAACTTTCGCCCAAACTAACTAGAGTTTGAGCGAGTTTAACTGCTGGTGGTGAAGACCGCATTTGCAAACGTAAATTAACTTGCCGCAATCGTCGCACCATCAGTTGCAGCATTCTATGATGCAACTGCGGGTCTTTAAACAATATTTGAATAAAGCGCTCTCTGGAGATACTCAGTAATTTCACAGGCGAAAGAGCAACCACATCGGTTGAGCGGGGAGACTCATCCAAAATTGCCATTTCGCCAAAAAAATCACCTCGTCCTAAAATTGCCAAAGCAACAGAATCTTCGCTGCGCGTGCGTCGCACTTTGACCCAACCAGAAACCACGAAGTAAACCGCGTTCCCCCAAGCATCTTCCATTAAAACGGCTCGTCCTGCTGGGTATTCGTGGTCAATTGCAACGTTGAGCAGCCATTCCAAAGTTTGTGGATTGGCTGTACTCATTAGGGGGAAAGTTTCACTAAAAATCTCAGTCTGCATGAAATATCTGCAAAAAATGGATTTAAGAGCAGAAAATTAGATTTGTTACTATACGTTTTAAAAACCGTAATCTTTAGTATAATACGGTATCAAAATTTTCTTGATATTCAACCGCAACCTCTTCAGGCGATCGGTCTAGGGTTCCATTACAACACAATAAGTATCACAGCGGAATCAGCGGTTTTACTGACAGATTTTTATTTGTTGTTTATCGGTAGTCAAGCATCTGTGAGTATTTTGATTTGATTGTCTAAATCATCCAAGAGTCGATTCAGTGCCGTAAAAGCTTTCAATTGTCCGGGGTTGATGTTGCGATTCAAGACTAGCCGTTGTTGCAGTTCGTGCAATTTGTGACTGAGTTGTTGGGAAATTCCTATAGCATCGCGGCTAAGACGTGCTAACTGTTGTTGTTGATGGAATTTTAAGGCAGCTCCCCGGAGTACTTGTAGTGTGGCTTCTTCGCCGTACATTCCCGGCATCACTCGCAAGCGTAATAACAAACGGTTTTCTTGATATAAACATTCTTTCTCTACCTGTTTTGCTTCTGCAAGTGTAGTTACAGGTATGTTTGTTAGTCGCTTCAATTCATTAAGTACTCCTTGGAAAACGGAGAGGGGGAGTTTTTCTAAGACGGATTGCAAGACTCCATTATCACTCCAGAGTATTCTACCTTCGTATGGTTGTCTTTCCAAATACAAACGACCAATTCCCCCCGCGAGAACTCGACCTAGCAATTCTGCTAGTAATTTCTTGGGTTGTAGTGTTGCTAGCTGTTCAACAGGCAGTAATAAATCGGGAACTGGTATGAGTAATACAGGTAAATTCTCTGGCGATCGCTCTTCGGAAGTACTTTCCTGTGTCTTTTTGTCTGCGCTGGTAAAGAGGATGGTCGCTTTAGACAAGTTATCCAGGTCCAGCAGAGCAGGAGAATCTGCTTGTTGAAAAGAATTTTCGTCGGGTTTTGTCTGGGCAACAATAGATGTCTCTGGCTTTGATGCAAGCGAATCGGCAATGGTAGCTGCGCTATGTTCTTGAGCAAGGTTGGCTGCTGGCTGGGATGTATTTTTGTAGTTGAGGTAGGCTGAGAGTATGTTGCGGTGCGTGTCGGGGGCGATCGCTACTGTCACCATTGTGCAATTCATATAATACAAAATGTTACCAACGTAATCTAGCGCCGCAGTATCTTCTAGATTAACCATGCCCAGTAACAATTTGTTATCTTCTATGGTATATGGCAAAATTTGATGATATAAGCAAGCTTCAAAGGACAGGATACGCTCTATCAGCTCAAATATTTGCTGGCGATCGCGCAGCGACTCAGAAGGAGTATCGCGCAGCGACTCAGAAGGAGTATCGCGCAGTGACTCGCTTGGAGTATCGGTTAGCAGTTGATTACCAATTGCTTCGGTATCACTTGGTTTGCCCTGTGAAGACAACATAGGTTTGATTGCTTGATGTTTCCTTATATCGTATTCTGCCTCTAAATTATTTGGTAGTAAATAAACTTACTTTTTCCGGTGATAAAAGTTAAATTAACTACAAATATATAGAAAGTTTATTTGGGATTGTGGATTGGGGTGAATCCCAAATCCAACGGACAAAATTGATAGTCGTCGTGTTTTGTGTGTGGGACGCAAGGTGTCCTCAAAGCGCGAATATTTGGTTACTCCTGAGTTCTTAAATTTTGAGCCGCGAGATAGATTTTACTCCATTCGCCCATTACCTGATGGGTTTTGAGTTTTAAGTGTTGAGCGATTTCTTCAATGGATTTGCCTGCTTTTCGCAGTGACAATAGCTGCCGCTCAATTAAAGTCAATTTTGACTGTAATTGCTGCCATTGCTTTTGTGTTAATCCCAAATTGTGTTCGTCTAGGGAAATTTCTAGCCAGTTATCTACTAGTTCCGGTTTGCCTTTGACAGCAAAGACACGCACGGCATGGTAGCTAATTTTCTCGCGTAAACGGTAAATTTCCTTAATTGGCTTACTCATTTTTTTGGCAATTTCGTCTTGGGATTTGCCTTGCAGATACAGTCGCAACCACTGCACTGCGTCTTGCCCTAGATTTTCTTGGAGATAAGTTTCAAATTCTTGCAGTACTGCGTGACGCAGTACTTGCTGTTCTTCTAGTTGTTGTGCTTCAAGATATTCGGCGATCGCCTGATTATCGGCTAAGTTAACGCGGTTTTCGTTGTCGTCTGTGAGAATTTCTTCGGAAACTAGTCTAATTAAATCGCTACCGGGCACTTGGGTTAAACCACCACGCTGGGTACGACGCAAGTAATTTACGAAACGGTAAGCTAATAACGGTTGATTGCGTACTGGTCGCAGGCAATATTCTTCCATGCTGGCAAACAGCAAAGAATTCTGTAATCTGGAATCGGTTGTAAACTCCGCGATGCAAGCCATTTGCTGCTGCATGTAGTTATCGCTTTGCAGTAATTCTTGGAGTACTTCTTGCAATACGTCCACGACGCTGCGTTGGCGATCGCGACTCAGAGAAATCCAAGTTTGGATTTTATTGCGTAATGTCACTAAACTCCCTAGCCGAGTGATTAAATTGCGATAAGCACGCTCTCTTGCCATTCCCAAGTAGCGCTGGCATAAAATCCGATAGCGATATTCCATCGCTTGTTTGGCGATATCTAACTCTTTAGGATTAAGTAAGTCAAAGCGTTTTGAGTTACTTCCCAAAAGCCAAAAAATAATACTTTCTCTGTTTGCTTCGCTTTGTTCTGGACACTCTGCTGCCAAACGTTGCCGCCAATATAGCGTCAGTTTTTCTGCTTCTGAAGCCATAGCGAGATTGCGCTCCTCGAAACCCTGTTTTAAAGTTTGCATCACAACCCCCATTTATTCCACTCAAATTTTTAACTGGCAGTTGCCCCTGATTGAATGATGTCTTTGGTGGACATCGAGCGTGATTATTTACTCGAAGTTGCCATTTCGACTTCCTCTGTTATTTAGGTCTGGAATCACTCAAGTTATGCAGTATTTTCCGGATTGCTGTTTCTGCTTTTTGTTTGCTATCGCCGGAAATCAATGTCTTTTAGCTATTTTCCTCACTTGGTGAGAATTTTTAAGTTTTGTAAAGTTATATGTTTTCTAGAGAGAAAAGCGATTTATCAAAACTATATAAGCATATAGCTTTGAAGAAGGGGGGTTGGGCAAAGCTGACGAATGAAAAGCAGCTTTATAAGTGCAAATATGATTTACGTCAATTTAGACGCTGTTTGAACTAGATAAGTTTCTGGAGTTTCCTAGGAGCTTTTTTGTGACGTTAAATGTGCCGCCACGCGATCGCCAAGACTTTTAACATTATTCTGTTTACTCAATGCTCTAGAGGTAGCATAGCAATGGATTGAGCGTATTTCTACTTCGGGTGTGGAATATTTTGACGCCGGCTGTGAATTATTAGGAATCCCCACGCTTATTAGCCTCAGGCAGTAGTTGCGCCAAATACCCGCCGACACCAACTTTAGCCAAGTCTCCAAAGGTAGGGCGGAAGTTATGGTCTGCGATTGCAAGTACAAAGGCGCCAATCACTAAAATAATTACGATAAAAGAGCGAACACTCAATTTTGATAACATATCAGTTTTCATCAGCTTTTCGCTTGTACTTCTGTTCGGCTTTCATTTCTTTAAACTCTTCAAAAAGTCGATTAAATTTATGATCTATCTTCTCTTCTAAGCCATGCAAAAGATAATCAACGTGTTTGGTTCGCTCTTGATAAAGTGCTGCATGTATGGCAAAATCGCGTTCAGTTTCCGAAATTTGGTTAACAAGTAATTCTTTTAAAGCTTTGATATTATCATAAATTGCTTTTTCAACTTGAAAGACTCGGTAGGCAATACCGATCAACGCTGCAATTCCAAGAAAAATTTGGATAGAATCTTTCATTTCTTTATGAAGCTTTCAACCAGACAAGAGGAGAATTGGTTTCTGTAATATTTGTCAGCACAGCGGTGGAAGGAAAAGAACCATAAACAAAAGGTGCTCGATACCCGCTAAAATTTGTCAAAACGCCACTTGCGCCTAACATGTAGTTCAAATATAAAGTTGGGCTAGAAAGAGTTATACTACTAGGATTAAAAGCAATTGCAATTGCATACCAACCCGCAGTTAAAGTAATAGAACAAATAATTTCTTTTGCCCCAGGATTAATAAAAGAAATACTACCCAAATCCGCAACTAACGTTGAAGGCATCCCAGACACTACTTCGTAGACCCCAAAGCGCATATTTTCAGGACTACTAAAAGTACTATTTGAATAAATAGCTACTCTTGTAAAATTTTGCTGGTAGGGAACGTAAAAATATGTATAGTAAACGTACGCCGTAGAATACGAAAGTACCGAAACGCTAGCATGAATTGAAGATGCATAATACTTGCCCGAAACAAACCCCGGATGAGGTGGAATAATTAGAGGCGCATTATCATTAAACAAAGGCATTATGTAAACTCTCGCACTAACGCACTTCCATTAGCCGCATCCCAGATACCGCTAATCGCACCAGTGTAAGTAAAGGGAACCTCATAATATCCCCCAGCCCCAACCCTAGCAGTGAAAGCGGATGTGCTAACAGTTGCGCCCAATTCAACATATAAATTAGCAGTTGAATTATTCCAAATAGTTGTCCCTTTTCTCGCAGAGTTTGCAGCTAGAAGAGAAACCGAAGTAGTACTAGCAGCAACACTTGTAGGGGTTGCAGTGCCGCTCGTCGAAGGCGTAATGGTAACTGAAGCGGGATTATATAAAGGCATAATTTTTGTAAATTTACTCGAAGCCTTCTACAAAAGAAAGCTGTGTAATAACTGTGCTGATTGCAGAAACCTTGCCCGTGTAGAGGTTTAATGAGGTGATTTCATAACTCCCGCCATAACCCCTAATAA
>NZ_JTCM02000021.1 GCF_000817785.2 Hassallia byssoidea VB512170 | reverse complement strand
AAACTGCTCTCTTGTCAGTTGAATTACAGAATTGAGGTTTAATGTAAGTGCTGTCATAACAACCTCTAATTAACTCATCTATTATCAAAAATAGCATTGGTGACTTCTAGTCGCGGTGTTGCTTTGTACAAAGTCCGGATGGTGCGCGGACTTAAGAAAAGTTGAAACCCGCTCACGTATTGTTTAGTCTGTGTAGCTGCGATTGAAACCCGCGTAGTACTGCAAAGCCTCAGTCCCGACGATATACTTGATTTCCTCGTTATTGATGATGTGGGCGATGTCTACGACGGGCTACGCCTACGCACTGTCTTTCTTTGCCAAGATTCAGCTTCGTTCTATCTTAGAACTATGTCACGAAAAAATTAGCATTTACTATGACCAGCGAAAAACACTCTCCTTACCCATCCAGCCGCAAGAGCGATCGCGTTGATGACTACCACGGTACTATAGTTGCAGATCCTTACCGCTTCTTAGAAGACCCCGACTCAGAAGAAACCAAAGCTTGGGTTGAAGCCGAAAATAAAGTTACCTTTGGCTACCTCAACGAAATTCCCGCAAGAGAAAAAATCAAACAGCGCCTCACCAAATTGTGGGATTATGAAAAATATAGTATCCCCTTTCAAGAAGGCGAAAACTACTTTTATTTCAAAAATGACGGACTGCAAAACCAAAGCGTCCTCTATACCCTAAAAACTCTCGACGGTGAACCGAAAGTTTTACTCGACCCGAACAAACTTTCAGAAGATGGTACTATTGCCCTTTCCGGTTTATCTATCAGTGAAAACGGTAAACTTTTAGCATACGGTTTATCCTCATCTGGTTCTGACTGGCAAGAATGGAAAGTCCGAGATGTGGAAACAACTGAAGATTTATCAGATCATCTTAAGTGGATTAAATTCTCTGGCGCATCGTGGACAAATGATAATCAAGGCTTTTTCTACAGCCGCTACGATGAACCAAATGAAAAAACCAAATTAGAAGATGTCAACTATTATCAAAAGCTTTATTACCACAAATTGGGTACATCCCAAACAGAAGACACATTAATTTACCAACGTCCCGACCAAAAAGAATGGGGATTTGGCGGTGGTGTCACAGAAGATGGACATTATTTAGTAATTTCCGTTTGGCTGGGAACTGACCCGAAAAATCTGTTTTTTTACAAAGATTTGACTAACCCAAATGCCGAAGTAGTCGAACTAATTAAGGAATTTGAAGCCGATTATAGCTTTATCGATAATGATGATAGCGTCTTTTATTTCCGTACAGATTTAGACGCACCCCGCGCCAAAGTTATTGCCATTGATAGTAAAAATCCTGATAAATCAGCTTGGCAAGAAATTATTCCCCAAGCTGCGGAAACTTTGGAAAGTGTCGGCATTTTGAATAATCAGTTTGTTGCTGATTATCTCAAAGATGCTCACGGCAAAGTCAAAATTTTTGACCTGAACGGCACTTTTGTTAGAGAGGTAGAATTACCCGGACTTGGTTCAGTGGGAGGCTTTAACGGCAAACGTCATGATACGGAAACTTTTTATAGTTTCACTAGCTTTACCACACCGCCAACTATTTATCGCTACGACATAGTAAGCGGAACAAGTCAAGTTTTTCGGCAACCAAAAGTAGATTTTAATCCTGCTGATTATGAAACTAAACAAGTTTTCTATGGCAGCAAAGATAATACGCAAGTGCCGATGTTTATTACCTATAAAAAGGGGATTAAACTTGATGGTAATAACCCTACCTTACTGTATGCTTATGGCGGTTTTAATATCTCTCTAACTCCGAGTTTTTCTGTCAGTACCTTAGTATGGCTAGAAATGGGTGGTGTTTATGCGGTTCCGAATTTACGCGGTGGTGGTGAGTATGGGGAAGAATGGCATCAAGCGGGAATGAAGCTGAAAAAGCAGAATGTTTTTGATGACTTTATTGCTGCTGCTGAGTGGTTGATTGGCAATGGGTATACCAAGAGTGATAAATTGGCGATCGCTGGTGGTAGCAATGGCGGATTATTAGTTGGTGCTTGCATGACTCAGCGTCCCGATTTGTTTGGTGCAGCTTTGCCAGCAGTCGGGGTAATGGATATGTTGCGCTTTCATAAGTTTACCATCGGCTGGGCGTGGGTTTCTGAATATGGTTCCCCGGATAACCCAGAAGAATTCAAAGCGCTTTATGCTTATTCTCCACTGCATAACCTCAAACCTGGTACAGCTTATCCAGCAACGATGATTACCACAGCCGATCATGACGATCGCGTTGTCCCTGCCCATAGTTTCAAATTTGCCGCTGCTTTGCAAGCTGCACACACAGGTGAGAATCCAGTCTTAATTAGAATTGAGACGAAGGCAGGACATGGTGCGGGTAAACCTACAGCTAAGATTATCGAAGAATCCGCAGATAAGTGGGCTTTCTTGGTGCGTACCTTAAATATGGAAGTTTAGCCAGTAGGGTGTGTTACCGCGATCGCGGTAACGCACCTAAAACCATAACAGTTTATCTTTGCATGTTGCTACTAGTATTGATACGCACCAATGATGATCCGGATTTAAATATGAAACTTGATTGCGAACCTTACTACAAAACAAAATTTGGTGCTGCTTATTTGGGAAACAGCCTGGAATTAATGGCAGATATCAGTAGCGAAAGTATCGACCTAATTTGTACGTCTCCACCATTTGCATTGGTTCGTAAAAAAGAATACGGAAACGTTGATGCCGACGAATATGTAGAATGGTTTAAAGATTATGCGGCACAATTTCACCGTATTCTGAAACCAACAGGTTCACTGGTTATTGATATTGGTGGCAGTTGGATTAAAGGAATGCCAGTTCGTTCTCTTTATCATTTTGAATTAGTTGTTGCTTTGTGCAAAGCCAAAGAAAAAGGCGGACTTGGATTTTATCTAGCACAAGAATTGTATTGGTATAATCCAGCTAAACTCCCCACCCCGGCTGAATGGGTAACAGTTCGCAGGGAAAGAGTTAAAGATTCGGTAAATACAATTTGGTGGTTGTCAAAAGAACCGCATCCTAAAGCTAACAATAGAAGAGTTTTAAAGCCTTATAGCGATGCAATGAAAAACTTGATCAAAAATGGGTATAAACCCAAAGTCAGACCATCAGGGCACGATATTTCCGATAAATTTGGCAACGATAGAGGAGGGGCTATTCCCCCGAATATTATTGATGGACGTTGCAGTGCAGATAAAGAAGAAATAGGGCAACCAGTTATTTTACAAGAAGTTTTAATTGAAGATTTAATGCAGCCCGTAAATGTGATTTCTGCCTCAAATACCGCTTCTAACGATTATTATCAACGACGTTGCAAAGAAGAAGGTTTTAAACCACACCCGGCAAGATTTCCTCAAGCTTTACCAGAGTTTGTCATCAACCTTTGTACAGAACCAGGAGATATTGTTTTAGAACCTTTCGCCGGTTCTAATATGACAGGTCGGGTTGCAGAAACTTTACAAAGACGCTGGTTAGCTTTTGAGATTGATGAAGACTACATCATAAGTTCAAAACTAAGATTTGAAGAACGATAGTTTATCTTTGCAGGTTGCTACAATTAGTGAGAAAATGCACCAGTAATCAGGTGAATTGCGCTGCTTTTGTTAATAGTTGCCTCGTTTTGAACAAATTTCAATCCTCGATATTTCCTCTAATAGACTTAAGCTGTCCTCGCTTGCTTTTGCTATCGAGGCGTTTTCTCACAGAGCTGCGAGTCGGTTTGGTTGGTTTGCGTTTTCGGGGTAACACTGCGACGCTTTTAATGAGTTCTTGAAGTCGTTTCAAAGCCTCTTCTTTGTTCTTCTCCTGAGTTCGGTGTTCTTGAGCTTTAATAACAACAACTCCCTCTTGAGTGATGCGTCGATCGCTGAGTTTCAAAAGTTGTTCTTTATAAAAATCGGGTAGGGATGAAGTATTAATGTTGAAGCGCAAGTGTATGGCAGTGGAGACTTTGTTTACATTTTGACCTCCTGCTCCTTGGGAACGAATAGCACTAATCTCGATATCGCTGTCAGGGATGATTACTTGGTTGGAAATTTGCAGCATTGTTTATATTTTGCTTAGGAACGTGGATTATCGCCAACAGTCGGACAATTTTTTTTACATCTTTCCCATCTCTCGTAGATAACCAGGTCGAGGTATGAGTTGTTTCACAAGTGCTGCATCCGCCGTCCAAAACTCCGCAGATATACTCTCAGCGCAAGCTAAAAATGCGGCATCATACAGCGTAGGTAATTTATATTGCTCGGCAATTTCCCAGGTTTTTGCGCGAATTTCTTCAACTTCAATGTAATCAATGGGAAGTTCGCAAAAGTCCTCAAAAAAACCTTGTGCTTCCTCTGTGGTGATGACTTGCATCCGGGTTTTTTTTCGCAACACAGATCCAACTTCTGCCCAAGCAAAAGCTGGAGCCACTAACCTAAGATTAAGGCTTAATGCTTCTTCTACAATAATTCTGGCTTGTGGTTGATAAATTTCTGGTACAAGGTAGGGAATCCAAACGCTAGTATCTAAGCACAATACTCTAGTCACGCCGCTTTTCGCCTTCTCTGAAACTGCGAATCAAATCCCCAGAAGTACGTTGTATTCCCGTTTTGGCTTTGACGGTTTCGCTGCGGGCTATAATGCGTTGATGAGCTGCCCATCCCCTCCGGCGTCGCACTTCGTTTTCCAAAGCCTCAACTACTAAATCATTCAAGGATTCGCTGACGAATTTTAGTTTCTTGGCTTTAGCAAGCAAGTCAGCCGGAAAACGGATTGTTACGGCTTCGCGTTCCATTGGAATATTTACAACCAAATAGTGATACCATTTATTGTAACTGCTATTTGATTTACTATAAGACTTACGGAGAATCATGAAAAAACTAACCGCAGAGAGCGCAGCGGAAAGTTTGAGCGGAGGTTTCCTCCGATCAAAGCTTTCCAAGAGAGAGGACACAGAGAAATAGACTTTTGCAGAGTTTTTGCGTAAGTCATATGCTATTTTATAAGCGATCGCATAAATGCATTTAGACGCAAATTGCTATTATTTGATAATTCCCTATACAAGACAGATAAATAGGAGTATTGAGCGTGAATGCATCTGAACAGGCAACAAACGTTGAACTTGCTAGCAATATTGCGACGGTAGTTAACTTGTTCAAATTTGAGTTTCCTGATGCAAAATCGGATCTCAAACCCTGGAAGAATGACCCAGAAACTAGGGAATTAGTCGATCCAGACTCGATAGATATCGGCTTTCACTTTCCTGGTATCAGCAAATCTTGGCGCAGTCGCAGTATACTAATTCAAATTAGATTTTATCAAGATCCCATCAATAACTTACGTCGGGCGATCGGTGTGGAAGTCGCAGGATTTGACCATCGCGGCGAAGTATGGCGACTTTCTACAGTAGATAATTGGAGTTGTGTTGGTACATCTGAACCTTCCCCAGAAATAGAGGAAAAGCTAAAACAGTTTTGCCGACACATTTTAGAAGTCTTCAATCAGCAAACTGATAAGTAAGTTCGTAGTGAGCGGTTTACCGCTCATAATTTTAAAGGGCTGAAGCCCTTACTACGTTTTTTCACAGCTACCATCAACGCAATATGCTGATTGATATGTGCTAGAACGCTTGCCAAATATGGTGTAGCGGTTATCGCGAATTTGTTCGTAAAAGCGATCGCCTACCCATTTCACTCCCGGTAATGCCCGATAAGCATCCACAAATACGCTACCTAACGGCAATAATCGTCCAATTTCTTCCGCTGCCGCAGTTCCTTGCCAGCGTCTTTCCGGTGCGTTTCCATCAATCAAAATCATTCCCTGTTCGCAATCAATAGCCGTGATTCCCCACTTTTGAAGTGTTTGCTCATCTTGCATGGAGATATAGCGAAACAGCTTGCCTTGATCTAAAGTTTCTAACAGTTGCACCAAGCTAACGCAAAGATTGCAATTACCGTCGTAAATAACATAATAATTCATAAAAGTTGCAGATTGTTTTTTATATACAGTCTATGTTTATATTTATGAACTGACGAAATTCTGTCAATATTACCTAAGTATGAAAATTATTTACTGATTAATCTCCCCCCAGAAAGCAAGATTTTGCTATTTTTAGCAAGAATTTGCAAGACAATAGTATGGGCGATCGATAAACTTTATTTCAGCAAGTGAATAAATAGTCATGAGATACAAACTCTTAGGCAAAAGCGGTTTGAGAGTCTCTGAACTCTGCTTGGGAACAATGACTTTCGGTGAAGATTGGGGTTGGGGTGCATCCAAAGACGAAAGCCAAAAGGTTTTTGATGCTTTTGTGGAAGCTGGAGGCAATTTTATTGACACTGCCAATGGTTACACCGATGGTAGTAGCGAAAAAATCGTTGGTGAGTTGATCGCTAAGGAACGAGAACGTTTTGTAGTTGCGACGAAATATTCTTTTCCTTTACAGATGAACGATCGCCAAAATAATCCTAATGGCAGTGGTAATCATCGCAAGAATATGATGCAGTCGTTAGAAGGCAGTTTAAAACGCTTGAATACCGACTATATTGATTTATTCTGGTTGCACGCTTGGGACTTCATGACGCCGATTGAAGAAGTCATGCGATCGCTTGATGATTTAGTTAGGCAAGGTAAAATACTATACGTTGGTATTTCTGATACGCCTGCTTGGATTGTCTCACAAGCAAACACGCTAGCGCAATTTTATGGCTGGACACCTTTTGTCGCTTTGCAAATTGAGTATAATTTGCTTCAGCGCACACCGGAAAGGGATTTGTTACCAATGGCAAAAGCCTTCGATTTGGCAGTTACACCGTGGTCGCCTTTAGGTGGTGGTGTGCTGACAGGCAAGTATAATAAGCCTAGTAGCAACGACGAACAGGGACGATTGGCAAGTCCAGAAGGGGGAAGTATTTCTGAACGCAGTTTAGCGATCGCCGAAGTCGTGACTCAAGTTGCTGAAGAAATTGGACATACACCTTCACAAGTTGCACTCGCTTGGTTGCGTCATCAAAATGGTGTGATAATCCCGATTGTTGGTGCCCGCAAGTTAACGCAATTTCAAGATAACTTAGCTTGTTTGGATGTCAGCTTATCATCAGAACATCTGCAACGTCTGAACGAAGTCAGTCAAATCGAACTTGGTTTTCCTCATGACTTCTTGCACAGCGACGTAATACGCGATCGCCTTTTTGGTGGTACATTCAGCACTATTGACAACCATCGTCATTCAGCAAGCTAATTGCAGGTTTACAAATTTTGAATGAAAGTAATAATAATTCACAAACCGATTAATTCCATCTATCGGTAGAGGGTTTTGCGCCCTTAACTACTACCTGTAGACTAGTTTTATCGAGCCAACAAGATAGAACCATGAGCGACAACAATCTTTCATCTCGTCTTTACCCCACCCGTATTGATATTCCTGCTGAAGCGCGATCGCAGATCGTTGTAATCCTCAACAAAACTTTGGCAGCTACCTCAGATTTGAAAACCCAGGTAAAACAAGCGCACTGGAACGTCAAAGGAACTGATTTTTATCAGTTGCACGAATTATTTGACGAAATCGCCGGCGAACTGGAAGAATATGTTGATATGTTTGCGGAACGGGTAACAGCTTTAGGTGGATATGCAATGGGAACCGCTCGCATGGCTGCTGCCAATTCGATTTTACCAGAATATCCTACCGATATTTTGGCAGGAATGGAGCATGTGACAGCTTTGGCAGATCGGTTTGCACCTTATGCCAAGCATTTGAGAGAAGCGATCGACAAAACCGACGAATTAGGCGATCTTGACACCGCAGACCTTTATACTGAAGTTTCTCGCACCATTGACAAACGACTGTGGTTCTTAGATGCTCATCTGCAAGCAGCAGAAGTTACCAACACAGAAAATGGAAATGGAAATGGAAATGGTAACGGTGTTTCAGCTACTACTAAAACTCAACAAACAGTTCTTGCTGGATAAGTTGAGTGGTTAGTGGATAGTGGATAGTGGTTAGGGGATAGTGGATAGTGGTAATTTTTGACAACTATCAACTAACAACTAATAACCAACAACTAACAACCAACAATTACATACAGTATCTTTTTGGTAAGTACGTTACTTTTAAGTGCGTACTTTTCATTTTATATGTATATACTTTACTATTGAGATAGTTAACAAGCAGGTCTAATAAATTTGAAATTTTCAGAGTTATTTGATTTAGATTTGTTAACGAAAAGCTTGTTTTTTTAAGATAAATAACCATCAAAAAGAAGGTAGACGTATGTCTCAAAATACTGTTACCCATCTAATTCACGATAGAAACGCACGCGGTCATAGTAAAATTGGTTGGTTGGATAGTTACCATACATTCTCCTTTGGAAATTTTTCCGATCCCAATCGCATGGGATTTCGCTCTCTGCGGGTAATTAATGACGATCGCGTTGTTCCTGGTGCAGGATTTGGTACTCACGGTCATCGGGATATGGAAATTCTTACATATGTCCTCGAAGGTGCGCTAGAGCATAAAGACAGCTTGGGTACAGGTTCGGTGATTCTTCCCGGTGAAGCGCAAGTCATGAGTGCGGGTACTGGTATCACTCACAGCGAATACAATCACTCACAAACTGAGCCAGTACACTTTCTGCAAATCTGGATTCTTCCCGATCAGCAAGGTTTAAAACCAAGGTATGAACAGAAAGCTTTTCCCATAGAAGAAAAGCGGGGAAAACTACGCTTAATTGCTGCCAAAGATGGACGCGATGGTGCTGTCACAATTCATCAAGATGTTAATTTGTACACATCTGTTTTAGAACCTGGTGATGTGGTAAATTATCACGTTCAACCACATCGTTATGCTTGGTTACAAATAGCGCAAGGTATAGCAACCTTAAATGGTGAAGAACTTAGAGCAGGTGATGGTGTACAAATTAGCGTTGAAGAACAACTGGAAATTAGCACTGAAGTAGGCGCAGAAATCTTGCTTTTTGATTTGGGTTGATGTCAAAATTCTGGAGTTTAGACTAAGCAATGTAAAACGACCCAGCACCGCTGAGTTAAGAAAAGACCTGCTGGAAGCATGAACAATCTTTGATATTAGACAGCAACAGATGGTTCTTTCTGCGGTGGTGTTGCTGTCTTTTTAATTATTGGGAAGCTGTACTGAGAAACCTGAACTAAATAGTTGCCATAGTTACACGCTCAAGGAGGGTGCTAGGGCTAAAGTTTTCTTACTATCAGCAAGGAGAACGCGATCGCATAGGTTAAACATTTCTACCTCGGTCTGCGTCTGTCGCATCAGCCGCAGAAAATGACCTTCAGCGTCAACCGAGAGGGCAATGTAGTTGAGGAACATTTTGAGGTAGCCTACGCGCGATCGCTCTGGCATACTTGCTGCTGTGGGGGTTTGCCATAAACGATCAATATACTTGCGTACCTCTACTAAAGGAACGGGTGCGATCGGCTCTCCTCGCAAAGCCTGCCGAATTTGATTAAAAATCCAAGGATTCCCGATCGCCCAGCGTCCCACCATCACACCCGCAGCACCCGTTTGAGAAAGCACTTCTTTGGCTGTTGTCGCAGAGTGGATATTGCCATTGGCAAGTACTGGACAATCAACCCGTCTGACCGCTTCAGCGATCAAATCATATTTCACTGCCCCGTGGTACATATCTTTCACCGTGCGACCATGCAAACTCAGCAAATCAATGCTGTGGCGATTGATCGTATCTAGAATTTCGTAAAAGGTATCTGTATTTTCAAAGCCTACGCGCATCTTGACGGTTAAAGGGCGATCGTTCACAGCAGAACGCAGTTCTCCCAAAATCCGATCCACTTTTTCTGGTAAGAGCAGCAATCCCCCCCCAACATTTTTGCGATAGATTCTAGGTGCTGGACAGCCCATGTTCAAGTCAACTCCAGCGATATTATAGCGGCAGAGATCAATTGCTGTTCTTACTAAGTCTGGAATGCTTTCGCCAATCATTTGAGCAAAAACGGGACGACCCGTGTCATTTTCAGTGATTGCTGCCAAAATATTACGATTGAGCCGTGAGGTATCATTCACGCGGAAATACTCGGTGAAGAAGTAGTCAGGACTGCCGTAGTGGGCAATGACCTTCATAAACCAGAGGTTTGTCACATCCTGCATGGGCGCAAGAGCGGTGAGGGGTAGGTATGAATGGAGCGATTGGGGGAGCGATACCTGGGACAAGGCTCGGCTCTGACCAATTTTTCTTTCAAGCATCTTCTAAAATCCCCTTGACAACTGCCTTACTGCCTTAACTTGCCACCAATACTCTGGGATCTACGTTTACCTTAGCGTCACGAGTGCGTTTCAAAACGCGCTCGGATTAATGCAAAGCTTTACTAACTATATTGCCCTTGTAGGTATCTTACCTGCCCTACAATAAAGTTGATTGAAGATTGAAGAGTAATAATATGGGATCTCTAGCTGGAAAAGTCGCGATCGTTACGGGTGCATCGCGAGGAATTGGACGAGCGATCGCACTCAAATTAGCTAACAACGGTGCGTCTGTTGTCGTTAACTATGCGGGTAATACAGAAAAAGCGCAGGAAGTTGTTACGGAAATCGAAAAGCTTCAAGTACAAGCTATCCCTGTACAAGCGGATGTTAGCAAAGTAGCTGATATTCACAAGCTTTTTGACCAAACAATTGAAAAATTTGGTAAAGTCGATATTTTGGTGAACAATGCCGGCATCACCTTTTATAAATTAACCACCGAAGTTACAGAAGAAGACTTCGACAAGATTTTTGGCATTAATGTTAAAGGCACGTATTTTGCTTGCCAACAAGCTGCACAACGCATGGCTGACGGAGGAAGGATTATCAACTTTTCCTCATCCACGACAGCGATGATCATGCCTAAATATGGTGCTTATGTAGCTACCAAAGGTGCTGTGGAACAAATGACGCGGGTACTAGCCAAAGAGTTAGGTGAAAAGGATATCACAGTAAATGTGATTTCTCCAGGTCCCACCGATACAGAACTTTTCAGACAAGGTAAAACAGAAGAACAAATTAACCATTTAGGGCAAATGGCAGCATTAGGACGGTTGGGACAAGTGCAAGATATTGCAGATGTGGTAGCATTTCTTGCTAGCGATGAAGCAAGGTGGATAACAGGGCAAAATATTCGTGTCAATGGTGGGATAGCTTGAGGTAAGTTTTAAGCAACAGCCACGTATAAATCAGCTTGTGCTTCTTGCGAGAACTATGGCTAAAGTCGAATTTAATTAGCAAAATGGCATTTGACTTACTCAAAATGAACTTTTGCTTTCTCATTTTGGTGTTTTCCGCAAGCAAAATGGCATTTGACTTACTCAAAATGAGCTTTTGCTTTCTCATTTTGGTGTTTTCCGCAAGCAAAATGGCATTTGACTTACTCATTTCAGTGTTTTCCGCAAGTAAAACGCGCTGGCTCAAATTTCGCGTCTCTACAATTAGGACTCATATTTGATTTTTGAAATATAGCGGTTCTCGTTTACGTGAGGTACACCCGTAGGGGCACGGCACTGCCGTGCCCCTACACAGATGCGATATGATGTTGTACCGTATCTGAATGGGAACCGCTATATACATAAAAGCCGCCTAGAATCATCTAGACGGCGTTTAATTGAGTCTCAAATTGGAAATGGCTATTAACCAGTACGTGGAATGCGCTCAATCTCAGCATAACCACTAAAAATCAACTGTTTTCCTTCAGTTTCTAAACGGTTAAGCCGCATTTTTACTCCATCCAAGTCAAAGCGATCTAAATCGACCATATTATCCAAAATATCTGCTAGTGCTACGCTCAAGGTTTTAGATATTTCCTTTTGCGCTTCTGGTATCGAATCAAGTTCAATTTGCGGATCTTTAAAAGAAACACGCCGACGCCTTTCAATGGCTATAGTTACAGTCATATCCAAAGGTACAAGTTCGCGATCGCCTAAATCTGCCTTTGCGAAAATCCGCAGGCGATTTTCTGGCAATAATTCTACCTGGATTTCTGGAAAAGATACTGGATTACCGCCAGATAATTGAGTTAAGGCTGGTACGGTGAGGTTTAACAGACGTTTTTTAACCAGTTCCGCTTTAAAAGAGTAGTTGATGCCTTCTTCTGATAAAATGACTTTAGCGATCGCTTGAGTCGGTTGTTTGAGAGTTAGTTTACCAGCCAAAACCGAGCTAAAATCAATCGATACAGCATCGGTTTCTACAAAAATTTCGTCTGCGGGGAAATCTTTGCGAATCACCACGCCAGTTGCGTTCATTTTAAAGCTATCAATGCTGCCTTGCAACAGTTTGCTGGAGGGATAGCAGCGCACAAAGACTTCTACTGATTCGCTTTTGGTAAACAGATGGCGAATCGTTTGGCTAGCTACAGTATTGAGCATCCGCTCTCCCCAATCTGTGCCTTTGGGATCTTTTAAACCAGTAATTCCGCCGAACATGTGGTTTTGCGTCTCTAGAAGTTATTTGTCTTTTTGTAACAAATTGTTAAGATTATTGCAACTATCACTTTATAGATTGTGCTGATGATGACGTAGGGGATCGCTAATAATGCAGAATATTTGATAGGACTTACGCTTTTACAGCAAAATAAATAACAGATGAACCCAACGGCAGAACAGTTAAGAGCGTTCTACAGTAGATGTGTAAGAGCAAGCAACCTGCTTCAATCAATTGAACTGGTCAGATACGACAGTCGCAGTCAAAGAATAGTGATGTTGATTGGAAAGACAATACAAATAGAAGTACTTCCGAACGGTGAGGTGATAATCGGATGACTCAACCAAATTATGAACTACTCACAGAAGCAGAGTTAAGAGAGTATGTAAGGTTTAATCCCCAAGATGAGGACGCTTTTCAGCACTACTTGACCATAGTCCGCGCCAAACCAGGACGTGTGGTTACTCGGACAGAGGAGGAATTTGACGCTGAATTGCGTAAGCGGATAGCTCAAGAAGCTACTCAGTAAGGTTACAATTCAAAGGGTTTCTGTTTGAGAAAAATCTCAAGCGATCGCGCTTCTTTCATCACTTCCACCTTTTGAAATTTTTCCCTAAATAACGCAACCGCATTAAGACAGGCTTTGCCCACTTCCCAGGTTGAAATTCATGCAGGAGAATGTACAAACAGGGGATGATAAATAAAGTCATCAAAGTAGCGATCGCCATTCCAAAGAAAACGACAATCCCCAACGGTTGCAAAAACTCTGAACCTTCACCAATACCCAAGGCTAAGGGAAACAGTCCTAAAATGGTGGTGACTGTAGTCATCATAATCGGGCGCAAGCGTTGCGGAGCGGCTTTGAGAATAGCGATTTCACGAGTACAATTTTCTTCTTCGCGAATTTGGTTCGCTGATTCCACCATCAAGATACCCGCATTTACCACAATTCCCACTAGCAAGACTACACCAACGATTACCGTTGCACCAATCGCAGTTTTAGTAATGTAAAGTCCAAAAATGCCGCCGGCTAACGCTAGCGGAACAGTAAACATGATTACTAACGGATCGAGCAGCGAATTGTATTGTACAGCCATAACGACGAAGATGAGGAAAACTGCTAAAGCTCCTAAAGTTTTCAAAGCATCTTGAAGTTCCTGATTAGTTTCTTGAGCGGAACTAGGTACAATCGAAACACCATCCGGTAATTTTATACTTTTGAGTACTTGATTTACTTCGGAGAGTGCTTCACCAAGACTAGCTTCCTCGCTCAAGTTGCCTGCAATAATAAAAGCTTGACGTTGGTTAATTCGCTGCACTTCACCAGGTGCTTGACCTTCTTCGATTCGGGCTACATCCAAAAGGCGAATTTGTTTGTTATTTTCTGTAAATAGCGGTAATCCTTCTAGCTGAGAGGGACGCTGAATCGCTTCTTGATTTAGTTGCACCCGCACATCAACCAAACGGTTGCCGCGTTGAATTTGCGTGGGAACTGAACCTTCAATTGCTGTCTGAATGGTTGTACCAATTTGTTGTGCCGTCAATCCTAGGTTCGCAACTCGTTCCCAGTCGGGACGAATTTGTATTTCTGGTTGCCGGGGATCGGCATCTGGTCGGAATTTAGCTGATGTTGCTTTTTCTTCTAAAGCTTGCAGGATTTCAGCGCCGGCTTGTCGTAATTTTTCTTCATCTTCACCTTGGAGGATAACATCAATTTCCGATCCTTGCGCTGGGGTATTACTCAAGATTAAACCCCGCACTTGACCGGGACTCAAACGCAGCAGAATTCCTGCCAAGTTGAGTTTGTTTAATTGCTGAGTTACTTTTTTAACGTACTTTTCTACATCTGTGCCTTCTTTAAGATTAATCGTACTGTTTGCCCGTAAAGGATTTTCGGTAGTATTATTCCCAAATAAAGAACCGCCTACTGTAGTGAAAGCATACTCAGTTTCTGGTTGTTTCATCAAAATGTCATCGACTACTTTCATCACTTTTTGAGAAGTTTCCAAAGGTGTACCCGGTGGAAACTGCGCTCTCAAGTTGGCTTGTCCGGTATTAATTCGGGGTAAAATTTCTTGAGGAATTTGACCAACCATAAAAAAGCTGCCACCACCGAGAATCAGCAAAGCAGCAGTGACTACAACTAAGCGAAAGCGTAAAATCTTTCTTAAGAAGCTGCCGTACAAGCGCGTAGCATCTTCAAAACGGCGATTAAACTGTTTAAGCAGCCAAAATTTACTTATACCACTAGACCAGCGAATTGCCAGCAGTCGAGAAGTTAGCATTGGGACGACTGTAACAGCAACGACTAGGGAAGCAGCTACGGCAAAGGCAATTGTCAGAATCAGTTCATTAAATAGGAGTGAGATAAAGCCACCAATTAAAAGAAATGGCACGACAGAAACCAAGTTAGCGGCAGTAGCAGCAACTAAAGCCGATTCTACTTCTTGGGAAGAAGCGATCGCATTTTCAATAAAGAATTTTGAATTCTCCTTGTCCCCAAGTCTCCTTGTCTCCTTATCTCCCTCTCTCTGAAGAGGAGTTTTGCCGGCTTTTTCGGAAATATTTTCTAAAATGACAACCGATGTATCAATTGCTTGACCAATTCCTAAAGTTAGACCTGCTAAACTAAATACATTTAAACTTAAGCCAAAGAATTTCATCATGGCGATCGCTGCCAAACTACACAGCGGAATTGCCAGACTAATAATAAATGTTTGCCGTAATGACCCCAAAAATAATAGCACTGCTGCTGCTGCCAACAATGCTCCAGAAATCGCATTAAAAATTACATCATTTAAAGAATTGCGGATGAAGCGAGATTCATCTGTGGTGGCAGTCAAAACCATATCCGCTGGAATTAAACCGGATTGTCGCAGTTGTTCAATCCGCTGCTTCACGCCATCTACAACCGTAATTGTGTTAGCATCAGGCTGCTTTTGCACGGACAATTTCACCGCTGGCTGACGGTTAAGGTACACAGATACTCGTTGGTCTTCTGTGCCGTCAATTACCTCGGCAAAGTCTCGCAGGTAAACGCGACGGGGGGGAGTGGTAGAAGTGGGGGAAGAGACTTCAATCGAGAGGTTTTCTATCTCCTTAGCATCTTTGAATCTGCCGACAGTGCGCGTTAATGGCTCGGAATTCTGCCCCAAAATCCGACCGCCAGAAGTATCTTGGTTACGCTCTGTTAGTTCATTTAGTACATCGGTTAAGCCAATATTTAATGCTTGCAGACGGTTTAAGTCAACCAGCACCCGCACTTCTTCTTCTGCCGCACCAGATACATCAACTGCGGCGACTCCTGGTATAACGCTGAGTTCCCGCGATAATTCTTCATCGGCAAACACGCGTAAATCTTTACCTTGAAGTGAGGTAGATGTCAGTGCTAATTCGTAAATTGGTAGTTGTGAGGGATCGACTTTAAATAAGCGTGGCTCTTCGATGGTTTCTGGTAACTGTCCTCTGCCTCGGTTAAAAGCTGCGGTAGCATCGTTGAGAGCCTGGTCAATATCGCCTCCGGGTTCAAAGAATAAATCGAGGCTTACCTGTCCTTCACGAGTGCGGGAAAAAACTTGTACTACATTCTCGGTTGCGGATAAAGCTTCTTCTAGGGGTCTGGTGATTTCATCTACTGCTACTTCTGGGGAAATACCGGGTGCTTCTAGCCGCACACCAATTCGCGGGTAGGTGATTGCAGGCAGAAGATCGACTTGGATAGTTGTCAGAAAATATATCCCCATGACAATCACCGCCACGGTGAGCATGAGTGTACCGATATGTTGGCGGATAGCGATCGCGCTAATACTTAATCCGCTTACTTTAGCTTGCTGCATCTGTGTCGCTCTGCTTTAATTCAAAATTCAGAATTTAAAACTTAAAGTTAATTGTTCTTAGGGGCAGATTCTGGTTTTTCAGAAATAACTGAAATTCGCACATCTTGCCCATCTTTTAACGGATTACCACTCCGCACCACATAAGATTCTCCCGGTTTTAAGCCGGATAAAATTTCTACTTTGCTGTCAGCTCTTTCTCCTAGTGTCACGCTTCTAGCTGTTACTTTTGGTTTACCGTCTGTGTTATTTATGACAAAGACTGTACCGTTGCGATTTTGGTTTGGGGTTTCTCTGTTGGTGGGAGAGGGCGGGGAAACCCCGCCGCTACGTTGTGTTTGTGCGTTTTGTTGCGCCTGAATTGCTGTTTGGGGTATGACTACTCGCTGTTGTGCGGGGGGAAATTTCACCCGCGCTAGCAATCCGCTGCCAATTTTGCCGTCAGTGTTGGGAATTTCCACCTCAACTGGTACTAAGCGAGCTGTTACATCTGCCGCTGGGGAAATGCGTATTACTTTACCGGTGTATTTTTTGTTTGGAAAGGCGTCCAAGCTGACTTCTACAGATTGTCCAAGTTGAATTTTTGCCAGTTCTTTTTCAGAAACTTGCTTAACGAGAACTTTCGCACGGCTAAAGTCACCTATTTTCAAGATTTCGTTTCCAGGTTGAACAAGATTGCCCGGTTCGGTGACTTTTTCTGTGATTACGCCGGCAATGGGAGCTATCAGTTTTGCATAAGAACGGCGCTCTTTGGCTTCGGCAACTAATGCTTGTTGAGCGACTACTCTACCTTGGGCAGCGGCTACGGCTTGTTGTTCTGTCCGCACTTGCTCGGTAGCTGCACGCAGAGCTTGTGTAGCAGTTCGCGCTTCTGTTTGTGATTGTTCGGCGGCTTGTAAAGCGATCGCTCCTTCTTTTAATAGCTTCTGTTGCCGTTGTGAGTCTGCTTGAGCTTGTACTACTACTAGCCGCAGTCGTTCTACTTCTGCACGCGCATTACCTACCTGAGTTCTCGCTCTTGCTACTTCTGATTGGCGAGCTGCTAATTCTGCTTCTGCTTGCTTTAATGCTGTTAATAATAAGGCATCATCTAATTGTCCGATGACTTGCCCGTTTTTGACGGCATTGCCTATATCTACATTTAATGCTAAAAGCCGTCCTTCAACTTGCGATCGCAGCGAGACAACCCGAAATGCATAGGTATCGCCTGTATACTCTGATTGTGGTCGCAGCAATTCTGTGCGAGCGATCGCTACATCTACTGCCGTTGCATTATTACCCTGTTCCTTACCACTACCACGCTGAGATTGTGCGTCAGCCGACTCCTTGGGAAGTGAACCGCAACTCATCGTTAACAGTCCTACTCCTAACACACAGGCAATTAATTTGATAGAGGATACGGGTGAATCGGGAGAAAGAGTTATCTGTTTACCTCCTTGTCTCCTTGTATACTTATGCGACATATTTCTGTCCAAAATCACTTTTTTTGCTATGTAGGGGCGGTTTTAAGCTTAGACAGCCGTTTATTACCAAGTAATCTTGATATATATCACTTCTAAAAAAAGGCAAGAAAGCATAAGTCTGCTATCGTACCTCATTTTGTAGGAGAAATCACTGTTTTTGGCAAAACAATGTCTCCAATAATACATATTTTTAGGGAAACTAGAAAAAATAGATTCTAGATGAATTTATGCATTTACTGGCTAATTATAAAGATTTTTTAACTAAGCTTTACTCTGCCCCTAGTTAGAAAACTCTAACTACTGATTCGTGACTTTTTTCACTTCTATCTTTTGGCTTAAACTACTAGAAAATTTTTATTTCTCGCATTGTAGCGAAACTATCAGTAATTATAGGAAAATAACGTTTATATTAAGAAAGATAAACAAATTAGATATTTAGGACAGACATAATGTAGTTGTCTGGACACCTGATTGTATATTGACATTGCGTGAGGAAGGCAACCTGTGACATCACCGCTATATTTTGCACAAACTGCTGAAGAATCCCAGATTACAGAGTTTTTTACCGAATCGGTGGGACAGTGGCGTTCAGAACGGCGCTATTATACTCTCCCAGAGGGAGAAACAAAGGAGATGGTGAGTATAATTACCATCCGTTTTTTAGAGCCGGGATGTGATGAGTTGCTTCATCTGGCGAGGATGCATAATTTGCCAGATATCGCAAGTTTAATTTGCGGTACTCACGTAAGTTGGGATACAAATTCAGTGACGGGAAAAAAGGAATCTAAAGGTTCAACGTTGTTTGGTGCTTTAGGAAGCACTTTATATCGCGATCGCGGTTTTGCCACATCCAAACCAGTTACCGCACAATATTATTTTCCCAACCCGAAAACTTTATGTTTGCGAACCGAGTACAATAATTCAGTATTCGAGGAAGAATTAAAGCTAATTGGCGAAAAATACCGCACACGTCAATCAATTATCTCTCGTGCAGGTGAACAATTGATGATTGGGCAGTATTTAGAAAAAAGAATTGATTAACGTAGTGACGACTTCAGTCGTCATCTTCTAGAGACGTTCGGTCTGGAACGTCTCTACTCGTGGTATGTTTAGTCTCTGACATAAGCGATCTCATCGCTTACTACGAAAAAATTAAGCGCTTGTAGCTTCAGATTGATTTAGTGCCGAACGCGCATTCAACGACAATCCGACGCGGGAAACACCGGTGAAGAGAATGCTGACACCGACAAGTGTACCGATGAGCCAAGGTGCATTAAAGGGAAACTGAAACCAAATCATTGCGCCTAATATCAAAGTGATGATACCATCACCAAGTACCCAAGTCCAGTTTTGTTGCGGACGCAAGCGGAATGCAAGGATTAGCTCGAATACACCTTCAGTTAACAAAAAGCTACCTAACAACAGAGTTAGTGTGAGAATACCATTGAGGGGGTAAACAAACAACATTATACCTGTTGCAATGTAAAGTCCGCTCAATAAAAGCTTCCAAACAAAGCCTCCCTGAGCGCGAGTTTCAGTAGCGTAGACTAGTTTGGCAAATCCTGAAGAGATGAGAATCAAGGCAAACCAAGTCTCAGCGAAAATCGTTGAGACAGAAGGTAAAGCGATCGCCACAATTCCTAAAACAATTAAAAGAACACCAATTACTAGCGATCTATTGATATCCTTTTTAACATCACCGGAAACGTTAGTTGTCATACAATTTTTTTCCCTTTGCTTTGTGTTGATACAATTAGGCTAGGGAATTTTTACA
The DNA here is from genome assembly GCF_000817785.2 of Hassallia byssoidea VB512170. GTDB lineage: Bacteria > Cyanobacteriota > Cyanobacteriia > Cyanobacteriales > Nostocaceae > Hassallia > Hassallia carrinoi. Next base: position 60,434 of record NZ_JTCM02000021.1, on the reverse strand, counting down.
TAACTTACGACAACCCTAAGATATACGTCATTTAGTTTAGATGTAGTAAACATTAAATTGATGTAGGGTGCGTTACTACGTTAACGCACCCTACTAGGGACTACTAAGATATACGTCATTTAGTTTAGATGAAGCGTAAGCGCTGACTCAGGGCAATTCTACTTGTAATTCAAAACCGGGCAAAACCTCTTCACCCGAAAGTACCGCTGGAAGTTGAACTATTTCTACAGGCTGATTTTGTCGATAAATCTCCACTTGTTCCGATTGAAAATTAATCAACCAACCTAAGCGCAAGCCATTTTCCAGGTATTCTTGCATTTTATCTTGCAGACGTTGGAGGCGGTCAGTTTCCGAACGCAGTTCTATGATAAAATCTGGTGTAATTGGGGGGAATTTTTTGCGTTCCTCTGAAGTCAGTGCTGACCATCGTTCTAATTTTATCCAAGCGGCATCAGGCGATCGCTTTGCCCCATTCGGAAGTCTGAAGACAGTCGAGGAACTAAAAACTTTTCCCAATTTCGTTTGACGGTTCCAGATTCCTAAGTCTGTAATGAAGTCCGCTTCTTTATTTCCGCTTTCTCCTCCGACTGGTGGCACAATAATTAATTCTCCTTTTGCATTCAATTCCAGGTTTAACTCTTGGTTTGCGGTGCAAAGTTGATAAAATTGCTCATCATTTAGGTGAACAATTGGTTCTAGATTTAACACAACTGTATTCATCGAACTACCTCTTGATTAAAATCTAAGACTACGAAAGTGCAGTATGCTTGCACATAAGGATTCTACAAATTATTTTCATTAAATGGAGAATACAACGGCGTATCGAACCAGCAAGAGAGCAACTTCACCACAATCAATAAATTTGTAATTAAAGGTGCATCTAATTAGATTAATACCTAATTAGTTATATGAAGATAAAAACTGTATTTTTCACGATATTACTACTATTTTTGATCGGGTCGGGGTTATCTTGTATATCTCTATACTACCAACAGCCTCCGGGATGTGAAAAATTGTGCTACCCCGGTCCACCAAGCAAACCTTGCTTACCTGGTGAATGTATGGCTGAAGTAAATTTAGTAGCTGGATTTCCATTACCTTTTATACACGATGGTGGTCTGAATGAATCACCTACTAGTAGCTGGGGAAATATTGATGTAAATGACATTTCCAGGCTAAATGTAGGAGCATTTTTCTTAAATACCTTGTTTTACGGTGGTATTACAGGAATTATAGGGGGTACGATTTTAAGTATTTTCCGTGTCATTAACCGTTTGAGAAGAAGATACTAACGGCTTTCAACAAATGAAAAACCAGGCGGTAATCAGCCAAACCGTCTGGTACATTACATGAGGGCAGTTGCTTAATAATGACTTCCCGATTTGCGATGATGGACAGCGGTTACAGCATCTTGATTTAGGACTTTGCCGTTATCCACACTTGCATAAACTAACCAGTGATCGCCTGCTTCCATCCGGGTTTCCACGGAGCATTCAAGGTATGATAAAGCACCTGAAAGTATAGGACAACCGTTGCTGGCTTCTTGAGTTTCTATACCGGCAAATCGGTCTTGTCCTGGGGTGAAGGATTTCATAAAGTGCTTTCGCAGTTCTTTGCCTTCAGCTAAAATGTTAACAACAAATTGGTTGCCTGAATGCGTTAGCGGTTCCATTGCGCGGTCTTTGGCTACGGCAATTGTTAAACCTGGGGGATTAAAGCTTGCTTGAGATACCCAAGATGCTAGCATTCCACTAGATACATCACCTTGCTTTGCTGTCACCACGCACAAAGAACCGACAATTCGACCAACCGCTTGTTCAACGTTGCTGGCAGCTTGAGTGCGGGGTGCGCGAACTTTTGTTGCTCTTTTTAGCGCTTGGGCAAAGTCGGTTCCCGCTTCTTCGCAGGTTTGCAAGGTAACTTCGTTGGGTTTGAATTTGACGCGGATGGTGTCAAATCCAAAGCGATAACCCGCGTCTTTTAATTTGCTTTCGATTAAATCAACTGCTTCACCACTCCAACCAAAGGAACCGAAGACACCGGCGAGTTTGTTGTTAGCAGCGGTGGAAAGAACTATCCCTAAAGCTGTTTGTACGGGTGTTGGTGCATGTCCACCAAGGGTAGGAGAACCCATTATAAAGCCTGCTGATTTTTCTACAGCGGTACGAATTTCTTCGGGGTCAGCAAATTCGCAGTTAATTGATTCTACATTGACACCGGCTTTGGTGATGCCGCGAGCGATCGCAGAAGCCAAAGTTGCTGTATTTCCATACGCAGAAGCATAAATCAACGCAACTGTTGTATCCGCAGATGTTTGTTGCTGACTCCATTCTCGATAAGCGTGTGTTAATTCAAGTAAACCGTAACGCACCAAAGGTCCGTGTCCGGTAGCATACAATCTCACGGGTAAGTCGGAAAGTTTATCCAGCGCTGTTTCCACTTGACGCGCATGGGGAGCCATGAGACAATCGAAATAGTAGCGTCTGTCTTCGTTAAACGATTCCCAGCCTTCATCAAAAACTTGATCGCCGCAGATATGCGCTCCAAATAGCTTATCTGAGTAGAGAATTTCCGTTTGCGGATCGTAGGTGCAAAGTTGATCTGGGTAGCGCGGGTTGGGGGTAGGAATAAATTCTAGGTGATGACCTTTGCCTAAATCGAGAGTTTCTTCGCCGCGTTTGACGAGAATTGGCAAATCTTGATTTTCCAGCGCTTTACGCAGATTTATCGCTCCTGGATTTGAACAAACAAAAGTTATCTGCGGTGCAAGTTCTAATAAAGCTTTGATAGTTGCAGCGCGGTTGGGATTGACGTGACCGAGAATCACATAATCAATATCTTTAACATTAAACCGCTGTTGCAACGCTTGCAGGTAAATTTCTGTAAACGTTTCTCCCGGAGGATCGATAAGGGCAATTTTATCACCTTGAATCAAATAAGAGTTAGCAGTTGTACCTTTGGCAAGCGCGTATTCAATTTCAAATCTTAACCTTGTCCAACTGCGCGATCGCATTACTGTTGTATCTGTACCAATCGGTAGAACCTGAACGTCACGGGGTTTATTTGTTTGCATAGCTTTGTGGGGAATGGGGAGTGGGGAATGGGGAGTGGGGAGTGGGGAATGGGGAATGGGGAGTGGGGAATGGGGAGTGGGGAATGGGGAGTGGGGAATGGGGAGTGGGGAGTGGGGAATGGGGAGTGGGGAATGGGGAATGGGGAGTGGGGAATGGGGAATGGGGAGTGGGGAATGGGGAGTGGGGAGTGGGGAATGGGGAATGGGTAATTGCTACTCTCCTCCCTTGTCCCCCTTGTCCCCCAAGTCCAGTGCCAGTCGCTACAACTCTGGGAACCTCCCAACGGGAGAGCCACTACGAATAGACGGTACAGGCAACCGCGCCCGTGGACTCACCGCAACGCGCTGGCTCCCCTTGTCCCCCTTGTCCCCCACTCCCTACTCCCCCCACTTCCCCCACTCCCTACTCCCCACTCCCCATTCCCTTCTTTAATAGTGGTTTCCAACTTTTCTATGATGTACTGCTGTCAACGAATCTGGTTTGCTGACGCGACCGGCATCAACGGTACAGTAAACTATCCAATGGTCGTTGACTTCCATCCGACTATTGACTTCGCACTCAATGTATGCTAAAGCATCAGTTAAAATTGGGGAACCGTTACCAGCTGGCTGAGTTTTAACACCTTCAAAACGATCCGCACCTGGGGCAAACCGTTTCAAAAAGTGCTTCATCAGCGGTTGATAATTGCCTTCTTCTAAGACGTTGAGAACAAAGCGATCGCCTACTTGCATGAGTGATTCTATCGCTCTATCTTTGGCGACGGCAATGCTTAATCCTAATGGTTTGAAGCTGGCTTGACTTACCCAAGAGGCAAGCATGGCGCTTTTGACATCGCCTTTTTTTGCCGTTATGATGTATAATCCTCCGGTGATTCTGCCTAGTGCTTTATCTAAGTCAGCAGCGAGGGATTTCATCGCTTTCATGCTGCGATCGCGTGTCACCCATTGTCCTAAGTCTGTTCCTGCTTCTTCACACAGCTTGTATTTATTTTCGTTGGGTGCTTCTCTGATTTCAATCACCGGAAATGATACATGCAAACCCAAAGCGCGGAATTTGTTCAACAGAGGATAAGTTGGTTCATCATCACCACCCCCAGTTTCAAAGATGCCTACAGCTTGTTTTTCTTTGGCAGATCCTAAAACTGTGCTGAGTGCAGCTTGGATAATAGAATTACTCGAAGCTGCGGACATTCCCAAGACAATTCCACTACAACGGCTGACAAGTTCGCGTAATTCTTGTAAGTCTGTTGCCGATCGCAAGTCTACCATTTCTACAGCAACGCCGGTTTTGGTGATACCTGTGGCAATTGCTTGGGCAAGGCGATCGCTATATCCGTAATCGGAAACGTAAAATACGGCAACGGTAGTTTCTGCTTTTGTTTGGGTTTTGCTCCAATTGCGATAACGCTGAGTTAATTCTTCAACGTTGTGGTATAGTAGGGGTCCGTGACCGGTGGCGATCGTGCCGATTTTTGGCAGTTCGTCCATGCGCTTGAGGGCAGAAAGTACTGACCGCGCATTCGGTCCCATCAAACAGTCGTAGTAATATTGATAATCTGCTTCAATCGCTGCCAAATCATCATCAAAGGTGCTATCTGTGCAATAATGTAAGCCGAAAGCATCGCAAGTAAAGAGAATTTGGGTTTTGTGGTCGAAGCTGAACATGGTATCGGGCCAGTGTAAGTTTGGTGCAATCACGAATTCAAGTTCGTGTCCGTTGCCCAAATCTAGGCGATCGCCATTTTTCACAATCCGTCGTTTAAATGGACCGTGTACCATATCCTCTAGAAACTGAATTGCTACTTTAGAACCGACAACGGTGATTTCTGGGGCGATTTGTAACAAATCTTTAACTAAGCCGCTGTGGTCTGGCTCGGTATGACTGATAATTAGATAATTAATTTCAGTTGGGTTAATCAGTCCGGTGAGGGTATCGAAGAACAACTGACGAAACTTTTCATGAGAGGTATCAACTAAAGCCGTTTGTTCACCACGGATGAGAAACGAGTTGTAGGTAGTACCGTTTTGCAAACCAAACTCAATATCAAAGCGATCGCGATCCCAATCCAAAGACCGAATTGCTGTAGTTTGGTCAGCAATATCGGCAGTCTGCATAGTCAGTTTTTTTTCAGTTCTTTCGGTGAGTGCTACCATGACTCCCCTCCTTACGCAAATGAGTATTTTCCCTCTAGTTTTATTGTGACACGAGTTAATTGTTAATTTTTTTTAAAAAATCTATGGTTGACTTAAGAAAAATAAAAGTGTAAATCAAAACTGGGGAATGGGGAGTGGGGAATGGGGAATGGGGAATGGGGAATGGGTAATGTGTAATGGGGACGCTTAAAAAGAATTATTACCAATGCCCATTGCCCAATGCCCAATGACCAATTACCAATGCCCAATTACCAATTACCAATGCCCAATGCCCAATGTCAGAAAATCTTTGGCTAGCTTTAGAAATTGGCAATTCTCGCTTACATTGGGCATTATTTGCAGGTGAGAAACTTTGCCAAGTTTGGGATAGTGTCTATCTTCGTGCAGAAACCGTAGAACAATTAGCCCAAAAAGCAACCTTAGGTAATTTACTGTCTGTAATTTCTCCCCCCTCCCCCTCTCCCCCCCTCCTCCTCTCGTCCGTTGTTCCCAGTCAAACGCAGATTTGGCAAAGTTACCCTAATGTTCGCGTTATTACTTTAGACCAAGTACCGCTCAAGGGTATGTATCCGACATTAGGAATTGACCGTGCCTTGAGTTTATATGGTGCTGGAAGGACTTTAGGGTTTCCGATGCTGGTGATTGATGCGGGGACAGCACTGACATTTACAGGTGCTGATAGTCACCAAAGTTTAGTTGGTGGCGCAATTTTACCGGGATTGAATTTGCAGTTTGCGAGTCTTGCTCAAAAAACCGGACAATTACCACTTGTAGAGTTACCGCAAGAACTACCTCGGAGGTATGCTCTAAATACACAAGAGGCGATCGCTAGTGGGATAATTTATACGTTAGTAGCTGGAATCAAAGACTTTGTTGAAGCGTGGTGGTGCGATTTTCCCGAAAGTAAGGTTGCGATTAAAGGAGGCTCAAGCACGTTAATAGTAAATTATATGCGATCGCAGTATCCGGAAATTGCAGCGCGGTTGATTGTGGAACCGAATTTGATATTTTGGGGAATGCGATCGCTATTTTTTTTGTAGAGACATTTTGGTGAAACGTCTCTCCAATGTCTTCAACTTTTAGAAACAATCTCACTATCTATATGATAATTATTTTCATGAAATTGAAATGGCTTATCTGTTGAAAGTAGCTGATTTCTCTGAGATAATAGCTTTTCTGGGTCAATACCGCTGAAAGTTGGTGGTAGCCAAACTCGAACTACTAGCAGAGCTCCCATAACTAATAAAAAGACACATGCTGCTAAAATCTGAGTCCAATGTGTTTCTAGAACTCCTCGCACAATTACTTCTCGCAGCACCGAAACAATCGACACTTCCACCGCTACACCAATAGACACTCGTTGTTCTTGTAAGTAAATAATTAGCAATCGAAATAACTCGACCAAAATCAACAGAAAGAGAATATCTGAAGTGAAAACCTTAAAGTTTAAGGGAGGTAGCAATGAGTAAAACATTGCTCGCAGTTGAATTACCATAAAGCCAAATAAACCAAGACACAGAGAAACCACTATTAAATCTTGGATGGTTTCAAGACCCCGAACAATCTGACTGCGATTTAGCATTTTTGTTTTCCTTTTATAAACTTTTATACAACTTTATTACCCAAATACACGTATATAAACCAAGGGCTGAATTTAGTAAGGGTTTCAGCCCTTAAAACTGAAGATATGAGCGGTAAACCGCTCACTACAGTTAGTTATTAACTATGTTTGGTATTTATTGCATCTTTAAAAAAATATATAGATAAATTCCCAAAATAACAAGCCAATTAAAATATAAGTTTCTTTTATTAAATATAGAGACAGCTTAACTGTGAGAGAAAGTCACAGAATTTAGCTTAATTCCAACTAAATCAAGGATTTAACACTCTTTAGCATCAAGGATTACAATACATACACTGTCCGGGATCGGCATATTGACCATCAGGAAATAATTCTTCTTGACTAAAACCGCATTTTTTGCATTGATATTTGACAGCGCGAGTTAGCAAAGTAGGTGTATAACAACTTGCACAGGGTAATCCCTTAATTCGTTGAGTTATTTCAAAACCGGGTATACCACAACTGGGGCAAAAATTGTTAATCTTTTTTAATAAATTACGAGTGGCTTTTTCTATATTCTTCATTCGTGTGGGGTTATACATCGCTCGCATATCAGTTTCTATGTGTACCTTTCCAGTGGATGAATTTTTTAAGGCATAATTAACAGCTTCTTCAAGTTGTTCATTTGTAGTAATACCCTTGAATATTTCATGGCTATCTTTGGGTGAAGCAAGAACAATTAAACCATGTTCGGGAAAGCCAACTTTAAAAGCAAAGTTATATGCTTCTTGAAGATTTTGAACAAGCTGATAATTATGATTAGTGTCAAGAGAGAATTCTTCTCCAATAATTTCTAGTTCGTTTTCTTTATCTATAAAAATAACAATTTCTCTATTACTAGAAATATAAGGTAAACTAGGATGAGGACAAAAAGTACCTTCGCTAGCGATCGCTAAACTTTCACCTGTAATAGCAAGTGCTTTTTCCGCTTTTAATCTTGCAGCTTCAATTTGTGTCCCAGAACGTTCAATTTCTCTAGTAAATGTACCGAAAACGTCAGTATTTAAATTCGTCGGAACTATAACTTTAATTCCTAATTGTTCTATAAGTGGCGCAATGACTATCTCTTTTTGATGCATAGTAGCCAATATTGCGACTCGATTACTAAACAATTGCTGATTTTTCATTATCATCTAATTTGAATTCTTTGACTAGTTCAAGGGTACGTACCAACGATTGTACTGCCTTGACCCGCAGTGTCTGCACTTTCTCTTCTACTGTCACCTCAATCACTTCTGGTTTGCGATCGCGCGGGAATGACGCTAATAAGTTAACTCCTGATTTTTGATAAATTCTCGAATATCGAAGAGCGACAATACCAGCGCAACATTCTGGTAAGTCACTTTGACCGTATGCGATCGCAGTATCCGGAGATTACAGCGCGGTTGATTGTGGAAGCGAATTTGATATTTTGGGGAATGCGATCGCTATTTTTAGGGCTTACGCAAAGCCCCCCTTTATAAGGGGAGTCACTTGCACAAAAAGGGGTTTCCCGACTTTAGCTAGAAATAAGTTACAAGAAAAGTTGATGGCTGAGATAAATATTTGGATTAAAGAATATGTGGAAAAGTTGTTTTTCAGCCAATAAATGTCCCGACAGGTGGTTATCAGCAATTTGACGCAGGAGGACACCAAATATTGCTCAATTATCGCTCCTCACGCCAAATTGCCTCACAACTCACTAACCAACAACCCTTCGGGTTCACCACTTGCTACAACGGGGGGAACCCTCCGAAGTTCTGATCGGAGGAAACCTCCGCTCAGACTTCTCTTTGCAACGCAGTGGTTCACCAACAACTAACAATATTATTTGTTGTCCTTTTTCTGTTTATCTTGCAAGCTGCTGGCTTGTTTCAGCACCGGGATGCACTGATTAATCATCCACATCAAAACCTCGATTCGTGAGTCTCCCTGCTGAATGCGGTTTTCCGCTTGGATGCCAATAAGTGTTGTTTGCATCAGTAACAACACTATAATGATTTGGCGATAAAGCTTTTGACGAGTGCTTTGGCTTTGCTTGTGCTGAGTTTTCATTTATTTACCTCACCTCGATTTCAAATCCAGGTTAAGGTTGGGATTAATTGACAAGTAAATTTTCCCAAGCGTTGATAAAAGCCGTTTAGAATCTACATAGGGTGCTTGGGAAAGATGTCTGGCTTGGGAAAGCGAAGAACTTTTTGGAAAATTTTTTTTCTTTTCGATGACGGTACTTACATGGGGCGGAATCTTAGCTACGATACTGGAAGAAAACACGCAAAGATATTGCTCTGTGCTTTACTGTCCTTTGTGGAAGCTGGGGAAGAATCAAAAGACTGTAAAGCCGATTGGCAAGCGGGTACTCAGTTATGGGTAACGCATTCTACATTAGAAGGACTGGCAGAACTGACGAAGAGGTATAACGACAGCTTAGAGGCTGAAGAAATTAGGAATGCGCTCAACTGTCTGATAAGCTTGAAAATTCTTGATGATACACGCGGACAAAACAACGCTAAGACTAGAACAAACTCAAAGGTGTGGAGTTTCACGCTCAAGTTTCCCAGCATCGATAAAGAAAAGAACCTCAAGTGGTTGTTTGATCAAGGTGGGGAATGGGATAAATGCCGAAAAGCTCAAAAAAATTACTCTGGTAAAGTTGCCAAAGCTTCGGAAGAAAAATCTCAGGGTGCTAACTGGCAAGAAATCTGCCGCACGATGCTGGAAAAGCACAAGCGTCTCACCACAAATGAGTTGCTGTTTGATGATGATGACATGAAATTTGAGTTAAAGGAAATTCATGTCCCTTTAGCATTGGTGCAGCGTAGCAAGCCGAAGAAGTGCAGCCAGGATATTGACCCAGAACAAGGTTCGCGACTTTACGAACCGAGTTATGAAGAGAAGCAGCGGTTTGAACATCAGGCTTTTTTAGGGCAAATTATCCGTGATGGTGTTGGTAAAACCCAAGGACAACGCATTGCTTTGATTGGGGAACCGGGTGCGGGAAAAACTACTCAGTTGCAAACTATAGCTTTCTGGATATTAAACAACAATCTCGGTTTACCAATTTGGATTTCTTTGGCAGACTTGCAAGGAAAGACTGTAGAAAATTATCTGCTGCAAGATTGGCTGAAGAATGCTTTAGAAGTGGTGCGTGTAACAGAAGAAGAGGAAAACGCTATTGCAAAATTATTCAAGAATAATTGTGTGTGGTTGTTGTTGGATGCGGCAGATGAAATGTCCTCACTCCAACCATTAACTGAGATTTCCCAGCAGTTGACGGGATGGGTGAAAAATGCGCGGGTTGTGCTGACTTGTCGGGTGAATGTTTGGGAAGCAAACGCCGGCGCTTTAGCAGATTTTGAGACGTATCGATTGCTGAATTTTGAATATCCGCAACAGGTGCAAGAGTTTATTCGGCGTTGGTTTCACAATAAGGATGCAGACAAAGGGGAAAGATTATGGCAGGAATTAGATAAACCTGAACGTCAGCGCATCCAAGATTTAGTGAAAAATCCTTTGCGGTTAGCGCTGTTGTGTAGCACTTGGCAAGGTTCCGATAAAGGTTTACCGGAAACTAAAGCCGGACTTTATCAGCAGTTTGTGGAAGAGTTTTACAAGTGGAAAGAAAACCGCTTCCCTACTACCGAAGAGAAGCAAGAAGAATTAAACGCAGCGTTGGGACGTTTGTCAAAAAAGGCAATCGACCAAGAAACGTCACGGTTTCGGCTACGTCATAAGTTGGTGCGTGAGGAATTGGGTGATGCAAAACAGCCAAATTCTTTATTTTGGTTAGCGTTACAGTTGGGATGGCTAAATGAAGTTGGACTGGCTGCGGAATCAACAACGAAAGAGAAAGTTTACGCTTTCTACCATCCCACATTTGAGGAATATTTTGCAGCGTTAGCGGTTGATGATTGGCACGAGTTTCTGAATCATCCCCTCCCACTCCCCACTCCCTACTCCCCACTCCCTGCCGAAGGGGTTTATCGCATTTTTGCACCGCAGTGGAAAGAGGTGATTTTGCTGTGGTTGGGACGTGAGGATGTGGGGAGGAAGGAGAAGGAGGAGTTTATTAGTGCGTTGGTGGAATTTGATGATGGGTGTGGGGAATTCAGTGCTATTGATAAAGTCAAAAGGGGATTTTACGAGTTTCGCGCTTATTTTCTCGCTGCTGCCGGCATTGATGAGTGGAAAAATTCTTTAAAGGCAGATGCTATTGTGGCGGAAATCGTTAAGTGGGGCTTTGGTGAGTTTAAAGTTGAACAAAACGAGTGGGTAGAATTTCTCTACCCAATCGAAGAGGCAGCAAAGACAGCACTGACTCAGACAAATCGCATAAAAGCGATCGCTGCTTTAGTCGAGTTAATCGCCAAACCAGAACTGAATGATTCTATCCGAAGGCTAGCGGCATCTAGCTTAGGGAAAATTGACCCAGGCAACGAAAAAGCGATCGCTGCTTTAGTCGAGTTAATCGCCAAACCAGAACTGAATGATTCTATCCGAAGGCTAGCGGCATCTAGCTTAGGGGAAATTGGCTCTGGCAACGAAAAAGCGATCGCTGCTTTGGTCAAGTTAATCCACAATCCACAACTGGATGATGATACCCGAAGGCTAGCGGCATATAGCTTAGGGGAAATTGGCTCTGGCAACGAAAAAGCGATCGCTGCTTTGGTGGAGTTAATCGCCAAACCAGAACTGAATGATTCTATCCGATGGCAAGCGGCATCTAGCTTAGGGGAAATTGACCCAGGCAACGAAAAAGCGATCGCTGCTTTAGTCGAGTTAATCGCCAAACCAGAACTGGATGATTATACCCGAAGACGAGCAGCATCTAGCTTAGGGGAAATTCTGTCAGAGGAACAGATGCCGAGTGTTGTCACCAGGCTAAAGAATTGCTTATCACCTGAAGCTTACAAAAATGACTTTAAGCGATTTAATAATTGCTACTCCCTTATCTGGAAGTACGCCCAAAGTATGCCCTACCCCGCTTTTTATCAAGCTTGGCATCAGCAAGAGTAAGTGAAAGATGGAGAGTAGGAAAGAAAAATACTTTCTCCAGCCAAAACCGAAATCACGCACATCTCACGTCGCGGTAAGTTTTGCTCCACATTACATTCCTTTAACCTGACATTTTGCACCAATCCCAACAACCGCCTTAGAATTCATTCTAAGGCTAATAGCTAAAGTCGTCTAAAGACGACTAGATAAAGGTTTTAGTCCACTTAAGTGGACTTGAGCTATTAGCCCTGAGTTTTAACTCTGGGCGGGTCTGGACGTTAATTGAGAATAGTGCAAGATATTAGTTTAAGCGCACTCTTCATTTTTTCGCTAATTCTCGAAGTTTGACCTTCTGATGCTCATCGTTGACCTTCTGAAGCTCATCGTTGACCTTCTGAGGCTCATCGTTGACCTTCTGAAGCTCAACTTTGACCTTCTGAGGCTCATCGTTGACCTTCTGAGGCTCATCGTTGACCTTCTGAGGCTCAACATTGACCTTCTGAAGCTCATCGTTGACCTTCTGAGGCTCATCGTTGACCTTCTGATGCTCATCGTTGACCTTCTGAAGCTCATCGTTGACCTTCTGAGGCTCAAATATTGCGCTTTTTGTTTGTATACAATACAATCTGACCTCTCTGGTAAACCTCTTTCCCAATAGGGTTCGGATAAGGTTTTTTGATGAAAATTATAAATCGCAAAGACGCGATAAATCGCCGTCTCTACAAAAAACTGATTATTGTAAAGACGGCAATTTATCGTATCTTCGCCTTTTGAAACACTTGCTCAACACTAAATTCTAATCCCGCAAACAGCGAATCTGTAAGCAATTCCTCACCCATATAAGTCACAGGCGCCGCATCTGGATAAAAAACAGTGATGCTTCTTGCCTTACTATCTACCACCCAAACCCGCTGCACTTTAGCGTCTAAATAGTCTTTTGCTTTGGCTGCCATTTGTCCAAAGGTTTGTCCTGGGGAAATAATTTCAATTACTAAATCAGGTGGAACAGAACACGCTACGTCTTCATCCCAATCGGCGGGTAAATTTTCATTGGAAATGTACAATAAATCAGGTGTCGGTACCCAATTTCGCCCCCGACAGGTTAATGTAATTGCTAATTCTGGACAAACTTCACCTTTTCCCTCACACCAATCATCAATTAGGTAGAGAAAGGCACGAGTAAGTTTAGAGTGAAATTTTTTTGGGGACATCTTCGGAATTGCTTGTCCATTGACGAGCTCGTAGGTGATATCTCCCTCACCTGGGGGAAGATTCAAAAACTCTTGCAAGGTGAGTTGATTGTTTGCTGAGAGTATCATGGCACAAATCGGCTGGCGGGTAGTTTAATGGTATTGAGTTAGGATTTACGCTGTTATACACATTGATTGAAGTTTTATTCGTAGTAGGCACTTTAGTGCCTTTTTGAGCGCTGAAGCGCTCACTACGAATATATAAGCGATCGCTAACCTTGCATCCCGCGCAACACAGCTGTGATAATATCCGATGGTACTTCATCAGTCACCGTCACTACACCAATCTGCGTTGGCAAAACAAACCTAACTTTACCGTCTTTGACTTTCTTATCGGTTTGCAACGCCTCAATTATTCCTTCAATATCCACCCCTGCGGGTAACTTTGTCGGTAAACCGGCTTTAGCAATCAAAGCATCTTGCCTTTGTGTATCTTCTTTTTGCCACATTCCCAATTCCGCAGCAATTTGCCCTGCTGCTACCATCCCAATACCTACAGCTTCACCGTGATTTACTAAACGATAACCTGTCAAGCTTTCTACGGCGTGTCCGATGGTGTGACCATAATTAAGAATAGCCCGCAGTCCGGCTTCTTTTTCGTCTTTACTGACAACATCAGCTTTTGCTTGACAAGAACGAGTTAAAATGCTATCTATTAATTCTGGCTTGACGTAGCGGTGTTGATTTAGGTTCTTACTCGCTTCCATTTGGGCGAATAATTCCGCATCCCAAATCACACCGTACTTGATAACTTCTGCCATTCCAGCGCGAAACTCTCGCATGGGAAGGGTTTTCAGCACTTCTGGATCGATTAAAACCAAACGCGGTTGATGAAACGCACCAATCAAGTTTTTACCTTGGGGATGATTTACGCCAGTTTTGCCACCGATCGCCGAATCTACCATTGCTAAAAGTGTAGTCGGCACTTGCACAACGTTAATCCCCCTGAGCCACGTAGCAGCCGCGAAGCCTGTCATATCACCAACTACACCCCCCCCCAAAGCCACCATAGTTGAGGAGCGTTCTAGGCGGTTTTCTAGGGCAACGTCGTAGATTTTTTGAATTGAGTTCAGGTTTTTATAGCGTTCTCCAGGTGGAAGGGTGCAACTGACAACTTCAAAATTAGCAGCTTTTAAAGATGCGATCGCTCTTTCTCCATAATGCTTAAAAATCGTCGGGTTAGAAACTAGCAGTATTTTCTTACGTAGCTGCAAACTGCTCATCTGTTCGCCGAGATTATCCAGATTACCAGATGCGATCGCAATCTCATAAGACTGCTCCGGTAAATTTACGTTAATACGGTTCATCACTAAACCCCCCTATGCCCTCTTTTTTCGCATTCTACGCAGGTGGAGACAAGAACACAAGGGGGAAAAGTGACTAATAACTGTTGACTAATGCTTGAATAGATATTAGTAAAGTCTTATGGAGAAACGTAAATGTTTGCTGTGATATCTTATATTGGCTTTTTGGCTTTGTTCTTTGGTATAGCTGTTGGTCTGCTGTTCGGTCTGCGTAGCGCGAAGATTATTTGATGAATGATTATCTCACGCAAAGGCGCAAAGGCGCAAAGAAAACCTTTGCGTCTTCGCGTCTTGGCGTGAGATTTAATTAATAACTGCTTGAGGTGCTAGTTTATCGCGAGTTTTCGGAGGACGCATTTCTAAACCAAGTAAATTGAGCATTTCTTGGTCGGCGTTGTATCCTGGGCAAGGAGTGGTAACGGTTAACATGTGACCGTCGTCGCTAGAAAAGATAGAATTTGCTCCTGCCATGAAGCATAAGGCTTGTTCAACTTGGGAAAGTCTGGCTCTACCTGCACTGAGGCGGACATCAGAAGCTGGCATTAAAATACGAGCAGTGGCGATCGCTCGCACGACATCCCAAATGGGGACATCTGGCTGATTTTCTAATGGTGTGCCTGGAACTTGCGAGAGAATATTAATTGGTACGGACTCTGGATGTGGCTGTAGTGTTGCCAGAGTGTGCAACATCGAGACGCGATCGCCTACTGTTTCGCCTAAACCAAGTATACCGCCAGAACATACAGTTACATTTGTCGAGCGGACATTATCGATGGTGTGAAGGCGATCGCCATAAGTTCTGGTTGTAATGATAGTGTTGTAATATTCTGCTGATGTATCCAAGTTATGGTTATAGGCATACAATCCGGCATCTTCTAAGCGCTTTGCTTGAGATTCGGTCAGCATTCCCAGAGTGCAGCATACCTCTAAACCTAATGCTGTCACCTCTTTAACCATTTCTAACACTTGATCAAATTGCGAGTTATCGCGTACTTCTCGCCAAGCAGCACCCATACACACACGACTTATACCACTTTCTTTCGCTTTTTGGGCGATGTTAAGTACTGTTTCTTTTTCTAAAAGTGCTTCTGGCTTCACTGCTGTTTTGTAGCGAGAAGATTGAGCGCAATAGCTGCAATCTTCTGGACAAGCTCCTGTTTTAATAGAAATTAGCTTGCAAACTTGAATTTTTGTTGAGTCATGATATTGACGATGCACGCTAGCAGCTTGATAAATCAGCTCTAGCAATGGTGTATTATATATTGCCCCAATCTCTGAAGAGTCCCAATCGTAGCGTATTCTACTCACCGACATCACTATCCTTGTTGTAGAGTGGATTGATCGCAAGAGCGTGGGTAATTGGTAATTGAGAATTGGTAATTGAGAATTGGTAATTGGTAATTGAGAATTGGTAATTGGTAATTGGTAATTGCTAATAGTTTTTACCCATTCCCCATTCCCGATTTTCCTTTACCGATTCCCCATTCCCCATTCCCCCTTCGGGTTCGCCAGTCGCCTGCGGAGGGAAACCCTCCCGCAGCGCTGGACTCACCATTCCCTATTCCCCATTCCCCATTCCCCATTCCCCATTCCCCATTCCCCATTCCCCATTCCCCATTCCCCATTCCCCATTCTCCAATCCCCTTTATTAACAAAATAGTAATAAATAGCACAATTGTCCTTAATAGGAACTATTATATAAACCCGTTGGGTGTATTTAACGAGGTGTTGCTGATTGACGCTATTGTTTTGGGCTGAAACTCGCCGCATCAACGTTTCCCTTGTACTTTGATGCAACACCCTAACACAAAAGTACCCTGCGAGGGTACTGTAAAATCGATAGCGGATCTGTCGAAAATAGAAAGTAGAAGATTTTCTGAGAGACAAACCACGGATACGCTGTTGGTATTGGTTTTTCTGCTCCTTTCAACAGTGGAGTTTAAGCCACTTCTCATCACTTACTTTTAAAAAGGAGAACATCTTGCATGGCTAGAAGCAATAAAAGATCGTTAGGGTTTGACTGTAAGCATCAAATTTATTCTCGCTGCCCTATTTGTTGTATCATCCCCCCACATGTGCTGGAAAAGGTTGCTGTTAATGGCAATCCTGAACAGCGTCAGTGGGCTTTTCATACATTAAATGTTTCCGCACAGCTTCGCGGACGTCGCGATGTGGTAGGTGGTATTACATTTGAAGCCCAACCCGGTGTAAAGCGTCGCACCGTCTATGATGCTAAAAATGGCGAACAACTCCCTGGCACGCTAGTACGTAGTGAGGGCGATCCTGCCAGCAGTGACGTGATGGTGAACGAGGCTTACGATAGTGCTGGGGCAACTTATGATTTGTATTATGATGTCTTCGAGCGCAATTCTGTTGATGATAAGGGGCTGCGTTTAGACTCTACCGTGCATTTCGGTAAGAAGTATGACAACGCCTTTTGGAATGGCAGTCAGATGGTTTATGGTGATGGTGACGGAGAGCTTTTTCAACGCTTCACTAAGTCAATTGATGTGATTGGACATGAGTTAACTCATGGTGTGACTCAGTATGAAGCTGCTCTAGTATACTTTGGCGAATCTGGCGCACTCAATGAGTCGATGTCTGATGTCTTTGGTATCATGGTCAAACAAAGAGTAAATAATGAGACCGTAGATAAGTCGAGTTGGGTTATTGGGGAAGGTCTATTTGCGCCAAATGTCAAGGGTGTAGGTATCCGCTCGATGAAAGCGCCTGGGACAGCGTATGATGATCCGGTGTTGGGTAAAGACCCGCAACCAGCGAATTATAAAGACCTTTACAGGGGGATGCAAGATAACGCTGGAGTGCATATTAACTCAGGTATTCCCAACAATGCGTTTTACTTAGCGGCAATGGAGATTGGCGGTTATGCTTGGGAAAAAGCAGGCAAAATTTGGTACATAAGTTTACGCGATCGCCTGCGTTCTAAAGCAAATTTTAAACGCGCTGCTCAAATAACTATTCAAGTTGCTGGCGAACTCTACGGCAATAATGGCAAGGAACAAAAAGCAGTGCAGAATGCTTGGCAAAAGGTCGGAGTTCTGTAGAGACGTAAGGCGTGGAACGTCTGTACGGGGAATTATGTACAGACGCAAGGAATTCATAATTCATAACTTCTAATTGTCTGCGTGTTGTCTTTTATTGCTAAACTAGGAGATAATACTGTTTTCCTCCTAGTTTTTGTATTTTTCGCAGCGCATACAACACGACGGAGACTTAAAAATGCGGATCTCCTTAGAACGCTCGGGCGGTTTTGCTGGAATAATCAGGACAACAAATATTGACACAGCTACTCTGCCGCCAAACGAATCTAACCAGGTTTCTCAACTAATTCAATCTGCGGGTTTCTTTGAATTACCGCAAACGATCGCTTCAGATACACGAGGAAGCGATCGCTTTCAATATACCTTGACTGTAGAAGATAACGGTAAGCAACATACCATCACCGTAGGTGAGTCTGCACTCTCCGGTGACTTAAAATCCCTAATAGAATGGCTGAAAAACGCTAAGGACTAGGGACTAGGGACAAGGGGGACAGGGGGGACAAGGGAGACAAGGGAGACAAGGGAGACAAGGGGACAAGGGGGACAAGGGGGACAAGGAAGAATTTATCCGATTTCCATTACCCATTACCAATTACCCATTACCAATTACCCATTCCCCACTCCCCATTCCCCATTCCCCATTACAAAACTTCCCAGCCGGTTCCTTTGTAACCGTATTCAAAGATTTCCGGATGCAGAATTTCTGCCAAAATTTCTAAAGAATCTGCTAGTCGCGGTCCTGGACGGTTGAAATAGGCATTACCATCAGTAATATACACCCTACCACTTTGGGTGGCGTGGAGTTTTTGCCATTCTGGATTTTGAGTTAATAATTGTGCTTCTTGACGAGTGCGATTTAAATCAAAGCCGCAAGGCAGAAAAATGACTGCATCTGGATTGCTAGCTATGAGTGTTTCCCACTGCAACTGAGTTGAAGGCTGACCGGCAACGCTAAACAGCGATTGTCCTCCGGCTAAGTTTACTAATTCCGGAATCCAATTGGAAGCAACCATTAAAGGTTCAGTCCATTCGATACAAGCGACTTTGGGCAGTTCTGTTAAAGAAAGTCCTTGGACTTTTTGCTTGACAATTTGGACGCGAGCTTCTAAATTTTCTAATACCTTGACTGAATCAACGTTGAAGGCTTTGCTGACTCGCTCAATATCCGTCCAAACATCCTTGAGTACATTGGGTTGCAAGGAAATAATTTGGGGTGAATTGTGGGTAAGGCTAGCAACTGCCTTTTCGACATCACCCAGACTGACAGCACAAACGTCACACTGGTCTTGGGTGACAATGTGAGTGGGCTGCAATTGTTCTAAAACATCTGTTTTGATTTGATAGATGCTGAGGGCAGATTGCAACAAGTTGTTGACTTTATCATGAATTTCGGCGCTGGGTGCATTGGTGTTTAGTCTTGCTTGGGTGCAAACAGGGCGATTTTTGATTTCTGGAGGGTAGTCACATTCGTGCGATCGCCCCACAATCATATCAGTTAAACCCAATGCGGCTAAAATCTCCGTTCCACTGGGAATTAGGGAGACAATTCTCACGTTACTCTCTGTCATTGCTCCACCTTCGCAACAGCTTATTATTTCAATTCTCGCAAAATTCGGTCTTATATGTATCTTTCTTTAGGAGAATGCACAAGTCTCAGTGGGAAGATATAAATATGGACAGAGGGTAGATAAAGAGTATCTTCATCACTTTTTTACAGTAAATGGTCATTTGGAACAACCGAAATTAACCAGTACTAGAAAAATAACCAAATTTCTTTGTGTTTGCGAACACGGAAAATCTTAATCTTATAGCTATATTAAATTTATCATTTAAGGATAAAAATATATTATATTCTTCTATTATGTTTGATAGCAAAATCAATATATGTTGCTTCTGTGCAGCAATGTTTGAAAAGATAATAGCACATAATAACGACGAAATTACTTTCAATGCGAATCATGCTTTCGTGACAATGAGTAGTTATCAAGTTAAAAACCTGATTGGCAAAAACAGTTTTGAAATTATACCAGAATCACAAGAGTTAATCATAAAAAATATTCTTGATAATTATGAAAAACCCGATGAAGTCGTTGTAGTTAAACAAAACGGTTTTACTTTGACCGTTGAACTACAAGCGAAAGTCATTCCCAGGAGCAAGAAATGCGAGTATTGGCAGTGAGAGATATTAGAGAACGCAAGCAAACAAAAGAGGATTTGCTCATACCGGAAGATTGTCTGCCGCAAAGCCAGACACTGATGCAACTGGCAAAAAGCAATACGTTCGAGCAAGGCAATCTTCAGGCAACATTAAAGGAAATCACCGAAGCAGCAGCGCGATCGCTTTTAGTGCAGCGAGTTGGGGTATGGTTGTACAACTCAGACTATTCAAAAATTGAATGCATTGATTTATATGATGTTAGCACAAACCAACATACCGCCGGTCTTTCCCTTTTAAAAGCAAGTTGTCCCGCTTATTTTCAAGCTTTGTCAGAGGAACGTAGCATTGCAGTAAATGATGTTTTCAACGACAAAAGAACCCAAGAATTCTCCTCTCATCTTTCTATGTTTGGGGTTACATCGGTGCTGTATGCACCGATTTGGTTAGGAAGTCGATTGGTGGGGGTAGTTTGCCACCAACACATTAATAGTGTTCGGCAATGGACTTTGGAAGAAGAGAATTTTGCTGCCTCAATTGCAGATTTCGTCAAGCTAGCAATCGAAATCAGCGAGCGAAACGCTGCACAGTCAGCACTAAGAAAAAGTCAGGCAAAATTCCGGGCAATGTTTGAGCGTTCTTCTATTGGTATTAGCTTGGCAAATATGGATGAAAAGATAGTAGATAGTAATCCGGCTTTATGTCAGATGCTAGGTTACAATCAAGAAGAACTATGTGACAAACGCCTTAGAGATTATATTTATTATGAAGATTTGACTACAGATTTACAGTACCAACAAATAGTAGCAGAAAATCGCGATTGTTTCAAGAAAGAATTGCGTTTTCAACATAAAGACGGTAGCTTAGTTTGGACTGACATTTCCGTTTCTTTGATTGACGACACAAATAATCAACCTGAATTTTTCCTCACCATTATAGAAGATATCACAGAACGCAAGCGAACTGAGTTAAAATTGCTTAAAACTAAAGAAGCAGCAGAAGTAAGCAGTCGGGCAAAAAGTGAATTTTTAGCAACTATGAGTCATGAACTGCGTACACCTCTAAATGCAATTATGGGTTTATCTCAGTTGCTGCAACAAAAAATAGTAGGCACGCTGAATGATAAGCAAGAAGAATATGTAAATTATATATATAGTAGTGGTGAACAATTGCTGGCACTGATTAACGATATCCTTGATTTGTCTAGGGTAGAAGCCGGCAAAGAAGAATTAATGCTGTTACCTTTGCAAGTGGAAGATATTTGTAACTCTGTAATATCGACAGTGCGCGATCGCGCTTTTGAAAAAAAATTGCAACTCACAACCGAAATATATCCAGAGGCAGATGTTTGCATTGCCGACGAGCGACGAATTAAACAAATGCTACTAAATCTGCTCACCAATGCGATAAAATTCACCCCAGGGGGTAAAGTCTCGCTAACGGTGAAAAAAGTACCGCAAGGGATGATATTTACAGTTGCCGATACGGGTATTGGTATCGACTCAAGTCAATTTCAATTTTTGTTTGAACCGTTTAAACAGCTTGACAGTCGCTTAAATCGCGAGTATGAAGGTACTGGTTTAGGTTTAGCTTTGACACGCAAGTTAGCACGAATGCATGGTGGAGATGTGACAGTAGAATCGACTTTGGGAGAAGGTAGTCGATTTATGCTGTTTCTACCAAATCAAATTCATCAGTCAGCAGCGGAGTGGGGGAAAGAAAATAATTCTTCTAAAGTTTCTTTTCCTGTATCTTCTAATCCGAGTGTCCCCGCTACTACAATTAATAAACGCATCTTGCTTGTGGAAGACGAGGAAAACACTGCTACATTGCTGCAAGATTATCTTCAGACAATTGGCTATCAGGTCCAGAAAACTCGCGACTCAAACAGCTTTTTGCATCGGGTAAGAAATTTTCAACCAGATTTAATTTTGTTGGATGTGCATTTAAGCGGAGATGTCAGCGGATGGGATTTGCTGAATCTTGTGCGACAAATACCTTCTTGGCAAGATTTGCCAGTGGTAATTATGACACCAATGGGAATGACTGTAGATCGCGATCGCTTGTGCCAAGCTGGTGCTAGCGACTATCTCAGCAAACCGATTGGTATCGTTCAATTAGAGTTAATATTGATGCGATATTTGGGGAATGGGTAATTGGGCAATGGGCAATGGGCAATGGGCAATGGGCAATGGGCAATGGGCATAGGTTTGGCTGTGCGGTCTTGGGGTTCACCTGCGTGGAGTATCTGCCGTCATTGGGCATGGGGACTGGGGACTAAAAAAAGAAATATTACCAATTACCAATTACCAATTACCAATTACCAATTACCAATTACCAATGCCCCATGCCCATTGCCCCATGCCCTAGTCCCCATTCCCCATTCCCTATAAATCTGCCATGCTTTAATTATGTTTCCTTGCATGAGGTAGGCAACTGCTGAAAGTCCTTTTAGTTCAGTGATGTTGGGGTTTTTGGCTAAACCAGGTTGTAGGGATTTTTGTGCTGCTGCTGGTTGCCAATTGTAGAGTTGGACAAAAGCTAAATAGCCGTAAGCGTAGGGATTTTCTGCGTCTAATTGAGTTACTTTAGTTAAAGATGCGATCGCATCATTCACTCTTCTTTGCAATACGTTTGCTAAAGCTAAAGCATACGCCCAATCACGGTTTTGAGCAATATGCTCTAATCTATATCCTAAAGTTAATCTTCCTTGTACCAAATAATCCTGATTTGGGTCGTATTGATTGATACGTCCTACTTCCTCAAATATTTGCTCTAATGCCGATGCACCCTTGGATAAATTAGCTCCTAATATGCGTAATTGCGTTACTAAATCTAACTCTGGTGCTGGTGTAGCGGTGGCTTGAGGGTCGATTTGCAAAGTAACTTTGGGCACTTTCAGCGGATAACTTTCGCCAGAAACTCGATTGAGATAAGTTGCTTCTAAGGTGTAAGTTCCTGGTGGTGTATCGGCACTTGGTAGCATCGCCATCCTTTCAATAACTGATAAATGCTGATTTGAAGTGGAATGCAAATTGCCCATTGCGATACCGTGGTCGTGTAACCATTTTGAATTATCGGTGTTTCGCCAAGTTAATAATACTAAACCTTGTTCTAACTCTTGCGAGGAGCCAGACCATTCATAAGTTACAGGTACAGGTATTCCTGGCGGCGCTTTTTTTGGGACTGTGACTCGTGATAGAATAATCCGACGGGGGGTTATTGCCGATAGAGATTTTACTTCTATTGGTGGCAGCTTTTGATGATAAAGTTTCAGAAGACTGCGATCGCTTAACTTCCAAGACTTATTTAGCTGGAAATCTGGTGATGTTTCCACAGCTTCGACTATGGCAGCTTGGTTTTCTGGAATTGAACCTTGATTGCCGGTTTTGGTGAGAAACCAAGAAAGCGATCGCCTATCTTGTTCAAGAAACTTTTTTCTTGTTCCTACCTGTCGTCCATAAACTTGAAAGTTCTCTAATGCGCCATAATAATTCAAATTGTGCTGGTTAATTTCTGCGGTAGAAGGCAAAACTCCCAGCGTAGAACGCAGATACGGTTCAGTTTGGATAATTTGGGCAATTACTTGTCGGTGTGGTAACTCAATTCCTAAATAAGGATAATACTGCGATCGCGGACTTAAAGTTTGCGTCATCCAACTACCCAAAATACCTCCCACAGGAAACAGATTGAATAACATCAAAATTATTGCCAAACCAACAGTATAAAAGCGGGTACGCTTTCCCCAAAGATGACGAGAACAAGTTAACCCATAAGCCAAGAATAATGATAGTACTGGTAAATAGGGTAAGACATAGCGATCGTCCTTGTTAGGGTTGAGCGATGATAATAGATAACTTCCTACCCAAAATATTGCGATCCATTTCAGGGAGTAGGAGAGAGGGGGAGATAAGGGAGACAAGGGAGACAAGGGAGATGGAGAAACAAATTCCTCTTTGTCTTCTTGTCCTCCTTGTCCTCCTTGTCCTCCTTGTCCTCCTTCCTTAACATGTCCCCAATAGAGTAGTAAGGCAAATATAGGTACAAGTAATAAAGGTAAAGAAACTTGATTGGGTAATTGATGCCAATAATAAGTCCAAGCTTGTAGTGTATTTAAAGGTGCTTCATGTTCAGCAACAGCAGAATCTAATGTTGCTCTTTTACCAGAAGTAAGGATAATTAACCAATTCGTGCGATACCAGGGTGCAAACACCAATACCGACAAGCATAAACTACCTAGTAGCTGTGCTAAACGTCCCCAACGCCGTTGACGTAATGCTGCAAATCCTACCCAAGCGATCGGCGTTAACAAAAAGAATAACGCAGTTTGCTTCACCAAAAACGCCAATCCTAACGATAAACCAAAAGCAGCAGCCCAGAGAAGAGAGGGGAGGAGGGGGGGAGGGGGGGATGGGGGAGACAAGGGAGACAAGGGAGGCAAGGGAGACAAGGGAGATAAGGAAACAAATTCTTCTTGTCCTCCTTGTCCTCCTTGTCCTCCTTGTCTCCAAATCTCCCTATCTCCCCTAACTTTCCAAACTGTGAGGCAATAAAAACTTAAGGTAACGACAGATGCGAGAGGATAATCTAAGAGAAATTCTAAACGCAGGCGATAAAGACCTGGTAAAATTTGACATAATGCAGCTGCCCATAAACCTACAGACTCGTTAAACAGCACTTTACCCAAGCCATAAACTGACAAAAGTAAAATTCCGCTAAATAACAGCATTACTAAAGTAGCTTGATCTGCACCAGTGCCAAAGATATTTTGAACAATAGCTGTAATGATGTAAGTTAAAGGCGGTATTTTAGAAGATAGCAGCCAAAAACTTTGCCACCATTCTGCATCTGACCATTGAGCATTTTGTAACGCTTGCCAGTAGTTTAACGTGCCGGTTAAGTAATCTGCTTGATCCCAACTTGGAACTGAGCGATCTAGTGTAAACCAAATGCGATCGCATAAAGCCGATATCAGCCAAATTATCCCCAGAATCAGCAGACTATTATATTTATTTCCCTTTTTTTTGGCAGCCATAAATCGCTTCGCTTCTGCGATCGGTTAAAAATGAAGAATTATAAATTATAAATTCATATAAAATCCTAACTTTGGTACAGACGTTGCACCGGAACGTCTCTACAATTTTTTCCTCATTTTGACATGGGGAATACCCGCTTCTATAAATATTTCTCCCTCTTCGGCAAAACCCAATTTGTAGTATAAATTTTTTACATACTCTTGGGCGTTAATCACAACTTCCGGAATCTTCTTGTTTGCTATAATTAACAACGCCTCATTTATAATTTTCTTACCAATACCTTGACCTCTAGCCGTAGATAAAACAGCAAGCCTTTCTATTTTGACAGTTTTATCATCCAAATATCTTATCCTCGCCGTTCCCACAGCTTTATCATCCAAAAAAGCAATCAAATGGTCGCATATTTCATCTTTACCATCAAACTCTAAATCTTCTTCTACCCCTTGTTCCTCTTGAAAAACGATTTTTCTAATAGCCTTAATCTGCGAAAACTCAAAAGACAAATCCGCTAACCTAATAACTAAATCACTCATCAAACTCTCTCTGCGCCACGCCAGTCGCCACAAACTCCTCCACCCCCGCAAGGCGCTGGCTCCTCTGCGCCTCTGCGGTTCGATATAAAATGAGGTGGGGAAACCCCACCCCTAGATTAATCTGCACCCTCAATCGGTGCAAAACCTTGACGTTGAATATTTTCCGTTATTGTGCGCGGTTCCAAGAATTGTAACAGGTAATCTGGTCCTCCAGCCTTAGAACCCACCCCCGAAAGCTTAAAACCACCAAACGGTTGACGGGCAACGATCGCACCTGTAATATTGCGATTAACGTACAAATTCCCGACTTCAAACTCTGACTGCGCTTGTTCAATGTGCGAAGGAGTTCTTGAATAAAGTCCTCCAGTCAAAGCATAATTTGTCCCATTCGCAACTTCCAACGCTTCCTCAAAATCCTTCACGCGAATTACCGCAACAACTGGACCAAAAATCTCTTGTTGAGCAATTGTTGAATCTGGCGATACTTCACTAAATATCACAGGTCCGATAAAATAGCCATTATCGGGCGCTGGCATTTCCAAAGCAGCTTTTGCTTCAGCGTGTCCTTTTTCAATATACTCGCGGATGCGATCGCGTGCCGCAGCATCAATACATGGTCCGACTTGAGTACTTGGTAACTCAGCCTCGCCAATATTCAACGATTTTGTCGCTTCGACAAAGCGCTCCACAAAGGTATTATAAATCGGTTCAACCACAATTACACGCGAACAAGCAGAACATTTTTGTCCGCTGTAACCAAACGCCGATTGGACAACTCCCAAAACAGCCGCGTCTAAATCAGCACTTTCATCCACAACAATCGCATTCTTGCCTCCCATCTCCGCAATTACCCGTTTCATATGCTTTTGACCGGGTTTGAGAATTGCCGCTTCTGCGTAAATTCGACAACCTACTTCTTGCGAACCTGTAAAAGCGATGACATGAGTATCAACATGATTCACCAAATAAGCGCCGACTTGCGAACCCTTACCCGGAACGTATTGAAAAACACCTTTAGGTATTCCCGCTTCAACCAAGACTTCTGTAAGTTTAGCGGCAATTACAGAAGAAGTTTCCGCCGGTTTGAGAAGCGTGCAATTACCCGCAACCAAAGCAGCAACAGTCATTCCGCAAGCGATCGCCAAAGGAAAATTCCAAGGCGAAATCACCACCGCAATTCCTCGTGGTTGGTAAATATAACGATTATTTTCCCCCGGAACGTCGTAATTAACACCTTTATCCAACCGTTCCATCTCATCCGCATAGTAGCGACAAAAATCTATCGCCTCAGAAACCTCCGCATCCGCTTCCCGCACAGGCTTACCGACTTCCAAAACAATCCAAGCGGAAAACTCAGCGCGGCGTTGTTCCATCAAATCCCCAGCTTTCCGCAAAATCTCCGCACGTCGCTTCACCGGAGTTTTCCTCCAAGCAGGAAAAGCAGATTTAGCAGCTTTCATCGCTTCTTCTGCTTGTTCCACACTCAGAAGCCCAATTTTCCCAACTATTTCGCTAAAATTCGACGGATTAACAGAATCAACAAAATCCTGAGTTTGGACATACTCCCCATTCACCAAAGGTAAATAAGTCTTGCCAAACTGCCGACGCACATCTTGTAAAGCTTGCTGAGAAAGCTTTATTGCTTTTTCCTCAGCATAATCCGTATCAGCCACACCAGCAAAACCCTCCTCCTCTTCTTTGCGCCTCTGCGCGGCAGTCGCTACAAACTCCTCCACCCCCGCAACGCGCTGCCTTGCCTTTGCGTGAGACAATTCTAAATTAGGCGCAGCAATTAACTCCTCAACCGGGCGATTTTCCATATTTTGCCGCAAAAACGAACTATTTGCCGTATTTTCCAACAAACGGCGAATTAAATACGCCATTCCCGGCAACAACTCCCCATAAGGACAGTAAACTCGAACTCGATAACCTCTATCAACCAACGCTGAAGCTAGTTTATCACCCATACCGTAGAGAACTTGCATTTCAAAGCAACGCCGGGGGACATTTAAACTTTCAGCTATAGCGATCGCTCTGGCTTGCGATCGTACATTATGACTACCAATAGCAGCATACACATATTCATGATTCTCCAGCAACAACTGCGTTATCGTTTCAAAATTCGCATCCGTTGCTGCCTTATCATTGTAAACTGGTTGTTGCCAGTGTTTTTGTGCAGCTTTAATTGTTTCCTGATCCCAATACGCGCCTTTCACCAAACGAATTGTAATCGGATAACCGCGCTGTTTTGCCCAGGCAATCAAGTTACGTGCATCTTCCTCACTGTCACGCAGATACGCTTGAATTGTCATCCCAATATCTGTGCGTTGCTTAAACTCGTCTTCCAGCAAGATTTTTTTCAAGATGCTAAAAGTTAAGTTTTTATAAGCGTACTGTTCCATATCAAAGTGAACAGCAGCACCCAACTCTTTCGCACGACGTAACAAAGTACGAATCCGCGAACTTACTCGCTCTTCACTACCTATAGCATCTAACGGGTCAAATTGCGAATAAAACGCGGTTAACTTTACAGAAACCTGGACTTTTGCCACATCAGCTTCATCAATTGCCGGAACTTTATTCCAACTCTTAGATGCTTCTACAAGTTGTTGCATCAATTCCAAATAACGGTCAAGATAAAACTGCGCTTCAGTTTCAGTAATTACCGCTTCACCCAGCAAATCAATGGTGAAAGCCATTTTTTCTTTACGCAGTTTCTCAACAGTTTTAATGACTTGTTTAATATTTTCCCCAGAAATATATTTATGCGCTAGAGTTTCAACCGCTGTCCCGACGGTTGTCGCAGCAACTTGTCCCGGCATAGAATCAGGGTTAGCAAAGTTTAGCATTCCTTTGAGAGCAGCCGGTAACTCTACAGATTCATCTCCCAAATATTCTTGCAAATGCGCGGCGATTTCTGCTTTACTGTGTAAAGCGGGTAAAGTATCGATAAAGCGAAATAGCTGCACCCGCAATCCAGGATTGCTCATCGCCCAAGCTAGCAATTTATCATCCCAGCGCATTTGATCGCGCAGAGAAGCGAAGAAAGAGCGATTTTCTTGCGTCGCTGCTAAAAGCTGTTTGGCGATTTCTTGAGTTTTCGCTTCGTAAGTGCTTTTTTCTACTTGTAATACCACTGATGACAGACTCCAGTTTTAAGGCGAGGCTTTTTTAGCAAAGCGTATATTTTCTATTTTGACTCTTGGATTCTGTGAATACCACATGTATATGAAATTCACGAGTGATGCAAATAGTCAAGGCTCATAAGGAAGAGAATCGCGAAAATCACAAAAGAAGACTCTGCGTAACTTTGTCTTGAAAAGTTGTTCATGGGGGAAACCCCCAAGACCACACTTTTCGCTGCGCTAACCTTAGCGTTCCTCTGCGTTGAAAAAAGCTACGAAAAAACCTCACGCCGATAAAATAAAAGCAATTCCACAAAAAGGCAGCATTTATGGCAACCCAAATCGGTGAAGGAAAATCTTTGACTGAACTGGTAATTTCTTGGGAAGCTTTACCAGAAGATTTTCAACTTGAGGATAAACCTGTGGAAAATACATCACAACCAGTTTTAGCTGGTGCTTTGCGTGAAATTTTAGAACTTGCAGGATTTATTCAACCTCAAATGTTGATTGCGTCAAACTTTGCTCTTTGCGCTACTTTAAATGGACAATTTATCGCGAAAGCACCTGATTGGATTTATGTTGCAACTGTTAATCAAAATTTAGGAGAACGCAAAAGCTATACACCGAATTTAGAAGGTGATATTCCCGCAATTGTGATGGAATTTATTTCCGATAGCGATGGAGGAGAATATTCAGTTAAACGAACTTATCCCCCTGGAAAATGGTTTTTCTACGAGCAAATTCTCAAAGTTCCCATTTACATAATTTTTGACCCAAATGGGGGGTTATTAGAATTTTACCAACTCGAAAATGGACGATATGAATTGCAGCAACCTAATTCTGATGGACTTCATTGGATTGATTCAATGAGGTTATTTTTAGGGACTTGGCAAGGAACAAAAGAAGCTAGAACGGGTTACTGGTTGCGCTGGTGGGATGAGTCAGGTAATTTGTTGCCGTGGGCAGTAGAAAGGGTAGAACAAGAAAGCCAACGCGCTGAACAAGAACGCCAACGTGCTGAACAAGAACGCGATCGCGCTGAACAAGAAAGCCAACGCGCTGAACAAGAACGTCAGCAGAAAGAAAAACTTATTGCCTATTTGCAATCTCAAGGCATCGATCCTGATACTTTATTATCAGAGTAAATCGATTCCAAATATTGTAGAGACGTTCCGATGAAACGTCTCTACGATGGTTGTAATCTTTTTATTAGTATTAATTAAACAGACATAATATGAAATATTATTACGCGCTTTCACCTGCGGTAATTGGTGTATCGATAGTATTAATATCGCAAGTTGCACTAGGATTATCTGCACAAGAGGTAGAACAGATTGGTAAAGAAATTACCGTGCGGATTGTTGATGCTCAAAATCCGAGTATTGCAGGTTCGGGAGTAATTATCAAGCGTGCTGGCAATACTTACACTGTGCTGACGGCATATCATGTGGTGAAAGCTGCGACAAAATATCAAATTATCTTGCCTTCTTTGCAAAGTTATGCAGTTAATAATATCAAACCTTTAGATAAAGAAGGTGACTTGGCGATCGCCTCCTTTAGCAGTAGCAACAGTTATAAAGTCGCGAAAATCGGCGATTCTGACAAAGCGACGCGAACTACTACTGTTTATGTAGCTGGATATCCCGCGAAGTCAGCAAGTATTAGCAACCCCGATTATTTTCTCAATAAAGGACAGGTAAACGCTAACGGTGCAGCACAACGTGAAGGTTACAACATCCTTTATGATAACGTAACGCGAAAAGGTATGAGCGGCGGTGCGGTGTTGAATGAACAAGGGGAACTGATAGCAATTCACGGTAGGGCAGATGAGGAAAGTATCACAGAAAAAAGCGAGAGTAAGATAATTACAGGTTTAGGCACTACTATTTATTCAGCATTGCGGCAGTTGATCGCGGTGGGGGTGGATGTGGGAGTGCGTCCACCGAGTATAAATGTTGCTGCTGCACCGAAAGCTGATGACTTCTTTATTAAAGCCGATCAAAAGTATCGGGATAAAGACTTTAAAGGGGCGATCGCAGACTACACAGAGGCAATTCGCCTTAATCCCAACTACGCCGATGCCTACAACGACCGGGGTATAGTCCTTCATGAATTAAAAGACTTGCAAGGGGCTGTTGCTGATTACAACTCTGCTATTAAGATTAATCCCAACTATGCCGAAGTCTACAACAACCGGGGTGTTGCCCGCAAAGATTTAAAAGACTTGCAAGGGGCTGTTGCTGATTACACCCAAGCTATCAAGATTAATCCCAACTATGCGATCGCTTACTATAACCTGGGTCTAGTCCGCAAAGAATTAAAAGACTTGCAAGGAGCGATCGCTGATTACACCCAAGCTATCAAGATTAATCCCAACTATGCTTTAGCTTACAATAACCGGGGTGTTGTCCGCTATGATTTAAATGACTTGCAAGGAGCTGTTGCTGATTACAACTCTGCCCTCTTAATTAATCCCAACTATGCTCAAGCTTACTATAACCTGGGTGTTGTCCGCTATGATTTAAAAGACTTGCAAGGAGCTGTTGCTGATTACAACTCTGCCCTGACGATTAATCCCAACTATGCGATCGCTTACAATAACCGGGGTAATGCCCGCAAAGATTTAAAAGACTTGCAAGGGGCTGTTGCTGATTATAACTCTGCCCTGACGATTAATCCCAACTTTGCCGAAGCCTACGGCAACCGGGGTCTAGTCCGCTATCAGTTGGGAGATAAGCAAGGGGCAATTAATGATTTACAAAAAGCGGCTGAACTATTTCAACAACAAGGAAGAACTGCTGATTACCAAAAAGCGTTGGAGGTAATTAGAAAGATTCAGCAGTAGGTTTAGGATGATGGGGAAGAAGGCGATCTGAAAAAGCGTTAAAAGTAGGGTAGTTGTAGTGCGATCGCTTACCCTACCCCGTAGGAAAGGTGCGGTTTGCAATTGAATCCAATACACTCTGACCTCTCCCTGACTTTGCCTTGCGGCAAAGTCGTCCCTCCCCTACAAGGGGAGGGAGAATTTTCCCCCCTTCCCGCATCGGGAAGGGGGGTAGGGGGGTTAGGTCTGTATTTGATGCAAGCGAGTCGTTACCAATAAGGTCGTCCCTCCCCTACAAGGGGAGGGAGAATTTCCCCCCTTCCCGCATCGGGAAGGGGGGTAGGGGGGTTAGGTCTGTATTTGATGCAAGCGAGTCGTTACCAATACATAAGCTGTCGTTATGAAAATCAAAGCTGTCGTTACCAACGCTCTTTGCTTTACTTATGAAACAGAAGCTGTCGTTACCAACCCTCAAGTTGTCGTTATGAAAACAGAAGCGATCGCCCTTGTGTGCGGTTTTCATTCTGCCCCAGACCATCCCAGGGCAAAATATCTAGAAAACCAACACGAGGGCGATCGCTTATTTATACCAAACTGCGATAATGCTATAACTCTGATGTTATCTTTACACGCTCGCCTATTTCTTGCCAAAATATGATTTCTTTGCACCCGATATCACAAAATTACAAAACTAGATTAATCAAATGAAATATTACTACGCTCTTTCACCTGTATTAATCGGCGCATCAATCGTATTGGTATCGCAAGCCGCACTAGCCATATCTGCACAAGAAGTAGAAAAGATTGGCAGAGAAATCACCGTGCGAATTGTTGACAGTCAAAACCCCGGTAATTCCGGTTCGGGTGTTATTATCAAACGTGCTGGTAATTCTTACACCGTCCTCACTGCTTATCATGTGGTGAAAGACGCAAAACAATATCAAATATTTAGCCCTGACAAACAAAGCTATGCAATTAACATTGCCAAACGCTTGCAAGATGTTGACTTAGCGGTTGTTGAGTTTAGCAGCAACAAAAGTTACAGCGCAGCGAAAATTGGCAATTCCGATCGCGTGACGCGCACAACAACAGTTTATGTGGCTGGATTTCCGGCAAAAACTTCAGCAATCACTAACCCGGAATATAGTTTGATTAAAGGACAGGTAAGTGCTAACGCTTCGCCACAGCGTGATGGTTATAACTTAGCTTACAGCGTACCGACTTCATCCGGGATGAGTGGCGGTCCTGTATTAAATGAGCAGGGTGATGTTGTCGGCGTTCACGGTAGAGGTGTAAGCGATCGCTCCGAAACAAATCAGCAGCAACTTGTGATTGCTGGAGGTTTGGGAACTGATATTAACACGGCTTTGCGGCAAATAGCATCTATCGGAATCGATATTGGTGTGCGTGCGCCAAGTACTATTGCGACTGCGCCAAAAGAGGATGATTTATTTATCAAAGCCAATCAAAAGTATTTAAATAGAGATTATGTAGGTGCAATCAATGATTTAACTGAGGCAATTCGCCTTAATCCCAATTATGCTGAAGCTTACGCAGCACGCGGTAATATTCGCGCCCAATTGTATGACAGCCAAAAAGCAATAGCCGATTACACCGAAGCCATTCGCCTCAATCCCAACTACGCCCCAGCTTATCTTTATCGAGGAAATCTACTCCTTTCGGGAA
This sequence comes from Hassallia byssoidea VB512170, assembly GCF_000817785.2. GTDB lineage: Bacteria > Cyanobacteriota > Cyanobacteriia > Cyanobacteriales > Nostocaceae > Hassallia > Hassallia carrinoi. Next base: position 27,637 of record NZ_JTCM02000021.1, on the reverse strand, counting down.
ATGAAGATGCAGCATTGAATGATTTTAAGCAATTCCAACAATTCGATGCTGAATCTGCTCAGAAAGAAGGCTTAAAAATAGTTAAACAAATAGCTGGAATCATCAAATATATTGATTCTATATCTGAATCATATTTCAAGCAAATGCGAGCAGCTACTGTATTAGCTCCTAAGAATGATGAAGTTTGGTCTATGTTAGGTATTTTATACTTAAAAAACAAGCAATATGATAATGCGATCGCTGCTCTTGATCGGGCAAAATCTCTTAACCCAAAAAACGGCGATGTTTTATTTGCTTTAGCTTCAGTTTACTTGCAACAACAAAACGACAAAGCTGCTGCCGAATCTTTAGAAGCGGGTTTAAAATTCAAACCAAATGAAGCTGGGTCATTGTTTAGTTTGGGAGTAGTTTACCACAGACAAGGTAAATTATCCGAAGCAATTACCCAGTATCAAAAAGCCAGCGCTCAAAATGCAACATCCTCGCAAATATCATTAAATTCTCTGAACAACATCGGCTTAATCAAATACGAACAGGGCAATATTGCAGGAGCAATGAGACAATGGCAAGCTGTTGTAGAAACCAATCCTTATCTACCAAACCCAGAAAGCCAATTTGCTCTTGCGGTGGCGTTATATAGTCAAGGCGATCGCCAACAAAGTCAAAAGTTAGCAGAAACAGCAATTCGTCGGGATAGACGTTATGAAAATGTAGAATTTCTCAAGCAAAATCTCTGGGGCGATCGCTTGCTTGCAGATACGAGAAAATTCCTAGAATACCTAGAAAAACGATAATTGTATATTCTGCCAAAATCAGCTATGACAAAGACTTTGAATCATAAATTAGAGTGCGATCGCCTCCGGCGGGCGCTTTGCGCGATCGCGCTTACTTTCAATACAATCGCTACAACCTACAAACTATTTTATTTTCGGAATCACATTTCTCATCCCACCTTTAGCACCGACGGTATCACTTTTGTAACGAGGGATGATATGAATACTCGCGTGCATTATATTTTGACCCGCATCTCGATTAATGTTCATCCCCACATTAAAACCATCAGGTTGAAATTTTTGGGTGAGAATTTCTTGTACTTTATTAACCATCAGCCAGCAAGCAGATTGCTCTTTCAATGGTAGCTCAAAATAATTACTGACATGCCGTTTGGGGATAACCAAAACATGACCTTTATTTACAGGATAACCATCAAACATTGCATAAGCTGTGGCAGATTCGGTTAAGAAACTTAAATGTGTATAAGGATTACAAAATATACAATTATTGGTTGAGTTTCTTTGGCGATTATAATGAATATACTCGTACACTTCACAGTTATCGTCTAATTTAATGGAATTAAAGGGAAGTTTTACAGTACACTGATAGGTAGGTTTTTTATGGATATAATGTTCTCGAAAACCTTCTCTTTTTATATCCCTTCTCACGGCATAATACGCTTTGCCTCCCGGTTTTAATAGGTGCGATACTCCCATGAGGACATTTGCTTGTTCTTCGGGAAACAAAACATTTAAAACATAAAAGCAAATTATTGTATCGAATTTTTCATCAGGATGTTCTGGAAAATAATAAGGATCGTATCCTGTAATATCAAAACCTTTTTGTTGTAATAATTTAACATCATTACCAAAGCCACAACCAAAATCTAATATTTTACCTTTCAGCAGGTTTTTTTCCAATAAAAACTTTGCCGGAAATGATAGGTAAATTCTTTCTATTGCAGTGAGGTGACTGAATTTGTTTTTTTGCTTTTGCATAGACACATAAATTTTCGGCGATTAAACGCACTTCAGGTGAGACGCTTTGCTTTTGATACAAACAGGATATTTTAAGATATGCACTATTAAATATTTTTAGCTCAGTACAAATACGGAAATAATCTGAGATTTGTCAGACAGCGAAAAAAGCGATCGCTCTTATTGATTTCAGCAAGCGATCGCAGTACCTAACAGATAAACTGTTTAATAATAAAGATGCTACCCTCAAAAGTAAAATGAAAAAAATTATTAAAAAAGCCCTAACTTTGCTTTCAGTGTATTACGCCTACATGCTTGAATATCGAGCCGAATCAATTTTATGGGTTCTTGCCGGCTCTTTGCCGATTATTTTGATGGGTGTTTGGATACAAGCAGCGCAAAATGGAAATTTCGGTTTGACACCAGTGGATTTTGCGCGTTACTTTCTGGCAGTTTTTTTAGTTAGGCAATTTACAGTTGTTTGGGTAATTTGGGAGTTTGAAAGGCAAGTAGTAGAAGGCAAACTTTCGCCACGATTGTTACAACCACTCGATCCAGCATGGCATTATATTAGCTCTCATCTTTCAGAAAGACTTGCGCGGACGCCGTTTACTTTATTCTTGGTGATATTGTTTTTTGTACTTTATCCTCAGACTTTTTGGTTGCCGAGTTTTGCTAACTTGGTGTTGTTTGCAGTGTCGGTAATGTTAGCTTTTGCTTTGCGATTTGTGATTCAATACACTTTAGCAATGTTCGCTTTTTGGACAGAACGAGCTAGCGCATTAGAAAATTTTTGGTATTTATTTTATTTATTTTTATCGGGAATGATTGCACCTTTGGAAGTTTTTCCGGAACCTGTGAGAGCGATCGCGCTTTTAACACCTTTTCCTTATTTAATTAATTTTCCCGCAAGTCTTTTAGTTGGGCTACCTGTAGATGTAACGCGGGGATTTTTGACAATGATTGGTTGGTTTTTGGTGTTTTTGGGTGTAAATCGCTTACTGTGGCGTCGGGGATTAAAGCAGTATTCTGGAATGGGAGCGTGAAAACTTGAAAATTAAGCGTTTTTGCCTAATTCTGTGACAACGGAACGTCTTTACTCGTAGTGGGCAATGCGCGTGCCCAATATAAGCGATCTTCTCGCTTACTACGGGTAAAATAATGTATATATTTATATGAAAATTCCCAAAATACATAGATGATTTTTTTATTATTTGCCGTGTCACAGCCTAGATAAAATGCCTTATTATACAGAAATCATACTCAGCTCAAATGAAAATTTACTGCACTAATCCTAACTGCCGATATCCGGAAAACGAAGTCCCTGATGAGTTCCGCAATCTTAGGAACCACCAGCAGAGATACTGTAGTAGCTGTGGAATGACTTTAATTTTGAAGACTCGTTACCTACCCAAAGAGCAAATAGGTTGGGGAGGATTTGGCAAGACGTTTAAAGCATGGGATGCTCACCTTCAGCAGCAGTGTGTTGTCAAGCAGTTGCAGCCGAGAAATACTAATAGAAATCCTTTTTCACAGTCGGAGCTTGAATCGATAAAAAAGTCTTTTGAGGAAGAGGCAAGAGCTTTGAGAGATATCAAGCACGAACAAATTCCTCAACTGTATGATTACTTTGAATTGCCAGCACCTTCTGATTCCCAAGAAGAATTCCGCAAAGAATTATTTTATTTAGTGCAAGAATATGTCCAAGGTGAAACTTTGGATAAGGAACTTAACAACAAAGGTCGATTTTCAGAACCTGAAGTTGTGCAGGATTTAGGACAACTCCTGAACGTACTCAAGTACATACATGAAAAAAGACAAGTTATTCATAGGGATATCAAGCTTTCTAATATCATTCGTCACGAAAATGGAACGCTTTATTTAATAGATTTTGGTGCTGCGGTGAAGCGGAAATTAGAGCCAAAAATACCTGTTGAGCAATCAATGGCAATGGGAACTCCGATATTTGCACCACCAGAGCAACTAGCTGGTAAAGGAATATTTTTTTCATCAGATTTATATTCTTTAGCTGCAACCTGCATTTGTTTGCTTACAGGTAGAAATGTAAATGAGCTTTGGAATCAAAATAGGTGGATTTGGAGAGAATACGTTAATGTAAACGACAATCTGGCAGAGATTTTAGATCGGATGTTGTCATATCAACCAGAGGATCGTTATGAGTCTGCTGAACAAGTAATTACTGCTCTTTCTGGGCAAACATCGCTAAATCCAAATTCAAAGCCTTCGGGTGCTAGGGAAAAATCTCAAGAATTTGATTTTACCACAATTCGCGATAGTACAAGTTATTCTTTGAGGCTGAATCGGCTGATTAAGAAACTCTTTTTGCCTATTGGATTAGTTTTATTAGGAAGCGCGATCGCACTTTTAATCAACTGGTCGCTACACCCCCCTATTTGTGATTTCCAAAAGAAATCGGGCTTTAGCTGCGGTGAGGCAATTTTGATTCCCCAAAATCCGAGAATTGCTGAGGCAATTTTTGCCAACAAGATAAGAGGAAGCACTGCATTTGGGCAAGGAGATTTCAACCAAGCTATTGTATATTTGAAAAAATACCTTGCTTCTAATCAAAATGACCCAGAAGCACGAATTTATCTAAACAATGCTAAAGCAGCTATGGCAAAAAATCCTCTAAAAATTGCCGCTGCTGTTCCAATTATTGACGATCAGCTTAATGGGTCAAATGACATTGCCGAACAAATGTTGCGCGGATTTGCTCACGTTCAAGATAATTTTAATCAGAATCAGGGGATTGACGGAAGACTGTTGTTTCTGGAAATTGTGAGTACAGGTTGGCAGAAAAATAAAATTAAGCAAATAGCTGATGCGATCGCTAGCAAAGAAAATATCTTAGGAGTCATTGGTTATTATACCAGCGATAGTATACAAGAAGCAGCACCATCTTATGACGGAAAAATGGTAGTTATATCTCCTACGAGTACTGCTGTTAGAGATTCTGCTTTTAAATTAAATAACTACATTTTTCGCGTATCTCCAGATAACTCTGCCGCAGCTGAAAAACTAGTTAAATTTATGGTACGTCAAAATCTGATAAAAACAGCTATTTTTTATGAACCTAATGAATCATTTGCTGCATCTTTAAAGAAAGAATTTGAAAATGTTGTCTTCAAATATAGAAGACAGCTTGTTAATGAATGTCCGGTGATTCAAAGCACTACTGAAGTCTTAAATTGTTTGCGAGAAGCAAAAGAAACTAATGCAGAAGTAATCATGTTAGCCTTTAGCGATAAAGTGTCAAGAATTGCGGCAACACTTATTATTAATCAAAGCGAAAATATCACCATACTCGGTGCAGATACTCCATATTTTGAAAGTGTCAGTCAAGCTAATATTCCAGTTGATAAACTGAGAATAGCCGTTCGCTGGCATAGAAGTAATAGTGCTAACTCTAAGTTTGAGCAGGAATCTGTGAAGCTTTGGGGAACTGGAGATGTGAACTGGCGAACTGCAATGTCTTATGATGCTACGATGGCGATGGTTGAAGCACTCAAACGCATTCAGGGTAATTATACTCGCCAGAAGCTCTACGAAGCGTTGAATGAGCGTGATTTTTCAGCCGATGGTGTGACTGCAAAAGTGGAATTTAACGATTTAGGCGATCGCAAATCATTACCCGGTATCGGTGTCTTAGTTAAAGTCGAAAATAACAGATTTATTGTCGATAAAACATCATATAACTAAGTGCCTAGATGTTAGTTTTTAGAAGTTGTCGGAATAATGGGCGTTTGCGTCCCTTGAAATACCGCTTTCAAGGCACGAGTCCACTCTTGTGCTACAAACTTATTGCCTTGATCGTTAAAGTGGAGACCGTCGTTGCTAAAAATATCGCCCTGTTTTAATCGAGCGAGTATTGAAGCGTGCATATCAAGGAAGAAGATTCGCTTGCCTTGTGCGGAAAGCTTTGTGACACGTTGCTTAAGAAATGTGTTGGCTGTAGTTTTAGTTTGATTCGCATCGACACCCTTATTTATATCCCATTTAAACGGAGGAATTGAGGCGATTACAACTTTGGCGTTGGGACGTAATAACAAGATATCATCGATAATTCCTTGAAGGGATTTTGTGAGAAAGCCTGAGGTGTTATCGCCTCGTGCATTACCACCAAAGAAATCATTAGTACCAAGCATTATCAGCACCACATCAGGCTTGGTCGTTTGAACCCATTCCCGAATGCTTCCTGGGTTTTTCTCCCATGAGGGAAGACGAATATTTGATTTCGGTTGTTGCAACACCTGCGCTGCCGACCAACCACCATGACACTCATTATCGGGGTCAGTATATGCGCCGTCTTTTTTAGTTCCTACCCAGTCTATGGTAGACCCAAATTTGGTTTGTGCTACCTCACTACGCAAAGCGGCAATGTTGTTTGCACATAAAGAGTCTCCTAAAGACATTACTTTGGTAGCTGCGGTGGCAGTTCCAACCGGAAGAAAACACAATAGTATGGCGGCTAGATTGAAGTTTGCCCACCTACAATTAGCTGTTTTTTCGCTTACGCGCTTGATACTCTTGTTTATGCTCAACAAGCAGCGAATTTGATTTTGGATAGTCATTATGTCGCCCACTGTGATTAACGCTATGAATGTTTTTAATTAAGCACACTTTTGAGTTAATAGAAAAGTTTATTCATGGTGTTAACTATCATTTTAGGAAGTTTAAGCGTCAGCAACGCAATCATGCGATCGCAAACCATTACCCGGTATCGGTGTCTTGGTTAAAGTTGAAAATAACAGGTTTGTTGTCGATAAAACATCATATAATTAACTTACTATAAATTACTCGCTACTTCTCGTTCCCATGCTCTGCATGGGAATGTCTTCCAAGAGGGCTGCTGCCTCCCAAATTATATCAGAGGCAGCAGCCCTCTAAATATGCATTCCCAGGTTGGAGCCTGGGAACGAGGAGAAGGCTACAAATTACTGGGTATCGTTTTAAATCTCTTTTCCGAACCCAGCGAATAATCCTCTAATTTAAAATCCGCAAAAGGCTTCTCCTCTAATCTATTTCTTAACGCTTCATCTAAAATCACACCTTCTGATTGTTTCTTCACACCAATAATAATAATACTTCTTTGATAAGCTGTGGAATCTTGATTTGCTTGACAATCACTCCGCTGAAATTGTCCCATATTTAACAACCGATAACCTTGCACGCTTCTCGTCTTACTAAATATTTTCTTCACTAAAAGTTGTAATTGCTGAGAACGTTCAAAAGCTCTTTTTTCTTCTACTTCTACATTACCTTCACAAGAAGCTGTGCCGACAGAGATAATTTCACTGGGATTTTCCATTATTCTCTGAATACCTTCTTCTTGTAAATTAGACTTTAAAGAGTCTAGATTAATCAGTTTATCGTTATATTTAACTTGATAACTACTGCCCAGCTGCCATTTATATTCAACTGATAAAACAGCAACGTTAAATTCAGCAACTCTGCCTTGGCTATCTTTACCTTCTTCATAAGGAAAATAATCAACTTTGCCTATTTTTTCTGGTGCTTGTCCGTAATCTTCAGGTAAAGAAGCTAATTTAGAAGAACGAGTAGCTAAGGCAACTAAACCTAATAATCCTAACGATACTAGCAACGCCGCAAATAATGCTAATAAAGGAAGCTTTTCCGGCTGCTTTTCTGGTTGCTTCTGCGGTGGTATCGTCGTAGTTGGTTGCGGTAATTGGGCAGTTTTTGGACTGACGACAATATTTACAGTCGCAATAGTTCCTGTTAATTGTTGTTCAATTGCCTCCAACCGTTTTATAATATCCTGAGCGGTAGCTGGACGCTGATTTACATCCCGCACCATCAGCGAATCAATCAAATTTAACAGTAACGGTGAGATTTGCATCGCATGATTGCGCCAATGCAATACGTTATGATGGCTGTCGTACATCTCCAAAGGATGATACCCAGTGAGCAAAAATACAAAAGTGCGTCCTAAGGCATAAAAATCTGATTGCGGTACAGCTTGAGCGTTTATTTGTTCTGGTGCGCTGTAGCCAGATGACATAATTGCTGTAATTCCCCCACCACCGCTGCTGACTTTGGCAAGGTAGGTTCTAGTAACTTCTCTGGCTGTACCAAAGTCAATTAACACTAACTGCCCATCAGGACGAATCATGATGTTAGATGGTTTTATATCTCGATGCAAATACTGTTTCGCATGTACTAGAGCTAAAATTTCTAACAACTGTCTTAACCAGGTTACAGCTTGTTCTTGAGAAATCGGTCTATTCTGCTGCTGTTTTAACCACTGTTCTAAGTTGGGACCTTCGATTTTTTCCATGACAATGCAGTGCAATACCAAGCCATTTCTGGTCTGATATTGAAAGTAACCATCCACTTTGGGAATACCCGGATGATTCAGATGTCCCAACACTGCTGCTTCTTGCTGAAATAGTTCTACAGCTTTCGCATCAGTTGATAAATCCTCTTTGAGGACTTTGAGGATTTTTGGTGTGTCTTGTTCGTATGCTTCATAAACTTTGCCAAAACCAGTTTTGTCACTCAAAAGACGCAACACCCGATAGCGTTTTAACAACTCAAGTTGGGAACCACAACTTTGACAAAAGCGGTTCTCATCGTTGTCTGGGTGGTTCGGTTTCGGGCAAACTGGATTAATACAAAAGCTCATGAATGTCGCTTCGCTCCAAGGATAAAGATTAATTTAGAATATTTTTAAATCGTAGTGAGCACTTCAGTGCTCAATCTAAGCGATGAATCGCTTACTACGAATGCCGTTTTAAGAAAGCTGCTACGGTTGAGTTAAATGCTTGACTTTCTGTCAAAAATGCCCAGTGATTACCGGGTACTTGGCAGATATCTAAGTTTGTTAGATGAGTTTTGTAAGGTTTAAGTTGCCATTGTTGACGGTTAACACCTTTTTCTGGTTGGATAAACAGAGTGGGGGTATCTATTGTAACTGTTAATCCAGGAACTCGCATGACTTCTTCAAAAATGCGATCGCGTGCGGCTATTGTAAATTTACTACCCCAACTACCATCGGCTTTTTGTTCGATTCCAGCTTGAAAGACTTGCTGCTGTAAAGAATTCCAAACAGCATATTGATTTAACTTACGCACTTGCATTTGTGCTTGTTCTAAACTGGCAAATGGTCCCATTCCTTTGAGAAATGGCAACACCCGATACAACAACGGAAATGTCAACTTGAAAAAACTCGGTATTTTCCAAATAAAAATCGGATCGACAAGAATCAGACTCCGCAAACGTGCTGGATTTTGCTTTGCCCAAATGCACGCTAGTTTACCACTCCAAGAATGCGCTACAACATGAGCTTTTGACCATCCCAAACGATCCATCAGTGCTTCTAAGTCAGCGATCGCACTCTCAAAACTATAATCTGTCTCCGGCTTGCTACTTTCACCATGACCGCGCATATCTGGAGCAACTATATGATATTCTGCCGCTAAGTAATCTCCCAAGCTTGACCAAACTACCGCGTTGTCGGCTAAACCATGTAATAGTAACAACGGTTCTTTACCTTGATTCCACTCTAAGTAAGATACTTGGATATCAGATTTCGATAAACTTTGACGTATAGGCTTCATTACATCACTTGTAGAGAGGCTTCGCGATTATATGGTACTCAATTAGAAAATTGATATTGTACACATTTTGATAATAATCGCTAAAATATATTTAGACGGAATGATTCCGACTTGCAATTAACTAAATGTTATTGAATCTATATTAGGATGTTGGGTTATGGTGAAAATTGTTGCCATTGCAGGTAGTTTAAGACCGGATTCTTACAGCCAAATGGCTTTAGAATTAGCAGCGCAAAGAGTACAAGCGCTGGGTGCAGAAGTCGAAATTTTGGATTTAAGGCAGATGAAGTTACCCTTTTGCGACGGGGGAAAAGAATATCCAGATTACCCCGATGTCAAACGGATGCAGGATGCTGTCAGTTCTGCGGATGGATTAATTTTAGCAACACCAGAATATCACGGCAGCGTCAGTGGTGTATTGAAAAATGCACTAGATTTGATGAGCTTCGATCAGTTTTCTGGTAAAGTAGCGGGATTAATTAGCGTCTTAGGAGGACAACCTAACAGCAACGCTTTAAACGATATGAGATTAATTCTCAGATGGGTTCACGCTTGGTGTATACCTGAGCAAGTAGCGATCGGACAAGTTTGGAAAGCTTTTAACGCTGAAGGTAAGTTACTAGATGATAAACTTTCTCAACGGTTTGACGAATTTGCTCAAAGTTTAGTTGAAAATACCCGCAAGTTGCGAGGCGTGAGTTAAATTGGGGAGTGGGGAATAGGGAATAGAAAGTAGGGAATGGGGAATAGAAAGTAGGGAATTTTATATTTCACCACTCCCCACTCCCCACTCCCCACTCCCTTTAATGATGATGATGATGTCCGCTGGCTAGTTGGGGATTAACTGCTGTTGCGTCCTCTGATAAGAGTTCAGCGATGTGAGGATTTGCCCATTGAGCTACCACTGCTAAAAATTCGGGATCGTCGTTGACGCAAGCCATTTGTACGTAGCCTACATCTGAATGTTTTTTCTCTAGGGCATGAATAATGTGGTGAACATCCAAGAGGGTTTCGTGATTTTCTGTAGCAAAGCCTATCGGCATAAAGATAATCACTTTCGCACCCAATTGGATGAGGTTTTTTGCAGCTTGTTCGGCATTTGGCTGCGTCCATTCAATTAAAGGTGTGTCATGGTTGAGCCAACCTACCGAGATGAGAGGATAGCGGTTAATTAACTTATCGCGTACTAAGTCGTAAAGTATCTGACTTTCGGTAATCCCGGAGGTAAAGCCTTTCGCTTTGTGGGGACAACCGTGATTCATCAAGACAATACCGATTTGAGAAGGTAGGTAAGCGTTAGCTAAGTCAGCGTTAATTTTTTCTTCAACCAGATGAGCCATCAAATCGATGTAAGCTGGTTCGTTATAGAAAGAAGGAATGTAGCGCTGTGCTTTAACCCAGTGTTCTTCACCTTCAGCTATTTGGGAAAGAGCATTGTTAACTTGCTCGATCGCTATGCCGCTGGTAAAGATAGAATCAACTACCAGTAACGGGTAAATTAGAAGTTTGTCGAAACCTTGGTTTTGAATTTCGGTTAAAACTTGGTGGGGGAGAAAAGGAGCGCAGAAGTTGAAGGCTTTGAAAACTTGAACGCGATCGCCCCATTTTTCTTGTAAATTTTTCTCAATTCCAGCGCGTTGCTTTTCAAATATGGCGTTATGTGGGGAAATAAAATCATGATGCGTGTGTCCCCATTCATGGCGATCGAATAACGCTAAAAGACGTGCCAGAGGTGGATAAATCCACGTTGGTACTGGTGCAAATTTTGCTGTCAGTAGATTTAAAGCTTGTTCGTTATAGTTAGCGAAGTCTTCATAACTTTCGACTTCGCCGTAGCCCATAAGCAATACAGCTACTCGCTCTTGACTTGATAGATGCTCGTGTTTATGATCCAGTTTTTCCGGCGTAGCAACCACGATTCAATTCCTCAATGTAACCATTTATATGGGATTTTGTTTTTCCCTTACTCGTATTTTAGTATCCTATCCAGGGGGATAGCATCTACGCAAACTTAAAAATTCAAAATATTAAATCTATAAGTGCGGTTTAATACATTTGCCTTGACTGAAAACCTAACGTTTTTAGATAGTTAAGTAAAAATGTTATATTTACGACAGTAAGAGGCACTAGGCAATAAGGGTTATGTGTAAAAAATGCTAGTTGAAAAGATGAGCATAATTATTTGCCCTGGAATTCATGAGCCAGCCTTAACGGAAAAGTTTATTTCGGGGGGGCTAGAAATATTTTCTCAAAGTAAAGAAGAAAAGGCAGTGAATATACTGAAAGTGCCCAATGATGGTTTTTCGGCGTTATCAGGATTTCATGTATTACAGGTTTTAAATAATCGCCTGGGCGATCGCCCTAAATCGCCAGTTATATTCATCAGCTTTAGTGCAGGTGTAGTTGGGGCAATAGCCGCAGCGTATTCCTGGCAAATGCTAGGTGGTGATATCAAAGCATTTATTGCTATAGATGGATGGGGAGTACCTCTGTGGGGCAGTTTCCCGATTCACAGAATGAGTCATGATTATGACACCCACTGGAGTTCTAAAATATTAGGAAGTGGGCAAGATAACTTTTACGCAGATCCACCAGTTGAGCATTTATCAATGTGGCGATCGCCCCAAACTACCCAAGGTAGATGGGTAGACTCATATGATGAAGTTTCCCCACCTAAAAGTCGCCTGACTGCGGCAGAATTTTTACAGATGCTTTTAAATCGTTATCAATAAAAATAGTCCGGAAAAAAGAGTAGGCAAATAGGAGTGAGAAATAGGGAATGGGAAATTTGAAGACGGGAAAAGGGAAAAGGGAAAAGGGGAAAGGCTAAGAAAAAAGAAATATTTCTTCCCCTGCTTCCCCTGCTTCCCCTGCTCCCCCTGCTCCCCCCACTCCCCCACACCACGCTTCCCCCATCTACCGTAGTCCTTATCCCAAATTTCTGATGTTCCCAACTGAACCTGCGGCTGTCAATAACGGGTTTAGCGCCCTGCTAAAAAATCGTGCTTTTATGCTTTTGTGGATTGGGCAACTGGTGTCCCAATTAGCAGATAAGGTTTTCTTCGTTTTGATGATTGCCCTGCTGGAATACTACCCATCTCCTGGGTTGGCGCAAAACTCCAAATACTCAACTTTGATGGTGGCGTTTACAATACCAGCAATTTTGTTCGGTTCTGCTGGTGGCATTTTTGTCGATCGCTTTCCCAAAAAGCTAATCATGGTTGGCTCTGATGTGGTACGCGGTATATTGACGCTGTGTCTGCCGTTTTTGCCACGAGAGTTTCTGATTTTGTTGATAGTCACTTTTGCCATCTCGACTGTGACGCAGTTTTTTGCCCCGGCTGAACAAGCTGCCATTCCTATAATCGTGCGCCGAGAGAATTTGTTGGCAGCTAATGCGCTGTTTAGCAGTACAATGATGGGCGCTTTAATTGTCGGCTTTGCAGTCGGAGAGCCGATGTTGAGTTGGGCAAAAGACTTATTGGGAGAAAAATATGGTCAAGAGCTTGTAGTCGGTGCATTGTACGTGTTATCGGCTATAATCATGCAGCCGATTAATTTTAAAGAAAAAAAAGCAACAGACGACGCTGAGGCGGTAATTCACCCTTGGGCTGACTTCAAACAGGGGTTGCGCTACCTGAAGAAAAACCGTTTAGTGTTGAATGCCATGTTGCAACTTGTGACTTTGTATTGCGTCTTTGCAGCTTTAATGGTATTAAGCATTAGATTAGCGGCGGAATTTGGTTTGAAAGAGAAACAATTTGGTTTTTTCTTAGCAGCTGCTGGGGTTGGTATGGTTTTGGGTGCAGCGAGTTTGGGTAACTGGGGCGAGAAATTACATGGCAAGCCTTTACCTTTAATCGGCTTTTTGATGATGGCGCTGGTTTTGGGCTTGTTTACTTTTATCAACCATTTAGCGCTGGCTTTAGGACTGTGTGCAATGCTTGGTATTGGTGCTTCTTTAATTGGCGTGCCGATGCAAACTTTAATTCAACAGCAAACTCCGCCAACAATGCTTGGTAAAGTATTTGGCTTTCAAAATCATGCTGTGAATATTGCCCTTTCTCTACCCTTAGCGATTACAGGTCCGATTACTGATGCTTTCGGCTTGCGAACTGTGCTGGTAGTAATGAGTTTTGTTGTTGCTGCTGTCGGTGTTTGGGCTTGGCAAAATACCCGCCGCGTCTTGAAAGATGTAATTTGATGGGGACAAGGGGAGAGTGGGGAGTGGGGAGTGGGGAGTGGGGAGTGGGGGGACAAGGGGACTCCTTGGAGACAAGGAGACAAGGAAGAATTTATCCGATTCCCATTCCCCATTCCCCATTCCCCATTCCCCATTCCCAATTCCCAATTACCAAATTATCGTTTGTTGACAAATTTATGAAGCTTTTCTATTAAAATGAATTCTTAACTACAGAATTTAAACATCAACTTAGTTATAGTCTGAGGTTTAAGAGTGCGATCGCCTTCCCCAATCAGTTCCCCACAAATCGAGATTCACGTTCAGCCGAATGTCTCCTCACCAATAGTCACGCCCAAGCGTGCCAGTGGTGGTTTTGCATTGCTGGACAGTTTGCGTCGTCACGGCGTTGAGTATATTTTTGGCTATCCTGGCGGTGCGATTCTGCCTATTTACGATGACTTGTATAAAGTGGAAGCCACAGGTGCAATTAAGCACATATTGGTGAGGCACGAACAAGGTGCATCCCACGCCGCCGACGGTTACGCCCGCGCTACTGGTAAGGTTGGTGTGTGCTTTGGAACATCAGGTCCGGGAGCAACTAATTTGGTAACGGGTATTGCTACCGCCTACATGGACTCAATCCCGATGGTGATTGTCACCGGACAGGTAGCAAGACCTGTAATTGGTACGGATGCATTCCAAGAAACTGATATTTACGGAATTACTTTACCTATCGTCAAGCATTCCTATGTAGTGCGCGACCCGAAAGATATGGCGCGAATTGTTGCGGAAGCGTTTCACATCGCCAGTACTGGGCGTCCGGGACCAGTTTTGATTGATGTGCCCAAAGATGTGGCGTTAGAAGAATTTGATTATGTGCCTGTGGAACCGGGTTCGGTAAAGTTACCCGGATATCGTCCCACAGTCAAGGGAAATCCGCGACAGATAAATGCAGCAATTAACTTGATTCGTGAAAGTCGCCGTCCGCTATTGTATGTGGGTGGTGGTGCGATCGCCTCAAGTGCCCACGAAGAAGTTAAGCAACTCGCAGAATTATTCAATATCCCCGTCACTACCACGTTGATGGGTATCGGGGCTTTTGACGAACATCATCCCCTAGCTTTGGGAATGTTAGGGATGCATGGCACTGCTTATGCTAACTTTGCGGTGACTGATTGTGATTTGCTAATTTGCGTTGGTGCGAGATTTGACGATCGCGTGACCGGCAAGTTAGATGAATTTGCCTCCCGCGCTAAAGTAATTCACATCGACATCGACCCGGCAGAAGTCGGTAAAAACCGCATTCCGGAAGTGCCGATTGTCGGCGATGTCCGGAATGTGTTAATTGACTTGTTGCGTCGCTGCAAGCAAACAGGTGTCACGGGGACACCCAACCAAACGCAAGAATGGCTGAATTTAGTTAACCGCTGGCGGGAAGAATATCCTTTAGTCGTGCCGCATTATCCCGACAGCATGTCACCGCAAGAGGTGATTGTGGAAATCGCCAGCCAAGCACCCCACGCCTACTACAGCACAGATGTGGGTCAACATCAAATGTGGTCAGCACAATTCCTCAAAAATGGTCCGCGTCGCTGGATTTCCAGCGCTGGCTTGGGAACGATGGGTTTTGGCTTACCTGCGGCAATGGGTGCTAAAGTGGCATTTCCCGATGAAGAAGTTATTTGTATCAGCGGTGATGCTAGTTTCCAAATGTGCTTGCAAGAATTGGGCACGCTGGCACAGTATGGCATAAATGTCAAGACATTAATTTTGAATAATGGCTGGCAGGGAATGGTGCGTCAATGGCAGCAAGCCTTTTACGGCGAGCGTTACTCATGCTCAAATATGGAAGTAGGAATGCCAGACATTGAGTTTTTGGCTAAAGCTTACGGCATAAAGGGGATGGTGATTCGCAACCGTGAAGAGTTGAAAGAAGCGATCGCCGAAATGCTAGCACACAACGGACCGGTAATCGTTGATGCGCGTGTCACCAGAGACGAAAACTGTTACCCAATGGTAGCCCCAGGCAAAAACAACGCGCAAATGGTTGGTTTGCCAAAACTTGCCCCGAAAGCTGCAATAGAACCGATTTATTGCAGCCATTGCGGTGCGAAAAACGCTTTCAATCACAACTTCTGCGCTGATTGCGGCACTAAATTGTAGAGCGGCAATCAATTAATAGTTAAATAATAGGGTGGGCAATGCTCACCCTATTTCGTTAGAATAAACTTGAGAATTTTTCGCTTCAAGGGGGTGATGTCTATGATGACTTTCAGTAAGCAAGTAATTATCGCTACAAAATTAGGAAATTCATCATGGTTATTCGTCCTATTCAGCGCGAGGAGTTGGAAGCTTTTGCGAGTCTAAGCGATCGCATTGATGCAAACAAACGTTTTCTTTCTTATTTAACAGACATGTGGGCATCAGGCTACATCCGCCCTGAGTGGTGTTTTGTCGCCGAGTCAGCAGGAAAGTTCATCGGACGTATCGTCTATTGGTCGTTACCATCGCTCTTCAAGCCTGTTATTGTTGATATTTTGGAAGTACCTTGGAGCGAAAACTACATTGAGGTTGGTACAAATCTCTTAAAACACAGCTTGGCACAGTTGCACTTTCAAAGCGGCGACAGCATAGAGTATGAACTCGATAGTCCATCGTCTGATTTTACATCATTACACAAACGAATTGAAGTGTTTGAACATTTTGGATTTTCAATCTCAAGGGAAACTATCCGTTTTGAGTGGAAAGACATTCAGACTGAGATCGCATCATCAAATCGGCTGATGTTTCGTTCTCTCGATCAAGTTGGTGATGATGCTTTTATTGAGGCGATCGCCCGGGTATCGTCGCAGAGTTTAGATCGTTCAATCTTACAAAACCAAGCCAAACTAGGTAAACAAGATGCACTTAAACAGTTTAACATGTTAAAGGCTTTCAAGTATCAGCCGACGTGGTGGCAACTAGCTTACAACTTTGAGGAAACTCTCATTGGTTTGATTATGCCAACAGAGAATGATGGTGGAGCAACCGTCGGGTATATCGGTGTACTACCAGAACATCGGGGAAAAGGGTACGTTAACGATTTGCTCAACCAAGGAACCCTCACCCTCAAATCTAATGGTGCTGCACGCATTCGTGCTGATGCTGATATCAATAATGCACCGATGATCCGCGCCTTTCAACGTGCTGGATATAAACAGTTTGCCTCAAGAAGACTATATCATTATCAGGTAAAAAACGATAATCGGTAACGAAAGTACCTGTAGTAAGCGTTTTTTAGCTTAAATCCAGGATTTTAGTACTGAAAATTGTGCATCGCTCTTTAGCCCGATTTTTTGGAGAAATCGGGCTTCTCATTTCTCACGAAAGATTTATTGCAGAAATAGGAAAACTTCTTAAAAAGATTTTATCAAATTATGGAAAAATAACAATCTCATTTTAGTGACATTTTTATTTGCAAATAAGAATTTAATTCCAAATCATGATATATCTTAAGAATGATGTGATTTAAAAAAGTGTATTGTAATGTAAGCATATCGCTGTTTGGCAAGCGATCGCGCGGCAGTGGCTCTTGCCCTACGCATCTGTTTACAGCAATCATTTAAAAAACTTGCAGACTAATCTGTGTAAACTAAAGCATAAGGCATTAGATGAGTAAAAAATCAAGTAAATTTTTGACTGCACAGCCTTATCTAGTTAGTTAGTTATGCCTGTAAACAGAAAATTATTTAACAAACCCGATAGTTTCTTGTTGTGGTATTAAATGGCTCAAATTAAAGGTGCTTTTGGGCTGTATTCCTCATGTTCAGTTGGAAAAGCCAGACGATTTCAAGTGTTTATCAGTTTTAGGTTTCAAGCAACGCGCTGGCTCAGGTTTGGGCAAAACCTAAGTAAATACCAGATAAATTGCTGAATTCTGTGAAAACTGTTGATTAAAGGCATAAAAAATGAGTATCGTCGAACCAAAGTTAACGGCAACTGAAACTGAATTTCACGTGGAAGGCTACGAGAAAATTGATTTTAGTCTTGCCTTCGTGAATGGACTATTTGAGATAAAAAACAAAGACCTAGCAGATACTTATGCAGGTTTTAAGCGTTGTCTTGCAGTGGTTGACCATAATGTGAATCGGCTTTATGGTTCGCAAATGCAAGAATACTTCAAGTATTACAACATCGATCTCACCATTTTTCCCGTAAAAATTGAGGAAAACGACAAAACTCTTAGCACATTTTCGTCGATAGCTGATGCTTTCTCGGCATATAATTTGCTGCGGAAAGAGCCAGTTTTGGTTGTAGGTGGTGGATTAGTTTTAGATGTCGTTGGCTTCACTTGCGCGGCTTATCGCCGCAGCACCAATTACATCCGCGTTCCGACAACTTTGATTGCTTTAATTGATGCGGGTGTAGCGATCAAAGTAGCCGTAAACCACGGTAAAGACAAAAATCGTTTAGGTGCTTATCACCCACCGAAAAAAGTTTTTCTCGACTTTTCCTTTTTGCGGACACTTCCTATAGATCAAGTCCGTAACGGAATGGCAGAATTGGTGAAAATTGCCGTTGTTTCCCACGCAGAAGTATTCGAGTTGTTGTATGAATACGGCGAAGATTTGCTGAATACACGCTTTGGGTACGTTGATGGCACTCCCGAATTGCAAGAAGTAGCGCAGCGCGTGAATTACGAATCAATTAAGAAAATGTTGGAGTTGGAAACACCGAACCTCCACGAATTAATGCTCGATCGCGTCATCGCCTACGGACACACTTGGAGTCCTACACTAGAACTAACTCCAGAAATACCGCTGTTACACGGTCATGCTGTGAATATTGACATGGCATTAAGTGCAACAATAGCCGAAAAACGAGGTTATATTACCGCCAACGATCGCGATCGCATCCTCGGATTGATGAGTCGTGTCGGTCTTGCTCTTGACGACGATTTGCTCGATGGCGATTTATTGTGGTACGCTACCAAATCGATAACCTTGACACGGGATGGTTTACAGCGTGCAGCGATGCCCAAACCAATTGGTGAATGCTTCTTCGTCAACGATTTGACTCGTGAAGAATTAGACGCTGCATTAAACGACCACAAACAAATTTGCGCCACATACCCCCGTGGTGGTGCTGGTATAGATGCTTACGTCAACAGCGTTGAGTCAGATATCAACAGCGTTGATCAAGAAATCAACAGCTACGTAATGAGCGATCAGACATTGGTAGGGAGTGGCAACTAATGCCTAATGTTGTCAACGTGGAAAAAGCCCGTCCCGTCACACCGCTGGGTATCTTGGTAGAACATCTAGAAACTGCCGTTACCCAAGCGCAAGACAATCCAAGTTTAAAAGAGCATTTACAGCAATGCTTGCGTCTAGCCGCTCTATTAGATCCTTATCTAGATGAGTGTACCACCTCGGAATCCCCAGCATTAGCGGCGATCGCCTTATCGACCCAGCAAGAAGCCTGGAAACAGCGATTTAGCGATGGCTCAACAGTGCGAGAATTAGAGCAGGAAATGCTTTCCGGACACGTCGAAGGACAAACGTTAAAAATGTTTGTCCACATGACACAAGCAAAAACTGTGTTAGATATCGGCATGTTTACCGGCTATTCAGCCCTAGCGATGGCAGAAGCAATGCCAAGTGATGGACGTTTGGTGGCTTGCGAGGTAGATGCATATGTAGCGGATTTTGCCAAGTCCTTATTCAAGGAATCGGACCACGGACAGAAAATTGAAGTTCAAGTGGGTGGAGCGCTGGAAACTCTTGGTAAACTGGCAGAGATGAAAGAGTCATTCGACTTAGTATTCATTGATGCCGATAAAAAAGAGTACGTACAGTACTTCCAGATGCTGCTAGACTTAAACTTGCTTGCTCCCAACGGCTTCATCTGCGTAGACAATACCTTATTGCAAGGACAGCCTTATCTTCCACCTCAACAGCGTACAGCAAATGGAGAAGCGATCGCCAACTTCAACTCAGTTGTCAAAAACGACAACCGCGTTGAACAGGTAATGCTACCCTTGCGAGACGGTTTAACCATCATCAGACGATTGTAGGGACTGGGGACTGGGGACTGGGGACTAGGGACTAGGGAATAGGTAATGGGTAATGGGTAATGGGTAATGGGTAATGGGTAATGGGTAATTGGTAATGGGTAATGGGTAATTGGTACTCCCCCATCTCCCCCATCTCCCCCATCCCCCTTATCTCCCTTGTCCCCCTTGTCCCCTTGTCCCCTTGTCCCCCCCTCCCCCCCTCTCCCCCTCCCCCACTCCCCCACTCCCCCCTCCTCCCTATGGCGCGGATTTTCGCATTGTTCCAAAATCTGGGTACGCTTTTATTGCTAGCGATCGCATTTCCGGTGAATTTAAGCTTGGTACTCGCATCATTAATATGGAGTTTATTAAAAGAGCCGAGACACAAGCAAGTATCAGCAGAAAACCCGAAAAACATCTTACTCACAGGTGGTAAGATGACGAAAGCTCTGCAATTAGCTCGTTTATTTCACGCTGCCGGACATAAAGTTTTTTTAGTTGAAACCAAGAAATACTGGTTATCCGGTCATCGCTTTTCCAACTCTATCGAAAACTTCTACACCGTACCCGAACCGCAGCAAGATGCAGACGGTTATATGCAAGCTTTGCTCGATATTGTTAAAAAAGAAAATATTGACATATTTATCCCCGTATCCAGTCCAGTTGCTAGTTTTTATGACTCTTTAGCAAAACCTGTATTATCGACTTACTGCGAAGCCTTTACTTTTGATGCAGATGTCACCAAGATGTTAGATGACAAATTCACCTTTAGTGAAAAAGCGCTAAGTCTTGGTTTAACAGCACCAAAATCATATTTAATTACAGATCCAGAACAAATCTTAAAATTCAACTTTGCGGAAAGCAACCGTAAATATATTCTTAAGAGTATTCCGTATAGCTCATTTTACCGCTTAGATATGGTCAAGCTGCCTTGTGCAGACATGGCTAACTACGTAAAAAACTTGCCAATCAGTGAAGATCATCCTTGGATGATGCAGGAATTTATTACCGGACAGGAGTATTGCACCCATAGCACGGTTCGAGACGGAGAATTGAAACTGCACGGATGTTCTAGTTCGTCCGCATTCCAAGTTAACTACGAACACGTTGATAAACCAGAAATGACAGCATGGGTTAGTCATTTTGTCAAAGAATTAAATTTGACCGGACAAATTTCTTTTGACTTCATCGAACAAGAAGACGGCACAGTTTATGCAATTGAGTGTAACCCCCGCACGCACTCAGCAATTACGATGTTTCATGACCATCCTGGGGTAGCAGAAGCATATTTGAGTAAAGATACTTTCAGCGCACCCGTGCAGCCTTTACCTGAAAGTAAGCCTACCTATTGGTTGTATCACGAACTGTGGAGGCTGACTAATGTTAAGTCGTTACAGCAATTGCAAGTGTGGTTCAAGAACATTTTCCGAGGTAAGGACGCGATTTATAGTGTTAGCGATCCGCTGCCATTTTTAACAGTACATCACTGGCAAATTCCTTTATTGATACTTCAGAATTTACAAAAGTTAAAAGGTTGGAGCAAAATAGATTTCAACATCGGTAAGCTTGTAGAATTAGGTGGCGATTAACTTCGTAGTGAGGACTTCAGTCCTTATATTAATAAGATGAGGACTAAAGTCCTCACTACGAATTTATCGTCTAATTAGAAATTGGTACATTTTGAAACGCTGCTGTATCTGGTACAAAGATATCCAAATTATTCACACCTTCGGGAACCCTTAACCAGACATAGGCATCAGCTGATGAATTTGTACGCAGCTCAAACAAAGAAACGCTTCCGGTTGAGCGATCGTAAGCAACTGCCTTGTATGTTTCGCTAGTGTCAGGATTACGAGCTGTTGTACTCCCAATTGATATAATATCACCACCACCAACTCTGTCTATGACACGACGCACCCGCATCTGCACATTCACTACATCACGGTTTCCGCTTTCTGGGTCTTTAATTCGCTTTACAGAAAGTAACTCTACTTTTGCTTTATTACCAAAAGCAGGTTGCACAAATTGACCGGGGGTAAATGTTGAGGCTGTGGTGGTTGCTGGTGTTGTCACCGGTGCTGGTGCAGTGGTTGCTGTCGGAGTTTCCGTTGGGGCAGTTGATGGTATGGGAATCGGAGCGATGTTAGTCCCTGTTTTGGTACTATTCAGTGTCTGCTGTAGTGTGAAAACTTGATAAGCTGCATAGCCACTACACATTAAAGCCAAAGTAGAGAGTAATACAGCCACACCAGACAAGAATGTATTCACACTTTTACCTCTATTCCGTATTTTTGTGTATGCAGGTTGGTTAACAAAAGCGATTTTATCATCTTATGAATTATTTTCAATTGACCGCTGTGTATTAAACATGTCAGCATCCTTCATATACTAATCAATTAGATGTACTTATCAGCTTCTCTCTGAGGAAATAAGTTTGATATCAGGGTGCTAAAATCTATCATTGGGATGAGGAGTGACAGTGAAACTTAAGGCATTCAATAAACCACTGGGTTGTTTGCTGCTATTTTTGACTACCCAGATAGCATTTAATTCTAGAGTTGCTCAAGCACAAATAAAAGTCGCGCCGGCAACCAAAACCAAAAATATTTGCCCTGCCCAACTAGCAGCAGCGGTGGATGAAGTGATAAACCGTCCGCAATACAGTCGGGTGCGTTGGGGTATTTTGGTGCAACCTTTATATAAAGGGCAAAATCTTTACAGTCGGGATGCCCAGAAATATTTTACTCCAGCTTCTAATGCCAAACTGCTGACAACGGCTGCCGCTTTACAGCAATTGGGGGCAAATTACCGCATTCGCACTTCTGTTTATCAAGATGGTAATAATGTTGTGCGTGTCGTGGGTAGGGGAGATCCTAGCTTTAGCGATACTCAGCTTGTAGCATTGGCAAAACAGTTAAAAGCAAAGGGAATTACCCAAATTACAAAGTTGATTGCCGATCAGGGCTATTTTCAAGGGGATATTGTCTCCCCTAGCTGGGAATGGGAAGATGTTTACTCTGACTATGGCGCACCTGTTAACAGCTTGATTCTCAATGAAAATGTGTTTAGTATCAACTTGGTACCGCAAGCTGTGGGTAAACCTTTACAAGTTGCTTGGACTGATTTTAACGAAGCGAGATTCTGGCAGATTATTAATCAGTCGGTGACAGTTGAGGAAAAACAACCAGCTTTTATCAATGTTACCCGCGAATTATCTGGAAACGTGTTGCGAATTCAAGGGCAACTAGCAGCGAAAGCCGATCCGTTTTTAGTTAAAGTGCCTGTGGTCGATCCTAATAATTACTTTTTGCGACGCTTTCGCACAGCTTTAGCTGGGGAAAAAATCCGCTTGCGAGAGACAGGGGTAGTATCTGGGGGTGTTAATCAACAGGAATTAGCTTTTGTTGAGTCACCTCCTTTATCAGACTTGCTGATGGAGACAAATCAAAATAGTAACAACTTGTATGCTGAGGCATTGTTGAGGGCGATCGCTTTACAACCCAAAAAACCAGACCAAACTACTGTTAATGCTGGTTTAGAAGTTCTCAAAACAACTTTAACTCAATTGGGAGTCAATCCCACTGGTTACGCTCTAGTAGATGGTTCCGGGTTATCGCGTCATGATTTAATTAGTCCAGAAGCTTTAGTGCAAGTTTTGCAAGCAATGGCAAAAACACCTTCCTCATCAGTTTATCGCGCATCTTTACCTGTTGCCGGCAAAAGCGGCACTCTGAAAAATCGCTTTCTCAACACGCCAGCGTATGGTATTGTACAAGCAAAAACAGGCACGGTGACAGGTGTTGTTTCTTTATCTGGATATGTAAATACTAACATATATCAGCCTTTGGTTTTCAGCATTATTGTTAATCAAAGCGAACAGAAAGCGAAAGCTTTGCGCGAAGGAGTTGATGAAATTGTCGTCTTGTTAACTCAACTACAGCGGTGTTGATAAGTAAAATGTACTTTCGTAGTGAGCGGTTTACCGCTCATGGTTATTTAACGGCTGAAGCCGTTACTACAAAAATAAGTTTTTTTACTCATTTAATTGATGAAGTAATTAGATAAAGACAAACCAAAAGATAGATATATCTACTCCAAAGCAGTTAACCAGAAGGAATAGTGGAAATTTGACATTTCTTTCGCCTGACAGATTGGTTTTTAATCAGGACATTGATATTCTGTATTCATCAAAAGAAAGGAAACATTGAATTCAAAGGAATAAAACAATGAATATAGTTGCATGGATTGTTTTAGGTTTGTTGGCTGGCGCGATCGCTAAAGCTATTTATCCCGGTCATCAAGGTGGTGGTATTCTCGGTACAATCTTATTAGGTATTATCGGCGCTTTCGTTGGTGGTACATTGGGAAGTTTTCTGACTACGGGAAGTTTACAATTGACAGCTACAAGTTTGAGCATTCCTGGAGTTGCTGTAGCTGTACTGGGTGCAATCATTGCCGTATTTCTGTGGAACTGGTTTAGCCGTCGCACCGCATAAGAATTTATCATATTGGAAATCAAGTAACAATCATAACCTGGGTGTAAGCGATTTTTTGATAAATTGTTACTTGATATTATCACCGATAAAATAACAGGGTGGGTAGCTAATTCCACCCTAATTTATTTTTTATTATTTAATAATCCGTCAAGCGATCGCAAACTATAATTAAACACTTTACCACTACTAAAAAGTTTATATCCAGCAAATAATAAAGCCGATGCAATCAGAATAGCAAGAAAATTAACTGATGCGAAGACATTGCCAGTAAAAACGATGACTGCTATTCCTAGCGCTATCAAAATCCATCCGTAATTACGTTTTATTCGCTGCTGCATTAAAACTACAACGCCGGCGATACATAGCAATACACCAGGAATACGCACAAAAAGACCCACTTGAGTATTTGCTGCAAAAATTATAATTCCTGCAACCATTAATGCCAAGCCGACAAACTTGCTTGGACGGTCTACTTGAGTTGATTTACCGTTTTCAGCTTCTCGCTGAATTGCTGTAGGATTGGCAGGAGAAAAAATATTTGCTTTGTGTTCTTTCTGTTGAAAAATAAACGTTACTTTACTTTCCTGACCAAGGTCTATTTTATCTCCTAAGTTAAGCTGATAACGAGTTTTAGATATTAACTTTGTATTGTTAATATATGTACCGTTAGTACTTCCTAAATCTTCAATATAATAACTATTTCCTTCTATATGAATCTCTGCATGAAGCCGAGAAACAACATCAGCATTTGGTAATAGAGAAACATCAATATCGACTGAAACTTGCTCATTTGGCTTACCAATACGAATTACAGAAATCGCTGGTAACTCCAAAGACGTATTCGTTTGAAGATGAAAAAGTTCTAAACTCAATGTTGTATTCAATATACCTAAATATTGCATAATTTATTTTCTAATCATCAATTTATTAATAATTTTTAATATTGTAGTACTCCTGACTGAGGTAATCTGTGTTTATCTTAGGACTTACGCAAAAACTCTCTTAAACTCTTATTCCTTGGCGTACTTGGCGTACTTGGCGGTTCGTTTTTTAGTCCTAAAAGCGTAAGTCCTACTGTAGTTTATTTTAATCTTATTCAGATTTTTGCAAGAGATATTTTTCTTCATATTTTCTCTACCCCACCTCTTTAATACTTGCGTGGTGTATAAACCCAAACACCCCCAGGATGCGGCACAGTCCGCGTCTTGCTGGAACCAACTAACACCAAAGTTCGCATATCTACCTCCTGGGGCGATAAATCAGCTAATGTCCGCACTACAACTGATTCCCCCACGCGCCCAACATTCCGGGCAAGTACGACTACAGTTTGTGGCGAACGATACCGCAACAAGATATCACGCGCAGATGCAAGTTGTGAGGTGCGTTGTTTGGATGCGGGGTTGTAGAAGGCGATCGCCAAATCAGCTTCAGCAGCGGCAATAATCCGACGTTCGATAATAGACCAAGGTTTGAGAATATCCGACAAAGAAATCACGCAGAAATCATGTCCGATAGGCGCTCCAATTCTCGCTGCGGCAGCTTGTATAGCAGAGATACCTGGGCAGACATGAATTTTGATACTTTGCCATTTGGGTTGATTGCAATCAAGCACCTCAAACACCGCTGCTGCCATTGCATATATACCAGGGTCGCCAGAAGAAACCACCGCAACTATTCGTCCTGATGCGGCTAAATCCAAAGCCATCTCTGCGCGTGCGAGTTCCTCACGATTATCAAACTCATGTCGTCGCTGTCCTTCTCGCAACGAACCAGCTAAATCAAGGTAAAAGCTATAACCCACCAGGTCTGTGGCTTCGCTGAGAATTTGCTTGACTTCTGGAGACATCCAATTTGCCGCACCAGGACCAGTACCAACGATAAATAATTGTCCCCTTGCTTTACCAATTGTGTTAATATCGATTACTTCCTGAGAAACAGCAACAGCAAGATTTATATCAGATTGTTGTTGTAGAAGTAATTTACCATTAGCACCTGTTGCAGTTAAAGCGATCGCAACTGCGTTTTTCTCATGACAATTGAACCAACGAACTGGTACATTTAAAGCATCAGCAATTTCCTCAATTACTGATGCGGCTTCTTCGTCTAACGCAAAGACACCCGCGACTGAGAAAATTGAAAGTTTAGCATCGGCTAGCATTTGCAGAATGCAGGATACCGCTTCTTCTGAGTTGACTTGTGAAGCATTGCTGACTCCAATTGCCAGAGTTGCTGGATGATAAACCAAACAATCTGGTGTTAGCGGCACTTGATATTCTGTAACCTGAATAGTTAGCTTTCCGTTAGGGTCAAAAGGTAATTTACTATTAATCAACCAAGATGCAGTTCCTTCTAGTTTAACTGTTGCACCTGCAAGTAAATCAGAAATAAACTTTTTGGCATCATCTGGATTCGCTAAATGATATCCTGGTGGAGGAGATAAAAGTGCTGTGTGAAAGCGGATATCTCCGGTTGTCGTAATTGCCGCTTTTACTTCAAGCACTGCGGCAATTTGTCTGGCTAAATCATTTACACCCTGAAGTCCTCCCAATAACGGGACGACAGCGCTACCATCTTCCGCTACAGCTAACACAGGTGGTTCTTGACGCTTATCTGATATAATTGGTGCAAGAGTGCGGATGAGAATTCCTGCTGCACAGATACCGATAATCGGAGTTCCCTTTGCAAATAATTCTCGCAGTGTTTCCCCAAAGTTAGTGAAACTGACATCGACATTTGATGTACGTTCCGCTAAACCGTAAATAGTAGCATTGAGCAAAGCGCTTTTTATTTGCTTTGCTATAGGTAAACTATTTTCACCGAGAACGACAATTGCACAAGCAGCCATATTGATAATAATGCAGCAATGTCTATTGTGTCATATGTAGTAAGGACTTCAGTCCTTTTCTTGATATGATATGAGGACTGAAGTAGTCTTGCGTAGGGTGCGTTAACGTAGTAACGCACCCTACATGAACTATTTTGACTAAGCGGTTTGAGCGCTCTTTTAATAGGACGTTTCTTGTATACTACTTTTCAAACGAGTCAACCTGCTTTTACGGATGCGATCGCTCTCACGAACACCACCCGCTATCTCATATTCGCTGCTGTTTCTGCCATACTTGAAAGCAACTCCCCTCACCAACTTGTCTGAATCCCCACATGAATGATAAGGCGATCGCTCATTTACGGCTGCCAAAGCTATAATTTGAGCTTATGAATCAAGTGAGCGTTTTGCTTCAGGTAGCAGCTGACCTAGATATCCGCCGACGCCAACTGAGCGCCAAGTCCCGAAAGGTGGGGCGGAAGTCATGATCCGCGATCGCTAGCACCAGCGCACCAATTACCAAAATAATTACAACCACAGACCTAACAGTAATGCGTGATAACATCTTAACCCTCATCTGATTTTTGCTTTGACTTTAGCTCTCCTTTGAGTTCTTTAATTTCACCCAAAAGCCGATTAGCCTTATGGTCAATTTCCTCTTGAAGGGCATGTATTAAATAATCAATTTGCTCTTTACGCTCGGCATAAGCAGCCATATGCATACCGAAACTAAGCTCATTTGCAGCAA
>NZ_JTCM02000149.1 GCF_000817785.2 Hassallia byssoidea VB512170 | reverse complement strand
CAGAAAAGCTTGGTAGTCAAATGTT
Source organism: Hassallia byssoidea VB512170 (assembly GCF_000817785.2). Taxonomy (GTDB): domain Bacteria; phylum Cyanobacteriota; class Cyanobacteriia; order Cyanobacteriales; family Nostocaceae; genus Hassallia; species Hassallia carrinoi. The sequence continues at coordinate 13,255 of NZ_JTCM02000149.1, read as the reverse complement.
GGTTTTGGGCTGTTGAGGGTTTGAGTTGTTGATTTTGTGGAAGTGCTAACAGCAGACATGCGAAAATCCTCCTAATTGTTTGTGGAGGGGGATTTTGGCTGTCCTGGTTTTTTAAACTAGTACCGGATTACTATTTGTATTTTGTCGTGGGGTAATCTAGAATAAAAAACAGGACGACAACAAAAAAGGAAAATCCTCCAACAATCCTTAATAATTTCTCCAAAGTGCCACGGGCTGGAATCTTGTAGCCACTCTAAAGAATTATTTGGATTGTCGTCCCCCTATTTAATCTCTCCAAGATGTGCCACGGGCTGGAATATTGTAGCCATCTATTTGAAGAGAGTTTACGACTTTATCTGGTTGGCGATATATTCTTCCACCTCTGGTGAATCCAGACGGCGTACAAGATATTCAACCAAATCGCTTTTCGAGATTTGAAGCTTGGTAGCTTTTTCTCGAATAAGCTCGTAGCCGTAGGGCGTAATTAAAGAACAGAACTGGATTTTCGCTTCACCCCAATGCATCCGCAGCTTTCTAATAGGTTTAGAAGGTTTGTCGGGTGCTTTGTTTTTTAGCTTGGTTTCCATAGTCCTTGTTCCTATCATTACCTGATCATTGATGTTAATTCAAAATAGATTTTCTGTCCAGGAATAAATCAGCCTTATTGCAATTTTGTGAATAAGTGAATACCAGATTAGTTAACTGTTTGACTAGACAAACACCTGCCATCATTAAATTAAGCTTCTACCCATTAATTTATTACTTCAAAACTCCAGATATGCTCTATAATTGACCTCCAGGTTTTACGTAGAGTATTTAAATAAATGATTAGGCTTTATGATTTTAAGACTAATGGCTAGAGACATGACCTGCAATATTTTAAATTAAGAATTGTTTCAGTTGCGATTTGCCGATAAGATTCTCAATGTTAAGCCAGCCCACCGCCGACGTGAGCAACCTTAAAATTTTCCCGCAAGCGGGAAAAATCCACTATTTAAGTTGCAGCAACTTTATCTGCTTTTGGCTTTTTCTCAAAAACCTGAATATTTGGCTCCAGCAACACAAATCCATTTTCAGTTGCCTCACCCATCTTGCCTGCGATCGCGCCCACCCATTCCGGAAAGTTGGCTTGCGCGTCGGTGAGTTTTTTCCAGACTTTGGGTTTGACGGTGATGTTGATAATTCGCCCATCGCAATCAATATCAAAGCGTTGCCAACCATTTTCGACTGCGGTGGCGTTGGGCAACTCGCTGATTTTAATAGTGATTTCTAGCTTGCCTTGGATCATGTTGACACTCCTGATTCAATTACTGGGTGGGGTATTGCCATTACCACCTTGCCGCAAAGCACGTCGAAGCATATCTTCAACGCCTTCTATGCCGTCACCAATTATCCCAACTAAGTCAGAAATATTACTTTCTAGCTCCTGCTGCATTCGTTCAAAACCTTGATCAACTCGTTCTGTTAGTTGGTCGAGACGTTCTGTAAGTTGTGCGATCGCCTGGGTGTTGGCACGCTGCTGGTTTGCGTTCTCTAACAGAATCGCTTCGATGCGGTCTAGCCGAGTTGATGTGTCCTGGGGTTGGTCGGTCATGATACCTTTTTATTATTTTGTTTATCTTCTGCGATCGCTTTTTTAACCAATATTTTGACAAACTGAGGCAAAGTTACAAAGTTTCGTTCAGCCACCTCCTGAAGATATTCGTACTCTTCAGGAGTCAGCCGTATCGACACTTGCGGGTTTTTAGATGGCATTTATAGCAATTAGTCATACTATTTAACCATCTTAAGCTCCTGCCATTTCATCACTCAATATTTCAGCAAGTGTTGACAGGTGCTAGCACCTTCAGTTATATTAACTTGCATGGCAGCAAAGGGCAAGCCTGATGAACGGAACCAAAGCAACCAGTGGATAACAGCCCCAGCTATTGCTGAGAACAGGAACCGCTAAACGCTGAAAGTTAAACCTGTAAAAGCCTAAGCGCCATTAATTACGATTTGATTGACATTAAATAAGGATGGTCTTAAATGACTTATCTGGCAAGCACTGCTATTAGTGCCACTGCGAGTCATGACGCAATACCCTGCGGATGGGATTGCGGAAATGGCTATGCAAAGCTGCACTCGACAGACGGTGAAATTCTGATACCGTCTTACTTTTATCAAATTGATGACCATGACGGAGCCAACTATGAGGCACTTGGCACCGGTTCAGTAATTGAATATGTCTCAGGCGATCGCCTTGACTTGATAGGCACGCGCTGGCTGATTGGTGAGACTGCTGAAATTTATCACCCGTTGAATTATCAGCGGATTGTGGATGATTTTAAAAATAAAGTGACTTACGGATTGCAGATGCTTCTGGGCGCGATCGCACTCATGCCAAAGCAAAGCAACTATCATCTGACAGTTGTGGCAAGCCTACATGACTCTCAGGCATTCGCCACCGATTTGAAGAAAGCACTGCAAGGAAACCACATAGTAAAACTTAATGGCACTTCTTGCGGTGTGACGCTGACGGTTCAAGTAACTGAAGAGGGGATAGGCGCACTGATCGTAAATCGTGTTCCCGGACAACGCAAGGTGGCTTTGATTGACCTGGGGCATGGAACTACAATCACGAGCATTTTTGAGGGTAATAAATTACTCCAAAACTCTCGAATTGTTGAGCCTGTCGGTGTCTACCACCTGTGTAGCAACATCGCCAACAACATTGAGACACGCCGCAAGTTAAATAAGCCAGCATCTATCCACTTGATCCGAGAAGGTATTTACAATCAATTTCATTACGGAACTACTGGCTGGCAGTTTGATGAGGTGTACGCCGCCGAATTAAAACCCTGGCTTAAGTCTTGCTTGGTCAAAGCCTTCAAACACTTACAAGCTCGTGCTGATGACTTGGATGCAACTTACCTGATCGGTGGTGGTGCAAACTTGCCCAGCGTTAGTGCGATCGCATCTCGCCAGGGAATTGCAACTATCCAAAATTCCCAACTCGCAAACGTTCAGGGACTTTTAAAGCTGGCAACTTTAGTACAGAAACAGGAGAAGAATAATGGCTGAAAGCAACAGGATAAGCGTTCCCAAAGAATTAATTCCACACATCAAAGCTGAGGCAGCAAGCCTGTTATTAACTGACGATTTAGGTTCTGCTGTAGCTTGGATATTGCGAAAGTATTTCAAAGACCAAAAACAAGAGCCTGCATCCACTACGAAGGCAATCACAAAGACTGAAAGCTTGACAGATTATGACGATTTATTCGTTGCGTAGTCATCGTAATTTACGACAACAGGAGAAAATCATGGATTTGAACACAGCCTTAGAAGCGGACAATGCAGAGGGAGCGGAAGCATTGATTGACCTAGATGCGATCGCGACTCAATTAGAAGATTTTCGCGCCAAATATCCGAACACCTTCGCATATTTGTGTGGTGAAGGTCGCAGAGGCGCTGACTTTACTTTGGTTGATGGAATATCGGCTGTGTCGGATGCATTGGATGTTTTGGAGGAATCCTAACATGGGATACCCAGCAGTTAACTTGCCTGCCGCCAACGCCATATTCGCAGGCATTGACATCGGAATCACCAAACACGAACTTGGCTACTACTACGCCACGGTGCGCGGGGAAACTCTCCAAGCTCCACGGCTGATTGATTTGACTCACATGATCTTAAAGAGGTTGTCGGGATGCAAAAACAACTAGATGAACTCTGAAACCAAATAAAGTCTTGGCGTTGCACCTGGCTTGCCTCTCTACGGGGCTGATACTTGGTGGACTATTTCTCGACCTTGAAGTAAGTTGCAACCGTTACGAGGGAATAGAGATTCGACTTGATCTAAAGGTTTAGGGGATGCGGTCGCTAGTTTATCAGGCAGGCGACCGGTACCCACAGGATGCATCTACGCCGCAAATGTAAATACACAACCATACAAGGATATCAAAATGTCGAAGCCAATTGGATATTTTACCGGAACAATGCCGGGAGACGGTAGCCTGCTAGATGACATGCAGCAGGCATGGGGTAGCACTTTTGAGGTGCTGAACAATTCAGAAAGACTCTGGCTGCTATCTTCTGTAACGGGCATGATGACCGCAGATACGACAGAGGATTATAACCCACACGAGGTAAGCGACCTTACGTCAGCAACTGAGAGGTTTGATGAGTTGTCGTTTTACGAACAAGTAGCATTGGCAGAAGCTTTGATTCATCAGATTAAATATCACAGATACAACCGATAAACCTTGCCGGGGTGGGTACGCCTGCCCCTTTAAACCCGTGGTAGACGATAATCGCGCTCTATTCGGAACCTTTTTGAGCCTGATAGGGCTGGCATTTTTGGGGTTTTGCGTCGGTTCGGAAATGCCCAAAAGCATAACTGCTGAATTAATTTTCAGGACACAGGACATTAACTTTTCAACAAAAATAGAGGTCAAATAATGGCTGTAGTACATAACGAAACATTTAAACAACGCGCTCAGATTGGAAAGTGGATCGCATGGGGGCTAACAGGCTTTGATGCATACATGACGCATCTTTATTTGGCAAGTCTTGTTAAGTCTAATACCTACGTCAACTTCTACTTATTCAAGCTTTCAGCTAACACAGTTGTTGGAATACTTGGGGCAGCCTTTATCAGTTTGTATCAACTCACAATCATCTCAATGCTGTTCCAACCTGCTTTTTTCGCCAAGATGATGAGCGCTCCTAGACAGATACTGGGTTCACTTTCACCAGAAGCTGCTCGTGTATACAAAATAGTGATGTACGCAGGATTGGCAGCACTTGGCTTTGGGTTCTTCAAAGTTTGTCAAATTAATTTACAAGGTACGGTAACAATGCTTGGCACCGGCGATAACGAGTTCGCCCGTTTCCTCTCGGTACTGATCATGATTTCAGGTGAAGTTGCACTACATCTGGCGATGGTGAATGAGTTAATGGCATCCAATAGCGATTCATCAGGTAGTGGTGCGGTAGCCCCAAGAAACAATAGCACATCAATTTAAGGAGATAGCTATGGATTTACTCACAATTGTTGTAATTTTCGGTGGCGGATTACTTTGTGCTTTGATTTGGGGGTATTGCTTGTGGGCAAATTCACCAAAACGCTAAATAGCTTGCCGGATTGGGCAAAGGATGTTATTAGTCTCACTGCGTTGAATTTAACCTTTGTTTTGGCGATCGCAGTGATAGGAGGTTCAAGCTTCTGCCTTCTCAAAGCATCCCTTGATGAACCTACCGCCTCACAAATCAAGTAAGCCTACGCCCCTTAATTGGGGCATTGATTTATCTTTTATGGAACTTCTAATTACCCTCTTGCTTACTACCCAACAGCCTAAAACCCCGCCTCCAAAAGATGATGGTACAGGCGCAATTATAACCGCGTTATTAACGCTCTTCAGCGGTTATTTATCGACGCAGAAGAAAGAATCGACAGGTGAAAAAGCTGACAATGCAACTGTAAATATCAATCAGACGTTGTTATCGCCTAATACTAAAAGTACCATTCCACTCCTCCCAGAGCTACCCGAACAGGCTCCAAACAATCAAAGTATCTCTCTGAACAATCTCGCGAAGGCGCTACCTAATAACATAGACTGGACTGACAATTTAATTATGCAAACAGCTTTAATTTGGGGCAACCAGGGTGGAGGTAAATCTTGGTTAGCTCGTTACTCCATTAAGCTCAAACTTGAAGCTGGATACAAAGTGATTGTGCTAGACCCTGACAGTAACCCTTTTGAGTGGCAAGGAGTTGAAAGTTATCACGACTGGCAAGATATTAAATCTCAAATTGAATCTTATCTGACGGAACTTGAAAGTCGTTTAATTCAATTTAGAAGTTCTTCAATGAGCGAAGACCAGTGGGCATCTAACTTATTCGCAGAGGGTAAAGCGATCGCGTATTTGATAGAAGAAGCTACCACTTATTCATCCTTCATCAAGAATGAGGAATTGTTAGAGACGTTCGGAAAGCTGGGTTTAACCAAATCAAGAAAGCAGTTAATGCCCCTTACTATCGTAAGCCACAATAATACTCAATCTTGCTTATTCGGCATAAAAGGGCTGGGTAATCTAGTCTCAAAGATGCTCCAGGTTGAATGCTTGGCAGAAGTCAATAAAGAAACTTTGAAGCCTCAATCTACAGGAAAAGCTCGTCTAAAGTTAGACTCCTCTAACGAGTGGTTAAATGTTCAGTTGCCAGAGCTAAAAACCAAAATTACTAAGTTTAGTAATTATGGTAATCACGAGACTGAAGTTGTTGAAGAGAATTCCACCAGTGAGCAAGAACAAGCGCCTTTGAATCAAGAAGTTTCTGAGCCGGAAGATATAGAACGCGGTACAACCTGGACTAAGTTAGCCGATAAAGTTTATATCTCTTGCAAAGGCAAGGGTGAAATTCCAGTAAAAAGGCTGCCATCAAACTGCAACGCGGTTCGCGATTTTATCAAAGAGACTTATGGCAGCCAAAACCTAGATGATGCAAATCAACTTAGAGGCTTGCACATCATAGTCGGTGTTCTTGTAAGCCTTGATAAAGCAAGTTTTATTAATGCCAAGTACAGCAAATATGGAGATGTGATTCACGATAAAGACAACCTCTTCGTAGTCATCTAGCGGCTGTGTGTGTGGTTGTGTGAAGCCAGAAAGTACCGCACACAGAGGCACACAAGCCACACACACAAGCACACAGCCACACAGCCCACACAAGCACACAAGCTAATTAATGTTAGGAAAACACACAAATGCTTAAAACCATCAAACGCTACCTCACCGCAGTAGGCGACCAACAAATCATCGACCAGCGCTTGGCGGAATTATTTGAGATAGAAAAAGTAGTCACCATAAAACGGGCATACTTGGGAGATGCCGAAGTTGATGATCTAAGCGTACTAACTAAACCTGAACAAATTAAGTTATTGAGGGCGCTGGTAATTAAAAAGGTCGCGTCGGGGGAAAGTGCAGAGGAGGCACTCAACGCCCTGGTGGTGATAGAAAATATTCCACCACATTCAATCAGGCACGACTATCTTTATTCCATCCCAGTGCTATCAGAAGTTGGGGATATTATTAGAGTTGGGTTTAGTTTAACAATGCTTGGTGGGGCTGCGGTCGCACTAATAGTTTTTTTTAGTCCAGCACTTTGCAAGCCAAATGCATTGGGCGTAAATAATAGCCAAGTTTGTAATGCCGCTCGTGCCTTTGATAAATTCTTCCGCAATTACGAGGATAGATAATATTGAATCCATTCGGACGAGTATTTACAAACTAAATAAAGTTAGCCAAAATAGAACTGTCCTATTTTTGCAAAAATAGGACAGTTCTTTTTCTTTTAAACTATGCCAACTGAAAATCAAGCAAATCTCAAAAAGCGCCAAGCCAGTATATACTACCGCGATAGAGAGCATTTATCGGCTGATGAAATCCTCGCGTTGCTCGAAGCTGCTGGATCGAGAGGAAGATTTAGTGAGCGCGATCGCTCTCTATTATTAATGATGTTCAGGCATGGGTTGAGGGCTACTGAAGCCGCTAGCCTGAAGTGGAATGCGGTTGACCTGAAGTCCAAAACAATGAAAGTGAGTCGCTTGAAAAAAAGTATAGGCGGCGACCATCCACTGCAAGAGGACGAAGTACAAGCTTTAATTACTTTGAGAAATATTTATCCCGGCAGCGATTATGTCTTTCCAGCCGAGCGCGGGGGGCATTTAAGTATTAGTGGAATGCAAAAAATGTTTACTCGGATCGCACGAGAAGCGGGGCTAGAAGTAAAAATACATTCGCACATGATGCGGTCGAGTTGTGCCGGCTTTCTTTTAGCCCAAGGAGTGCCCATACAAGATATTCAAGCCTGGTTGGGCCACGTAAACGTGACAAACACTATCGGTTATTTGCCCGTTACTCCCAATGCTTTTTCAAAGTTTAATTGGAATTGGTCACAAGATAAATAAATTAAAAATCCCCCAAACAATTGTCAGGGGGATTATTTATTTTTAGTCTTCAATATTTAAATTAATTTCTAAATATACACGAGACTCTTTTGATTCACCCCTATTGGGGTAAGCTTCACTTCGGTTAATAATCTCAACCAATCCCTTCTGATCCATCTTCCCGACAAACCACAACCATTTTTCTAAATCTTCTTTTGTACCCGATAGTCGCATTTTAATTCGGTGACTACTCATGCCAGTTCGCCTCCTCTAAAAATGTTTGAGCTTTTGATTCCCAATTTTGTGAGGGGGTAGATTTTTCTTCACCTAGCTGGGCGATAAATTTATCTAGTACTTTCATCGCAGTTTTGTACTGTGGAGAAGTAGTAGCAATTTTCCCCCGTCCTGTCGTCAAAGATTTTAATGCGCGATCGCGCATTGCTTGACAATCTGGTGGCTTAGATGTTAAGGCATTGCCCAGTTCCTGCTGTAGTCCCTGGATCTGTTGTTTAAGCGCTTCGTTCTCACTCCGCATCTGCTCTATAAGCTGCAAGTTCTCTTGTTGCCTGGGTGTGTCTACTTTGTCTACGGGTTTGTTTACACCCAGGCTCAGGACTTTCCCAAGGCTGCTTCCAGTTCGACTAGCTTCTGTTGGATCGGTACTAGCTGTTCGGCAATACGCTTGTCTACTTCTGTGGACAATGTAGACATAGTTGTTGTGGCAGGGGGTGTAGCCAAACCCAAAGATTCTTTAAGCGATCGCTGTGCAGCTTGGCTGAGGCTCTCCCCCGGCTGTTGGATAGTCTTTAAAGCTTCTAATTCCTGATCGCCGAAGCGAAACGAGATAACTTGCCCTGCCATGTTGTAGACCGTTGTATACTCTGTAAACACACTTTACCTGATTTCTGTATACATGTCTACTCGTGTGGACGGAGATAATCACTTGGCAGAAGCGAAAACTGTCTGCACTTGTTACTAGGCGTATACGTGGCTTCGTTATATAAGCTCTTGTTATAAAAACGGCTCAAAGCCTGATTGTGTCGTATAAGGAATTGTAGCTAATTGATAAGCAAAACTTAATGGAGTAATGTATACGGCTGTAGGCGGTGTAAACAGGGGGTTTAGTACTTGCTAAAATGTTAAAAGAGCAACACCTGTAATATATGAAAATTCGCCGCAACGGACAGGCATCAGTGCTGACCGACGAACAACTCGAAGAATTGATGAGCGTTTTTTCACGATCTGATAAACTTTTATTCGGCATTTGCTACTATACATCATGCCGTATAAGTGAGGCATTGCAGCTCACCAGGGGAGATATTGTGGGTGAGCGAATTATCTTCCGGGCTAGCACAACGAAGACCAAAAAAACCAGGGAAGTGAAAATATCCGTAAAATTAGCGGAATTAATAATTGAGTGCGGCTTACCCAAAACGGGCTATTTATTTCCTGGGAGAAAAGAAGGGTATCGTACCAGGCAATCAGCAGATTTGGCATTACGCAAAGCGTGCGATTATATAGGACTCAAAGGTGTCAGCTCTCACTCGTTCCGAAGAAGCGGGTTAACAAAAATGTATAAGGCGGGTGTGCCGCTGCCAACACTGCAAAAGCGATCTGGACATACCAGTATCGCCAATTTAATTTTTTATTTGGATATTGACCGCGAAGAAGTTGATGCGGCAGGAGAACTATTGTAGCTAGCTATACTAGATGTACTCATGAGTTTACAGTGTATAAAAATGCCTACAACACCATTATCTGTTAGAGTCCCTGATGAACTTTTAGAAATATTAGATGCCAAAGCAGAAGAACTTGAATGCAGCCGCACTGACTACGTGCTAGCAATTCTGGCTGAAAGTGCTGGCATAACACTTCAACCCCGAACGACTGTAGACACATTTGTAGACAAGCGTTTACAGATGTTGGAGGAACGAATAGCGGTACTAGAGGAACAGTCGCAATCGAACGTATCACTGAGCGCGAAGAAATTGGCATCTAGGCTCGGTGTTAGCTACCAAAGCATATATAATCACCGCGATGATTTAATTGATTGGAGCCGCGAGCAAGATCCAGATGGGTGGGCGTGGCGATGGGACGGTGAAAATTATCGCCCTGTGGGTTGATGTGTACATTTGTGTACAAGCGTGTTCGGCTACGGAAATTACTGAAAGTTTATCAAAATTTAAAAGCAACTTCAAACTAAGGTATATCCAAGCTTAGGTAATTTCCGATATATCTATGAGTGGAGAAAAATTATGCTTCGATAAAAATGAATACAGCTATTAGAACGGGTGCAACCATAATTACCGGGTTAGCGCTGGGACTTTCATTGCAAACTTTTTTACAAAAGAGTGCGTTTGCTGATACCTCTGAACGTGTTACTGAACCAACGAGGATTCGTGAGCCATACAAAGGACAGGGTTGTTCATGCCCCTACGACCGTGCCAGAGATAATAGTCCTTGTGGGAAGAGGTCGGCTTACGTAAAACCAGGTGGAGAGGAGCCGAAATGCTATGTTGGCGAAAATTCCTCTAGGGAGAAATGGTATTATTCACCCGATACGAGCCATGTAGATCCACGCCCCGGAAGATAAGCTTTATCAATCGGTTTAGAAGTTTATGAGCCAAAAATAGCCGAAAATTTGGCTCTAACTTTTTCAGTCTTTCAATAAATCTCAAAATCTTCCAATAAATCTCCAATACGAGCGTAAATCAACTAGGGCGAGATCCAACTATTTCCCGCTTGCGGGAAAAATTGCAAGTGCTTACTGCATTATTAACCGCACCTAAAAATTTAAATTATTTCCCGCCGATGGGAATTTTATCCCCAGGCAAGAGAGTCGCTGATTAACGATTCGGCTGTAAAATCATCGTCACCGTGAATCGCCATCATAGGAATACCTAGTGCTGAGAAAGTCCAGAATTTTTGATTCTCACTTTTTATGCCTATCATTCGGCATCCATGAATTTTTTCAATTTCTTGACTGCCCAAATTTTTACGAGTGACTGTAAAAACAATTTTGGGTAGAGTCGGCGCAATTAATTTTTCAGGAAGCCAAGTTAAATCATTGAAGTTATTGGTTTCCAGCAAGTGAGTACTCAGCAGGCGAGATAAATACTTAATGTGCCGCTGGGATGCTTTTTCGATGACGGCTATTATTTTTTCCTGATTCATTTCCGGCAGTTCCGCAAACTCTGCCCAAATTTTGCAATCGAGGATAAGCGCCATTAAGTTTTTCACTTCAGTTTCAGGGATTACCACTTCCTGAAAATCTTCGGGTAAGGGGGAATTAGGGGGCGAAATCGCTGGAACGCTTACACTGTCTGGGTGTCCACCCTGTCCACCCTCTTTTAGGGAGTCATTCTGAACCTGGACACCCCGAAACCCAGTCCCAGAGCGGGTGTCCAAGGTGTCCATTTTGTCCCCACCTACTTGGGGGGTATAGTAAGTTATTTCTTTTTCAAAAATTTCTTTTTTTGAATCTTGTTTTTGATTTGTACAAAAACTTTGGGGGGGGACACTTGGACAACTTGGACACCCTTGCTGTGACTGGGTTTCAGGGTGTCCAGGCTCGTTTTGGGCTGGTTTTTCACCCTGGACATCTTGGACACCCTTACCCTGACTGGGTTCTGGCGTTTTTGGTGGTTCTGGAGGGTTCCAGAAATCGGTAAATTGCTCTAAACCACCTTCATGGCAATTAGCTTTTATGCAAACCCAAATCGGATTTGAAGGTGGTGAGTTTTGGCTGTTGTTGTGTTGCTCGTCACCCCCAATTTTGGTAAAGGCTCCTGTCAAGGGGGCTAGATATTCCCAATGTGCTTGTACGCGAGAACGCACTCCGTCCCGCTGTTGCCCCCAATGCCTATCCACAAAATTTAGTGGCACGATTGTTTTAAGGTGGCTGGCAAACTTACTCATCCCCAGTGGGGTGTACCCATGTTCCTTACAGTACGCAACATACCAAGTATGTAGCTGGTGATTATCTACATAGCCAGCATCGGATGAAGGTCGCAAGCATAAGTCCACGAATGATTTTGTGGAGTCACCGTACAGAGAGGCATCCATCGCCGAATTAATTGCACGGTCAACTGATGGGCGCGATGTCAATATCTGATCTCGCTCCTCTCGCGGCATTGCCAAAGCCCAACTAATAACATCCGCTTTTACAGCTTCTAGTTTTAGCCCCAAATTTGGATCTGGTTGTACATTTCTGTTCAAAACCGGGATTGGATAAGCGCGTCGTGCCCAACCATCTCCTGCATTTTCTATTTGCAGATGATTTACTGATGCCAACCAAAATCGAATATTCCACTGCTTTGGGTACGCCACTGGGTTAAACAATGCCCTACCGTTCAGGGGACCATTGTCCACCAGCTCGTAAAAAGCCCGTACACCTTCGGCATAGCCACCCATATCGGGAAAGCCAAATATTCGCTTGCCTGTTAAGTACTGATGGCGACCTTCAGGGGTAGAAATATCTGAGAAGTAGCTGGCATTTCCAGATCCTGATTCGCCGAATAATAGGCTCCAGAATCTTCCTAATGTCCCTTTTCCGCCGCCACTTTGCCCAATTAAATGTGGAAATCTACCATAAGGGGCGGTAGGATCTAGAAACATACTGGTAAATGCCCGAATAACATTTACCATATCTGCACCAAAAGCTTGAGTGATAAATTGTAAAAAAACTTCTGGACAGCTTTTATCTGGCTCGTAGTCGTAGGGGATAATATTCTGGAGGTAGTAAGCTTTATTGTGTGGCATCGTCTCCCCGGTACGCATATCTACCACGCAATTTCTAAATGCTAAAAGGTGGTTATTTGCAACGGATGATTCCTCCCGTTCCAAGCGGCTGCGAGCATATTTAAATGCCGATTCTTTGTGGCTATTACATTCGTAAGGTCTTTTTGCATACCAGTCAAGCATCTTGGAATAACTTAATTTGTAGCTTTTTTCACTAGCTTTCGCTATAAAAGCTAAAATGCGGTTGTCCGGCTGGTGCTGCCAAATATTTATCTTTTCATCCCAGCGATAAAAAGACGAATCACTAACCCACCAGTTGCCTTCATCACCTCCAAACTGCTGTCGATAAAACCAACCGTCAAAAGCTTGATTCGTGACGCAATTATCGAAATTTAAATTTAATTTCTCACAGATTTCTCGATATAGTTCTTCAGGATGCCCATCCGAATTAATATCATCCTCACCATTCCCATCATCCCCGTTTCCTCTATTTCCCCCATTTCCTCCATTGCCGCCATTACCAGAATGGAAATCTTCTCTATTTATTCCCAGCCTTTCGCATATTTCTTTCCAAAAGAAAACTTCA
>NZ_JTCM02000148.1 GCF_000817785.2 Hassallia byssoidea VB512170 | reverse complement strand
TACTAGATCCTCAACACCCCACGACCGGATCGGATGTTCGCGCTAGCGTCTCCGAAGGAGAAGGCTGTCAATGAGTGTCTATTGTTTGTGAAACCCCTTTCCCCCTCTTCCTTGATTACATACAGCGATACAATTGATAAGGCACTCCGATACGGTAATGCTGCGTAGAATCAATTGTGCAATTGAACCGAGACATTACTATCTGCGGTGGATAATCTCGTCGTTTTATTCCCGGTGCAATAACCCATAAATTCATTTTAGAAATTGCGGGTGCAGGTAGTTGAGAAAGTTGTTGCCAAACAGAAAGTTCTTGCGAGTTCTTAAAAAAAGCAAATTTATCTAACTTTTCGCTCTTGATAATCTTTCTAACTTTTTCCACTTCTAAAGCAAAACTTAAACCCAAAGCCACATCTTGATAATCTCTATATGCCATAACAACCATCAGCGGTACAGCAGCATTTTGGTTGATATGACGAGCAACTTGCTCTGGCTTGAAAGGCTTTTCAAATACTAAGTTAGAAACAACAAAACTCGAACTTAGAACACCAACCAGTAAAAAAATAAATATTTGTTTTTGAATTTTGAATTTTGAATTTTGAATTCTATCAAGGCTAGCTGCTATTAAAGCACAGAAACTCGGATAATAAACGAAATTGTAACGCGGAACAATAGTAATATCTTTATTCAATAAATAGACAATGGCAAAGAATTCTAACAACACCCAACCCGAAAAACTTAAAAGCGTTAATGTAGCTAAATGAGTTTTTGGTGTACCCCACAAAAGCCTTAAACCTAGAAAGATTTGCCGTCCTACCCAAATAGCAAACATCAACATTAACAAACCAGAGATAATTGCTATTGGTAAAGGCTGATTTTCAACAGGTAAACTAATCACCATCAACACCCAATTAATCAAAGTTTGATAAAAAGGAGCGATGTGTGCAGGAGAATTCAGCCAATCAGTTTCCGAACGATGAAAATGACTCAGCGTCACCATAAACCAAGGAATAAAGCTAATCGCAACAGCACTAAGAGATAGAATTAAGGCAAACCAGATTTGACGCTTAAGCTTGATAGACTTATCGTATAGGGGATAATATATAAGTAAAATTAACGTTGCTATCTGAGCGAGAAATGCCAAAACACAAAAGTAGTGTACATAAAGAGCTATAATATTAATAATTGCCCATCTGAACCAAACCCAAAATCTAACTTTTTGTTTTTGAAAGATGTCTTGTTGAATTTGCATTAACCCCAATAACCCTAAAGTGATCAAGAGCATGGGCAAAGTGTAATGTCGTGCTTCTTGGGATAGGTAAACAGCAAAAGGTGAGACTGCCATTACAGCTGCTGCCGTTAAAGCAGATGTTTTAGAAAAGGCGAGATTAACAGCATAAATTGCGGCGATCGCTCCCACACCAAATAAAGCCGGAAGCTCGCGCAATTTTTCCACCCACTCTTGCCCTAATGGACTCAGCCATCCCAGCCAAGCGTGCATAGAGCAAAAAAACAGCGGTGGATGCGTAGATTGTCGGGCAATATTTTCGGCAATTTCCGCACAGCTAACTTTCGGCTGAAAAGTAAAAATCTCCTGCACTCGCTCAAGCGGAAACACCACACCTAAAGGCAAATCATTATAACTTTTGCCCAAGCTGAAGATGGCAGTAATCACCTCATCCATCCACAACGGTTTTAAATCCAAATGCCAAAATCGCAAAATTGCGCCAAGAGCGATCGCGCCAATTAAAATTAGATAATGTATGCAAACACGTTTTTTCATTATTTAGCTATTAATAAAGATTGGGTAATGGGTAATGGGTAATGGGTAATGGGTAATAACTTTTCTCATTAGCAATTCCCAATTCCCAATTACCAATTCCCAATTACCAATTCCCAATTACCAATTCCCCCTTTGATGTCAGACACTAATTTTACCGATCCGGTGCCTCACGAATCTGAAAAAGAAATATCTCCGCAATCAGCTTCTTCGGTGCGGGAAACCGCTGTAGCACTTATCCGCAACAGTTTGCGACTAGGACAACAACAAATGGCTGACTGGCGTTTTGGTCCTTTAGCTGTTTCCGCAGTTCCCGGTGCTGGAAAATCCACAGGTATGGCAGCGACTGCGGCGATCGCGATCGCTCGTCAATATGAATCTGCCAATCGCATAAAAGCGCGTCGTCAACTAATTGTAGTCACCTTTACTCGCTCTGCGGCTGCCAATATTAAAGCGAAAATTCGCGAATATTTAAGAGACAATTTATCTCTACCTCAAACAGGTTTCACTGTCTATACCTTGCACGGTTTGGCATTAAACATCGCCAGTCGTCATGCCGATTTATCCGGTTTGCAGTTAGAAAATGTCACATTAATTACACCAAGCCAAAGTCACCGTTTTATACGTACCGCCGTCGAACAATGGATTGCCAATAATTCTGACCGTTATTACCGATTGTTGGAAGGTCATCAATTTGACGGGGAAGAAACAGAAAGATTGCGTCGTCAATCAGTGCTGCGAACCGAAGTATTGCCAGAATTGGCGCTGACAGTGATTCACGAAGCAAAAAGTTCCGGTATATCCCCAGAACAGTTGCGCGAGTGGAGTAAACAAACCACAGATGAATACGCTATTTTGAGCGTAGCCGCCGGATTATATGAACAATATCAGAATTTAATGCGATCGCGTGACTTCATCGACTACGACGACATGATTTTAGCCGCCTTGCGCGTCTTAGAAAACGACAGCGCCAGACGAATCGAGCAAAACCAAGTTTTCGCCGTCTTTGAAGACGAAGCTCAAGATTCCAGCCCCTTACAGACGAAGCTTTTAGAAATTTTGGCAAGCGACGCGGAAGTGGAAGGACAAGGGGGACAAGGGGGACAAGGAGGACAAGGGGGACGACTTGGAAAAATTTCTCCCTTGTCTCCCCCCTCTCCCTTGTCTCCCTTGTCTCCCCCCTCTCCCTCATCTCCCCCCTCTCCCTTGTCTCCCTCATCCTTAATCAACTTAGTGCGTGTCGGCGATCCTAACCAAGCGATTAACTCTAGCTTTACCCCAGCCGATCCAATTTATTTTCGGCAATTTTGCGAAGAGTGCAAAGCGCAAGACAGACTAGTGACAATGTATCAGGCTGGTCGCAGTACTGAAATTATCATCGAAGCGGCAAACTTTGCTTTGGAATGGGTGAATGGTCTTTATAAAAAGGATTCAATTAAAAATGGTGCAAATAATCGTATTTCCACAACTCCATTTAGACCGCAAACAATTTACCCGGTTGAACCGAATCATCGCCAAGATGATGTTAATCCACAACCAATCGGTACGGGATTAGAACTTTACACCCCACGCGATATTCATCACACCGTCGAGTTACTTTCTCAAAGGGTAATTGAGTTATTTGCCGAAGATCCAACGAATACCCATGCGGCAGTGTTAGTCCGGGAAAATCGCCAAGGACGCTGGTTAGCTGAAGCGCTTGCCCCTGTGTGCAAAGAGCATAAAATTGTACTTTACGATGTGGGGGAACGCGATCGCCATTCTCATGTCCCAGAAGATATTTTGGCAATACTGCAATTTTGCGATCGCCCGCATTCCCCCGATTACCTGAAAGCTGCCTTAGAAGTCTTGGTACAGCGTCAGTTAGTCCCCACACAAGACCTTAACGCCCTCGCGAGTCTTCCCGAAGAATTTCTCTATCCGGGTCCGTTGGCATCACCGCAAACAGAATCGGTGCAAAAAGCCTGCCGCTTGTGTCGCAGTTTACTTCGCGCTCGCTTAGAACTGCCTTTATATCAGCTAATTTCCTTCATCGCTTTGGTGTTAAATTACGACCAAGCCGAACTTGCGACAGCAGACAAACTTGCAGAAAGGGTAAATCGGCAAATAGCTGGTAATAGTTCAATGGGGACGATGCTGGCAGCTTTAAGTGAAATCGTCAGTTCCGAACGATTTGAACCAGTGGAAACCGAAGATGTAGAAGCGCGTTACACCCGTCGCGGTCAACTTACCATCATCACCATGCACAAAGCAAAAGGACTAGATTGGGACTTTGTTTTTCTGCCCTTTTTGCACGAAAACTTAATTCCCGGTAGATTTTGGGTTCCTCCCCAAAGGCAGTTTTTAGGCGATTTTACTTTATCAGAAGTTGCTCGCGCCCAAATTCGCGCCGCCCTCCACGGTGAAGAAAGCATACCCAGCACCACCGCTGCTTGGGAACAGGCAAAACACCTGAAAACTGCTGAAGAATACCGTTTATTATATGTCGCCATGACGCGGGCAAAGCGTTTGTTGTGGATGTCTGCCGCCCAAAAAGCGCCATTTACTTGGAGTAAACCGGATAATTTACAACAACAAGCTGCATGTCCGGTTTTTCCAGCGTTAAAGCAGCAGTTTCCCGGATGTGTGATGATGACAACAGTGTTCAAATAAGTAGAGACGTTTCAGTGGAACGTCTCTACGAGAGTTTTGTCAAGCCCAAAAATGCATAAGTTAAGTAAAGTTACGCTTATTAAGAATTACAGCGAGATTCGTTGATATCTTCCTTAAAGATGATATGTTATATCTGCAACATATACCACTTTTGATAGATGTAGAAACCGCATAAAAGGAGCAGTTATGAAATTAAGCACCGATAGAGAATACTTGTACTTTCTGCCAAACGCCAGTTTAACGCTGAGACTGATTCAACACCTCCACGCTAAACCGGAAATACCCGTTTTCTGTGTCACGATAATTCATGAGATTGATGGCTGGTTAGTGCGAATCAAGCTAAATAGTCAGATTACGCCTTTGGAATCTGGAAACCTTCGAGCTTTTTTAAATGAATTAGGCATTAGCTACGAGCCGCAAAAGCGTTTGCAGATGGCACTTCTAAGTTTAGAATCTGGGCAGTGTCCTGTAAAAACGATGCGTCGCTACCAAATATCGATTGTCTCTCACGGTAGCCCTAATAAAGAGGAAATTGAGGCGTTTCGGGAGCAGTTTGTCAAAAAATTAGGCTATTGCCCGCAAACTCTGGTGTAAACCAATCGATTTTTGATTTATTTCACCTGGCAAAAAAATTATAGGTTTGTGCGGTATTATTTGCATCATACTTAAGATATAGATTTTTTTGACTTGGGAAGAAAATTTGTAGATTTCTTTGGCGTTGACGCAAGGTGTTTAAGACAAGCGAACGCTCTCAATTTCACGTACACTGTTACAATTTATGAATCAAGCTGGCGGTAACGACTTGCTCGACTGTTATCGCTAGTTCTGGGAAAGTCTGTGAGATAATGCGCTCAGACTCCTTATATTGTTGAACTTGATATTCTCCGTCAATTAACTGGTAAACAAAAACCGAGGGAACTTTGGGATTACCAAGATAATTGCGGGAGGCGATCGCTAGATAATCAACAATCCAATACTCAGCAATACCCAGCCGTTGATACTCGTCTAACTTGTCAACGTAATCATCTTCCCAATTAGTTGATACCACTTCTACGGCAAGTTGTATCGGTTCAGTTAAAGCACCATATGCTAATACATTTTCATTCCACACAGAAGCAAGAACTACACCCACATCAGGGTTTCTACCTTGTTCTCTCCCCTGAGCAGTTTTAGTTCTAAAGACTATATCCTTGTCAACAATGTAATCTAGTTCTAAGCGTCTAATTTCATCATTGAAACTAAACATTAAAAATCGTGCTACATTTTTATGCGCTCTAGTCGCTTCCACCTGAACAATCTCGCCATTCACAAGTTCAAAAATACCATAGCCATCTGGATACTGAGCGAGAAATTCCTCAAAAGTCAGCTTCTTGGTGGTTAGCATAAAATCTCCGCGCTTTGATAATTCGTTCAATTTATTTCTTTTAGCTTATAATTAGGGATCGTGTCGAATTAAGTTAGTTTATGCCCAAACTAAAAACCCGTAAAGCAGCGGCGAAACGATTCCGCGTTACCGCTACAGGTAAAATTATGCGTCGCAAAGCCTTTAAGAATCACCTTCTACAGCACAAAACTGCTAACAAAAAGCAGAAATTGTCGAAGATGGCAGTTGTAGACGAACGCGATGCTGAAAATGTACGCTTAATGCTTCCCTATTTGTAAATTAATCCCAAATTAAACAATGACAAGAGTAAAACGCGGTAACGTTGCTCGTAAACGCCGCAAAAAAATTCTCAAACTAGCCAAAGGCTTTCGCGGTTCTCACTCAACTTTGTTTAGAACCGCTAATCAACAAGTGATGAAAGCGCTGCGGAGTGCTTATCGCGATCGCAAAAACCGCAAACGCGATTTTCGTCGTCTGTGGATCACCCGCATTAACGCTGCCGCACGCCTACACGGTATGAGTTACAGTCAGTTGATGGGCAATCTCAAAAAAGCCAACATCGAACTCAATCGCAAAATGTTAGCGCAAATGGCAGTCCTCGATCCGGCAGGTTTCAGCAAAGTTGCTGAATTAGCCAGCCAAGCAAAGGGATAAAGATGCAACGGATGAATAACGGATGTAACAGATGGAAAGCAATTACTCGGTTACATCTGGTATTATCCGCTACTTTAATTGTTTTATTGCTCTTTTGTTTTGCAGACAGCCAATTAACTGCAAATGCGGCAGAAATGCCAGAAATTCAGCAGCGCGGGTACTTAAAAATAGCCGTAAAAAATAATTTACGTCCGCTAGGATTTACTGATGTCAGCGGCAAACTGCAAGGTTTAGAAATTGATTTAGCGAAAGCCTTAGCGCAAGACTTATTAGGCAAAGAAAACGTAGTTAAGTTTAAACCTACAAGCAATCGCGATCGCATGACTGTAGTTTTAAATAATCAAGTTGATCTGACTATAGCTAGAGTCACAGCAACTGAATCACGCTCTCGTTTAGTTAGCTTTAGTGTTCCCTACTATTTTGATGGGACTGTATTACTTACCAAAGATGCTTCAGCGCAACGGCTTGCGGATTTTGCCAGACGGAAAATAGCCGTTTTGAAAAAGTCTAGCACGATTGCGGAAGTTAAATATTATATACCAAATGCTGAATTAGTGGGAGTGAATTCTTACGAAGAAGCGCGATCGCTTTTAGAAAAGAATACCGCAGATGCTTTTGCCGCAGATGCAAGCGTCCTCAGCGGTTGGGTGCAACAATATAGCGGTTATCGCTTACTTTCAACCAAACTATCAACACAACCCTTATCGGTAGTAATGCCCAAGGGATTGCAGTACGATGAATTGCGACAGCGAGTAAATGAAGCGATCGCTCGTTACATAGCTAATGGTTGGCTTACTGAACGCGTAAAATACTGGGGATTACCTCAATCTGAATTAAGAGTTAGGAGTTAGGAGTTAGGAGTTAGGAGTTATGAGTTAGGAGTCACCTCTTGTCCTCCTTGTCCCCACGCCCGTCGCCCACGCCCGTCGCCCTTGTCCCCAATCCCCAGTCCCTAATTTTAATAAAAACAATGGATAACAATCTAGCGGTTATTTATCTCTCAATTTTCGTTGTGTTGCTCGGCTTTACAGTCGTGAGCATTTTTCGGCAAGTTTTCAAAACTCGCAGGCTGGAAAGCTCAATGTCACGCTTGCGGAAAAAACTGAGTACATCCAAGGGTACGACTCAAGAATATTATGAGTTAGCGAGTATTTATTCGGAAAAGAAAGTGTTTTCTCAGGCGATCGCTCTGTTTCAAAAAGCCCTTAAAGCTGCTGAAGAAGAGGGAGAAGAAAATACCGCCCCGATTTATAATGGACTGGGGTATACTTACTTCGCACAAGAGCAGTATGATTTAGCGATTCGTCAATACAAAG
The DNA here is from genome assembly GCF_000817785.2 of Hassallia byssoidea VB512170. Lineage (GTDB taxonomy): Bacteria > Cyanobacteriota > Cyanobacteriia > Cyanobacteriales > Nostocaceae > Hassallia > Hassallia carrinoi. Next base: position 5,653 of record NZ_JTCM02000148.1, on the reverse strand, counting down.
AAGCGCTTAAATCTAAACCTGAGTATGTAACAGCTATGAATAATCTCGCTCATGCGTACGAGAAAAAGAATTTAAATGCTCAAGCTCTAGAAATGTACGAACAAGCACTGAAAATTGATGCAAATAATGCTACGGCAAAACGCCGCGCTCAATCTTTGCGACGCCTGGTTTCTGCGTAATTAGGGACTGGGGACTAGGGAATGGAAAAGAATCTTACCCATATTTCTTAATTCCTAGCCCCTAGCCCCTAATCCCCAGTCTTTATTTATATGAAATTTTCTAAATAATTAAGATTTATATAACTTTGACAACACAAATGTTGTTTAAATATGAAGCTGAATGCCAATCAGTAACAAGGTTTGAGCGATCGCCATTTGTGTAAAGTCCTGTAAGCGTCTATTCCCTAAGAACTGCAACATTTGAGAGAATCAGAGACGATTTAACAATCAAGCACTTATTGTCCATGTCGGTTTCAATTAAAGGGAGAACACAGTAATGAAATTGGCTTACTGGATGTATGCTGGTCCTGCCCACATTGGCACACTGCGGGTTGCCAGTTCTTTTAAAAACGTTCATGCGATCATGCACGCTCCACTGGGCGATGACTATTTTAACGTTATGCGTTCGATGCTAGAGCGCGAGCGTAACTTCACTCCGGTGACAACCAGCGTCGTAGATCGCAACGTTTTAGCGCGGGGTTCTCAAGAAAAAGTGGTAGATAACATCACCCGCAAAGATGCTGAGGAACACCCCGATTTGATTGTGTTAACTCCTACCTGCACCTCTAGTATTCTCCAAGAAGATTTACACAACTTTGTGGAGCGATCGCAGTTAGAAGCTTCATGTGATGTCATGCTAGCGGATGTGAATCACTACCGCTTCAACGAACTGCAAGCTGCCGATCGCACTTTGCAACAAATCGTTCAATACTATATTGAGAAAGCTCGCAAAAAAGGCGAACTTCCAGAAGGAAAAACCGAAAAACCCTCTGTTAACATCATCGGTTCTTCTACCCTTGGTTTCCACAACCAGCACGACTGCACCGAACTTAAGCGGTTGATGGCTGATTTAGGAATCGAGGTAAATACCGTCATTCCCGAAGGCGCTTCGGTGTACGATATTAAAAAGATGCCCCGCGCCTGGTTTAACCTCGCACCTTACCGCGAACTCGGTTTAATGGCGGCTAGCTACCTTGAAGCTGAATTCGGCATTCCTTGCGTAGACATTACGCCAATGGGTGTAGTAGAAAGTGCTAGATGTATCCGTAAAATTCAGCAGGTGATAAACGCTCAAGGCGCTGATGTAGATTACGAAGAGTTCATCAACGAGCAAACTTTGCATGTATCGCAGGCTGCATGGTTCTCGCGTTCGATTGACTGTCAGAACTTGACTGGTAAGAAAGCAGTAGTGTTTGGTGATAATACCCACGCTGCGGCGATGACCAAGATTTTAGCACGGGAGATGGGAATTCATGTAGTATGGGCGGGAACCTACTGCAAATATGATGCTGACTGGTTCCGCGAACAGGTGAGCGAGTATTGCGACGAAGTGCTGATTACTGAAGATCATGGCGCAATTGGAGACGCGATCGCTCGTGTTGAACCTTCAGCCATTTTCGGTACGCAAATGGAACGTCACGTAGGTAAACGTTTGGATATTCCTTGTGGTGTAATTGCTGCACCGATCCACATTCAAAACTTCCCCCTTGGTTACAAACCATTCATGGGTTATGAAGGGACAAATCAAATTGCAGATTTGGTGTACAATTCCTTTACTTTGGGAATGGAAGATCATCTATTAGAAATCTTTGGCGGACATGACACCAAAGAAGTGATTACCAAAGGAATTTCTGCGGAATCAGATTTGAACTGGACAAAAGATGGTTTGGCAGAATTGAATAAGATTCCTGGATTTGTGCGGGGGAAAGTGAAGCGAAATACCGAGAAATTTGCACGCGATCGCGGTTTTAAAGATATCAACGTAGAAGTACTGTACGCCGCGAAGGAATCAGTCGGAGCGTAAGTTAGAATTCAACTATCAGCCATAAACTGATAGCTTCGGTTTCATAAAAGAGTGTTCTTTGAAAGAACACTCTTCCTGTTATTCTTTATTAAATAACTTTTTTTGTATAAAATAATTTAATAAAAATGGCATATATATGAGCAGCAACCCACCACCCAGCGGTTCTAATCAAAATAGACTGTACACCAGATTTATAACTATCCTAAAAATAATTCAGTTTCTCGGCTTCTTCCTTACAGCTCTTTTTTTGATAGTATTTTTTTCATTTTTTCGTCAGAATTTAACAATCGGTGGAGGTTTTGGAATAGTATTTTTAGGATATTTAATTTATGGGGTGATTACTTGTATTTCTATATATGTTTTTACAGGAGTGTTGATAGCAATCATCGACCTTCTAAGTCGTATAGAACGGAATACAAGACCTTAATAATAGATATATAGATTTTTGTAAAGATAATCTGCTATTTTCACTTCATCAGCGGTATTTGTGCTAAGTAGTGCGATCGCTTAACCGAAGTCACTATACCACTTCGCTGACTGTTTATAATCATTGCAGTAGTTGGACAAACATAAAAATGAATAAACCTGTATCTTTTCAAGCTGTAATTGAATATGTTGAGGAACTATCGGAAGAAGAACAAAACTTGTTAATTGATCTGATTCAAAAGAGACGCATTGAAAAGCGACGTATGGAAATTGCCAAAAACGCCACAGACACATTAACAGCGCTGCGAACAGGTACAGCAAAGCGTGGTTCGCTTACTGACCTGAAAGCTGATTTATTGGCAGAAGATGAATGAAAACTCTGGTTTGGGACAAAAGTTTTAAGCGGGCTTTTAAGCGTACTGTTCGCAAAAACCCCAAGCTAGAAGAAAAAATTTTTGCTGCGTTGGAATTGTTAGCGAATGAGCCGTTTGCTCAATCCTTGAAAGCGCATAAATTGCAGGGACAATTAGAGGGATTATGGGCATGTTCCGTTGAGTATGATTGCCGAATTATTTATAATTTTGAGCAGGATAGCGAGACGAAGGAAGAATTAATTGTATTGATTGATATTGGTACACATGATGAAGTGTATTGAATAGCATAGATGATTTATGTTGATGCCAGGTTTTTATGTCCAAAAAAATTAAGCTAATGGTAGATTATGGGTGTGACCCCTTGTGGTGGGAAGAACCCTCGGAAGTAGGTGATATAGACCCAGCAAGTTTACCTCTGAGTGAGGATACTATCGAACGCTTGCATAGGTGGGCAAAGGCTTACGATACTACTTTAAATTGGGCTGATCCTGCTGACTCACTTTTTTTCGAGAGTGCAGATGCTGAAGCGGCTTTTGAGTCAGAAGGAATCAGCCTGTGGAAGCAATTGCAAAAAGAACTTGCCCCCTGCGCCAGGACGGTTGTCCATTCTTGTCAAGGATTTACCCAACCCCTAACTATGAAGTTGTCTATTTTAGCGCGATCGCCTAGGCAAAGTTTTAACTCACGAGAGCGAATTGTCAGTTTTACGCGCTCAAAGCGTGCTAATTTCAACAAAAGCATTATTGCTTTCCCCTCAGTGATAGGCTTTTGTCTGGGGTTTGGATGAGTCAGAAGTCATGCGATCGCATTACTTTGGTTGCACCAACTGCGCTACATCCTCTCCTAATCGCGTAAAATCATTTGCGTTAAGAGTCAGCAACACATCTACAAAGGCACATACAGAGTCACCTGTAACAATGAAGCCAAGCGGCAAGCGATCCAATCGTTCAAAGTGGCGGATTCGGTTTTGAGGGATACGATATCCGAGTATGGGAGAAAGCGGTTCGGCAACTCGGATTGCCTCATAGATGCTGGGGTCTACCAAGTCACGTGCCCACTGAAGAAAGCCTGCTTCGTCAGTCGGTGGATAGTTGCCAGCATAGCCACCCAATGTCACGTGCCAACGATTATCCTCAATTGGCGATATCACACAGTACGCGGGTTGTGGGGCGGACGACCGTTGATAATAATGCTTTGCCACTGACCTGGAAAGTCAGCAGGTTTGGCGTAGAAGCGTGAAGCGTAGCCTATTCCAGAATTAATAGTTTCTTCTTCTGGTGCTTCGTAGCCCAAGTCAACCAGCCATTGAGGTGAGTGCGAGCGGCGACCGCTAGCATCCACAACGAGATCCGCCTGTAGCTCTTCAACGCCGATGTCTGCATTGCGGCTGTGCAGGCGAACACCGTTTACCCTAGTCAAATCTTGCGTAGACAGCAAGCCTGTTACTTCACAATTGCTGAGGAAGCGCACCTTAGTCTGCGCCTCTAAACGATGGCGGACGTGCCACTCAAGCTTGAACCGACTAAACCTTAAAAACTCGCTTTCCAGCTTCTGCATCGGTAGCATCCCAGCAACAGTAACTACTGCTACTGGAACAACTCCGTAGGTAGATAGCGCTCCGCTAGCGCGCATCTCATCCATGATGCCTGGAAACAGATCATCGATAATCTTTTGTCCGCGTGGTAAAAGCGTGTGTGCGTGATGAGATTGGGGTACACCCCGACGATGGTCTGGCAAGTTGGGAAAGGTATCGCGGTCAATGATAGTTACGCGATCAAAGTAGTCTGTGAGGACGCGGGCAACTAGGAGTCCCGCCATACTACCACCAATGACTACAGCTTCGCGTAGACCCGCTCTTCGCTCGCCTGTGGCATCGCTTGCTGGTGCAATATCCAATGTCTCTTTTAATATATGACAATACTTACATATGGAACTATTTAAGAGTCTATGTTAATCTTCTCCATATGTAAACTATGTCATATGCTATTACTGACATAAAAAAATGACTTCAATTCTTGGCTATGCGCTACTAGGTTTACTGGCACGCGAACCGTGTTCTGGATACGATCTGTCACGAAAAATGCAGAAACCCATTAGCTTCTTCTGGCGTGCTAGGCACAGTCAAATTTATCCGGAGTTGGCAAAACTCGAAGCGCAGAGTTTGGTCACTTACACAGTAGTAGAGCAGCAAGACCAGCCTGATAAAAAGGTTTATACTATTACATCAGCAGGCGAAGATGCGTTGCGTAAGTGGGTGTCCACACCAATGGATGTATCAATGCTTCGTGATGAGCTTATTCTTCGTGCTTATTCTCTGTGGCTAGCCTCACCAGATGAAGCGCGGCAACTCTTTCTCACTCACGCGCAGCTACATAGTGAGCAACTCAATATGTATGAGGCAGTCTTGCAGGAAATGCTTGCCGAATCTCACATACAGCAAGTTGACTCGCCGCAGTTTGGTTCATATGCTGTTCTAATGCTAGGTATTGGCTACGAGCGGATGTACAGTGAGTGGTGTTACTGGGTCGCCCAGCAGCTTGAGCATGGGGTAACCAAGTAGCGAAAACTCTTAGTCAAATTTGATGTAGTGCTTATTTCAAACGAAAGAACTAAAAGTACAGTGTAGTAACAAGTGACATTACGAAGCTGATTTATATTAAGGTGCGATCGCTTTGCCTTCAAGCAAACGCAGAATTTTTCGCTTGCCCTATGACCGATTCCCAACACCCCTACGCTAAAACGCCGACATTACCGGACAGCCTTGTATTAAAGATCCTCAAAACTCCACGACTATTTCAGCTATATGGCTGTCCGGTTTTGTCTGATTTTTT
>NZ_JTCM02000147.1 GCF_000817785.2 Hassallia byssoidea VB512170 | reverse complement strand
TTAGCACTGCTGCAATCAACTCACGGGTATCGGCTTCGTCATCTACAAACAATACGCGTAAGCCATCCAGCCCATTGGGTTTTTCCATAGGTGCGCTTAAGGCAGGTATCTGCTGACTTGCTGCTAATTGCTTGTACTTAGTAATATCATGTACACATATTTGTAATATATCCAATCCTCTAGAAGTTTCTCGCCCAGCCTTCATCAAAAGTATTGCATCAAAAGCTTGACCGTCACGGGGACAGATAGAGATTTCACTTTCTTGCACAGACTTTACATTTAACGACTGCTTTAGTTTGGTAAGAAAGAATAGACGCTCTTCTTTAGATACAAAATTTATTAATGATCTGCCAATTAATAAACTGGGCAACACATTTAACAATGCAGCAGCAGCATAGTTTATTTTGAGAACTATTCCTTGAGCATCTGTAACTAAATACGCATTAGGTGCAAATTTGAACAAATCATGATAAATCTTACATTCTGCTATTATCGTTTCATTTTGTTGCAGCAGTTCTTCTTGAATGTCTTTCATTACTTCTAAACTAGTCTGCATTTCTTCTTGGAATGCTTCTAGATTCTCTACAGAATCAGTAAGAGCCTCCAACGCAGCGATTGCCTGTTGCTGTCTTGGCGACTCCATTATATAGCTTCGCAGTGTTTGTATCTGCTGCTGAGTTTTTTGAAAATTAGAAATTAACTCTTTTTGGTTCACAACTGACTCACTTTTCTAGTACTTCAGATATATTCAACTTACAAAACATCTTTAATTGTCGATCGCGTTTATCTTTTATTGCTATTTAAAACTTCAAATTTGAGAATGAAAACTACTGCTACATTCGGGGCATCTCCAAATAATATTGCTGCTTTGATAGTTAGCCATTTTGCTGAAAACTTTGTTGGTTATACATTTTAATAAGAATTATACCGAATTTTCAGTTGAGTAGTTACTTAATAATCATTAAAAGTAACTTCTCGTACCTTATGTATAATTTCTTGCTATACAGCTTTCAGCATTATCTCAGTTTTTGGTCGATTGCTGTTCACGCTTTTTCCCCTAATTATCCAGCCTACTTTGCAATCTAACTTACGCAACTAACCTTTTTTGAATTCAAAATTCACGCATTCAAAATTCACGCATCAAGAAATACATATCAAAAAATTTTTAATTAATTCTGGATACTTGCGCTCCCCTGAATTTTATGAGCGTGGTCAACACTCTTCACGAAGAGTGCAAGCTCGCACTATTTGGTTCTTTTTTTATTTTGAATTTTGCGGAAAGTCACAAGCGGAGGTTTCCTGCGTACACAACACATCCAAGGGCGAATTTTTAATTGCAGCGTAAAGCCTTCTCTTCATTGAAAAAGAAGCTTTTAATATCACTGATAAGCAAGAAACTACTTGCAAACAATATGCTACTCATTTAGCGAAAGTTGCAAATAGAGGCTTTGGTTAAATCTAGCTTCTTAAAAGACCGTTTTATAGGAACCATGCTCAATGTCTTCAAGCATAGTAGTCTTTACAAATGGTTTCCAGCCAAGCTCTTTTTCAGCTTTTGAACACGAAATTTGGTTGTTGAGTGAAAAGAAAGTAGCTACCGCTATTCCCCAAGCTTGAATGGCTTCTTCTTTTGACATAGAGCCAACTTTACATCCAAGCATTCGTGCAACTGCCTCGGTTATAGCTTTGCTGGTAATTCCTGACTCAGAAACAGCATGATAAATAGAACCCGCTTTTCCATTTTGCAAAGCTTGGATATAAAGTTCTGCTGCATCATCGACATGAATAACTGAGTATTTGAAGTTTCCCGGTTCAATGTACCGAGCGACACCTGTTTGATTGGCATCCTTAATGAGGAAGGGAATAAACTGGCTTCCACCACGTCCATAGATGAAAATTGGTAGACGCAACGCAACGCTACGGATATTTTGCTGTCAGGTCATTAAGTTACCAATAATCCTGGCGTTTAAAATGTCGGTAGGAGTAGGTTGAGGCAATTAGTCTTGCAGGTCGCTACAGGTGATTCAATACAAATGTCTAATTCAATATTGCCAACATTGCAAATGCAAGTTTTGCCCAGCAACAGCAACAGCAGCAAGATAATTATTAGCAGGTATTAGTTCTGTTAAACTCCATTCTTCAGATTGTAAACTGGCTGGCTGTGTTGGTGTGAGCAAAATCTCTACTTGTTCTAATTGAGATAATCCGGCGCCAGTTGCTTTTAAATAAGCTTCTTTGCAAGTCCAGTAACGAAAAAAGACTTGTTGCTGTTGGTTGGGAGGAAGCGATCGCACTACCTCATATTCTCTTTCTGTAAAAAACCGTTTTGCTAGAGCTTCAGCATCAGTATTTTCACGTATACATTCTAAATCTACACCAATCGGTCGCCTACAAACTCCATACAACGCCAACCCCTGCGAATGAGACAAGTTAAACGACAGCCCACTAGTAGCAAATTTATCAGCTAAAATCGGTTTGCCACGAGCTTCATAATCAAATCGCAGCGTTTGCGGCTCAACACCCAAATAGCGACCTAGTATAGTTCGCAGCATACCACGACCAGCGATGAAATGCTGCCGATGCTGTTCAAAATAAAACCGCTCCGCTCGACAAAGTTCATCACTGGATAAAGTTTCTGCCAATTCTTGCAATTGCGATCGCGACAGCGAGAGCTCAACTCGCCACACATGAACATCATCCGCCGACAAACTTAAATCTGTCGGTGCTTCTAGCCATTGGTCAAAAGTCACTTGTCAAGAGTTGGTTGTTAGTTGTTAGTGGATAGTTGTTAGTTGGAGCGTGGAATTTGGATAGTTGTTAGTTGGAGCGTGGAATTTGGATAGTTGTCCTCCTTGCCCTCCTTGTCCTCCTCATCTCCCTCATCTCCCTCATCTCCCTCATCTCCTCATCCCCCCCATCTCCTTGTCCCCCCCTCTCCTTGTCCCCCCCTCTCCCCCTCTCCCACTCCTCTGTTCCAGCCATTCTAAAATCCGATTCCAAGCCCACCAGGGGTCGGGGTCTTTTGCTTGCCGCTGTCCTTCTTTGCTGCTCAAATAGCCTATATGACCGCCGTGAGCAGTAAGTAACAAATCTATCATCGGATTTTCTTCACAAGCGGCTTCTAATTCTGGGACGATCGCTGGGTGAAAAAATGGGTCATCCTGGGCGTATATAATCAAAGTTGGTTTTTCCAGTTTTGGCAGCAGTTGTAAAGCGCTGCTTGCTTTGTAATAAGCTTCAACGGTGGGAAAACCCAATCGCGGAATTACCAGTTCTTCATCAAAACCCCAAATGGTGTTAGCGCGTTTAATCGCTGCGGGGTCTAGGGTTCCCGGATGCAGATCGTGGATTCGCCATGCGAGGAGTTTCAAGTTACGGGCGATACCAGCTTCAAAATATTTACCAAAGGGTTGTCTAACTAAATAAGTAAGCGATCGCAAAGAATCCAAACTCGGACAAATTACCGCACCACCGCCAATCTCACTTTCTGTTATCCCTAAATTGTTATTTCCTCTCGTCAATTCTACAGCGGCTTTGAGCGCCCATAACGCCAGTTGTCCTCCTAAAGAATATCCTGTAAACCAAAACTTTCCAGGGCATCCCATAGCCTTAGCAGCTGCCGCTATGCGAACAAAATCTTCCCCCTCATACAAACCATCGCTGGTCAAAGTCGGCGATAATTCTGCGGTTTTGCCGTGTGCCCGCCAATCAAACAACACTACAGCGTATCCTTGAGCGTATGCTTTGCGTCCCAGCACTCTCAAAATCCATTCTTTTTCTAACTCGCCTGTAATGCCGTAAGTACCGACAATCGTGCTATGAGCGTTTTTTGGTATGGCAACCAAGCCATAAATTGGTACACCTTGCCCACCTGTAAATATTTTTTCTTCATAAGGTGGCTCAGGATGTTGAGTAGTATCCCAATAACGTTTGCCCCACAAAGCGGCATATATAGTCATTTGGACACCGTTTCGCAAAAATCGAGGCGGATTGTAGGCAGCGTAACACATAATATATAGATTTTAATGTACTTTAGTCTTAATGTTTATTTTAGATTTAAAATCTTTTTTATAATCATTAAAGCAATCTTTGTATCTCCCAAAGATTCTTAATTATCCTTAACTAGTAGTAGTAAATTTTTACGAATGCCGAGGATTCTTGTCATAGACGATGACCCAGCGATTTCCGAACTTGTAGCCGTCAACTTGGAAATGGCTGGCTACGATGTCAGCCAAGCTGAAGACGGCATCAAAGGTCAGGCGCTGGCTCTCCAGCTGCAACCAGACTTAATCATGCTCGATCTGATGTTGCCCAGAGTAGATGGATTTACCGTTTGCCAACGCCTGCGACGGGACGATCGCACCTCTGAAATTCCCGTGTTGATGTTGACGGCTTTAAGCCAGACTCAAGATAAAGTAGAAGGCTTCAATGCCGGCGCGGATGACTACCTCACCAAGCCGTTTGAAGTTGAAGAAATGCTGGCGCGAGTACGAGCATTATTGCGCCGTACTGACCGCATCCCCCAAGCTGCCAAGCACAGCGAAATTCTCAATTATGGATCGTTGACCCTCGTTCCGGAAAGATTTGAGGCGATATGGTTCCATGACACTGTGAAACTGACTCACTTGGAATTTGAGTTACTTCACTGTTTATTGCAACGTCACGGACAGACAGTTTCTCCTAGCGAAATCCTTCGGGAAGTCTGGGGCTACGATCCAGATGATGACATTGAAACGATTCGAGTGCATATCCGCCATCTGAGAACCAAGCTAGAACCAGACCCCCGCCATCCGCGCTACATCAAGACCGTATATGGTGCGGGATACTGCCTTGAGTTACCCAGTGTTCCTCCATCCGCTGAGAGTGCTTCCACTTCACTAGTCGAGTAAAATACCTCTCAGTTAAGTCAGTTTAAGACACAAATTGGCACTCTTTGAGTGAAAAAATTCAGAGAGTGCCAATCTTGCTTTGTGTATTTAATTTTCCCAAAAATTTAGCCATTCGCGGATTTCCGGCGGGAAATCAGGTAGATGCTTAAGAGGGACAAACCAGCAACAGTCCCAGGTTCGGGAATCGTTTTTGAATCTGGTGGAACCTCAGTGATTTTAGCAAAAATAGCTGCTGTGGTTCCTTTTCCTTCAAGGACTCGAAACTCGCTGACATCAGTAGTGCTTCCCTTTTCTCTGAAGCCAGTTAGCTCCAGTGTATATTTCTTGTCAGCAAAGGTAAAATTGCGATTGCCAAAGTTTTTACCCACATAAACAAAATCTGCGTTATCCGCAGGATTTGGTGAATCGTTGGGTGTATTTTTTAGATGAAAGTCGAAGTTAAAAACTTCACTAACATTAACGCGATCGCCGAATGATACATGGAGATTTAAAGGTACAAAATCAACGCTTGTATTTGGGGTGACAGATCCATTAAAGTAGGTTAAATCACCTATCTTAAATAAAGATCCCATTTCACTAGAAAATGAATCTCCACTAAAGGTAAGTTGATTTTGACCCGTGCCAAAGTCATCAGGATCTCCCCAGCTAAATGAATTAGTTCCCACACCCGAATAGATGGGATTAGTATTCATACCCCCTGGAGTAGGTTTTCCCCACACACCACTCGATTCACCTGAAAAAGTTAGAGCTTGAGCTTGACTGGAGAAACCAAGCGCTGTTAAAGCAGTAACAGCAACAGACAAACTAGTAACAAAAACTGAACTTAGTTTCATAGTTAGGCTACAACTCCTATCCAGGAGTTCGTCTCAAGTAGGCGACCCGTCCACAGTAGTAAATATACCGAACAGATGCCAACCTATTCTTATCATTTTCATGAACTCTTTATATTCAATTCGTAATTTCTTCTCAAAGCAGTTTATTTTCTAAACAGCTTTTGATACTCTTGGCTGGAAATTTTCAGTAGTTTGATGCGTGTATTAGTCTAAATTGATTTGTAGATGCACAAGTAGACTGGTCTGATGAAGAACTACTGAAAATATTAATCCGTAGACTGCTCAGTTTTTCACAAAATAATCACTTCATACAAGTATCTTGCTTGTTAGCAAGCATACTCATATAGTCTCTACGTATTTAACCCTGTGTTTTTATTATAACAAAAAATTGGGGATTTCTAGTGGCGATTACTTATCCCTCAGAGAAAAATACACATCGAATAGGGGCTTTCTTGGCAGGGGGGCAGGGGGGACAAGGGGGACAGGGGGGACAAGGGAGACAAGGGAGACAAGGGAGACAAGGGGGACAGGGGGGACAAGGGGGACAGGGGGGACAAGGGAGACAAGGGGACTTTCTTGACAGGGGGCTTTCTTGCTTTCTTGAGTTTGTCTCCTCGTCTCCCTTGTCTCCCCCCCTCTCCCTTGTCTCCCCCTCTCCCTTGTCTCCCCCCTCTTCCTTGTCTCCCCCCTCTCCCTTGTCTCCCCCTCTCCCCTTAAGGCGCGAGGGCGTTACCGCGAAGTAGACTAGCAATAGTCTTTGCGGTAATTTTCAGTTGAACGATCGGGTTTGCCGGAACAACCGTTTTATACAGATAGCTATCAAAAGTTAGGCGCTGCACGTCCATGTCACCGCACATTTCTACAAATGCTTCGCGGGTAGCATCGGAACGATAAAAGACATTTTGCAGGATGTCCAACACTTTGTAGGTGAGTCCGTATTTTTTATCCCAACGCTTCAAGTAAATCTTAAGGTCTGCTTCCGTGGGAATACGAACACCGCCGTTAGACATTTCTACAATCGTTTCCGCACACATCCGCCCGGATTTAGCGGCAAAGTAAATGCCTTCACCAGAGGACTTGGTAACGTAACCAGCAGCATCACCTATTAAAGCGATGCGACCGACAACGCGACGGGGACGGGGATGTTCGGGAATCGGGTGTGCTTCGACTTTGATAATTTCACCGCCGGCGAGTTTTCGGGCAGCGCGAGCGCGGATACCAGCTTGTAACTGTTTGATGCTGGCTTTGTGAACCTGCATTGTGCCGGTACCGACAGCTACGTGGTCGTATTTGGGGAAAACCCAGGCGTAAAAATCGGTAGAAACGTCATCGCCAACGTACATTTCGGCGAGGTCGTTGTAATATGCCATTTTGTCTTGAGGTAGACGAATGCGCTCTTGGAAAGCGATCGCATAATTATAATCCCCGGCATCCATCTCTTTGGCAATGCGGGAATTTGCTCCATCTGCACCAATAATTAAATCGACTTTCAGGGTTTTGGCAATACCCTGTGCGCCGCTTTCGGTATGGTCAACGTAATGGATAGTATACGGGTCTGTATTGTTTGTGGGAAAATCGAGTTTATGAACAGTGGCATTAATTAAATTTGCGCCGAGTTTTGCCGCGCGATCGCGCAAGAAGCCATCCAGCACTTCCCGCCGGCACATTCCTATATATTCATCTTCATTTACCAGATTGATATCAACCTCACGGTTGGAGGGCGAAATCATCTTCATTTTCCGCACTCGGCGATCGATAATCTCCGGAGGCAAATCAAACTCACTCACCATGCACAGGGGAATTGCACCGCCGCAAGGCTTGGCATTGTCTAGCTTGCGCTCAAATAGGTAAGTTTCAATTCCAGCTTTCGCCAAAGTTTCGGCGGCACAAGAACCAGCTGGACCTGACCCAACAACAGCAACCCGTAGTGTCAAAGGTCTTCTCCCAATCTTGACATTTACCGAAAGCATACTACCACGTACTTTTGGCTCTTTTGTCTCTTTGGCTGACGCAAAAGCGTGAAATGCAACATTCCTTAATTTTTCGCTACAAAAGCCAAAGTTGGGAATGGGGAATGGGGAATGGGGCAGGGGGCAGGGGGCTTTCTTGCAGGGAGACAAGGGAGACAAGGGAGACAAGGGAGACAATTACCAATTACCAATGCCCAATTACCAATGCCCAATGCCCCATGCCCAATTCCCAATGCCCCATGCCCCATGCCCAATTACCAATGCCCCATGCCCCATGCCCAATTACCAATTCCTCATTTTCTGCTTTTGGCACTTTCTCAGTAGTATCACGGTTATTCCCGCGCCAGCGAATATTATTCCGGCATTTGGAGGTTCCGGTACAGCTACGGATGCTCTTTGGTTATTTTTAGTTGCCTCAGTTTGACTTACAGTCTCTGGTTGCTTGTCCGGCGCTTTGTTTTGGTGTTTGTTGTGTCCATGATGACCACCACCGAAAAGCATCATAATAGCTAAGATTACTTTTGTTACGGCTTCCACAGTATTTCTCCTTAAAAGTCAAAATTATTACACCGATTCAATATAGCTAACGGTCAAAATTTTGACAAGTGTTTGAAGCAAATATGTAAGCCCTTCACATACGCTTTGGATCGGATTAAAATTATTTACCACGATAGGACTTACGCAAATAGTCGTTAAAACCTTGAATTTACATAGGGGCAATTCATGAAGGGTTCCCCACAAGATTTTAGTTTTGCGCTCATTCCTATATCAATAACCTCGTAAAGATGAGATAAAGACTGAAGTCCTGACTGGAAAAATATTTTATTATGGGCTATTACAGCAGTTTTTACATAAATAGACTACAGTAGAGACGTTCCGCGCATAGGCATCTCTACTGTGGTCTATACATCTGAAAATGGACATGATATAAGGTCTGTACGGGGGTGTGGGATTTCTACTAATAATTTTTAACCGAACCGTATTGGCTTTCAAACGCAAAGTAGAGACGTTCCGTCAAAACGTCTCGCTCGATAAATTAGGAATTTTATATTAATATTCAGCAAGGCGGAAATAGCTGTATATCAACGTGACAATTCCCACTTGATAAGAATGCATATTTACCTGAACGCCACGGTAATACTACTGAATATCAAACATCACTTTTGATTTTCATCCAAGATAGTTCCTTCCAGATTTGCTCCTTCCAAGTTTGCCCCATTCAAGTTTGCTTGGTTCAAATCGGCTTGACTCAAATTTGCTTGACTCAAATCTGCAACAGCTAAATCAGCTCCTGTCAAATCAGCTTGATCGAGATTTGCCGCGCTCAGATTTGCCTCGCTCAAATCTGCATCGCTTAAATTTGCCTCAATCATCTTGGCTACAGTCAATTCAGATTGACTAAGGTTAGCGCTGTTAAAAATTGCTCCCTCTAAAATTGCACCATCCAAAATTGCTCCACTCAAGTTAGCTTCACTTAAATCGGCATTCGTTAAATTTGCCCCATTCAAGTCTGCTTGAGTTAAACTGCAAGAGCGCAAATTAGCCTGACTCAAATTCGCACCATCAAGTATGGCTCTATCTAAAATTGCCCCACTAAGATCCACTCCTTGCAAAGAAGCTTCACTCAGATTTACTTCTGTAAAATCTCTTTCACCTGCGGCATATTTTGCCAGAAGTTGTTCGGCTTTCATCGGGTTTTCTCCGTAAGGCTTCTGCTAGATCAATTAAGCCACAAATTAATCAGAAACACCCCTACCCTGCGATAGTTATTCAATTAACGCATTGGTGTAGGAACCCATTTCTGGAAACCTTCTAGATGAATCCAATAAGCGTTATAGCCAATAAATCCCCAAATCAAACCGGCTAATATCAGCACAGCTACACCAATTAATCGCCAAGTTCGATTTTTCCAATAGAGTGTTGGCGCGGCACAGATGCCGCCCAACCCTGTTAAAATAAAGCCGATGCCTGATATCAGTGGTTGTTTTGTTAGCCCCAAGCTGATAATGCGTGAACCGATGACGATCGCCACTAAACCAACGAAAAAAGCATAAATCGCTATTGTCAGTAACTCCCATCCTTGAGAAAGTGCGATCGCCGTCGCCATGAACAACGCACCAAATAAAACGGTAGTTTCCCCAAAAGCAATATTAAAGCTACTAATTATGGGCCAAGTCAAGATCATGTGCAAACCAGTCACAAGAGCGATCGCACCCACAATCCCAAAACCGGGAATCCACTGCTTTTGACGAGGGTTATCTATCCCCTCATACAGATAGTAAGCCAGTAAAAACAACCCGGCTACCATGTTGATCAGCATTAGCGTGATGTAATCGATAAACACAATTCACCTCTTGCTCTGGTTCCGGGTTGCTCAAATAGAAGCGAACAAACTCTAACTAACTCAAAGCGCGATATCGCTTCTTAAATTTATTTTCAACTCATCTAAAAATGCTTCACTAACCCGTCTTTTTAATACTTTAGTGAATTCATTATTTACCGCATCTATCCAATGGCATATCTTTAACTATACCATTGGTATGGTTTTTAATTGTAACTACTTAAAATTTTTTTGTTAGACACTTACTTTATTACCTTTGTTTCCCCATCCGGATCTAACTTTTTTATGATAAACACCCCACTCTTGAATACCCCGTTGCTGAAGAATCGCTTTCGCATCGTCTATTTCATCTTTGACATTTTCTAATACAAGTAAAAAATTACCTTGAAACAATTGAGATTTATAAAATTTGGCTCTTTCTTCAGGGATACCCCTTTTTGCTAAAGCACTACTGATGCTGTCTTCTTCACCCATTGCGCTTTTAATCCAGGCATTAGTCAACAGGGATACTTTCTCTAAAGAAAAACCTGCGTTTTTCAGTTCACCAAGGGCAGCTTCGACATCTTGACGAATTGAGAATATACCCACAGCGTATTTGCATGTTGTGAAAACCATTTTTACTTATACTCCTTTTAACCAGATTTAACTTAAGCTATATTGACATATTTTTTCATCAGTCATAAGTATAGCTTTAATGCATTGATATTTAATATTGATTCTTAAATTAACTGTTACTTAACATTACGATTTTCTTTCTTTATTTAAGTCAGGAAAATCTCACAAATTAAGTAATTTATGAAAAATATGTCAACGTATCGTGATAATGTCAAAAAAAGTGCAAAATTTCGCATTCTTCATAGTCACAAGATTTCCAGCTTTTAGTTTTAAAAAGGTAATGGGGAATGGGGAAGGAGGTATTTATGGCAGGTAAATTAGATAATAAAGTAGCAATTATCACCGGAGCTTCATCAGGGATTGGTGAAGCAACAGCGATCGCACTCTTCGCAGAAAAGGCAAAAGTGGCGATCGCCGCAAGGCGTGGAGAACTCTTAGATAAATTGGCACAACGCATTGAAGCTAGTGGTGGCGAGGCTTTGCCAATTGTTGCCGATTTGACTGACGAAACTCAAGCGATAAATTTGGTGCAAAAGGTACATGCTCACTATGGTCGCGTAGATATACTGATAAATAATGCAGGCTTGGCATTAGCTGGTGATATTGATGGTGCGGATACCTTAGATTGGCGACGGATGATAGACATTAACCTTTTGGGAGTGCTTTATGTGACTCATGCTACTCTACCAATATTTAAAGCGCAAAAAGCGGGGCATATCGTTAACATCTCCTCAGTGGCGGGTAGAACAGCGCGGGCGGGCATCGGTGTTTATAATTTGACAAAATGGGGTATCAACGGTTTTTCCGAAGCGTTGCGGCAAGAAGTATACAAAGACAATATCCGCGTTACCATCGTTGAACCTGGGATGGTAGACACAGAAATAGACACTCATATAACTGATGCGATCGCTAAACAGCGTACCATAGAAAGACGCAACTCTATCGCACCATTACAAAGCGAAGACGTTGCTGCGGCGATCGTTTACGCAGTCACCCAACCGCAGCGTGTTAACGTCAACGAAATCCTCATTCGACCAACTGAACAAGGATGGTAAGGGATGCATGTTTTCCCCTTTCCCCTTTCCCCTTTTCCCTTTCCCCTACTTCTGTAAGAAGTCTAATGAACGAATACTTCCGTGCGAATATTGATGCAATGGCTGGCTATGTTCCTGGTGAACAGCCTCAACCTAATAGCCAAATCATCAAACTCAACAGCAACGAAAACCCTTATCCTCCCTCACCGGCAGTGTTGGAGGTGCTGCGTAACTTTGATGCGGAATGGTTGCGACGCTATCCAAATCCTTTCGCACAGGAGTTTAGATGCGCAGTAAGTGAAGCTTTGAAAGTTCCTGCTGATTGGATTATTGTCGGAAATGGCAGTGATGAAGTGTTAAACTTGGTGATTCGCGCTTGTGCAGAACCAGGACGCAAAGTAGTTTATCCTACGCCTACTTACGTATTATATAGTACGCTGACGCAGATGCAATCAGCGGAAATTGTCGAAATTCCCTACACTGAAGACTACCGCTTACCTTTGGCAGAATTGATTGGCGCTAATGGTTCTGTAACATTTATTGCTTCACCTAACAGTCCTTCCGGACATATGGTTTCAACTGATGAACTGCGGAAATTAGCAAGTAATTTATCTGGGGTTTTGGTGATTGATGAAGCTTATGTAGATTTTGCTGAGGAAAATGCACTCTCTTTGGTTGCAGAATTTGAGAATGTCATCGCTATTCGCACACTTTCTAAGGGATACTCGCTAGCAGGATTGCGGTTGGGGTTTGCGATCGCAAATCCGCAGTTGCTGAGTGGATTGTATAAAGTGAAGGATAGCTATAATATTGATGCGATCGCCTGTACAATTGGGGCAGCGGCAATGAGCGATCAAGCTTATAAAAATGCTTGTGCAGAAAAAGTTAAGCGATCGCGCACAAAGTTAGCAGCAGACTTGAAACAGTTAAATTTTCAGGTATGGGATTCTCAAGCTAACTTTTTGCTGGTACAGCCGAAAGAAAAAAATGCGGAATATCTTTATCAAAGCTTGAAATCAAGGGGAATTTTGGTACGTTATTTCCCCCAGCCGGGAGTGAATGATAAATTACGGATTACAGTTGGTACAGATGAGCAAAATCAAGTATTGGTGGAGACGTTGAGTAAGCTAATGGAGTAGGCGATCGTACTAACTTGTACCATATCGCCGTCACCCTAGAAGGGTGCGGCTAACCGAACCAAGTCCGCCTACGCGGACTATGAAAAATTAAGAATTTCAGCCCACGAAGGTGGGCTTTGTTTGTTTAGCCCCAGGCTTCTAGCCTGAGGGCGTTTAGTTCTCCAAAAAATGCACCTCAACGCCACTCACCTTGTAAAGTGAAAGCAGACCAATAATAAGGGTTTTGCAAACTTGAATTTTCCCATAACTTCAGTTGTGCAGCACGCAAAGCAACTGTAGGCGACTTGCCCTGCTTCAACATTTCTGTGTAAAATTCTTGCATCAATTCTGCCGTCCCCGCATCATCAACTTGCCAAAGAGACACAGCAACACGTTCTGCACCAGCATACATTAATCCTCTTGTCAAGCCTACTAATCCTTCACCATTGACATCTTTACCTAAACCGGTTTCACAAGCACTAAGTACGATTAAATCGGCAGCAAAATTAAGATTAAAAATATCACCTAGTCGTAAATAACCTTTATTAGCGGGTTTACCTTGTTTGTCTACAAGAGATAAAACGATTCCTGATAATTCTGGGTTATTCGGGTCAGCAAAGCCGTGGGTAGCAAAATGTAAAAAGCGATATTGAGAAAGTTGGGGATTTGTTACCCAG
>NZ_JTCM02000020.1 GCF_000817785.2 Hassallia byssoidea VB512170 | reverse complement strand
CGACATTACCGGACAGCCTTGTATTAAAGATCCTCAAAACTCCACGACTATTTCAGCTATATGGCTGTCCGGTTTTGTCTGATTTTTTGGAACCCCTTAAGCGATCGCATACGTATTGTCTTTTTGAAGCACTTGCAACTTCACCCAAAGAAATTGCCAGCATCCACGCAGCTTTGTTTGCAATATGAGTGAGAATAATACACTGCGCTGTGATTGTTAAAATTGAAATGCCACTAAAAGATGCCGCGCGATCGCACTTCTTTCTGCTTTAAGAATCTGGTAGAAGACAGAAAAATTGTTTTGATTACCGCAAAAATTGGAAACATTGGTATTAAAAACTCTGTCTTTAGTAAGTAGACAATTCTAAATTTAATATTTTAGATTAAAGAATTGAGGATAATCTAAAAAATGTAATGGGTAATCGGTTTTGAGGAATTGATAAAAACCTATTACCCGTTACCGCTTTGAGGATTAATCCCAAATCAAACAGGGTATAAGTTATGCGTAAACATAAAATGGCTGCTCAAAAGTCATTACTTACACTATTCTTAGGCATTAGCCTCACCACGATTTCCCTTTTATCAATTCAACCATCAACAGCACAAACTGAAGCATCTATACCACCCGCTTCTGATGCTCCTTTAGAATTAAATTTATTGAACAATCCAAAAGGTGTAATTACAGCTAACACCATTAACCAAAGCAAATTGACTGTTCCGAGTTTATGGTGGGCAAAAGAAAACTCTGAAAACAAGTTGCTAGATAACTGGATAGCATATCCAGCATCAGGTACACAACCAGCACGAGTTGATGTTGTTGTCAACCAGCAGTTTTGGAGTATTTTAGACTACTTAGAACGATACAACTTCGTGAATCGTGTAGGCAGCCTTGCCAGAAATTACGGTTACAATATCCGGGTTTTCAACTATCAACAAGAACGTTTAGCAACTTATACTTGTAACTTTAATACAAGTCCAACTTTATGTAGGATAGATATTAATACTCAGAATAAACTAGGATTGGGACGCTCTTTATAGAAAAAGAAATATTTTTCATCCTTCATTTTTGATTCTGGTAAACAAATCTTGGTACTGCTTTTGCGTTGATTGGGATAAAGGCAGTAAATATTCATTTTTATCGAAAAATTGAGAATTACTCACTAAAAGATTGCGTAATGGTTCCTGGATGTCAAATGTCGCAATGTCGGTAGAAATTGGCGAATTAGTTTTAGTCAGCAAAGAAATTTGCTTGGCAATGTTGGGAGTCCAACAAAAATCAATCCACTCAGATGATAAAGCACTTTTTCCCCCAACTGGACGTACCCACAAATCTGACCACATTGCCGTTCCGGACTCAGGGATAATTGCCGCAAGTTCTGGATAACGTGTTAGCATCCGCACAACGTCGCTTGACCAAGCAACTGCTAACCAAGTATCGCCAATGATTAAGGGTTCGAGATACTTATCAGAAGCGTAAAACTTCACCTGTTGGTTTAAGGTTCGTAATTCCTTTTCCAAAGAAGGCACTTTATCAAGATTTTCAGTGTTGTAGGATTTTCCTAACTTCTTCAAAACTATACCAATAACTTCTCGTGGTTGATCGAGCAGAGAAATGCGACCTTTGCATTCACTTTGCCACAAATCAGTCCAATCTTTCGGCGGCTTTTTAAATTTATCACGGCGATAAACAATCACCGTACTACCCCAGCGGTAAGGTGCAGCCCAAATTTTTCCTTGAGCATCCAAGTTACCTTGGTCATTACGTCTCACCAATTTTTGCCAGGGTTCTGGCAAAGCAGACCACTGCTTTAACTGCGATTCTTCCAATGGTTGAATCAGTTTCTGCTCAATTGCCTCTTTAAGTGTATAATCTGCCAACGTTACCAAATCGGCTACAACGGTTTTTTGGAATTGCGGCAAGCGTAACGAGGGAAGCCATCCCTTACCATCAGTATTTTTGGTTTTCCCCTGCCAAGTTTGCAATTGATCAAATAAATCCTGCAATTGTCCTACTGGGGCAAACTTTAATTGTGCTTTTTGCTGTAAACTCTTGCTAAATTGATTCACCACCTGTCCGGGGATAGAGCCTTTCAATAGCTGCACGTTTAATTTCGCCTGATTGTTGTCAGCACACCCAACAAGCAGTTGCGATGCCAATGCGCTTGTACCCAGTATAAAAGACCGTCTATCCATCAATTTTGAATTTTAGATTTTGAAGCCACTTAGGTGCGACTGGCATCGAAGTAGCGTGATTTGGAATTATATCTATATTAGACTTACGATTCTTGGGAATGGGGCATGGGGCAATGGGCATGGGGGATGGGTAATGGGTAATGGGTAATGGGTAATAGGATAAATTCTTCCTTGTCCTCCTTGTCCTCCTTGTCCCCCCATCCCCTTGGGCTGAACCTGGACAAAAATGGCACAAGCGTTCGTTTACTAGATCCTCAACACCCCACGACATTTTCGGATGTTCGCGCTAGCGTCTCCGAAGGAGAAGGCTGTCAATGAGTGTCTATTGTTTGTGAAACCCCCATCTCCCCATCTCCCCATCTCCCCATCTCCCCATCTCCCCTCTTGACAAAGTACCTACAATCGCTTAAGGTCATTCGCAAATACTCTTTGAGGAACATTTTATGCTTTGGTTAAGACAAACACACTACCCTCATTACCTCTACCAATACGCAGATCGTTATCTAGATAGGTGATATCTAGCCAGCCTTGTTGTTCACCGCTTTTAATAGGAAAATCAATTGCAGTGAATTTTTTACCAGCTTCAATTTGTTGGATAAAAGTTTCCGGATTGCTGTAACCTATTAAGTTTTTCAAGCCGATAATAGATCGCTCAAATTTGACTTTGACGCGCCGCTCGGAAACTACTTCAAATTTAGCAGCCACGCTGACTAAACCTTGGAGTAATGGTAAGCCATAAATTTCGGCTATGTTGTAAACACTGTTAGTTTCTACGCGAATACACTGATAAATTTGACCAACTTTAGACAAGGGTATCCGATCGAGGTTTAATAGCCCAATGCTTGTGGTGTATAGCAGTCGCCAATTGCCATTGAGTAAATGAACAGCTTCAACCGGACGAGGTGTAGGGTTTAAGTCTTCTAAGTTAGCGATCGCCGCTAAAATAACCTGTTTTTCTGTTTCAGTTGCAAGTATTCCCCGATTTGTAGAAGCAATAGCATTAATTAAATACGCCTTTGTCATGATGTGTCATTACCTCAAAAAATATCAGTATTAAGACGATATTAATGTTCTATGTATAAAGGCATAACATTAATTGAGAATCCACAAGTCCCGTGCGATCGTTTACCACTATTAAATAAATATTTTTTGACGGATTTTTCTATGAGAGAGTTGAATGATGAACTAAATTCGCCTAGATCAAGTGATAAACTCTTAATGTCTATTCACTGTAGCCTTTTCGTGCTTTCCTCGATATGTTGAATTCTCCATTACGTGAAGAACCCCGCAACCAACGAGCCGCCGTAATTCCATTAAAGCAAGAGTCCTCGCTCTTGGACTGGTTGCAGTCAAGTAATCGTCTGATAGCGCGTGAAGTTCAAGATGCAGATTTTTCATCTAGTGAAGATGATGTCGAAGCTTTGATGGGTGTAGAAGATGGCGGAATTGATTATGATATCGATGATGACGACGATATCCCCGTAGAAGACGATTAATTTCTGTCGGTAGGGGGCAAAAGTGGCATAGTCCCCGTAATTTAATTTTATAAGTGTGGAGTGAAGGGAAATATCCGTGGACGCTAAATTATCTCCTGACCAAGGGTTAAATATTTCTGGTATTGGTCTAGTCTCTTTATTGGGTGTAGGACTAAGTGTTGCAGCACTAAGTTTAGATTGGATGGGCAATCGGTTGCCTTGGCAGGGTATGTCGCTAACCCTGCCACTATTGTTGTCTGCGCTATTGTCGGGCGCCGTCGGCTTTTGGGTAATACCGTGGCTGCAAGCACTCAAAGCAGGGCAAATCATCCGTGAGGATGGTCCGCAAGCGCATTTGAAAAAGGCAGGCACTCCAACAATGGGCGGCATTTTCTTTGTGCCTGTGGCGGTGATTATTGCTTGTATATGGTCTAACTTTTCATGGGAAGTACTTGCGGTTTCCGCATTAACACTAAGTTACGGTTTGATTGGCTGGATTGACGATTGGCAAATTCTCCGCCGTAAGTCCAATAAAGGTATATCGCCTCAGATGAAACTGGCTTTGCAAGTCGGTTTTGCAGCACTGTTTTGTCTGTGGCTAATGTTTAACCAGCCTTCTAATATTACGAATATCGCTTTGCCTTTTGTTGGTCTTTCACTACCTCTAGGATTTCTATTCTGGCCTTTAGCTGGTTTTGTTTTAGTAGCAGAAAGTAACGCGACTAATTTAACTGATGGTATTGATGGGTTGGCAGCGGGAACAGTAGCGATCGCTATCTTCGCATTAGGTGTTCTCATCGCCCCCACCTCGCTTCCATTGATGGTTTTCTGTGCTGCTGTTAGTGGCAGCTGCTTGGGCTTTTTAGCTCATAATCGCAACCCGGCTCGCGTTTTTATGGGAGATACTGGTTCCCTAGCGCTGGGAGGCGCTCTGGCAGCCGTAGGATTGATGACTAATAGCCTAGTAGCGCTATTTATTATTAGCGGTATCTTCTTCGTCGAAACCCTTTCAGTAATGGCGCAAGTTGGTTACTACAAAGCCACAAAAGGTCCTGATGGTAAAGGTAAGCGGTTATTCAAAATGGCACCCCTACACCATCATTTAGAACTTACCGGTTGGTCTGAACAACAAGTAGTTGCCGTTTTTTATATTATCGCAGCAATTTTGTCTGTAATCAGTTTGGCGTTGGCGTAGCCTCTCCTACGGAGAATCGCTCAATTTTAATAAGTTGAAAAAATAACGATAGGAAAATCTTGCAACCCCCTCTATCTAAAGGGGGTTGTTTTTTCGTAGTGAGCGCTTCACCGCTCAAAGCAAGGGCTGAAGCCCTTACTACATTGATTATTTCCGCATCTGGCTGACTAAATGCACGAGTTCGGGTAAAATCAACTTGGACATCGCCAACCGGACAGCATTGCTAGAACCAGGAAGAGAAAAGATTAATTTATCTTGATAAATACCAGCAACAGCGCGAGAGGCGATCGCTCGCGAACCAATTTCTTGATAACTTAAAAAGCGAAATAACTCCCCAAATCCCGGTAAGGTTTTTGAGAGCAATTTCTCAATTGCATCGTAGGTGGTATCCCTCGGTGCAATTCCCGTGCCACCGTTGAAAATTACAACATCTAAATTAGCGTTTTTACCCAACAATTGAATTTGCTCTTGAATCTGTGCTGGTTCATCCTTGATAATTGTGTAAGCTCCTACAGCATGATTTGCATTCACAAGTAATTGCTGAATTAGCTGTCCACTTTTGTCTGTTTCACTTGTGCGTGTATCGCTAACTGTAACCACAGCACAAGTTACTGACATTTCTGGTGAGTCAGGATGAGGTTGTTGCATATAATATTTTGCTAATGGGTAATCGGTAATGGGTAATCGGTAATGGGGAATGGGTAACGTGCTTTTCTCCAATTACCAATTCCCAATTCCCAATTACCAATGCCCAATGACGCCAGGTGCGTGACTGTCGGCAAAGCCGACGGCAGGTGCGCGTCTGCCGGGAAACCCTTGCGGCAACAGCGAGTGGGGGGAACCACGGCAGGTGCTACAACAGGACTCCACCCCCCTTCGGGTTCGCCACTTCGACGGGACGGAAACCAACACCGCCGAGTGGACTCACCGCAACGCACTGCCGGACCTTGGCGCTAGCCTCACACGAGTGGGAGAAGACCGCGCTGCCGATGCCTACGCACTGCCGGACCAACGCACTCGCTCCCCAATTCCCAATGCCCAATGCCCGATTAAGATTTACTCAATTCTAATCCATTTTCCTCGCCGTACCGCTCCATAAAGCGTATAAAACGATCCCATTGTTCGCTAGATTTCATTATATGAATAGCTTCTAATGCTTCTGGTTTGCCGTTGATAAATCGAGCTTTGACTTCACGAGTGATGATTTCTCCTTCCTCGTCAATCATATACATACCGGTGATATCTTCAGTGACACCTTGATCCAAAGCTTTAGGATTGTTGAAAATAAACGTTGCTGTACCACTGTCGCCAGTACGCGATCGCGTTAACCGCACCTCTGGAATGACTTCTTCATTCATACCTCTAGAAAACTGGATCTTAGCCATGATGAGAGAGTTTAAACTTTTGTGATGGTTAGTTTAATATTCTCTCATCATTTAGAACTGCTTAGTATAGCGTTGCTTATTTTTATTAACTACGTATAAACCCTTACATCGCTTCTCGCTCTAGCAATAAAGTCACAGGACCGTCATTTTCAATCGACACTTGCATCATCGCGCCAAATTCACCAGTTTCTACCCGCAAATTAGTTTCTCGTAACTTGGCGACAAAGTTATTATATAAATCTTTGGCTAATGTTGGCGCGGCTGAACGGTCAAAGGAGGGACGGCGCCCTTTGCGACAGTCTCCGTAAAGCGTGAATTGACTAATCACCAGCAACTCACCGTCAATTTCCTGTACGGATTTTTGCCATCTGTCTCCACGCCAGTCGCTACAACGTTCGTGACCTCCGCAACGCGCTGGCTCCCCCTCTTCATCAGGAAACAGCCGCAAGTCCAAACATTTACGTACCATCCAGTCAACTTCGACATCAGTATCAGTATTGGCAATACCGACGAGTAAGTTTAACCCTCGCCCAATTTTGCCGACAATTTCATCGTTTACAGTAACTTGAGATGATTTAACTCGCTGAAGAATAACGCGCATAACCAGGGATTAGGGACTAGGGAAATAAGGAGACAATAAAGAAAATTATAAAATATTAATTTCTTAATCTCTAGCCCCTAGCCTCTAGTCACTATTTCCCAAATCCTTTACCGCGACTTGTGGAAGGAAGACAGATGCACTTTTCTAACTGTTCTAACAACTGATTTTGATCTAAATTTTGACCAATTAAAACAATCTGATTTTTCTTTTCACCTTTCCACTCATCATCATCCATAGTAAAGCGCTTACCGCAAAGGTGGAAAATATGACGTTTTGGACTTTCATCAAACCACATAATTCCCTTCGCGCGGAAGATATTCTCAGATAGCTGATTATCTAAGAAATATTGAAACTTCCTAATAGAAAAAGGTTTGTCAATTTGGAAAGATACTGAGGTAAAACCATCATTTTCTAAATGGTCGGAATGATGGTGGTGATGTTCGTGGTCGTGGTGATCGTGGTGGTCGTGATGGTCGTGACCGCATGTAGAATGGTCATGATCGTGGTCGTGATGGTCATGATCGTGGTCGTGATGGTCGTGATTATGCTCATCAACGGTGTCAAAATACTTATCAGACTCAAACAGACCAACGCTGAGAATTAAAGGAAGTGGGACTTGCGATCGCGTCGTGCGAAGAATTCGAGCTCCTTCTTTAACTTCTCCTATTTTTTTCTCCAACTCATTCAAAGTGGCTTCATCAACTAAATCACTTTTGTTGATCACAATCACATCACCATAAGCAATTTGACTGTAAGCTGCTTGAGAGTTGAATAAATCCAAGCTGTAATTTGCCGCGTCTACCACCGTAATAATCGAATCCAGACGAGTCAAATCGCGTAATTCTGTACCCAAAAAAGTCAGCGCGACTGGTAGCGGGTCTGCTAATCCAGTTGTTTCTACAACTAGATAATCTAGCTTTTCTTCGCGTTCTAAAACTTTGTAAACGGCATCAACCAAATCATTATTAATGGTGCAGCAAATACAACCATTATTCAGTTCCACCATATTTTCACCAGTGGAAACAATTAACTCGTTGTCGATGCCAATTTCACCAAATTCATTCACTAAAACAGCGGTTTTCAAACCCTGTTGATTGGTGAGAATATGATTAAGTAAAGTCGTCTTACCACTACCGAGGAAGCCAGTAATAATTGTTACTGGCAAGCCTTGTTTCGGTGCATCCATTGCTTGAGATTGGTCAGGAGTCACTGCTGATTGCATAGTTTGACCGTCACCAGGTTCAGAAAAGGGTTATAAAAATATTAGGCTCAACTTACTAATTTAGCGCAGGCAATCGCCCGATCCAGCTTTCCTAAGTTTAAATAAGGCTTTCAAAATTAAGATGGTCAGTCTCAGCCCTACAGTAAAAGCTTACTGTGAAGCAAGCCACCCAAGGCATCGACTGACCGTTATCGTTCTCAACTATAAGCGATTATGGCGTTATCGAGCGCAGAAATTCCGCCATCATAAATTTAGAGATTTTTTAGAGATGGCGATCGCTTCAAGCCTGCGATCTTTAAACTTTTTAGACTGTCCAGAAGCAAGCCCCAGTGTAACAAGCAAACTTAAACCAAGCACCGCTGACGGTTCTGGCACACGTTCTGTTCTTCGTTGTGCGGTCAATGTGGTAGCATAATTAACAATAAGATTAGTTTCTGCGGTGCTATTGAAGCTGGCTTCGATTGGTTGCAGTCCAGAGTCACCAATCAAGACATCATAGCCGATGCCGCTGGCATTTAATGCAAGCTCTGTTCCCTGATATTCGACTAAAGCGTCAGTTATCAAATTGCCCTGATACAAAACCTGAATTGGCAAGATTTCTCCTACCGCTACCTCAAACGGATTCTTCAAAGGCTGAATCTCAAGTGGAAGACCAAACGGTTGGGAAATCGCTGACGACCAGTCATAAAGAGCCTTAGTGTACTTCACACTATTAGTGACATTAAGGTAATTAATAGCCTCTGCC
Organism: Hassallia byssoidea VB512170; assembly: GCF_000817785.2. GTDB lineage: Bacteria > Cyanobacteriota > Cyanobacteriia > Cyanobacteriales > Nostocaceae > Hassallia > Hassallia carrinoi. The sequence goes on along the minus strand of NZ_JTCM02000020.1, from coordinate 73,917 downwards.
TCGGCTTGTGTGATGCGAGAAGTAGTATTATCTGGGTTTCTCAACCTGAAACCATTATTGTCAAAGTATGCGGTTAGCGCTGCAATATCACTCTGGGGAACAACTTTAATTTTATCTTGGATGCTTATTGTCAGAGGCACCGTTAGTTTGTTGATATCGTAGCCTGTAGCTAACCGAAATCTTGACACATCAATAGTAGGATCTGGACCTGACTCTGGATGACCGAACACCAGCTTATATCCATCGTTTTCCGGCTCAAACCAAACTACGTGAGCCAATGCAGGTTGCACAATTATAGGTAAAAGAGCAACAGCCAAAAGCAATTCTTTTAACCGTTTGACAATCATCTTGATTTTCCTTGTTGGTAGATGCGTGGTTTGATTTCCAAAGATGAAACGAAAACAAACAGACATAGCAATCGAACAGTGCGCTTACTTTCTTTTTGGCACTGGGTCAAACTAAAATGTTTGCAGTTGTTACAATCCGCAATTATTGAGAATGAGTCTTATTTATTCGACTCGGTAAAACTTTAGTATGAGAAGAAATCCTAAAAATCATCCCCTGGTGTGATTTATTTAACAGCAGTTGATATGCTAAAGACTAGAAAATCTACAATGGCTTAATAGATGCACTTTATTTCTTAAGTTCTCAGAATGACCCTAACTGTTTACAATACCCTCACCCGTCGCCAAGAACTCTTTGAAACTGTCGAACCCAAAAAGGTTAAGATGTATTACTGCGGCGTGACGGTTTATGATTATTGCCATTTGGGTCATGCCAGAGCTTGTATAGTTTGGGATGTAGTGCGTCGATACTTACAATTTCTCGGCTATGAAGTGCGCTACGTCCAGAATTTTACTGACGTTGATGATAAGATTTTGAATCGAGCGCGGCAAGAACACTCAACGATGGAGACGATCGCCGATCGCTTTATCAAAGCATATTTTGAGGATATGGCGCGGCTGAATGTCAAAGAAGCTTCAGAATATCCCCGCGCTACCCATACAATGAATGGCATAACTCGACTAATTCACGAGTTAGAAAACAAAGGCTACGCTTACCCAAGTAACGGCGATGTATACTACGCGGTGCGTAAGTTTCCTGAGTATGGCAAGCTTTCTGGACGTAAATTAGAAAATTCGCAAGCTGGTGCGAGTGGACGAGTTGATTTAGAAGATCCAGAGTATCAGCGCAAAAAAGATTCGGCTGATTTTGCTTTGTGGAAAGCTGCAAAACCAGATGAACCGAGTTGGGAATCACCTTGGGGTAAAGGTCGTCCAGGGTGGCATATTGAATGTAGTGCAATGGTACGCGATCGCCTTGGGGAAACCATCGACATTCACGCCGGCGGTGAAGATTTAATTTTCCCCCATCATGAAAATGAAATTGCCCAATCTGAAGCAGTGACAGGCAAACCGTTATCTCGATACTGGATGCATAACGGCATGGTGAAGGTGGATGGCGAAAAAATGTCCAAATCTTTAGGTAATTTTACCACGATTCGCGACTTACTGAATCGAGGCGTTGACCCGATGGCAGTGCGTTTATTTGTGTTGATGGCACAATATCGCACACCAATCGATTTTACCGATGAAGCAATTCAAGCAGCAACAAACGGTTGGAACACCCTGAAAGAAGGTTTATTATTCGGCTATCAATACGGTGAAAAGCTTGGTTGGGTACAAAAAGACAAGGCAACTGAAAATAACCCAATCCAAAATTCCTATGTTGAACGTTTTCAAGAAGTTGTAAATAATGACTTTAATTTCCCTGGTGGGTTGGTGATTTTGTTTAAATTAGCCAAAGAACTAGAACGTGAGGGGAATATCCTGGTGCATCAAGGTAAAACCGAAATACCACCGGACGAGTTATTCAAACAATGGCAAACACTTGTCACTTTAGCTGAAGTTTTGGGTTTAGAAGCCGAGATGGAAGCAGAAAAATCTGTGAGTGAGGGTTTAAGCGATGCACAAATTGAAGCGAAAATTGACCAAAGACAACAAGCACGTTTAGCGAAGAATTTTGAAATGAGCGATCGCATTCGCAATGAACTACTTCAATCCGGAATTACCCTAATTGATAGTCGTGACGGAACCCGCTGGCACAGAAATTAGGAAAACTGGTAATGGGTAATGGGGAATGGGTAATGGGGAATGGAAAATCATTACCAATTACCAATTACCAATTACCAATTACCTATTACCAATTACCAATTACCAATTACCAATTACCAATTACCAATTACCAACTTTAATTATGTGGTCTAAATTAACAAACATCATCGCTTCTCTAAATATCCCCGCTGATTGGATTGGTATCAGAGCCGTAAAGGAAAACAACTATAATTGTTATGTTCGAGATGCCTTACCGCAAACAAACGGCAAATCCTCTACTATCGGAGTGATGCTGGAAGTTTTGGTTAATGGTTGTCTCGGTTACGCTGCTACCAATTCCCTAGATCTTGCCAGCTTGCAAGCTGCTGCGGAAAAAGCGTATAAACAGGCACTAGCTGCTAGCGAATGGTGGATATATCCCTTCAGTGCGAAAGAACGCCCGAAAGTCGTTGGTGAATATATCTCCCCATTTCTTAAACCGTTAGATGCACTGAGTGCCAGAGAAATAAATGATATACTCATCCGCATTTGCAAAACTTTAAAAGTTGACGATAAAATCGTCCAAACCACGGCAACCACCACCACCACCGAAAAAGAAACGTGGTTTGTCAGCAGTAACGGTTCGGAAGTGTATCAAAAAATATTGTCATTAGGCACTCATTACGGAGCTACGGCACAAGATGGAGCGATCGTGCAGCAGCGCAGTAACAACGGCTGGCAAGCACACTGTTACCAAGGTGGCATGGAACTGTTAAGAGAAGAAGAATTATGGCAACGGGTGCAGAAAATTGGCGAACAGGCAGTAGAACTATTGACAGCAGACGAATGCCCGTCTACACGCACCAACTTAGTTTTAGCACCCGACCAAATGATGCTGCAAATCCATGAAAGTGTCGGACATCCCCTAGAAATCGATCGCATTTTAGGAGATGAGCGCAACTACGCCGGCGGCAGCTTTGTCAGCAAAAGTGACTTTGGGAACTTAGTATACGGTTCTGAGTTAATGAACATCACCTTTGACCCCACCGTACCCGGAGAGTTTGCCAGCTATAACTTTGATGATACTGGGGCAGTGGCAACACGAGAGTACTTAATTAAAGAAGGCGTACTTCAGCGCGGTGTAGGTAGTTTAGAAAGCCAAGCTAGAGCCAATGTACCAGGAGTTGCCTGTGCGCGTGCATGTTCTTGGAATCGACCAGCAATCGATCGCATGGCAAACTTGAATTTAGAGCCAGGAAACGCCAGCTTTGACGAAATCATCGCCGACATAGAACACGGCGTTTACATGGAATCTAACCGTTCTTGGTCAATTGATGACCAACGTTATAAATTTCAGTTTGGTTGCGAGTACGCCAAATTAATTGAAAACGGCAAACTCACCAAAACCCTCCGCAATCCCAATTATCGAGCCACCACACCCGAATTTTGGCACAGCTTAATCAAACTCGGAAACTCTTCTAACTGGCAAATGTACGGCACAGCTTACTGCGGCAAAGGAGAACCAAATCAAGCGATTTCCGTAGGACATGGTTCACCCATTTGTCTATTTGCTAACGTCGAAGTCTTCGGCGGAGGCGCCTAAGAGGGAGTAGGGAGTAGGGAGTAGGGAGTAGGGAGTAGGGGGACAAGGAGACAAGGGGGACAAGGGGGACAAGGGAGACAAGGGGACAAGGAGACAATTCTTTCTCCCCATCCCCCCATCCCCCCATCCCCCCATCTCCCCCTCTCCCCATCCCCCCATCCCCCCACTCCCCCATCCCCCTCCCCCACTCCCCACTCCCCACTCACCACTCACCAGAAAATGCCGATGAAAATTGACGAATTATCAAATTTAGAAATCAGCTTTAATCGATTGATTGAAACTCTGCTAAATAAAAAAGCAGATAGCGAACACTTCACGATAAAACTACACAGCGAACGCAGTCAATTTACGCGGTTCAATCACGCCAAAGTGCGACAAACTGGTTGTGTTGCTGATGGTTGGATCGAACTGAATTTGATGCAAGATCGGCGTAATAGTTTTCGACAGTTTCCCTTTACTGGAAATTGGGAAATAGATTGGCAAGCAGCATACAACGCTTTTAAAGAATTAAGGGAAGAATTGCCTTATTTACCTGCCGATCCGTATCTAGTACTGCCATCAGGAACAAATACCAGTCGAGAAATACATTCTGGGAAATTGTTAACAGCAGAAGCGGTAGTACCAACCGTACTAGAACAAGTTGCCGAATTAGATTTTGCTGGGATATATGCTGGGGGTTCGGTAATTCAAGGTTATGGTGATTCTAGCGGTCAAAAACATTTATTTGCGACCGATACTTTTACTTTAGATTATTCTATTTTCACGACTTCGGGACAAGCTGTAAAAGGCACTTTTGCTGGAAGTGATTGGGATTCAACTGCGTATACGGCGAAAATCAGCGATGCGAAAAGGCAAATAGAATTGCTTTCACATTCGCCGAAAGAATTGCCACGAGGAAATTACAAAACTTATTTTGCGCCGACGGCTGTTTCTGATTTATTAATGATGCTTTCTTGGGGTGGTGTCAGCGAAGCTGATATTCAACAAGGAAATAGCGCTTTGGCTGCAATATCGCGTCAAGAAAAGCAACTTTCTCGGTTATTTAATTTGAAAGAAAACTTTCAACGGGGGTTAGTGCCGCGATTTAATGAATGGGGAGAAATGGCAGCACCGGAAATTCCTATAATTGAAAAAGGTATGTTAGTAAATACCTTGGTGAATTCTCGCACGGCAAAGGAATATGAAAAAAATGCGAATGGCGCTAATGGAAATGAGTCATTACGTGCGCCAGAAGTAAGTGTGGGAAACTTAGCATTTGAGCAGATTTTGCCAAGTTTAGATACAGGCTTATATGTATCGAATTTACATTACTTGAATTGGAGCGATCGCCCAACTGGTAGAATCACAGGCATGACTCGTTATGCTTGTTTTTGGGTGGAAAAAGGAGAAATCATCGCCCCAATTGAAAATCTCCGTTTTGATGACAGTCTGTATCGCTTTTGGGGAGAAAATCTCATAGACTTCACGAATTTTCAAGAATTCATTCCCGAAGTCGGAACATACGAAAGTCGTCAACTCGGAGGTAGTATGGTTCCTGGTATGTTGGTTGAAGATTTCACTTATACTCTTTAATTGTTTCACGCAAAATTGTAGAGACGTTCCGGCGGAACGTCTCTATAGACGTTCCATTGGAACGTCTCTACGGGTGATATTATCTATTTCTATAAACGTTAATTACAATATCTTTAATACAGAAATAAATAATTATTAAAAATGACAAAAATTGCCCAAATTGAAGAATTGGATCTAATCGCCAACCTTGAAATATCAAAATTACCCCAGATAAAAACATTAGAACTGGTATAAATATCGCCTGGATAATATAAAGTGATAGAGCTTGATTAGTCAATCTAGTTGTTTGAACTAAAAAAAATACCATTAAAATTAAGTAAGCTGCCCCCAAAAGAACGTAAATAATTCCTAGTAAGCTGGCTACATTTAAGCCAATATTAACTTGGGCGAAAGTAAACATTTATTAAAAATCCTGCTTAATGAAATTAATTTGTGGTATGTAAATACTTTTATTAATTTACAGGTTTATTTCTTCTTGCCAGGAGATGAATTGTTATGTGGTGGGGTGTCTGGATACAGTTGTTCGCGTCCGTTGCGAATAACTCGCAACATATCGGTGAGGTTTTGCTCGATATTTTCTAAGACGCTATCAGCATAAGTATCGGCGCCATTTTCAATTTCTTGAGCTTGGGCGATCGCGATTTGGCGAATTTCTTCCAACTCTTGCTGACAAGCACGTCGCTTGCGCTCAATTTCTGCCAGGGTGTCTTCCATCATCGCATCACATTCAAGCTGCACTTCTTGCCGAAGAAGAAGCGCTTCTGTTTGTGCTTGTCGGATAATGTCGCTTTCAGCTAGAATCTGCGCTCTTTTCGCTTGCGCTGCCTCTACAATTTGCTGTCCATATTCTTCCGCTGACAGCAGAATTTCCTGCTTCTGTTCGATAATCGCGGCAGCTTCTTGAAAAACAGATGGCAAAGAAACTCGAATAAAATCAAGCTGATCCAGCAGCTTTTCTTCATCCACTAACGTGCGTCGCGTCAGGGGAATGTGGAAACTAGAAAGAATCATTTCCTCTAAGCGGTTGAGTTCCTGCTGAATTTCTACACTTCCCATTCCGGAAACGTCTCCATAGGAGTTTGGGTCGGCAAACTCCTGAGGTTCTGGGTTGCTTCCGTTTTGATTGGGTTCGATACTGTCTGTTGGTGAGCGTAGCATTGGTATATATCTACAGCGACGTGCGGGGGAACAAGATGATCGATAGAGCCACCAAACCTTGCAATCTCTTTTACTACACTACTACTTAAAAAACTATACTCGTTTGACGTAGCCAGAAAAACAGTTTCTATTTGAGTAGAAAGGGTTTTATTAGTATGCGCCATTTGTAGCTCTACTTCAAAGTCCGAAACCGCCCGTAAACCCCGTAGCAAAACTTGTGCTTGTTGCATTTGGGCATAATTGACGGTTAGACCATCAAAGCTGTCTACTTCTACATTAGGTAGATGTGCTGTTGAAAGACGAATCTGTTCTTGGCGTTGTTGCACGCTAAACAGTGGCATTTTGTTTGGGTTACGCAGCACAGCGACAATCACCTTCTCAAACAACCTGCTACCACGTTGGATCAAGTCAAGGTGTCCTAAGGTAATGGGGTCGAAACTACCTGGATAAATGGCAATCACAATTTTAGATGCCTCACAGTTGTTTAGGTGATTATATCGAAACTCGATTGATAGATCGCGAACTGCTATTTTACTTTAAAAATAAAGGTGATAATTTTGCGCCTTAGACCTTTAGACTAGAAATCTGATGAAACAATAAATATCCCAAACCCGACATTAAACTTCAAGCGCCAGGGCAAACTCTTTCCTTAGTTTTGCTTTCATGAATTGTCTATCCTCTGTTCTCAACCCAAGGCGACTTAAAATCAATCTTATGGATGAGACCAGAATGCTTGTATGTCAAGTCAACCTCCGGTATATAAATGCTCATCAACTGAGGGATAGACTCAGGAAAAATATATTCTTTAGTTAACGAGAGGCAGATGAAACTCTTGCCTAGCCTGAATCTGCACGCACTGATTATTATCATTTTTTAGGTACTTTTGCATGTTATGCGATTTTTCCGCACTGCCTTTGGCGTTTCAATTTACTTCTCCAGGACCGATTCTGGTTAAAATCGGATTTTTAACTATTCGCTGGTATGGCTTATTGATTGCCTCAGCCGTGTTAATTGGCGTTAGCCTCTCTCAGTACTTGGCAAAGCGCCGTAATGTTAATCCAGAGTTGCTGAGTGATTTGTCAATTTGGCTGGTAATTGGCGCAATTCCCGCTGCCCGGATATATTACGTTTTGTTTCAGTGGGCAGAATATGTCCAGCACCCAGAACGCATTATTGCCATTTGGCAAGGAGGTATTGCGATTCATGGTGCAATTATTGGTGGGGTTGTAGCGGCGTTAATTTTTGCGAAACTTAAACAGGTTTCTTTTTGGCAATTAGCAGATTTAGTAGCACCTTCGCTGATTTTAGGACAAGCGATCGGGCGCTGGGGCAATTTCTTTAACTCTGAAGCTTTCGGCGATCCTACCAATTTACCCTGGAAGCTTTACATTCCACCAGAACGCCGTCCTCCAGAGTTGGCTAGTTTTGAGTATTTCCATCCCACCTTTCTCTACGAATCTCTGTGGGATTTAATGGTTTTCGCTTTGCTGATGACTTTGTTTTTTCGGAGTTTGCGATCGCAACCACGCCTAAAAGTAGGTACTTTGTTTATGGTTTACTGGGTAGCTTACAGCTTAGGACGCTTTTGGATCGAGGGTCTAAGGACTGATAGCTTGATGCTAGGACCACTAAGAATCGCACAATTGGTAAGTTTAACCGGAATTCTCTTAGGATTAGCTGGGCTAGCTTGGCTTTACTTAGCTAAACGTCCTTTACCTGATGTAGTTTCCCCGCCCAATGGAGATGAGGGACTAGGGACTAGGGACTAGGGAGATGGGGGGATGGGGGGACAAGGGGGACAAGGGGGACAACCACCAACTAACTCCTAACTCCTAATTCCCGTACAGACGTTCCGTCGGAACGTCTCTACCAAACCACTAACCACTATCCACAAACCACTAACAAAAATAAAAAATGCCCCAGAGTTTTCTCTAGGGCTTAACCAGGGTGCATCTACCATTCATCTCTACTAGGCAAAGAGTATTTATCCGGAAGGATACTGAAAAAATGCCCAAAAAAAATTTTTTGCTAAATTATCGTGTGCTTATTTATGAATAATTATACTGACAATGCAAGTAAAAAAGAGTATGGTCATTTGTTAGAATCAGCAGTGTATATTGTGGGAGCAGGTCCTGGCGATCCTGATTTACTAACGGTAAAGGCGCAGAAACTGCTGAAGCGTGCTGATGTGATTTTATTTGCAGATTCTTTAATTCCTGAAGAGATTTTAGAACTTTGCCGCGAAGATGCGGAGATTATTCAAACGGCGAATAAGACTTTAGAAGAGATTTTGCCAATCATGATAGAACGAGTGCGATCGCATAAAAAAGTCGTTCGTCTTCATTCTGGCGATCCTAGTCTCTATAGCGCCATCCACGAGCAAATGCAGCTTTTGGCTTCGTCAGATATTCCCTTTGAAGTTATACCAGGTATCAGCGCTTTTCAAGCCGCTGCCGCTAAACTTAAAGTTGAATTAACAGTTCCTGGTTTAGTCCAAACCATCATCCTCACCCGCATCAGCGGACGTACACAAGTCCCCCCAACAGAAGAATTAGCCAGTCTCGCACAACATCAAGCCAGCCTTTGTCTGTATCTAAGTGCGCGTCACGTCGCGTCTTCCCAAGCCAAACTACTAGAACACTACCCAGATGATACGCTAGTAGCAATTTGCTATCGAATCGGCTGGCAAGATGAAAAAATTATGGTTGTTCCCCTTGACAAAATGGCAGATTGTACCATTGAGGAAAATCTGATTCGTACTACATTATACGTAATTAGTCCTGCACTTTCGGAAAGTGTGGGAACGCGATACTCCGAAGGAGTCGCAAAGCGATCGCATTTATATCATCCCGAACACAATCATCTGTTTCGCTCGTCTTTGCAGTGAGGACGGGGGGAGGGGGAGGGGGGAGACAAGGGGACAAGGGGACAAGGGGACAAGGGGGACAAGGGGGATAGGGTGAGTAGTATTTTTAACAACCACCAACCACCAACCACCAACCACCAACCACTAACAACTAACAACTAACCACTAACCACCAACCACCAACAAATCCATGCCTTTAATTAAAGTACAAACTTCTGTATCTGCGCCGGCAAAAGCTGAAGTTGAAGCAATGCTCAAAAGCTTATCAGCTAAGTTAGCCAAGCATACAGGCAAACCGGAGTCTTATATCATGACAGCTTTTGAAGGTGAAATTCCCATGACCTTTGCTGGCAGTACAGACCCAGTTTGCTACATTGAAATTAAGAGCGTCGGTACAATGAAATCAGAGCAAACTCAAGCTATGAGTCAGGACTTTTGCCAAGAAATTAACTCTGCGTTAGGTGTACCGAAAAATCGCACTTATATTGAGTTTGCGGATGCTAAAGGTTATATGTGGGGCTGGAATGGCTCAACCTTTGGTTAATTTTTCTGTCAAGAAGTAGCTTTAGACTGTAGCAAGTTTTAATGCCACAAGTTGCTGTCATTGATAAAAACTACGAATTTTGCATAAACCGGGTTGATTGATGAAAATTGGTCATAAACCCGGTTTTTTCGTGTTTGTCGGTAAATACTGAAAACCGTAAGTGAATTTATCTAAGTTGTTAGCTATTAAACAACTAAGGGAATACTAATACGAAGTTGCACGTCAAAACTTCATTTTTAACCACTCTCCAAAACATTGGATAGGGGAACACGCAGCAATTTAAGAGCGATTTTCTTGAGTTGGCGACCTCGTTTAATCATCTCTAAAAATAAAAATTGTGTTCAAACAGACAGATAACAGCAAATTAGAAACATCAATAATGTTTCCGGACCGGAAAATGCGTCTTCCGCGCAGCCTCAGTTCTTTGGAAACCTGGGGCTTTAGCATGACTAGCCCGCTTACTTGGATAGGTGTTGCAGTTCCGATCAATGCAGCGCTGGGAACGAAAGCAATGTTTGTCTTGCTGCCGTGCGTCATCGTGGGAATGCTGCTGAATTTGCAAGTCAAACGCATGGCGATGCATTTCCCAGAGATGTCCGGGGGAACGCCTAATTATACCACTAAGTTGTTAAAAAAGTATCCTGGTTTGGGTCGTTATGCAGCCATTGGATACTTTATTGGCTGGGCTTCAGGACCGGCGATGAATGCTATTTTGCTAACGGATCTGATTCAAGCAAACCTAAAGCCTTTGGGGATTGCTTGTCCGGAGATGCTGCTGAAAGTTGGGTTTACAACGCTTCCTTTTATTGTGGCTTTTAGTGGCACTCGTGCTTTAGCGCTGCTGCACATGTTTTTAGTGATTCCCGCAGCAGCGATCGCGCTAACTTACAGCGTTCAAGGTATCGGTTGGTTAGCTTTATCGCCAAATAGCCCTGGACTTATCCCCCCTAACCTTGCTTTTGATCCAACGTCTCTAAATTTTGGCGATTGGGCAAAGTTCTACTTCATCGCTACCTACATTGTGTATAGCTGTGAAAGCGCTGCTGCTTTTGTTGCTGATAGCCGAAAACCGCAGAAAACTTTGAAGTTTCTCTCATGGACTGCTTGGCTGATGCCGATTTTCTTTCTGGGTAGTTCCTGGGTACTGATGCGGTTGGCAACACCAGCACTAGGCGAAGATACTTTTTTGAATCTGTTAGCAACTGCCAAGCCATTCTGGGGTCATTCAGCCTCGTTTCTGGCGACACTGTTGATTGCCTGTGGCAACCTTCTGGGTTTGGCGACTGCGGTTGCTCTGTGTCCCCGCGTGTTGTATCAACTAGCGCTAGATGGACACATGGCACCTGTGTTTGGGGTTGTGTCTCGCCGTGGCGTGCTTACACCTGCTTTAATATTTACATTTTTAATTAGTCTGGTATTCTTATGTTGGGGTAATGTAACTCAAGTGGTGATGGTGGGTGGGACGGGGTACTTTGCGGCGATCGCCATCACCCATTTAGCTTTTTGGCTACAGCGAGGACGACCAGAAGTCCGATGGGGTTGGTGGTCTGGGGGCTTTTTTCTGGTAGAATTGCTTGTCTTGATAGTTGGGGGTTTGTCTCTAGGCAAGAGAGATTGGCTGATTAGCATTCTGTTTCCCCTAACTATTTTGGCAGCAGATGCGGTTATCCGTCGCGTCAGCTTTGCTTTCATGCATCCTGCATGGTGGATCAAACGTCGGCGATCGCTGTTTGACAACGATCTCAAAAAAGATGTTGTCGTGCTGCAAGTATCTATTCTGCTCGTATTGATTTCTGGTGCGACCGCGATCGGTTGGCTGATCCGAGCTAGGTTAGATGATGCTCCCATTCAAGCTAGTACGAATTTGTTGGCTATTTTGGTGATGTCAATCGCTTTTGTGGGAATTGCGATCGCATCCTGGACAAGTTTATTGCAAGTTACTTCGATTGTCGAAGCGCGGGATGAGGCAGAACACTTATTTAGAATTGCCCTGGACACGGTTCTTGATGCCGTTTTATTACTAGATGAAAATGGCATTGTTCGCAAGGCAAATAAAGCAGCTTTGCAGCTTTTGGAGATGGATACCAATCATTTGCAAGAATTGCATCTGAGTAATTTACTTATTGATTTGCCCGATCAACCAGAAAATTGGTCTACCCGTAGCGAACAAACTTTAAAACGCCGTTCCCGCATTCTTGATGTGGCAATTTCCACTAGAGTCAATCAAAATATTCAAGAATATATTGTTATTCTACGCGACATCACACAGCGCAAGCAAGCTGAAGCAGAACTTCGCCAAACTTTGCAAATCAAGGAAGAATTGGCTGCTACTGCTACTGCACAAGCGGCTAAATTAAAACTTGCTCTACAAGATTTGCAGCGCACCCAAGCGCAGTTAATTCAAACTGAGAAAATGTCCAGCCTCGGTCAACTTGTTGCTGGTGTCGCACACGAAATTAATAACCCGGTTAACTTCATCCACGGCAACTTGACTCATATTGATAGCTACATTCAAGACCTAATCGCTTTAATTAAGCTTTATCAAAACAATTATCCCCAAACTACAGAAGAAATTAATGATTTCATCGCCGAAATTGACTTTGATTTTTTGATGCAAGATATGCCCAAAACTTTTTCTTCTATGAAATTTGGCACAGATCGCATTCGTGAGATTGTCCTTACTTTACGCAATTTCTCGCGACTAGATGAATCTGATATGAAACCTGTCAATATTCATGAAGGTATTGATAGCACACTATTAATTTTGCAAAGTCGTCTGAAGGCAAAATCTGAGCATCCACCGATTGAAATTATCAAAGAGTATGGTGATTTACCTAAAGTTCAATGTTATGCCGGACAACTTAATCAGGTATTTATGAATATATTAAGTAATAGTATTGATGCACTCGATGATTACAATCAAATAAAAAAAGCGGAAGATAAAAATAACTTTAGTAAAATTATTATCTCTACTAAATTATTAAATCCCGATTTTGTGGCTATTTCGATTAAAGATAATGGAGGGGGGATGAGCGAAAGTGTTAGACAAAAACTATTTGACCCTTTCTTCACAACTAAACCAGTGGGACAAGGTACCGGTTTAGGATTATCAATTAGCTATCAAATTGTGGTGGATAAACATAAGGGCAAAATAGAGTGTATTTCCCAACCCGGATTTGGTGCAGAGTTTTGCATTGAAATTCCCATCCGGCAGAAAAGCCTTGCAATTGAGCGGTGAACCCTTCGGGTTCGCCAGTCGCTCATGGGGGAAACCACGCCACATGCTTCAAGCCGGGAAACCCGTCGAACGCAGTGGCTCCCCAAGACCGCGCTGGCTCACCGCTCACTACCTTACTTAAAGTAATAAATCCAGACACTAGCAGCGGCGATCGCCTACCATATAGATCCGATGCCAATTTCTAAATGCTATGTCTGCTAATGCCACAATCACCACACCCCAAGCACAAATCTCGATTCCGCCACTATTAGGCGCTTCTTTGGAGGAATTGACGGTTTGGGTTCAGCAACAAAAACAACCCGCTTACAGAGGAAAGCAGCTACATGATTGGATATATAACAAAGGCGTGCGACATCTTTATGATATCTCTGTCTTTTCTAAACAATGGCGTGCCGAAGTTGCAGAAATCCCCATTGGACGCTCAACTCTACATTACCGCTCTGTCGCCCCTGATGGCACTGTCAAGTATCTTTTGCGATTGGCAGATGGTGAAATAATTGAAGCTGTTGGTATTCCCACTTTTCGGTGGGGAGATAAGGGGATAGGGGGACAAGGGGGACAAGGGGGACAAGGGGGAGGAGAAAGTAGTCAGTCACTCGAAAGGTTGACTGTTTGCGTTTCTACGCAAGTCGGTTGTCCGATGGCTTGTGATTTCTGCGCTACTGGGAAGGGTGGATACAAGCGCAATTTAGCACGCCATGAAATTGTCGATCAAGTTTTAACTGTGCAAGAAGATTTTCAACAACGTGTTAGCCATGTAGTGTTTATGGGTATGGGCGAACCGTTGTTAAATGTAGATAATGTTTTAGGTGCGATCAAATCTTTAAATAAAGATGTGGGAATTGGACAGCGATCGCTTACTTTATCTACTGTGGGAATACGCGATCGCATTCGTCAATTAGCCCAACACCATCTGCAAGTTACTCTCGCTGTTAGTCTCCACGCACCTAACCAAGCACTGCGAGAACAACTCATCCCCAGCGCACATTCTTATAAAATTGAAGATTTACTCGCTGAATGTCGCGAATATGTGGAAATCACCGGACGTCGCGTTAGTTTTGAATACGTTCTTTTGGCTGGGGTGAACGACTTACCAGAACACGCATTAGAATTAGCAAAACGTCTGCGAGGCTTTCAAAGTCACGTTAATTTGATTCCCTACAATCCTATCAGCGAAGTCGATTACAAACGCCCAAATAGCGATCGCATACAAGCTTTCCTTACAGTTCTCAAACAGCAAAATATTGCTGTTAGCGTCCGCTATTCTCGTGGCTTAGAAGCTGATGCAGCTTGTGGACAACTAAGAACAAGTAAAAAGTAATTAATAGGAGCGGAATTTTTTTCAACTTTTGTACAGACGTTCCGGTGGAACGTCTCTACCGCGCTTGCCCGTACAGACGTTCCACCGGAACGTCTCTACTCCTCTACCTTCTAGCAAGAATACCTGGAGCATAAGCCTCAATCACTCTACCAGTGCGGGTGCAAGATACCATTAAGTAGTCACAAGTCGGGCATTGTGTCCGAGTCAATTGACTATGAGAAAGATAATGCCTTTCACCTTCGCTACCGCAGTTTGGGCAACGAATTTTTTGTACTATTTGCATTTTAAAATCCCTTGATGTAGTAATTTTTTATGGATAAAAACCGTCAATTAAACCAGTAAATCTTCTGGCTTAAGGCAAATGAGAAAAAAGTGTCCATTCAACCAGTAAAGCTTCTGGTTTGACACAATCTAACAAAAACGACTATATTGTGTCATCATCTTCAACAAAAGTTTTAATTCATAAAATGTTCTTGTGGTTTTATTATCTTAATCATTACGTACTCAACACATCCAACTTTAGACATATAAATTATTTTTGTCAAATGCATAACACTTCTATATCCGCTGATCCCCATCAATAAAGCCTTGAGATTAAGTAATTTGCAGTTATTTAAACTTTTTTTTCCTGGGATATCAAGCATCAACTTTCAGGAGAAGTAGTATTTGCAGTAAAAAGTTAAAATTCCCAAATAACTGTATTTTTAGTTACAAAAAGAATTATCTTAAGATTTGCTTAAGGTTTAGGTGGTGTTGATAGCGCTTCTGGAAAAGCGTGTAATATGCGTAATTGAAATATCTTGTGCTTTTATAAATAATATCAAGTTCGCTTGAAAAATCATGCTTAAAATTCCCGCTTTAGGCGCAAAGAAAGAGGTAGGATTTTTTGTGATAACTTAAACGAAATTGATATAAATCAATTGAAAATCGCCATATATTGATTAATTTTGAAGATAAACTGAATAAAAAATGCTCATACTGTGAATTAACAGCATGAGCAATGTTAGCTAAATCTATTTATTGGTAATGGGTAATGGATTTTCTAACAATTGGTTCATCAAGTCTTTGGCTGGATTGTTTTCCACTCCGTAACGCTCAGACTTCATAAAAACAACGTCGTCACCCTCTGCAATGGTCAGGTTTACGGTATAAATGAGTGTCAACGTGGTCAAGCCTGCAATCCAAATTGCCTTCACTGTGACGGTTTCCTCCCTTGATATTTGAGAATCCATAAACCTTGATTCTTATGGGTGATGTAGATGTAGCCACGGCGATCAACTAATACATCCTCTGTCTGCACGACTAAGCGACCTTCAGGCATTGGACCAAAGCGCTTTTTCGGATCGGGTGGAATGAAGTAACCTACCTCTTGCGGCAAGCGTGGATGGGATACATCAAAAATCCGTAGACCTGCATTGAAGTAGGCGAGGTACAATAGATCGCCCTGCTTTTCTACATCTGGGTTGTGTTGCAAATGATTGATGTTATGGGGTCCCTGCCAACCGCCCTTCTCAGAAAAATCACGGTAGCCGTAACCGGTTGGTGGTACAGGGCGCGGCATGATGGACAGCAGAAAAGGGTTCTCTGGATCGCGAATGTCCACAATTGAGGCGTGTGCCATTGGTCCTTTACCATAGGACACATCTTCGGAAGCAACATAAGCAATTCCTTTTTCGGGCAACGGCAGCACGCTATGTACACCAAAGCGCGAGTGAAATGGTGGGCTGAATGGCAGTTTTCCAATCTGTCGAGGCTTTGATACGTCACTGATGTCCAGAACAATCATCCCGGCTGAACCGTAAGACAGATATGCTAAGTTGCCGACGATATAGGGCGGTCCGTGGTGCGAGATGTACTCCGCAGAAGGCTTCTCACCACCTGCCGTGTGCTGTCCCGGCACCCACCAGCGTCCGACTTCGTGTGGGCTAGCAGGATCGCTAATATCCACAATGACGTAGATATTTCCTTCATAACCAGGCATTCCGGCTGCCAAATGCATGTAGCGTCCGCCTGCGTAGAAATTTCGGTGTGTTCCCGTTCCGCCTGTGCGAAACTGTCCCAGTTTTTGCGGGTTAACTGGATCGCTGATGTCCCAAATGAGCACGCCTTCATCGAAGGGTTTAGCAGGATTGCCACCAAAGTTAGGGAAGATTTGCTCCAGCGCCGTAATCATGATATTGCCGGAAAGTTCCATCTGGAGCGTCCACGAATTCTTTGGACCTTCGACAAACTTAGCTACTTTCGGTTTGGTTGGATCAGTGACATCAATGATTGACCAACCTGAATGCCAGAAGTGACCAGTGTAGAGATACCAGCGTCCTTTATGCTCACGAATCGATATTTTGAATGCCGGTCTACCATCAAGATCGCTGTACCCAACAGCACGGACGTTGTCTGCTATAATGTTGGATTGTGGCTTAAAAGAGCTATTTGAATTGTCTAGTTCTCTGTGTGTTGGCTGCTGACCAGCGACTTCTGCTCCAAGAACAGCACTAGCAAATGCCGCCGTTGTAGTCGCTAAAAAAGCTCGTCTATTACAAATGCCACACATGACTACTGACTCACCCTGCGCGTTTGAACACTTTTTCTACCTTAACCTGAAGTTCCCCCGTGCAGATGTACTAATACCAATTCTTTATTTAGCGCAGCTTCATAAAGAATTGGTATTAGATAATGCCTCTTAGATCGGATGAAAATAATCGTAAATCTCTTGCGCTAAACGCGGACCAATTCCCGAAACCTCAGCTAGTTGTGCGGGTGTCGCTTGCCGGATATAATCAACAGAGCGAAAATGTCCTAAAAGCAGCTTTTGTCGATGGTGTCCCAAACCGGGAATTTCATCTAAACGCGATCGCCTTAATTTATCACTGCGTTGCTGACGATGAAAACTAACTGCAAATCTATGCGCTTCATCCCGCAAGCGTCGCAATAACTGCACTCCTGGTTGTTCAGCTTCAGTTTGCAATGGTGCGGATTCTCCCGGAAGAAAAATCTCTTCTCGCTGCTTTGCTAAACTGACGACTCGCAAATCTTCTAATAAATTCATCTCTTGCAAGACAGCCACAACCGAAGATAATTGACCTTTACCGCCATCAATCATAATTAGATCGGGAAAATCTGGATTACCCTGTCTTAATAACTCCGGATCTTCAGCATACTTACGAAAGCGACGCTGAATAACTTCAGCCAAACTCGCAAAATCATCTGAATGTCCGGCAGTAACTGTGGGATTTTTGATTTTGTAGTGACGGTAATGCTGGTTAGCGCTGATTCCGTCGATAAACACGACTTGAGAAGCTACTGCATTTGAACCTTGGATGTGTGAGATGTCGTAACCTTCGATGCGGTGAGGTAAATCGGGTAAATCGAGAATCGCAGCTAAATCTTGCATCGCTTGGTGATTGCGATCGCCGAATTTTTGCATTCTTTGCAATTCAAACTGAGCATTTCGCTCTACCATCTCAATTAATTCTGCCTTAGTTTGCCGCTGCGGAGCCAAAATCGTGACTTTTCGTTGTTTGCGTTGACTTAAAACATCGGCTAATATTTCTGCATCTGGTAACTCGTGCTGTACCAAAATTTCTGCGGGAATTTCCACCGCGTCGGCGGTTTGATAATGTTCCTCCAACACTCGTTGTAAAATAGCTCCAGGTTCAGCGTGAGTTTCGGCAACGAAACCCAAACGTCCGACAAGTTGCCCAGCGCGAATTTGGAATAATTGAATACAAGCGTGTTTATCATCGCCAGCCAGAGCGATCGCATCCCGCGAAACGGTATCATCCGGTAAGGCAACTTTTTGATTTGCATTCAGCGACTTCAACCCAGCGATTTGATCGCGAATTCGCGCAGCAGACTCAAAATTCAGCGCTTCCGCCGATTTCTGCATTTGTTGTGTCAAGATATCAATTAGTTCCTGAGTTCGACCTTGAAACACCATCGCTACTTTTTGCACAGTTTTGCGGTATTCTTCTGGTGAAATCAGCTTTTGACACACACCCGGACAGCGACCTAAATCGTAATTTAGGCAAGGACGGTCTTTGAAAAGTGGTTGCGGTCGTTGTTTGAGTGCGAAGATGCGCTTAGATATGCGTAATATTTCCCGTAATAGGTGAGAATCAGTATAAGGTCCGTAAAACTTATCTTTTTCGTTACCGCTTTTGCGTTTGCGGGTGATGAAAATACGCGGATATTCTTCAGACCAAGTAATGCATACGTAAGGATATTTTTTATCATCCTTTAGCAGCACATTAAAGTATGGCTGGTGCTGCTTGATTAAGTTTGCTTCTAGCGCTAAAGCTTCAGCTTCGGTATCGGTGACGATAAATTCAATTTCCGTCACCTGCTTTACCATTGTCGCGATGCGTTCGCTTAGTTTTTGCGACTCGCGGAAATATGAACGGACACGCGATCGCAATTTTCGCGATTTACCTATGTAGATTATGCGATCGCTTCCGTCGCGCATGAAATAAACCCCAGGTTCCGGGGGAATTTCTACCAGACGGTTTTCCAGACGTTCTGGATCTTTAAGCAGTGGTACTATTTGAGCAGATGTTGTCACAACTATTAAGTAGTTTCACAAATATACCTATCTCTATTTTAATAAAAATTCATATAAATGTGTTGATTTTATAGGTTATTTATCAAGAAAATATTAAGCACGCAGACAACTTTTAGTCTTTGCCTTTTTAAAATATTTTATAAATTCATATATCTACTACATATTTTATAAATTATCATTCTCTTCTTTATTTTCAAGCCAAATTACTTTTTCATTACTCGGCTATTATTTTGCTTGACCATTTTTGCCAGCCTTTTTATTACTTAGTTCACTAGATCAATACTTGTATTGGGTATTTTTATATAAAGTTGTTATATTATTCATTGATTAATAAGCAAGATTCCGGAGTTTAACTAAAGCGTCAAACATTAAGCGAATTAACGGATTTAGCAATTTCAGCATATTGATTACGATTGAAACTGTAAACGATAGGATTTCAGACGTGAGAAAAACAATGAACCTGCAAGATTTTGAATCTCAATATCGTAACTCTATGGATGAAACACTCAACGAACTGCAAACAGCAATGTTGCTTTTAGCACAAGCTCAACGTAAAATTTCCGAAATTGGTAATAATGTGCAAAACCTGAGTCAGATTGTTGAAGAGTTCATTGCCAGCCAAAAATCTGAATAAACTCACACCAAGCACGAAAGTTTATTTACTGTTCAAAGCCAATTCTTCTTCAATTGCTTGAATTAAATCAATTAAATTTACGGGTTTAACAAAATAGCGACAAGCACCTAAATCTAAAGCTCGTTGTTGATCTGCTTTAAAAGCTAAAGCTGAAACTACAATAACAGGTATGTTAACATAATCTGGTTTATTTTGCATTTTTTCTAGCAGGGTATAACCATCAATATCTGGCAATTTTAAGTCTAATAAAATTAACTTGGGTTGGAATTGTTCTATAGTTGAGAAAAAACTAGAAGCCTCTGATAAACTTCGGACATCATAACCATAATAATTTAGATAATCATCAAGCAATATTCTATTAACATCATTATCTTCAATTAGCAAAATCCGTTTAGACTGATGTGATTGAAACTGCTGTCTCTTAAAGAATCTTGCTGTCATTTCTATCTATCGTCTAATATAAAACACAAAAAAATATTGCCATGAAACAAGGCAATAATACATAAATATGATGAATAGACTTCTTGCATAAATCAAAAAGAAGAACCCCACCCCGCCTTTAACTTACGTCAAAGTCTCCCCTCCCCGCAGGCGGGGAGGGGTTGGGGGTGGGGTTTTGGGGAATGAGTGCAATCTTGTCTAATTAAGTGAAAAATTGGATTAGGCGATGATGAAAATGATTCTTACCCTTAGCGTATTTTCATCTTTTGACGCTGGGTGACAAACAAACTAGCGATCGCTATCAGTCCTAATATTGTCGAGGGTTCTGGTATCCTTCTTTTAGGAGGAGACGCAGGTGCTTTCCAAGTATTAGTATATGTATCCGTATTTTTGGCTTTATTTGTATCCCCATGATATTTATAGAAAGTTTTGCCGTCTATTGTCTCACTTGACACTTCACTAGCTTGAATAATTTCTTCTATATTGCTTTCTGCTTTTTGCAGCAATTGCGAAACTTGATTACCAGTTGTCAAAATTCTCTGTGTATCAAAATCGTATGGTTGAACTTGATTTAAGTTCAATTGATCTATAGTTTCGTTACTAGTAAATTTTGTTTGAGTCAAATCCAGTTCCAAATTCAAGCTGGTGTGATTATCATTCAATAAATTTACTGAACGATTTCTGATGAAGCTGTCAGCTTTAGATGAGAAAGCTGACGCTGGGGTAGCAGCGATCGTCAATCCAACAACGGCAACAAAAATCGCCATGAATTGTGTCTGTACTAGCCACAGTGCTAGCTGAAATTGGCACGGAACCATTTTCAATGTCGAATTTTGAGATAAGTTTGAGCGCCTGCTTTTGGCGCTTATAACCTTGGTAATTTTGAATTGCTTAGTTACTGTCATGTAAGCCGCGTCCTTGACTTTTGAAGCTACGATTTTAGCTCAACACTGACTAAATATACTTTTTTAGGGTAATTTTTAGTATTATGTACTATGTAATTTTACCTGTACCTTCCAGAGAAAATGCAGGTAGTCAAGGCGGAAACGATAAATTTATGGTTAATTAGAGATGAAGAGTTTATAAATTGCTTACAAAAACTTAGCTATTCTCTCCACAGCGGTGGTTAATATAGTTGGCTCATGGACTAAAGCAAAGCGAACATACCCTTCCCCAAATTTACCAAAGCCTGCACCAGGGGAAGCCGCAACACCAGTTTGTTCGACTAACTCAGTACAAAATTCTATAGAATTTTGACTCCAATGTGTCGGCAACTTTGCCCAAATATACATTGTTGCTTGGGGAGTAGGAACTTGCCAGCCAATGCGGTGTAAAGCGCTAATAAAAGCATCTCGACGTTGTTTGAAGGTAGCAACAGCAGCATTCACCCCAGCTTGAGGACCGGTAAGAGCAGCGATCGCCCCATTTAAAATTCCCCGATACTGATTAAAATCAACAGCTGCCTTTACCTGACGTAAAGCGTGAATCAACTCAGCATTACCAATGGCATAGCCAATACGGAAGCCACCCATATTATATGACTTGGACAAAGTGAAAAACTCAATCGAGACACTTTTATCTGGGTCAGCTTGGAAAATTGAAGGAGCGAGAGGGGAGGAGGGGGAGAGGGGGAGAGGGGGGGATGGGGGGATGGGGGGATGGGGGGATGGGGAAGACAAGGGAGAGGGGGAAGACAAGGGAGAAATTTTTCCTCCTTGTCCTCCTTGTCCTCCCTGTCCCCCCTGTCCCCCTTGTCCCCCTTGTCCCCTTGTCCCCTTGTCCCCTTGTCCCCCAGTCTCGTCAAACACTAAATCTACGTAGGGGAAATCGTGAACGAGGACGAGATTATGTTGTTGACAAAATGCTACAGCTTCTTGGAAGAAAGATAATGGCGCGATCGCGCTGGTAGGATTGTGAGGATAGCTCAATACCATCATCCGCGACTGTGCCAAAACAGGGGCGGGAATTTCGCTAAATACTGGTAAAAAATTGTTTTCTTCCCGGAGTGACATCGGGTAGATTTGACCGCTGGCTAAGTACACTCCGCCGGCATGAGAAGGATAGCCCGGATCGAGCAATAAGGCAAAATCTCCAGGATTAAGCACTGCTAGAGGTAAATGTGCCGTCCCTTCTTGAGAACCAATCAAGGGTAACACTTCCGTTTCTGGGTCAACTTTTATGCCGAATTTTTGCTCGTACCAATTAGCTGCGGCAGAGCGAAACGCCCTCGTACCGTTAAACAGCAAGTAGCCGTGAGTACTTGGATCGCCAAGAGAAGAAGCGATCGCTTCAATTACGTGCGGTTCGGCTGGTAAATCAGAAGACCCCAGCGACAAATCTATCAACTGTTGCCCAGCAGCCTTAGCTATTGCTTTAGCTCTGTCCATTTCAGCAAATACATTGAATTGCAGGGGTTGTAAACGTTTCGCAAACTGCATTTTAGTTAGGAGTTAGGAGGAGCGGTAGAGACGTTCTGGACCGAACGTCTGTACGAAAAGCACGGTAGAGACGTTCTGGACCGAACGTCTGTACGGGGAGTCAGAGAACTTAGGACTAATTATTGTTTAAATGAGTTTCCAGGAAGTCGAGTAATTTATCTTTACCGATGACTCCCTCACTCGAAGCTAAGACTGTGTTTCCTTGAAATAGCCGGAGAGCGGGTACACCTTCAACTTGATATTCCTTAACAGTCTGTGGGTTAGGATCTACTTCCATTTTGACGATTTTCAGGCGATCGCTGTACGTATTGGCAGCTGAGTTGATTAGTGGTGACATCAATTTACAAGGTCCGCACCAAGAAGCCCAAAAGTAAACCAATACTGGCTGTTCGGCTTTCAAAACTTCGGTTTCAAACTCAGCATCAGTTATAGTGCTTACACCCTTACTCATTGCAGTCTCCATCTGGTGGCACGATTTAGATTGGCACACAAAATACTCTATCTCAAAGTCGTCAATAGTCCAAAGTCAACAGTCCAAAGTCAATAATCCAGAGTTTAAACTTAATTGACCATTGACTGTTGACTGTTGACTGTTGACTGTTGACTGTTGACTGTTGACTAAATCATTTTGACGCGAAATCCCACGACCAAAAGGCGTGGGACTGGGGAAAGAGGATTTTTCTGATAATGTTACATTTGATCCAATTGCTTGCGTAGCGATTCGATTTCGGCATCAACCACTTCCGGTTGCTGATTAGTTTTGGGAGTGGTGGTTTGTCCTGGGGGTAACGATTGAGTTGGTGTGGCAGCAGGTCCTAGTGTCATCTGCGCTTTCAAAGCTGCCAATTCATCGTCAACATCGCTACCGGCTTCCAATTTGGCAAATTGGCTTTCTAAATCGGCACCTGCTAACTCTCCTGCTGACTGAGCGCGAGCTTCTTGCATCAAGACTTTTTCTTCCATCCGCTCAAAAGCTGCCATTGCGCTGCTGGTATTCATACCGCGCACCATGCCTTGAAGTTGCTCTTGAGCTTTGGCGGTGGTAATTCGCGCTTTGAGCATTTCTTTCTTGGTTTTTGCCTCAGAAATTTTGCTCTCTAGCTGGATTAAGTTGCGCTTGAGAGTATCTACCTGAGTACTTTGCTGATCCAGGCTGGTTTTGAGTGCAGTGCCGGTGTCAGTGTAAGTCTTTTTCCGCTCTAGTGCTTGGCGTGCAAGGTTTTCATCACCTTTTTGCAGCGCTAGCTGGGCATTACGCTGCCACTTATTTATTTCATTTTGGGCATCATTATACTGTTTTTCTGTACGTTTTTGAGCAGCGATCGCTTGAGCGACTCCCTGACGCAGCTGTACTAAGTCTTCCTGCATTTCCAGGATGGCTTGTTCCAGCATTTTTTCTGGATCTTCGGCTTTACTTACCAGGTCATTAAGGTTAGCACCAACTACTCGTCTAATGCGATCAAATAATCCCATAACTTTGTTTTTCCTTTTGCGATTTACGCGCTTTGAACGGATACACTAGCTTTTTTACTGTTTAATAGCTACCTATTTCAATTTAATCTTTTCGATGAGGATTGGTAGCTTCACACAACCCTTAATTTCTAAGATATGCTTTAGTTTTCCTTAATTGCCCAATCTTTACGATTCGTGAGTTTAGGTATTTCCGCTTTCAGAATTGAAATTATTGCTTGGGTGTGGTACATTATCTGTCCCACTTAAAAGCTGCACCTTCATTGCTGCTAGTTCCCCATCAATACTATTATTTGATTCTAAAGACGTAAATTCCTGCTGCAAGTCATCGCTGTCGAGTTGAGCTATTGCTTCTGATTTGGCTTCGAGTTGCAAAACTTTTTCTTCCATCCGTTCAAAAGCGTTTAGGCTGCTAGTGGTAGATGAATTGCTCAACATTTCCTGAAGTCGGTAAGACGCTTCAGCAGAACGAGCGCGAGCAATGTACATATCTTTTTTGGTTTTCGCCTCGCTAATTTTAAATTCTAGCGATCGCATATCTTGTTTCATTTTAACTATCAGACTGTTTTGCTGCTCCATTTGAGCTGCAAGAGCTTTTTCTGTTTCTTGATAAGCACGACGTTTAGTGAGCGCTTCTTTTGCGAGAGGTTCATTATTGGCTTGTAGCGCTAGTTGAGCGCGACGATACCATTCAATAGCTGTTGACTTAGCCTGAGCGGTTTGTCGTTCAGTGCGTTTTTGAGTCGCGATCGCTTGTGCTACTGCTTGTCGCAATTGCACCAAATTACTTTGCATCTCCATAACGGCTTGAGTGAGAATCTTTTCTGGATCTTCCGCACTGCCCGTCATACTATTGAGATTAGCGCGAATCACCCGTTGGATACGCTTCATCAGTTCCATTTCGGCTCTCCATTCACTTTTTGCTCGCACATACCGATAGAAATGCAGTGTCAACAGCTAGGGGTTAAGCAGATGTTTTCATGGTATCGTAGATTTTCCCTTCTTAAGGTTGCTCCACTCGCGCTTTAATTCCTTTTGACTGTAGTAGTTGCATCTGTTGTTTTACTTGCTCTTTGGTTTTCAGCGCACCCAGATAAATGAATTTTCCATCAGGTGATAAATAAGCATCGGGAACTACTACCCTCGCTGAAGCGAAAGCGCTCGCGCCCTGATTTTCTGTGATGATATGATAAAATCCATCCGCTGACGGTTTCACTTCTGTTAGCGGCAATTCTGGCTTGGGCGAAGTTGTTGCCTTTGGTGTCGGCATTTGTCCTGGCAAGGGTTGTGCTTGTTGTATTGGCGCTACAGGTAGATTTGCCGGTATTTGTGCCGCCACAGGCTTTGGTATTGCTGTAGGAGTCGGTTTCGGTTTGGGTTTTAAGCCAACTACGTCATTAGGATCGTTCACCTCTGGAAATTCATCGGTGGCGAGATTCGGATACTTAGGTATGGGGGTTGTGGGTGTTTGCGGTTTAGCTACCTCAGTATTTTTTACATTAGTTGTCGATGCCGTTGGTGGCGAATTTGGCTGAGACTTGCCACCAAAGCCAAACACAGACAAGCTTTTCGGATTAAATAGTACGTATCCCAAGGTTAAACTAGCTACTAATAGCAATAACATTGAGCCAATCCCCAAAGGTGATAGCAGATTGTCGCTGTTACTTGGCTTTCTTTTTTGTGGTTGTTCTTCTGTCAAACTTCGCAGCAGTGCTTCAGATGATTCTAAATAATCGTCTGGCTGCTTGGGGGGAACTTCTGATGGGGTATTTTCTGTTTTATCAGATTTGACAACCGCAGGCACAATACTGCCATTTTCCTTATTAGGTGTATCTGTTTTATCTATAACCTCAACCTTTGGAGGATTTTGTATCTCAGTATTTACCGTTGTCGCCGCTGGCATTGACTGAGGAGTTTCAACTTCAACAGATGCGGACGGGGTATTCGGTTGAAGAACGGTCGCATCTTGTACCAAAGTTGGAGTTGGTACGGGTTTTTTGAGCGCGATGCCTGCGGCAAGCACTTGGTCCAACGCCGCGATCGCAGTCTGCTGCAATTGAGGTGCGTTACTACTGACGCGGCTTTGGTTAGGTGTGTTGTATCCGGTTCGTGTACGTCGATAGCGGGCTAACTCTTGATCTAGTTGCACTTCTAAACAAGATAGTGCTGACGCTAGTTGTGGCTTCAACCCAGGTGTTTTCGACGATTGAGTACCCAAAAGTCGCATTTCTTGACTCATAGCCTGTCTGCCTCAAAAGTAGATTACTGGATTAACTTAAAATACATGTGTGCCAATCCTAACGAAAATTCTTTGAATAGATTTATGGTTTTTGTAGCAAGTTAAAATTTTTGCTCAAGGTTTACGCGAGATGTCTTTGAAATCAGTTAATGATATTTTAAGTCTTCCGGAAATTCAGATATTACTGCACCAGCAGCCATTACAGCGCTTGCTCAAGTGTTGGGAGTCAGTGTTAGGAAGTGCGATCGCCGCTCATACTCAACCATTGTCGATTCAGCGCGATGTATTGCGGGTGGCAACTTCTAGCGCTGCTTGGGCGCAAAATTTGACTTTCGAGCGCCAGCGACTGCTTGTAAAGTTAAATGAAAAACTGCCCGATCCTTTGGTAGATATTCACTTCTCTACTGCTGGTTGGAAGCGTCCCCAAGATAAAGCAAACCAGCAAAAAACGCTTTCGCCGTGCGAACATCCCAGTTACCTTGGTGATGAGATAAGGAAAGAGCGCGATCGCGCACCCACTAAGAATGCGAATGCTGCTTTTGAAAATTGGGCTAAAAAAATGCAAAGGCGATCGCATAATTTACCTGTTTGTCCTCAATGTCAATCTCCCACCCCACCAGGCGAAATCCAGCGTTGGGGTGTCTGTTCTATCTGTGCTACCAAGCAGTTTTCTAGTAGTTTTTGAAGACAACAAAAAAATAGATGAACGTAGTAGGCGTGGATAGCGCCTATTTACAGCACACACGAGTGCTAACTACAAAAAACCTTATTTATGATTTAATATTTTACTCTCAATGGTAGAAAAATTATATTTCTCAGGTAGTATTCCTGTAGATATACTTATTTAAATTTCTCCTAATTTCCCCCTAAATTTATGCCAGCTATGTTATGTGACAATCTTTGAGGTTAATTTAACACGCTGACTAAATCCAAAACATAAGGCTTAACCTTGATCCCTAATGCTTTTGAGCTTTATATCGCTGTATTTACGGTAGTTGGATTATTGCCAAATATGACACAAATATAAAAAATTTATAAAGTTAATATTTTCATCGGGATCGCTAGAACATATACAGAATAATGGGTTTCTGGCTTAAATAGGTATTTATATGTAGAGCAGAATTGAAAGTAGAAATCAGCCCTAACGGGATTTAAAATGAACCCAAATGAAACCCATTAAATTCTTGACTTCTGCCTGTCGATATTGTCGTCATTACAAGCCGGAAGGACGCCGTGGCGGACTTTGCCAACAGTTGGGAGCGCCAGTTCTCGGAAGTTGGAAGGCTTGCTCTTTCGCGCTCCCACCGTTTGCACCTAGCTGGGAAAGTTTGGAAGAGGTTTGGAGTTTGCCTAATGCAACACCAGTTTTGGCTTCTAGTTCTTTAGGTTCTAGTTTAGATAAAATTGCAGTTGCTTCTGTGACTCAAACAGCCGTCTGCACTTCTGAACAGGCACAAGCTCAGGCAATTTTAATTTAGGGGCTGATTGTTACCGAACTCGCTTTCATTAATCTGCCCAAAGTAAATTTGGTTTTAATAGTTATTAATCTGTAAAGAATCTTCACATCAAAAATCGCATCTTTAAGCAAAGGTGCGATTTTTGAGTTTTAAGGAAGCCAGGGAAAGTCGCGAAAATTTGGCGGACGCTTTTCGAGAAAAGCTTGTTTGCCTTCAGAACCTTCTTGGGTCATGTAATAAAGTAAAGTGGCATTACCTGCGAGTTCTTGCAAACCAGCTTGTCCATCACAATCGGCGTTAAATGCGGCTTTTAGACAGCGAATAGCGATCGGACTTTTTTCTAATATTTCTTGTGCCCACTGAATTCCTTCTTTTTCTAGTTGTTCTATTGGTACAACACAATTAACTAAACCCATTTCAAGGGCTTGTTGTGCAGTATATTGGCGGCAGAGAAACCAAATTTCTCGCGCTTTTTTTTGTCCGACGATGCGAGCGAGATAACTTGCGCCAAAACCACCATCAAAACTGCCGACTTTGGGACCAGTCTGTCCAAAAATGGCGTTATCGGCAGCGATGGTGAGATCGCAAATCAAGTGTAAAACGTGTCCACCACCGATCGCATATCCAGCTACCAAAGCAATTACTACTTTCGGCATCGAACGAATCAGCCGTTGTAAATCCAGCACATTCAAGCGGGGTACGCCATCATCATCTACATAACCGGCGTGTCCGCGCACACTTTGATCGCCGCCAGCACAAAAGGCGTATTTCCCATCTGTGTGGGGTCCTGCTCCAGTAAATAGTACGACTCCAATAGTAGTATCTTCACGTACATCAGAAAAAGCGTTGTAGAGTTCAAAGACGGTTTTTGGACGAAAAGCATTGCGTTTGTGGGGACGATTGATGGTGATTTTGGCGATACCGTCAGCTTTGTGGTAAAGAATATCTTCGTAGGTTTTGGCAGTTTCCCAGTTGATTTGCATAGCTGTGGAGTGCGTTGTGCTTGAGAATTTTATCGCGTTGAAAGCACAAGCGATCGCTTTTATCGCCAGATGGGGGGATGGGGGGATGGGGGAGCAGGGGGAGCAGGGGGAGCAGGGGGAGCAGGGGGAGCAGGGGGAGCAGGGGGAGCAGGGGAAGAAATTCCCCCTTGTCTCCTTGTCTCCTTGTCCCCCCTGCAAGAATGCCCCTCTGCGGTGTATTTGTATCAACTTTAAAGTGAAACGGTATTAAGCTAGATCGTAGCTGCTTGAATAGGAATTGTAATTACAAACTCTGTACCCTGACCGATATTTGAGTTTACTTCCAGGGTTCCCAGGTGTTTGTCAACGACGATGGAATAAGCGATCGCCAATCCTAGTCCGGTTCCTTTTCCTACTTCTTTGGTGGTAAATGAATGCTTAAAAATCCTGTTCTTGACTTCATGTGTCATCCCAATTCCCGTATCTTGAATTCGGACTACAGCAGATTCATTCTCATTTGTCAACTCTGTTTTGATGATAATTTGATTTAAATTTGTGTTGATATTTTGAGTATTCTGGCTTTGATTTAACTCATCTAAAGCATCGATTGCGTTTGCTAACAAATTCATAAATACCTGATTTAATTGTCCGGCATAACATTCAATTTGAGGTAAATCGCCGTATTCTTTGATGATGGCGATCGCCGGACGAGTATCATTACTTCGCAGGCGATGTTTGAGAATGAGAATAGTGCTATTAATGCCTTCGTGAATGTTGAATAAAACAGGGCGATCGCTATCACTTCGCGAGAAGGTTCGCAAACTAATGCTAATATCTCGTATGCGATCAATACCCGTTTGCATTGATTCGATCAGTTTCGGCAAATCTTCGCGTAAATAATCGAGATCGATTTCATCTAGTTGTTCTTGAATCTCAGCAACGGGTTGAGAATAATGTTGTTGATAAAGACCGAGCAAGTGTAGTATGTCTTTAATATATTCCTCAGCATGAGAGAGATTGCCATTAATAAAGCCAACAGGATTATTAATTTCATGTGCCACCCCAGCAACAAGTTGTCCCAAAGCTGACATTTTTTCGGTTTGAATAATTTGAATTTGAGATGCTTGTAACTGTGCTGTTTTTTCCGCAACTTGATTTTCGAGACTTTGGGTTAAGCGACGCAATTGTAAATGAGTTTTTACCCTCGCTAAAACTTCTTTTTCTTGAAAAGGTTTAGTAATGTAATCAACTGCACCGATTTCTAATGCTTGAACTTTGCTATCAGCATCAGATAAAGCAGTCATAAAAATGACGGGAATATCACAAGTTTTGGGATTTGTTTTCAGGTGTTGACAAGTTTCAAAACCATTCATTCCCGGCATCATGACATCAAGTAAAATTAAATCGGCAGATCGGCGCTCAAGTTGTTGCAGAGCGCGTTCACCACTGGTTGCGATCGCCACGTCAAAACCAGCATCGCTCAAGGTTTCGGAGATGACATCTAAATTTGTGGGGGTATCATCGACAATTAAAATTAAACCTGTTAAAGATGTTTTCATTATTTTTTCCTAAACGCGATCGCCTGCTAAATATTCCTGAAGCAACTGCTCAATATTTTCAGTTTGAAATTGTTTAGCTAGTTGCAGAATTTTTTGGATGAAAGGCTGATAGCGATCGCTTTTTTGTCCTATTTGCTCTGCGGCTTCGGTTAATTTTTTGACTAAACCATCTTGTGCCAGTTCTAGCAACTTTTGTAAATCTTCTCTAGGAGGGGGAATCAGTTCTGTAGTGGATGTAATCGTCGCTGTTGCTTCGTATTTCCAGGTGAGTTTTAAATAATTAGCTAGCAAGTTAAACAACTCCGAAGTTTGCACGGGTTTGGGGAGAAAATCATCACCTCCAGCTGATAAACTCATCCGACGGTCAAGTTGCGCTACCGATGCCGAAGAAACAATCACCTTCAAGTGTTTCAAATCGTCTGTATTGCGTATTTGTTTGAGCATTTCAAATCCATCCATTACAGGCATCGATAAATCTACAATCACCAAATCTGGCGAATGCTGGCGGATTTTTGCTAAACCATCTTGCCCGTTTTCAGCTTCTGTTAAGATAAAACCGAGGGGTTCGAGTAAATTGACAATTACATCTCGATTTTCCCAGCGATCGTCTACCACAAGAATGCTGCGTCGTTGTCCTTCATAACCAATAATTTGTTCTCCAGTCGCGATCAAGTTTTGCTGTGCCCAATCGGTGGCGATCGCCAGTTCCACCTCAAAAAAGAAGTCACTGCCAACTTGGGGTTGGCTTTTAACTTGGATTTGTCCGTTCATGAGTTGGACAATTCTTTGGCTGATTGCCAGTCCTAAACCGGTACCCTCGGCTTTTAGCTGGCGATCGCCTACTTGTTCAAAAGCCTGGAAAATCTTATCCAACGCCTCAGGCGCAATTCCAACGCCGGTATCTTCAACTTGAAATTTGAAAGTGCGAGTGGACGGATTGGCATGATTTTCAACTACGGCAACCTTGAGCGTGACAGAACCAAATTCGGTGAATTTAATCGCGTTTCCCAGCAAGTTGAGCAAAACCTGACGCAGCCGTTTCTCATCGGCAAAAATCCCTTCAGGCAACTGCGGATCGGGATCGTAAACAAAGTCAATGTTTTTTTGGTCAGCACGAATGCGGCAGATTTCCGCGACACCTTGGAGGAATGAGGGAAAGTGAATTGCTTTGAGTGTAAGTTCTAGTTTGCGGGCTTCAATTTTGGACAAGTCCAAGACATCGTTGATCAGCGTCAGCAAATGAGAACCGCACTGATGAATGATTTCTACTCCATGCCGTTCTTTGGCTGGTAAGGCGCTGCTGCGGTTGAGGATTTGAGCATAACCAAGAATACCGTTAAGCGGTGTGCGAAGTTCATGGCTCATGTTGGCGAGAAATTCGCTTTTTGCTTGGTTGGCGCTATCGGCTATTAGTTTTGCTTCTTTCAATTCTGCGGTGCGTTCCTCAACACGGGTTTCCAGTTCGATAAAGGAGGTTTTGAGTTGACCCGCCATCTGATTAAAGGAATCTGCCAGCGATTCTAATTCATTAATGCCTTGCACCTCAACTGTTTGATCGAGGTGTCCCGAACTAATTAACTGACTGGCTTTTTGGAGTTGCAAAATCGGTTTGGTAATCCAGCCAGAGGTGAAAACGCCGAGGATCGTTGCCACACCCAGCGCACCCAGACACAGCACAATAGTAGTGCGGGTGTTGGCATTGATTTGTGCCATAAAGTCAGATTCAGGCACGGCAACAACTACGAGCCAATCTAGTCCCCACTTATCTTTCCAGGGTGCAACTTGAACGAACTGACGTTGACCGTCAAGCATAAACTCAAGGGTTTGACTTTGTTGAATTTGGTTGAGATTACTAAACTGCTTAGTCAGGTGTTGGGTCGTTGCGCGAATCAGAGCATCCTGGCTATTAGATGCATGGAGCCGCGTTGCCTTGCCATCAACAAGCTTGTAAGGCTCTTGGGCAGCAGAACTAGCAATGATGAGTCCGGTGCGTTCCAAAATGAAGGTTTTCCCGGAGGGACTCACCTTCAACTCTCTCAGAAAGTCGCTGATCTGACTCAACCGTTGGTCAACGCCAACCACTCCGATTAATTTTTTGTTTTGGTCATAAACCGGACGGTTGGCAGAAATGGACAGAGTATAGGGGGGAGATTGCCATTGATACACCGTCCATAACGGCTGTCCTGCGCGGGCGGGTTCTGTGTACCAACTTTCTTCTTTGGCGATGTAGCGTCCGTTGTCGATCGCAAGTGTGGTGCGTTCTCCCTGACTGTTGGTGTTATAAATATACCAGTTTAAGTTGCCGTTGCGCTGCTGAGAAACTTCATCCACCGTGACCCGACCATCTTCAAAGAAACGCCCAGCACCCGCAAAATCTCCTGTGGTGTAGGCAAAGCCAATGTAGCCGATGTTATGTAGTTTTAATTGTTTCCAGAAAAATTGACCTAATGCTGCTGGGTATTGCGGGTCAAGTAACTTTAGATCAATGGCATCTCCGTTTGTTTGGGCAAGGTTACGAGCAGTATCGAGTTGAGTTTCGAGATGCTGATCGATGCGTAAGCTCACTTCGCTGCGTAAGCGAGTTGCCAAATCATTAATTGCCTGCTGCCCATTCCGAAACGACAGATAGCCGGTTAATCCCACGGCGGCAAAAATTTGCAGCACAAAGGGAACGATGAGGAGCGATCGCAGCGAAAGTTTGCGATTGGCTTTCTCTTTTTCACGGGACGACGATGGCTGAGTTGGTTGATGTGCTGTTGCTTGGTGGAGTGGTCCAGAGGCAGTCATAAGCTCTGATTTGGAATGCAGATTGTTCTGCTTAGTATGCCCATATATTTCAGAGCGATACTCATTGTCGGGAATCTTGTTTGCAGCGCGTTTGATGCAATCATACTACTTTAGATAGATGCAAAGGTGGACGCAACCATAAACTGCATAACTTGATTGCGATTAAGCCTATTAAATTAAAGGCAGAAAATAAAGCTTGCAAACGTTGATATATTCATCTTCCATTTAAGAGAAATTTTGGAGGTTTAAATGACAAATCTACAAGAATCTAGCGCAGCCAATGTAGCTAGTACAAATTTGCTAAACTTAAATCGTGTTACAAGTAGTTTGGCAGTTGCACGAAATCAAGATGGTAGATTAGAAGCTTTTGTAATTGACACTGATGACAATATTCATCATGCTTGGCAAATTACACCGAATGGGGAAGATTCAAGTGATTGGCAAAGTCTTTCAAATCAAACTGCTAAAAGTTTGACAGTAGCTTTCAATCAAGATGGCAGACTAGAAGTTTTTACAATTGGTAACGATAAAAAAGTTTACCATGCTCGGCAAACCACAGTTAATGGCAAAGATTGGAGTTTATTAAAAAGCCTTTCTGGTGGGATTGCGAAAAGTTTGGCAGTAGCTGCAAATAAAGATGGTAGATTAGAAGTTGTGGCGATCGGTACTGATGATAAAGTATATTACACTCACCAAACTAAACCCAACAGTGAAGAATGGAGTAAATGGGACGATCTTTCTCGTGGCATTGCAGATAACCTAACATTAGTTCCCAATCAAGATGGCAGACTAGAAGTTTTTGCAATTGGTACTGATAACAAAGTCTATCATGCTTGGCAAACTACACTTAATAGTAACAATTGGAGTAAATGGGATAGTCTTGCTGATGGAACTGCTAAAAGTGTAACAGTAGCTCCAAACAAAGATGGCAGATTAGAAGTTTTTGTAGTTGGTACTGATGACAAAGCATATCATATTTGGCAAACCACAATCAATAGTAACAATTGGAGTAAATGGGACAATCTTTCTCGTGGAGTTGCGAAAACTTTAGCAGTAACTCAAAATCCAGATGGAAGATTAGAAGCTTTTGCAATTAGTACTGATAAAAAAGCATATCGAGTTGCCCAAACAGAACCTAATGGTAAATGGGGCAAATGGCAAGATTTTACCGATGAAATTAGTAAGAATCTGAAAGTAAGTCAAAATCAAGATGGTAGATTGACGATATTTGGAGTCGGTTCCGGTCAAAAATTATATCAAGCTTGGCAAACCAAACTTAATGGTAAAGACTGGAGTAAATGGGTTTTGAGGAATATTTTTGTGAGAGAAGAAGAGACGTAAGTCAACGTCAATAAATACAATTTGGCGTTAGCACTGTTAGTCAAGTAGGGTGCGTTAGGCGCACTCTTCAGTCAGGTTTTTAGTCAATTCACAAATTTTTGCGCCGCAGGGCACCCTACAGACTTCATATTTTATCTTTTTTAGTACAGCATTTCATTAATTCGTAGCAAATTAAATTTCGCAATACCCTGCAATGCGATTGTTTCCCGATACAATGCGATTGTTTCCCGATACAATGCGATTGCTTCCCGATACAATGCGATTGTTTTCCGATACAATGCGATTGTTTCCCGATACAATGCGATTGTTTCCCGATACAATGTTAATGCGTCCCCCTGCATTTAAAAACGCTACGCTTTTACGCTCATGCTGTACTTAGGACTTACGCAGAATGATGAAGAAACGAACCGCAGAGGCGCAGAGAACGCAGAGTTTAGGAGAGTTTGGGAGAGTTTTTGCGTAAGTCCTACTTTTTATAAGCTTGCCCACTTCGGTTGTAAACTACATTTACGACAGTTCAAGAGGGTAGAGAACATTGGAAAAACTGTTAAGGATTTCTAGAATTATTGATGCTTGTAACGATCGCATTGGTAGACTTACTAGTTGGCTGGTGCTAGTTATGGTCATACTTGGCGTGTGGAATGTTGTTGGGCGATATTTGGGGCGAATTATCGGCAGCAATCTTACCTCTAATGCTTACATCGAGGCGCAATGGTATATATTTGATTTAGTTTTCTTGTTAGGAGCGGCTTACACGCTCAAACATAACGAACACGTCCGCGTTGATATTTTTTACAATAATTGGCAGCCTAAGCGTAAAGCAGTTGCAGATTTGCTGGGAACAATATTTTTTCTGATTCCCTTCTGCATCATGGTAATTATTTTTTCTTGGGATACGATCGCTGCTTCGTGGCAAATTCTGGAAACGTCGCCCGATCCGGGTGGATTGCCGCGTTACCCGATTAAAGCGATGATTATTGTCGCCTGTGTATTGTTGATTTTTCAGGGAATTTCTGAGGCTATCAAAAATTTTGCGATTATTAAAGGCAGACTAAATCCTCAGGAGGAACATCATGACGCTGGCTTATGAATGGCTTGGTCCGCTCATGTTTGCAGGTGCTTTGCTGCTGCTGTCGCTGGGGTATCCGGTAGCTTTTTCGCTAGGTGGTGTGGCGATTTTATTTGGGCTGCTAGGAATTGGACTAGGCATATTTGACCCAATATTTATGACTGCGATGCCACAGCGAATTTTTGGCATCATGGCAAATTATACCTTGCTAGCTATCCCTTACTTCATCTTTATGGGGGCAATGCTGGAGAAATCCGGGATAGCTGAGAGACTGTTAGAAACGATGGGGATTTTGTTGGGACGTTTGCGCGGTGGACTTGCGTTAGCTGTGGTGCTGGTGGGAGCGCTGTTAGCAGCAACTACTGGGGTAGTAGCGGCAACGGTGGTGGCGATGGGTTTAATTTCCTTGCCGATTATGCTGCGCTATGGCTACAACAAACAATTAGCGACTGGTGTAATTGCTGCGTCGGGAACTTTGGGACAAATCATTCCGCCGAGTGTGGTGTTGGTGGTACTGGGGGATCAGTTAGGTGTATCGGTGGGTGATTTGTTCATCGGTTCGGTGATTCCTGGTTTGATGATGGCAGGTGCGTTTGCCGCGCATGTGCTGATTGTGTCATTTTTGAAACCAGATGTAGCACCTGCTTTACCAGCCGAAGTAAGAGAAATCGGTGGGAAAGCTTTGGGAAAGCGAGTCTTTCAGGTGATGCTGCCGCCTTTGGTGTTGATTTTGTTGGTGTTGGGTAGTATATTTTTTGGCATTGCAACACCAACAGAAGCGGGTGCCGTGGGTTGTGCGGGTGCGATCGCTCTTGCTGCCGCTAACCGTCAACTCACTTTAGAATCATTACGTCAGGTTTGTGATGCCACTTTGCGAATCACCAGCATGGTGATTTTTATCCTCTTCGGTTCCACCGCTTTTAGTTTAGTTTTCCGGGGACTGAATGGCGATCAATTTATGTTTGATGTCCTCTCCAACCTCCCCGGTGGCAAAGTCGGCTTTTTAATCGTCAGCATGACAGTGGTATTCTTACTGGGCTTCTTCATCGACTTTTTCGAGATTGCCTTTATTGTTATTCCTTTATTTGTCCCAGTTGCCCAGCAATTAGGCATAGATTTAGTTTGGTATGGTGTCGTTTTGGGAGCAAATTTGCAAACCTCTTTTCTCACCCCTCCCTTTGGCTTTGCCTTATTCTATTTACGCGGCGTCGCACCAAAAGAAGTCACCACAACTGATATTTATCGCGGTGTCATACCGTTTATCTTGCTTCAGTTGTTGGTCGTAGTTTTAATTATTGTCTTCCCCGGAATAGTCAGTTTTTTACCGTCTTTGGGGGGATGAGGGATTGTTGGTTGATGGTTGATAGTTGTTGGTTGATAGTTGTTGGTTGATGGTTGTTGGTTGTTGGTTGTTGGTTGTTGGTTGTTGGTTGTTGGTTGATAGTTGTTGGTTGATAGTCACGCCAGTAGGGTGTGTTATCGCGGGCGTAACGCACCAAAACTTTCGAGGGGTGCGTTAGCCTTTGGCGTAACGCACCCTACTGGCTAACCACTGCCCCAATGCCCAATGACGCCAGTAGGGTGTGTTATCGCGGGCGTAACGCACCAAAACTTTCGAGGGGTGCGTTAGCCTTTGGCGTAACTACTGGCTAACCATCACCAACATTGTACAGACGCGAGGAACATCGCGTCTCTACCACCTACTTTATCAACTGTTACTAGATGTGACAAAATTGGCATAACTCAATTCATTAACTCGGTTCCAGTTGTAAATCTTCTGGCGAAAGTCTTTCCATTGTTCGTAAACTTGTTTAAAAGTCGCGTCTTTGCTGGCGTTTTCGTCGTATAGTGCAAAGCTAGCTTTCTGTGCTGCTTGGAGAATATCTTGGCTGTAAGGAGTTAACTTTGTACCACCAGCAACTAATCTTGAAAGTGCTGCGCCATTTAAGGCATCATATTGAGTAAGCATATTCAAGTTAGCTTCAAAAGTCGCTACTTTGAAGATTTCTTGATACTCTTTGGGTAAGCGGTTCCAGGCGTTACGGTTAACTAATATATCTAAGGTAGGTCCTGGTTCCCACCAGCCGGGATAATAGTAAAATTTTGCTGCTTTTGGTAAACCGAGTTTTTCGTCATCGTAGGGACCAACCCACTCCGCAGCATCGATCGCACCTCGATCTAATGCTAAATAAATCTCGCCTCCTGGTAAAACTTGCACGTTTACCCCCAAACGAGACATTACTTGCCCCCCTAATCCGGGAATTCGCATTTTTAAGCCATTGAGGTCAGAAATTGACTTAATTTCCCTTTTAAACCAGCCACCCATCTGCACCCCAGTATTGCCAGCAGGAAAGTTAATTACGTTGAAGTTGGCATAAATTTTCTGTGTGGCTTCTAATCCACCACCGTGATAATACCAAGCATTCTGCTGTTGGGCATTCAAGCCGAAGGGAACGGAGGTAGCGAAAGCTAATGCCGGACTTTTGCCTATATAATAATAGCCGGCTGTGTGACCGCATTCTACAGTTCCGGCTTGCACGGCATCGAGTACTTGCAATCCTGGCACTAATTCACCGGCGGCAAAGGCTGTG
This sequence comes from Hassallia byssoidea VB512170, assembly GCF_000817785.2. Classification (GTDB taxonomy): domain Bacteria; phylum Cyanobacteriota; class Cyanobacteriia; order Cyanobacteriales; family Nostocaceae; genus Hassallia; species Hassallia carrinoi. The sequence continues at coordinate 35,976 of NZ_JTCM02000020.1, read as the reverse complement.
ATGTTGAAACGTCCTGAGGTCATTTCCTTGACTCGCTTGGCGACAGTTTCTGCACCAGCGAAAATACCTAGAGACTTGGGCCAGCTAGTAGCCATTCGCCACCGGACATTTGGCTGTCCGGTTTTTACACCTGGGGCTGTGCCAGTCCGGGTACAGGAAACTAGTGTAGTAGTTGCTGTAGCGATCGCAGCTGTAGTAATAATTTCTCGGCGTTTCATAATTTTGTCTAATTTAAATAGAGGATTTTCTTTCAGTTTTAGTATTTTAAAGTGCATTTACCCGGAAAATATGGAATTTTTCACTATGCAAGAAAACACAATCAGTATAAATACTTCAAATTGTTAAGATTCTTTGCGAATTAGTGGTCATCGGTACTGTAGTCAAGGTAATTAACAATCGGGTACTTTCAGTAATCAGCGTAAATATATGAATGGACAGCAGTTAGATCCAGCAGTTACTAGCGCGATCGCAGACTTTGAAAAATCCAATGTACCTGGTGTTTGGGCAACTTTAGATAAAAACCAAGTACTTGCGGACATGCGATCGCGTGTTTTAGATCCTTTTCTCGTCAACCAAGGTGGACAACCATTTTGTGGACCGGCATCCATTTTGTTTGAACTTATTCGCAAACAACCATTGCGTTATGTGCAAATTTGCCGTAGTATATTTGAAACTGGCGGTTTTCAAGGACAAACTACACGCATTAAAGCATCTCAAACACTTGTTAAAAGTCGAGGGAGACTGCGGTTAAGTCAAGCCGATTGGATGGTTTTAGCAACACTACGAGAAGCAGAAAACTCGATTTTCAACATTGAAGTAGAATCACCAGATATCATCCGAAATTTGTCTGGGATGACAAAATCTTGGGAGATGAAAGGCTGGACGCGAGAAGTATTAGGTTATCGTAAAGTCAAGTATATCCATACATATTTATTTGGAGAATACGAAGCTTTGAATGAAGCATCAGCTGTCATCGATTCTGGTGGTGTAGCGTTTGGTTTGATTACTGCCTCAGGTTTGCTTGGCGGCAAAAAGCCTTTTTTACCTTACCCAAATCACTGGATTACGATATTAGGAAATATCTCTTTTAAAGGTGGTTCTTGGTTTGACCAAGAAAGCGGACGTGTCAGCTTAGATATTTACTCTTGGGCGAAAAAATTTCACATCGATCTTGATGAAAGACCTTTTGAAGATTATTTCTGGGGAGTTGTGATGGGGGGGAATGGGTAATAGGTAATGGGGAATGGTGAGTCCAGCGCTGCGGGAGGGTTTCCCTCCGCAGGCGACTGGCGAACCCGAAGGGGGAATGGGGAATGGGCTTTTTTAAGAGGGGAAAAGGGTAAAGGGTAAAGGGTAAAGCAAGAAGAGTTTTTCCCTTTCCCCCTTCCCCCTCCTTTCTTACCAATTACCAATTACCAATTACCAATTACCAATTACGGCACTTTCATCCCCTGCTGTACTGCTGGACGTTGCTGTACTGTTTCTACCCAACGTTTGAGATTTGGGTGATTATCTAGCGTTAAACCTTGACTTTCATAAATGGATATCCAAGGATAGGTGGCTATGTCTGCAATAGAATAGTCACCGCAGATAAATTCTTTGTCTACTAATTGTTTATCTAACACGCTGTAAAGTCGTAGAGTTTCTTTTTCATAGCGTGCGATCGCGTAAGGAATCTTTTCTGGTGCATACCGTTTAAAATGGTTGAGTTGCCCAGACATTGGTCCTACACCTCCCATTTGCCACATCAGCCACTCAAGTACTTGAAAGCGACCTTTTTGATCGACAGGTAGGAATTTACCGGTTTTTTCTGCCAAATAAATCAAAATTGCGCCCGATTCAAACACTTTCATCTCAGTATCTTGGTCGATAATCGCGGGAATCTTGCTATTGGGATTGATTGCTATATACTCTGGTGTAAACTGCTCGTTTTTAGTAATGTCGATTTTGTGGACGTTGTAGGGAAGTTCAACTTCCTCCAACATAACCGAAGCCTTGCGTCCGTTGGGTGTGGTGAAGGTGTAAAGGTCAATCATAAGGTTATAAGAGTGCCTGTTGCGTAAGTCCTATTGCCATCTTCGAGGCTAGTGTAGCTCAAAATTTAAGTTTCAAATTTTAAACTTTTTATACTTTTCAGAAATACGCAAAGCAGGTATAAGAAACAAATTGTGTCTTTTAAATTTAAATTATCTCTACAAAAAAATTATCTTATCTATACCCAAAAATATTTTTTTTTGCTACTAGAAAAAATATATGTAATCTTTAAAAACAACACTTAAGTATTTTTTATTAGTAAAAATCACGGTCAACATCTGTACTTTTAAATAAGACCGTGCAAAAATCACCTCATAGATAGATTACACACAGCCACAGGATATATACGCCGATAAAATTAGCCAAAAAATAAAGTTTTGTTAACACACTTTTTGATGCAAATATTTGCATTGCTTTAGCATTTCGTTATTTATATCAACTGCTAAATAGAAGGCAGAAAGCAAAACTTTGCTTATATATGCTTTCTATAAAGTTGGCATTTTACGCTTAATTTCTACTTATATTCACCGAAAAATTGGAAAAATATATGCGCGATCGCCTGAGTATTAAACAAGGCAAATTTCAACTTTCGACAAGAGCAAAAATTACGTTATTCGCTGCCTTAGTCGCTGTATTACCGACTTCTGGCTTTTGTACAGCTTCTTTAATACTCTCACTTAACTACGTAGCCACTACAGCCGACATCAGCCACCCAACATCGATTCCTTGGCTGACTGATAAATCTCAATGTCAGCGCACCCATAGAATTTGGCGTGATAACAAATGTTGGGATTATGAACACAATCCGATGTTTTGATAATATTCTTAAAGATTTAATTTGCTTGTGGAGAGAGGAATAGATTTTGTCTAAAAATAAGATGCACCGAAATAATCAATTGCTCGGATTGTTATTTAGACAGTTTGCCGCCAATGCATTGGTGCTTCAACATTATCAGGCAGACGAGTTGTGCGATCGCCTAATGCTACTCTAATCTGCTGTGGGTCTAAATTTTTCGCACCTGTCAAAATTGCTCCTTCTAATTTGACATCGCAAAGATTCGCCCCATAAAGGTTGGCTCCCATCAAGTTTGCCTCACAAAGGTTAGCTTCATGAAGGATTGCTCTTTGCAAGTTGGCTCCCATCAAATTTGCTCTGTACAAATCAACTTCTATCAAACTTGCTTTAGACAAATTAGCAAACAATACGTCTGTTTGTTGCAGTTTGGCTGCATTCAAATTTGCGTTACTAAGATTGGCTCCATTCAAGTTTGCTTGTTGCAAGTTGGCTCCAATCAAACCGGTATTTTGTAAGTTAGCTTTACCGAACTTTGCTTGTTGCAAGTTGGCTAAAAACAGCTTTGCACCACAGAGGTTGGCAAGTTTTAAAGTTGCTTGTTGCAAGTTGGCTTTATAAAGGTTGGCGTCGGTGAGATCTGCCGCACGCAAACTTGCACCAGAGAGGTTAGCAGCACGTAAATTTGCTCCACACAGCTTAACTTTATTCAGATTCGCTCCGGAAAGGTTGGCTCCCATCAAGCTGCATGATTGCAAGTTGGCTTCATACAAAATTGAACCACACAGTTGAGCTTTATCCAGGTCTGCACCACACAAATCAGCCGATCGCAAATCTGCACCACAAAGGTCAGATCCGCTCAAATCTGCCCCAGCAAAATATACTCCACGCAGGTCTGCACGTCTGATGTGAGTATTGCGTAAATCAATTTTCTGATTTACCGGGTCTTTTTGTGAATCGCGTCTACCGATGACTGTTAAAGCCACTTGAATATCTGTACGAATGCGCGGTGATTCTTCCAGCCAGTTGAGGTCGTCGGGATGTTCGCGATGCGTGACGCGGATGTGTCTGCCAAAACGAGGTTCAGAATCTTCTTCGGTTTGTTGTCGTTGTTCGACCAGAATCGGAGCATTCTCGCGCACAAAAGCTGAGAGAATTTCCATGATTGTCCAGTGTTCTTTGGGAAAATCTTGAGCAACTCGTTCTAAAGCGTAAATTGCACCTGTCCGCGTTTCTACTTTGTCATGTCCAAGCTGTTCGATCGCTGCCATAAAGCGTTCAGCAATCAACCTATCTTCATTGAGTTTGGTATTTTGAATGCCGAGCTCGATGTTTCTTTGGGCTGCGATCGCACTTTTTTCTAAAGCTTCTGTACGCTTTGCTGCATAATAAACATTAATCATTCCTGCTAGCCCTAAAAAAACTATTGCAGAAGTTGTTAATGTTTGATTTCTGTTCTCTATTTTTTGCTGCGTTGACACTTTCTCATGATGAGAAAATGCCAATAAAATTAGAGTCAATGAGACAGTAAATATAACCGATATGGCTATCAACCTATTCAAAAGCGTGTCTGTCTTATTAGCAGACATAGCAAAAGTATTCCTCACATCTTATAATTTGATTATTGGCAAAAAGAATATAGCATTTATCTCCAAATTGCAATATGTGCCCCAAGGCTCAATTATTCTTATTCTTACGATTGGTAGATTGCATTAAATGCAATATGTGCTTCAATACTATGAGGGTAGATGCCTTACCTACGTAGAGAACTCACTGTGATGATTTGGGAATAGGTAATGGGGAATGGTGAGTCCAGCGAGAAAGGGAGGGTTTCCCTCGCGCCGGCTCTGGCTCTAGAGTTGGGGGAATGGCTAATGGGGAAAATCAATTACCAATTACCTTTTTCCCAATTCATATCACCCGATTTCATGTGCTGAAAATCTAGATATTTAACTTCACAGGATGTCTGTTTAATACAGGTTAGCATCCGCGTGAAGTTTGCCCGATCCAGTTTCGCACCACTGAGATTTGTGTAATGTAAATTGGCTTGATGCAAATTTGCCCTGCTGAGGTTGGCACTCATTGAGAATTGCCCCTGCACTCGTTAGCACCACTGAGATTTGTTTGACTCAGGTTAGCTGCACTCCGAATTATACCACTTAAGTTAGCATTTTTGATATTCGCCCTTGCTAAGGAACCGCGCTATTAAACTTTACCCCCCCATATAATTTGAGCAACTTATGTTGATTTTGTGCGATTCTGTTTTGATTGACAAGCTTCTAAAGGAGGAATTCCTTTAGAAGCTGTTCTTACCGAGGAGGGGACTCATGGGAGGCAGTTTTTAATAATTTATTTATATATACTATTTTTTCCGCAAAAGTTAATATTTTTTTAATTTATATAAATAAATAATAATTATAGTCTCCAAAATAGAAGCTAAAAGCTAGGAAAAGAGATTTTGAGAAAATTTATATGTAATTTTTAATTACCTAAAAGAATTTACCAGATGCAACAAAATACACAACCAATTGTAAAAGACTTAGTGTTGATTGGTGGCGGTCATAGCCATGCGATCGCACTTTTGATGTTTGGCATGAAACCGTTACCAGGAGTACGGTTAACCTTGATTACCGAAGCTTCAGATACACCCTACTCTGGAATGCTACCCGGACACATTGCCGGATTTTACAACCGTGATGAATGTCACATCGATTTGCGACGTTTAGCTCAATTTGCTCAAGCACAATTATACATCGACAAAGTAGTTGGTCTTGACTTAAAAAATAATAAAGTTTTTTGTGCTAACCGTCCATCTGTAGCTTTCGATGTGCTGTCAATTGATATTGGCAGTACTCCCGCTACGCTATCAGTATCAGGTGCAGAATATGCAATTCCGGCTAAACCTGTAGCGCAACTACTGAAACATTGGTATCAGTTAATTGAGGATGTCGCTGAAAATCCAAAAGAATTAATCAGGATTGGAGTAGTAGGTGGTGGTGCCGGCGGTGTCGAATTAGCTTTGTCAATGCAAGCGAATTTACTGGGTATTAAAAAGCGGGAAAAGAATTTTCCTCAGCTGGAAATTCATTTATTTCAGCGTGACGCGGAACTGATGCCTCATTATCATCCATCGGTGCGGCGTCTAGTTAGGCAACTTTTGATTAAGCGCGGGATGCGACTGCATTTGAGGGAAAATGTGTGTAAAGTCGCAGCGAATAACTTTAGTTTGATATCTGATGAGCCAGCAGAAACAGGTGAATTAAATATTATATGTGAATCTGGGTTGAAAGTTGAGTGCGATCGCTTGTTTTGGGTAACTCAAGCATCAGCACCGCAATGGTTAAAAACAACACAATTAGCAACTGATGACCAAGGCTTTATTTTAGTTGATGATACATTGCGATCGCTAACACATCCACACGTATTTGCTGCTGGTGATATTGCCACAATGATAAATCATCCGCGTCCGAAAGCTGGTGTATTTGCAGTTAGGCAAGGTAAACCTTTATTTGAGAACTTGCAGCGAATTTTATTAGGAAAATCACCACTACCTTACAAACCACAGAAACAATATTTAAGTTTAATTGGTACTGGGGATAAACGTGCGATCGCCACACGAGGATTTTTCACTTTGCCACCGCATAAATTATTGTGGCATCTCAAAGACTTGATTGATCGCCGATTTATGCAACGCTTCAGTGAGGGAGTGGGGAGTAGGGAGTGGGGAGTGGGGAGTAGGGACTGGGGAGTGGGGAGTAGGGAATGGGGAGTGGGGAGTAGGGACTGGGGAGTGGGGAGTAGGGAGTGGGGAGTGGGGAGTAGGGAATGGGGAGTAGGAATTAAGAGGAATTTGCAAAATTTATTTTCTCCCCCAACTCCCCCATCTCCCTCATCTCCCTCATCTCCCTCATCTCCCCCATCTCCCCCCACCTCCCCACTCCCCACTCCCCACTCCCCACTCCACTGCGCCGGCTGTGGATCTAAAGTTGGTAGTACAGTTTTAAAAGCAGTTTTAGATCGCATCAAGCAAGAACAACTCATTGGCAAAGATAGAAAAGATATCATTATTGGATTGGATGCACCAGATGACGCAGCGGTGATAAAGATAGAAAATAATCAGTTGATGGTGCAGACGATTGATTATTTTCCAAGTTTGATTAACGATCCGTATATATTTGGGCAAATTAGCGCTAATCATTGCTTAAATGATATTTTGGCAATGGGTGCTGTTCCTCAAAGTGCATTAGCGATCGCTACTATTCCTCATGCTGCACCATCTAAAATCGCCGAAATCCTTTACCAATTATTATCTGGTGCTGTGAAAGTGCTAAATCAAGCACAAGCACCCCTCATCGGTGGACACACAACCCAAGGTGCAGAATTAGCATTTGGCTTAACTTACAACGGATTAGTTTATCCAGATAAACTCTTACGCAAAAGCGGAATGCAACCAAATGAAGTGCTAATTTTGACAAAAGCCCTAGGAACCGGGACATTATTTGCCGCTCAGATGCGCTATCAAGTTAAAAATCGTTGGATTGATGCTGCTGTCGAGTCGATGCTGTTGTCACAAGTTGCTGCTGCATATTTATTGTCACATCACACGACAGCTTGCACTGATGTGACAGGCTTTGGCTTGCTGGGACACTTGCTGGAAATGGTGCAAGCTTCTGGTGTTGCAGTTGAATTACAACTTGAAGCTATCCCGATTTTAGAAGGTGCAAAAGAGACATTAAAACAAGGAATTTTTAGCTCACTGCATCCAGAAAATTTGCAAGCATCAGATTACATTTCCAATTTGGCACAGACAGAAAGCCATTCTAATTATCCCATATTATTTGACCCGCAAACTGCCGGCGGTCTTTTAGCTTCGATTCCAGAAACGCAAGCTGAAGAATGTTTAATTGCATTGAAAGATTTGGGATATAAAAATAGCTGCATAATTGGTCGCGTCAACTGCAAAGTTGAAGGTAAAAAACCAATTACCTTAATAAAGTGATATTACGATAAAAGCGAAAATTATCGTTGTTAGAGACGTTCCAACGGAACGTCTCTACGAAAAATTATGGATTTCATACTAATATGGAGTGACAAAATTGATCGAAGTAAAACTAATTTGTATTTCACTTTTTACAGGAGCTTTTGGTTTAGACCTTGGTATGGAACGTGCCGGATTTCATACTGTAAGTGTGGTAGAAAATGATTCTGATGCCACAAAAACAATAGCTCTTAATCGACCACATCTTAAAGAAATTGCTGTCCCAAGGGATATCACAAAAATAGACGCTCAAGAGTTACTGTGCGAGGGAGGGCATATTTTAGATATTGGCAGGACTTTAAACAAAGGGGAAGTAGATTTAGTAATTGGTGGTCCACCGTGTCAACCTTTTAGTACAGCAGGATTACGTGGTTCAGTGATGGACCCTCGCGGCAGTTTGTTTATGGACTTTATCCGCATAGTTAGAGAAATTCAGCCACGTTTTTTTGTGATGGAAAACGTGAGAGGGTTGCTATCTGCTCCTATCCGACATAGACCGATAAACCAGCGTCAAGGACTCTACGACGAATTAGATGAAATGCGTGGTGCTGCTCTTTCGGTTGTGTTGGACCAAATGAAAGCGCTTGGATACAACGTAGTTTACAACCTTTTAGAAGCCGCAGATTATGGTGTTCCACAAAATAGACAGCGCGTCATATTTATTGGTTCTAGAGATAATGAAGCTTTCACATTTCCTGTAGCTACTCATAGCGAAGATGGTATCAATTTACCTAAATGGCGTACTCTTAGAGATGCCATATTCGAGTTAGTTGATTTGCAACCACAGTTTATTCCTTATTCTGAAAATCGTCTGAAATATCTTAGACTTTTAAAATCAGGGCAAAATTGGAGATACTTACCTGAAGAATTAAAGCGTGAAGCTATGGGAGGAGCATATAATTCAGGAGGAGGTAAAGTTGGTTTTTACAGACGTTTGTCTTGGGATAAACCCTCTCCTACTATAACGACAAGTCCACATCAAAAAGCTACAGATATGTGTCATCCACAAGAATTGCGTCCCCTGACTATACGCGAATCTGCTGTTATTCAAACTTTTCCTGACGATTGGGTTTTCTCTGGTTCAGTAAGTTCTAAATATAAACAAATTGGTAATGCAGTACCAGTTTTACTTGCAAAAGCGATCAGTGATTATATTTACAATTTGATTCAGGGAAAGAAACCACAGGGTAAAGAAATGGTTGAACAATTATCATTGTTTACTCATTCTTAACTTCTCCCTCACATTCTGCTTTCAACTCATCTATATTTTCAGGAAACTCCCCATTATTAACTTTTGTAGTGAGCGGTTTACCGCTCAAAGCTTCGGTTTTAAGGGCTGAAGCCCTTACTACATTTAAGAGCTTTTATTTATGTTTATCTGCTTGTAAAAAATATAACAAAAAAAAGACAGGCATTTGACCTGTCCTAATTAAGTGATAAATTAGTAGAGAATTTAGAAATTCATCTCAGCAGCTTGGACTTTCTCAACCTGCTTTTTCTTCAGCACTAACAAAACTTGAGCTAACATCACCAAAGCGATGAATGCGATTAAGCCTTTAATTCTGCCAGCATCTTGCAGAACAATTTCGGCATCATCTTGACCAAATCCACCGACGTTGGGGTTACTGGTCAAAGCGTCACCAGAAGTCACCGCTTGTCCTTCAGAAACAAGCAGTTCGGGTCCTAAGGGAACCTTCTCTGTAACTGTTTTACCTGTCTCGGATTGGATGTTTATCGCGTATTTGACGTTACCATCTTCATCTTCCTCTTTGGCAATTTTGGTAATTGTGCCGGTAGCGGAAGCGTTGTAAACGGTGTTGTTGCTCTTTTCACCAGTGGGGTAAACTTGTCCGCGTCCACGGTTTCCACCTGCGTGAACTTGATATTTACCAAAGTGGATATTTTTGTCGGTTGCGGGGTTGGGAGAAAGAACTGGGAAAACGATTTCTTGATACTGTTCACCGGGTAGCGGTCCGATGATGACAATGTTTTCTTTGTCTTCTGAGTAGGGTTGGTAGAATAAATCTTCAATTTCTTCTTTCATGTCCTCAGGGACGCGATCCTCAGGAGCAATCTTGAAGCCATCGGGTAACATCAGTACAGCACCAACATTTAAGCCAGTTTTGGAACCATCAGCCCCTACTTGCTCTACGCTGGTGTCGTAAGGAATTTTTACTACCGCTTTAAATACGGTATCGGGTAATATCGATTGGGGAATTTCTACTTCCGTCAGTTTTGCCGCTAGGTGACAGTTAGCGCAAACAATGCGTCCTGTTGGTTCGCGGGGGGTTTCGGGATAGGTTTCCTGTGCCCAAAATGGGTAAGCAGCAGCTGATTGGGGAAGGACTAAATCGCTGGTGAAGAACAATGTCACAGTAGCGATCGCTATCAGCAATGTTTTTACCATCGCTCTAGCGCTGCGAGTCAACCTCGCCGGTGTAAAGGCATTTCTCATCTCAATAAGGACAACAATTCTAGAAATGAAGGTCATTAGTCAATAGTCAATAGTCAATAGTCATTAGTAATTGTCATTTGACAAATGACTAAGGACAATTGACGAAATAATTAAGCCCACCAAGCTTCTTCACCTGTGCGGAAGTCGGTTTCAGTCCAGGGAGTCAAGACGATTTTGTCGTCATCTACTTTGGTATGAGCTAAAGGCAAAGACTTCGGTGCTGGACCTCGGACAACCTTACCAGTAGGATCGTACTGCGAACCGTGACAAGGACACTTAAATTTGTTCTCAGCAACGTTCCAGGGAACAACACAACCTAAGTGAGTGCAGATGGCGTTAATGCCGTAATCAGCGATCGCCTCTTTGCTTTCTACCACAATATAGGTCGGATCTCCTTTGAGTCCTTGAACTAAAGTGCGATCGCCGACATTATGGCTTTCTAAAAATTTAGCTACGCTGACGTTGTTACCTAACTCGTCTTTTGCTGTTGTCCCACCACCAGATCCGCTAGCAGAAGTGGGAATAAAAAACTTGACTACGGGATACAATGCTCCCAGAGCTACTCCGGTAACAGTCCCGAAAGTGAGCAGATTCATGAATTGACGGCGCCCCATATCGGGCACGTCTGCTGATTCTGAAAATTGAGCCATAATCCCCGCGCTATGATTCTCTATTTTGTTAAGAATATTGACAAGAGTTCCCATAATGTTAATGGCTCTTGTCTACATCGAAATGAATTGTACCGCCGACGATGCCATACTTTTCTCTTCAAAGATATTTTTAGCATCTTTTGGTGGACATTACATTTCTTTATAGTCTTATCATACTGGAGTTACGGAACTTAACATCATAACTAAATGTAAAATCTAATTGAAAAAAGCTATGACCGGACAGGAATTACATCAACTGTTGCTTGATAAGTGGGGACGCTCATACGATGTCCAGTTGCGACGGACTCAGGGTAAGATATTTGTACAAATAATGTGGAAATATCTTGAGCAAGTATCTTTTCCTTTAAGTGAAGCAGACTACCAAGAGCATCTCAATACTATCGCTACTTACCTTGATGCCTTTGGTGGTACAATTCAAGTGCAAACATTTATTACTCAAACTCGCGAACGTCCGCGACTTGGTAAAGCAGTTAGCATTCCTTTAGATTTAGGTGAACGTGCTTCCGAATGGTTGATTGATTAGTTTATCATTCAAATGACAAACATAATTTGTTGGGAATTGGGCAATGGGCATTGGGCAATGGGCATTGGTAATTGGTAATTGGGAATTGGTAATTGGTAATTGGTAATTCCTCCTTGTCCCCCTTGTCCCCCCATGCCCCATGCCCCATGCCCCATGCCCCATTACCCATTACAATCATTTCCCAACAAGCTTAACCAGACCGATACCACCGAAATAAAGTCCCAAGACAGCACCGGCTAAAAGACTTTGGGTAAAGGGATCTGTAGAAGGTGTGAGAATAGCTCCCAAAACCACCGATCCGATAATTACATAACGCCAACCAGAAAGCATTTTTTGAGAAGAAAGAATTCCTAAAGCACCTAGCAACAGTTGAATGACGGGAATTTGAAATGCTAACCCGGTGCTAAATAATAACAACAGCACAAATTCAAAATATTTGTCAATCGACCATAATTGCTCGACTACATCTGCACCGTAGCTGATGAAGAAGTTCAAAGCGGCAGGAATCAGCAGTATATAAGCAAACACTAACCCGCCGACAAATAAGACACTCGAACCCAACATCACGGGTATAAGCAAGCGTCGTTCGCGTCTGGTCAATCCTGGAAGTACGAACTGGATAATTTGGTAAAGTACAAAAGGACTAGCTAGCACCAAACCACTGTAACCGGCAACTTTCAGGGAGACAAAGAAATATTCTCCGGGAGCGAGTTGGAGAAATTTTACTCCTTTTGCTGGTACTTCCAACACTTGGACAATCGGCTTGACAACAAGAAAGCAGCCGAAAACACTTACTGCTACAGCAATCAAAGCATAAAAAATCCGCTGTCGCAACTCCTCTAGGTGGTCGAAAATCGACATTTCGACCTCACCAGGCAATTCATCGAGAGGATCTGATTCTGGGTTGCCGTATCCTTCGAGGTCGATATCTGGGTCAGTTGAAGTGTCTACGTCTTGTGAAGGAGTCATGAGTTAGAACAGTAGGCATCATTTGTTAACTATTTTATCTGGGGTGGCGGTTACTACGATATTTTTTTTAGGGCGATCGCTCTTTTCGTCCGGCTAGGTTAAAGCTTAATATGAATATGTGACTAGGAAGTTATATTTTAGGCGTTGCCTACCCCTAAAAGGGTGGAACTGATAATTATATATCAAGTCTCCAAAAAAAGCATTTAGTTTAAATTTATTAAAAATAAACATAATAATGCTCAGTTTTTAAACTCCGGTTTATCAAGGTGCTATTTACGGTAATGCAATCGGAAATTCTTAACTGAGGTTTGTATGAGTAGGGTAATTTTTATTGGTTTGATGGTATCATTACCTGTTTTTTTAGGTAATGTAAGTTCTAGCTTGGCTGCTAATCGTGACGTGCCGATATTACCGAATAAGTTTTTACTGAAAACTGATTTAATTACTAGCAACATAAAAGAGTTAATACATTTAGTGCCGTTTCAACTATCAGCTAGAGATGACCAAACAGAAGATTGTCTTCGGGCAGGAGACTGTAAATATTGATAAGTATGGGTGTTAGTGGTTGGTGGTTGGTGGTTAATTGTTAGTTGTTAGTTAGTCAAATTACTGTAGGGTGTGTTGTCAAAGCAGCGCAACGCACCTTGCACAGTCGTTGGTGCGCTCTTCTAAAAGCATAACGCACCCTACAACTACAAGATACCCGACTTCTTAAAGAAGTCGGGTATCTCAAGATGAAAGGAATACTTGTAAATTGTAATCAATATAACCTTTTTCTCTAGTGGATATTTTTACAATTTCTAGGAGAAGCTTTTTCTCTGATAAAATTATTTTAGCGGAAAATATCTCCAGTATTATTACTTAAAAAGTATCCCAAAAAAGTGTTGCAATTTGACAAATTTATCGGGAAAATCATCCGGAAGAATGTCAATATAGTTTGTATTTTGATAGGGATATTCGCAGACTAGGCAAGAATTACTACTCAGCAGATATAAATATAGTTAGTTATCCAGACGTTTTCGCAATCCCCGTCTTTCCCTAAGTGAAATGGATTAGTAGTTATGCTCTTAGATTTAGAAAGATTTTATCAAGCGTGCAATCCGAGCAGACCTCTAATGATGGGAAATCCTGCCGATCGCCGATACTATATTGATTTTGCCTCAGTGCGGGGTGGTAAAATCATCGAAGCTTTACAGCGTACCATTACGCGGATATCACCGGATGTCCCTACCTGTCAGCTATTTACAGGTCATCTTGGCTGTGGAAAGTCAACCGAGTTATTGCGACTCCAAGCTGAGTTAGAAGAGCAAAAATTTCATGTGGTTTATTTTGAGTCTACTCATGTCCTAGAAATGGCTGATGTAGATGTAACTGATATTTTACTAGCGATCGCCGGTCAGGTGAGTCAAAGCCTAGAAACGCAAAAAATCCGCATCAAACCTAGCTATTTTACTAAGTTGTTTACGGAAGTTATAGACTTCATGCAAACACCGATTGACTTAGACTATGAAGCTGAATTGTCTGTTGGGATTGGGAAAATTACCGCAAAAACCAAAGAAAGTCCGCAATTACGCCGGCGTTTACGCGATTATCTCGAACCTCGCACGGGAAATATTTTACAGTCAATTAATAAAGAACTGTTAGACCGTGCGAACACCGAATTGAAAGCTAGAGGTAAAAAAGGATTAGTCGTAATTGTCGATAATTTGGACAGAGTGGCAATTAGACCTTTACCATCTGGGCGATCGCTGCCAGAATATTTATTTATCCAGCGGGGTGAACAGTTACGTAAACTCAGCTGTCATGTAGTTTACACTATTCCTTTAGCTTTAACTTTTTCTAACGATAACGCTGAACTACAGCAACGTTTAGGTGGTGGTGTTGCCCCTAAAGTATTACCTATAATACCCGTGCGATCGCGTTCTGGGGAGGTTTACACTCCCGGACTAACTTTGATGCGTCAAATGGTGTTAGCGAGAGCTTTCCCTGATATTTACCCAGAAGAAAGGTTAAACTTAATAACAGAGGTGTTTGACAGTGCCGAAACTTTAGATCGGTTGTGTCTGATCAGCGGTGGTCATGTACGCGACTTGTTAGGATTGTTGTACGACTGTTTGCGAGAACAAGATCCACCTTTCGATCGCGGTTGTGTGGAACTTGTGATTCAAAGACAGCGTGACTACCGTGCTAACCCCATCGATCCGCACGAGTGGGAATTAATATTTCAAGTGGTGCAACAGCAGCGAGTTCGAGGTGATATCGAATATCACACTTTGTTAAGAAGTTTGTTTGTCTTTGAATACCGCGATCATCAGGGAGTTTGGTTTGCGGTCAACCCAGTTTTAGCAGAAACGCAAAAATTTCAATCATGGTTGAAGGAAACGCGCAAACAAGCATCATAACAGATAACGAGCGTTCATTTAGAAGTTTGGGGAGAGCGATCGCTCTCTCTTACAATCAATTTTCCGTGGTTGTAGTTTGCTGCAATTATAAAGTTTTGCAACAGCAAATTTTACAACGACTTGAAGAAACATATGACATTCAAAAGCTAGTTTTGCCTTCTAATGCGAGAAGTCTCTACACAACTCTTCATGCACAACTGACAAAACAGCCTTCAGCATTGATGATTTTGGGTTTAGAGTCAGTAGAAGGACTCGATGATTTGCTGCGTGCGATCAATCATATCCGCGATGAGTTTCGCAAAAGACATTCATTTCCAATGGTGTTTTGGGTGAATGATGAAGTACAGCAAAAATTATTACGTTTAGCACCAGATTTTGCAAGTTGGGCAGCGACACCAATTAGGTTTGAAATGACCTCAACTGAGTTGCTACAATTTCTGCAACAAGAAACTGATTCTCTATTCGCTACAGTTTTAAATACTCGTGCTACACAACGTCAAGAATCTGAAGCAGATCGACATTGTACCGTAGAACAAGTTTGGGAACATAGCTATGAACTTCACTATGCGATTAAAGAGTTACAAAATCATGGTATCTCTTTAGAACCAGAATTAAATGCTAGTTTAAAATTTGTTTTTGGTTTAGATGATTATGTAAGCGATCGCATAAAGTCCGCTTTAGACCATTTCCAAGAAAGCTTAAGATGTTGGCGGGAATTATCGGTACAAAATAGAGAAAGCGATAAATTTAGAATTCCCGATTCATTCGGTTCGCAGTTAGATATAGTTAACAACCACGCTTCACCTTTACTGCGACAAGGGGTGTTATTATTTTATATTGGGTTGTGTTGTTGTCGTTTAGCTGAACGAAATTATTCAGAAAATCGCCGTTATTGGCATTCAGCTAAATTGTACTTTCAAGAATGCTTGAATGTTTTGCAAGTAAGTGGACGTCCGGATGTAGCAGCGCAATTTATTGGAGATTTGGCGGAAGTTTTGCAACATTTGCAAGAATGGCAAGAATTGCAAATGGTTGCTCAAAAGTCTTTGGAATTGCATCAAACTTATGGAACGCAAATACAATTAGCTTGTGATTATGGTTTTTTAGCACAAGTTGCCGTGCAAGAATTACGCTGGGCACAAGCGAGTCAATATGCACGAGTTAGTTTGTGGAAATTATACGAATCGAAAGATAATAGCGACTCTAATCAAGGCATATTTGCCTTACTTTTAGCGCAAACTTATCGCTTGCTTTTAGCGAAAGCACAGCGAAATTTGGGTGAAGAAAAAATCGCTTTAGAACAGTTAAAAATGGCGAGTGAGAATCTTGACGAAGCGTTAGAATTTAGCGACCATCGTTATGATGCTCATCGTTATATTCGCATGTTACGGTCTTTGCGATCGCTTTATTTTGAAGAAGGTCGTTATTTAGAAGCTTTTACTATTCGTCAAAAACGTCGTTCTGTCGAACAGCAGTATGGTTTTCGCGCTTTTATCGGTGCAGGACGTTTACAACCGCAAAGACAAGCGACAAATCCAGCTTTGCTATCACCTGCTGGAGGTAGCAGTGTCGCGTTAGAAATTGCCGCTTCTGGTCGCGAAGGTGATATAAATAACTTGATTGGCAGAATTAGCCGTGCTGACCAAAAGCTGATAGTGATTCACGGTCCGTCTGGTGTGGGTAAGAGTTCTACCGTGACTGCCGGTTTAGTACCTGCATTGCAAAATCGAGCGATCGGCGATCAAATTGCCGTACCTGTGGTTTTACAATTATACGATGATTGGGTGCGAGAATTAGGAAAATCTTTATCAGAAGCACAATCGCGAATTAAAAAAGAAGTCGTCATCGATCCAGAAGTTTTACCTTTTGCAGAAACACCAATCACAATTGCCGGAATTCAGCAACAATTAAAAGAAAATGCTGACAACCATTTAATTACAGTTTTAATTTTTGACCAGTTTGAAGAATTTTTCTTTGGATACACAGATAGAAAGAAAAAGCAAGAGTTTGATATTTTTATTAGTCAAACTTTAAATATACCTTTTGTGAAAGTTATTCTTTCTTTGCGAGAAGATTATTTACATCGTTTATTAGAGTTTAAGCATTTATCGGGATTAGAAGCAATTAGTAAGAACATTCTCGATAAAAATATTCGCTATCAATTAAATAATTTTTCGACCGCAGATGCAAAAATTGTGATGCAGCGTTTAACAGAGCGATCGCACATTTATTTAGAACCTGCTTTGATTGATGCATTGATAGAAGATTTATCAGCCGAATTAGGAGAAGTTCGTCCGATTGAGTTACAAGTAGCAGGAGCGCAACTTCAAGATGAAAGAATCACCAGCTTAGAAACATATCAGCCATATAGACCAAATCGCTTAATTGAACGATATATCAAGGAACTTATCCAAGATTGCGGCGTTGAAAATGAACGTGCAGCGCTGCTTGTTTTATACTTATTAACAGATGAGAATAATCAAAGACCTTTTAAAAGTCGCGCACAATTAGCGATAGAGTTGGAAGAATTAGAAGATGTAGAAAAATTAGATTTGATATTAGAAATATTAGTGCGTTCCGGGTTAGTAGTTTTATTTCCTGATGTTCCCGAACGCTATCAACTAATTCATGATTATTTAGTAGATTTGATTCGTCACCTGCAACAACAAGAATCAAGCTTGCAAATTCAATTAAATCAATTACGCAATAAAGTAGAACAAAGTCAAGTTGAAATTGAACGACTTAATAGCGAACTACGACAAAAAAAGCAGCAAGCAAAATTGGTTGGTAGTCACTTACAACAAGGATTAGATTTACTCAGCGAGTTGAAAGAGTTACGCAAGCGTGAAGAAATGAGTCGGGTAGAAATTGAGCAACTCCAAGCTGAATTAAAGGAAAAACAATTAAAAACTCAATTAGCAGAAAGTAAAGAAAAACAAAAGCAAAGTGAAGTACGAGTAAATGTTACTCTCAAATTTGCTCTTGCTGTTTCGATCACAGCGATTGTAGGTTTAACAGTTTCGATTTTGAGTGCAGCAAATAGCGAAATTAAAACCATCAGTGCATACAGTGAAGCGCTGTTTGCGTCCGAAAAAGGTATCGATGCAATAAAAGAAGGTTTAAAAGCAGGGAGAAAACTCCAAAAGGCAGTTTGGGTAGATTCTGATACCAGAGAACAAGCGAAAACAGCACTCTACCAAGCAGTTTATGAGGTGAGAGAGTATAATCGCTTAGAAAAGCATTTATCAGGAGTAAATAGCGTTACATTCAGCCGTG
This sequence comes from Hassallia byssoidea VB512170, assembly GCF_000817785.2. Taxonomy (GTDB): domain Bacteria; phylum Cyanobacteriota; class Cyanobacteriia; order Cyanobacteriales; family Nostocaceae; genus Hassallia; species Hassallia carrinoi. The sequence continues at coordinate 17,815 of NZ_JTCM02000020.1, read as the reverse complement.
ATGGTCAAATTATTGCTTCTGCTAGCGCCGATAGTAAGATTATTCTTTGGCATCCTGATGGCAGTTTCTGGAAAAACTTAACAGGACATGAGGATGTAGTCAATAGTGTTAGTTTTAGTCCAGACGGTCAAATAATTGCTTCTGCTAGTCAAGATAAAACAGTGAAACTGTGGAGTCTAGACGCAAAACAGCCGATCACTTTATCGGGACATCAAGATGTAGTTAATAGTGCTATATTCAGCCCTGATGGTAAGTTTATTGCTTCTGCAAGTAAAGACAAAACTATCAAACTTTGGAGTCGAGACGGTAAGCTGTTAAAAACTTTTACCGGACATGAAAAACCTGTTTTAGATGTAGCTTGGTCGCCCGATGGTCAAATAATAGCATCTGCGAGTGCTGACAAAACTATCAGATTATGGACTATAGACGGTAAGCTAATAAAAAGCTTGCCTGGACATAAGGATGCAGTTAAAAGCCTCGCTTGGTCGCCTGATGGTAAAATTCTCGCTTCTGGTAGTTTAGACAGAACTATCAATCTCTGGAGTCGAGAGGGGATGCTGCGAAAAACTTTGTCGGGACATACTCGTGGAGTGATTAGCGTTACATTTACCCATGATGGTAAATTTATTGCCTCTGCTAGTAGCGACGAGACGATCAGACTCTGGACTTCTCAGGGTATGCAGTTAGGAACCTTGAGAGGACATAATGATTGGGTTAATAGCGTTACATTTAGCCGCGACGATCGCACTATTGCTTCTGCTAGTCGAGACAAAACTATCAGACTTTGGCACTGGGACGATTTGCGCCAAGGAAACCCGAAAACTGAGAATGATTCGATCGCTAACATTACTTTCAGTCCTAATGGTAACACGATCGCAGGCGCAAATCCAGACAAGACCGTAAAACTCTGGCATCGCGATGGTACACCGATTCGCACAATGATTGGGCATAAAGGTGGAGTTTGGGGTGTGAGTTTTAGTCCGGATGGTAGCGCGATCGCATCAGCTAGTTTTGATAAAACGGTGAAAATTTGGAGTCTCGACGGTAAACTACTCAACACCTTGACCGGACATACTGATGGGGTTTTTGGTGTCGCTTGGTCGGATGATGGTCAGATTCTTGCTTCGGCTAGTAAGGATAAAACAGTCAAGCTTTGGAATCGTGATGGTAAACTGCTAAAAACCTTACGCGACCATGAAGATGAAGTAAATTGGGTTAGCTTCAGTCGCGATGGGAAGTTGCTCGCATCCGCTTCTAATGACAATACGGTGAAACTCTGGAACCGTGATGGTGTCTTGCTCAAAACTTTATCAGGACATGAGGATAACGTGAATTGGGTCAGCTTCAGTCCTGATGGTCAATTACTCGCATCAGCTTCTGACGACAACACCGTGAGGCTATGGCGTCGAGATGGTACTTTATTTAAAAAGTTTGAGGGGAGTGGCGATCAGTTTAAAAGCGTCAGTTTTAGCCGCGACGGTAAGACTTTAGCAGGGTCTACCGATGATAATATCAAACTTTGGAATCGAAATGGCACTTTGCTGATCGCTTTGAAAGCACATAATGAAAAGTTCAGCAGTGCAATTTTCAGTCCAGATGGACGACAGCTAGCGATCGGTAGTACCAAAGGTAGGTTGATTCTCCGGAATTTGGCAGATATCAAATTAGAGAATTTACTGTCACGAAGTTGCGATTTGCTACATGACTATCTCAAGACTAACCCGAAAGTAACAAAAAGCGATCGCGCTTTGTGTCGTGGTAAGTGAGAAAGTCCAAAAGTGGGTAAGCGACAACTTAATACAATTGAAATTTTGCCAAGGAATAAGGAATTTAGAAATTCCCCCTTCACCTTTGGGGGACGCGATCGCTTGTGACAGTTGCCTAAGTCCTGACTAACTTTATTTAAAAGTTTCCTGTTAAGAATTTATAATAGCAACCCGCGCTACGAGAGCATCTAATTCCTGGTCAATAGCATCTAATTCTCTGCTAAGTACTTGTAACTCACTAATTGTTGCATCAACGTTAGCTTGTCCTTGTTGCTTTTCTTCCAGGATTGAATCGACCTGTTCTCGAAAATTTTGAATCTCTTGACCAAGACCCTGGTTTATTGAGTTTTGAATTTCAGCTAGCTTTGTTACTACAGCCTCGGCTATCTTATCACCTCGTTGTGGTGCTGAATCACGAATTGAAGCTGCAAATCGTTTAGCAGCTTCCTCTTTAATCTTGTTACTTGTAAACTTTGCAGTCAAAAATCCCTGAATGACTCCACCACTAGCCATAGCTGCAAACCACATCAAAGGATTTGTAGCAGCTATAGTAATTGTTGCCACAGTAAGGATTAATTGAGGAATAATAGCCTTTGCCATCTCTTGATAACCAAAAACAGCACCAACCCCAGCTAATCCAATATTTGCTCCTAACAAAAATCCTCCACTAGCGGCAAGTACTCTTTCGATTACACTAACTTTTTTGATGTTGAGGTCATCTATGGAAACTACGCTACCCGCAACTTGAATCTTCAGGCTATCTAATTGATTCACAAATTCGTTGGCACGTTCATCTATCTCCTGAGTAAGGCGTTCTAGACGACTACTAACTAAGGGTTGTAATATTTCATTTTGCCAGACTAATAATTCATTCTCCATCTTGTGGGAAAGTTGGTCAGTCACCTCCTTGATTAATTTTTCAATCTGAGACTTAGTTAAGACCATTGGTGTTTTGATTTCCAACGTTTTCACCCACTCGCTCACAATTTTGTCAGCCAGACGGCGATAAAAACTAGAGCCTTCAGCACTAATAGTCTGTTTTATATCTTCCAAAAAATTAGAAATACGTTGCACTATCTGCTCTCGCTGAATTTGCAGGCGGTGTAGTGGCTCCTGAACAGCTTCATATCGAGCTTCCAGGGTTTTAAAATCAGTTCTTAGCATTGCTTCCCGCTGAGGAATAACTTCTCGCGCTTCATAAATTGCTCTCTGGAGTTCTGCCGCAGATCTAAGAATTTTGATGTTACCTTTTTCGTTGGCTAAGAATTTTTCTAGTTCTCTTTCAACCAAAGCTAAACCTGAACTTTCAACTTGCCCAATGTCACCTTTGAGTCTTGCTCCTAAAGCACCACGGGCATCGATAAAAAACACTCGTTCTGCACCACGTTTTGTTTTAGGAGCTAGTTTCTTGATTCCATGTTGCTTAATGCTATCTTTTTCTTCGTCTTCAATCATATTGAAGCGATTGCAAATAAAGAAAATATCTTCATGTCCAGCGGGTCTTAAGGTGTTGTCAATGACATCCATTTCTGACTTAGAAGCCAGTGCCTCACAGGAAAGTATAAACAGTATTGCATCAACAGTAGACAAATAGTCCATTGTTACTTTCTGGCGAGTATCATGCTCATTCAGTCCAGGAGAATCAATAATTTCTACTTTATTGCGGCAAAGTTCGAGAGGCCAAAATAATTCAACTTTTTCGTAGGGGTTGCTATTAATTTCACTGACATCATCTTTAATTACGACATACTCTTCAATTTCGTTAACAGGAACTTCTTGAGGCTGAGGCACAGGAATATCTGCCGATTTTGCCGGATGTAATAAAGCCCGACGACTATCTCCCCATTTCACTTCATTAATGATCGCAGTACAAGGTCTAGCATACGCAGGTAAAACTTTTTCACCCAACAGAGCGTTGATAAAAGTACTCTTACCACGCTTAAACTCTCCCAAAACCAATACCTTAAAGCTATTTGACTGAACTAGAGTTTCTAGTTGTTGGAGTGAGTTTTCTGATTGAGTCATGTTTAGCGAACTAATTAGCTTTAAGTGGCGCTTAATCAAATCCGCCAGCACATTTTGTTTCTCTTTAAACGCTTCATACTTTTGGTATGTGACAGTTTGAGCTACCATGACAATTTCCTTGCAGATTTATTTGGTTGATGAACTTGAAAGAAATGTAATTTAGGGCAATAGCACCCGTGAAATTTCTTTTTTCAAGGTATAAGCTTGAGAAATTATTGGCGTCCACTGGTTTTCAGGTTGCTCTTTATTACCATTGAAGGCAATTTTATAGGCAGCTTGCCAAGCAATTTTTTCCTCTTGGATATCTTCACTCAATTGGTTATATAGTTGTTGGAAACGATTTGCTAAACGTTTAAAATACTCATCAATAGAACGGTCAAGACTATGTTCTAGCTCTTGATTAAGTAACTTTCGCTGCTCCTGCAATTTTTCCTTAATAACTCGCTCACCGACGACCCATACTGTTGTACTTACAGCTACTCCAATTGCTCCACCAAAAACGCAGCCACATATTGTGGCAGCACTGCCTCCAAGTCGTGTGAGAAATTGATATTTTTCGATTTCAGTCAGCGACACCTCTTGTAAATCTAAATCGATTTTCACTGTCTCTAAAGTGTCAATATCTTCTGAATTTATACGAGTCGAGAACTGTTTCAATACTTCATTTTGTAGCCACTCAAAATCTAGAGCCAAAGCTTTTAAAACATCGCTTTCTAATTGTCGGCTCAATCTGAAAAGCTCACGCCGTAACCGAAATGGTAAATCTTCTTCCCACCAAGTTTTAGGGTCTTGCGTTCTTTTGAGTTCTAGAGAAAGATTTTCTAATAACTCTGCTTTGGCTTGGAGAACTTTTTGCTGTAGCACCTTGGTACGCTGTATGCGTTTTTGATCCAAATTCAGGCGAATTCGTTCCCAGTCAATTTGGGCGTTTTGTATTTCCTCATTTACCTTCATTAAAGCGCTCTCTTTCTCTGTTGCATCCATCGCAGCAGTAGAGATTGCTAATTCTCCAACTTGGATTAGATGTGAAAGATAATCTGTTATTTGACCTGCAATTTTACGGCTACGCCATATTCGGCGATCGCCTTTTGCTACCATTGACTCAATCTCAGCTTTTACTGCTGCAAATACTTCAGTTTCTGAATTACTATCACTGACAGGATAGAGCGGCAAAACAGGAATTGTTGAGGAAATTTTTGCTATGCGCTTACGAATACTATTAAATACCTCTGACCTTTCCTCTTCAGGAATAGTGTCAAGTTTGGAAACAGCAACCAAAATCCTGGGAATATGGCGACCCATCACTTCCTGTTCTAAAAAGGTTGCTTCTGTCATACTGAAAGGTAATGTAGCACTGACAACTAAGACAGATGCATCACACTGGCTCAACAGGTCGAGTGCAAGAGCAGCACGACGACCGCTTAAGTCTCCTACTCCAGGTGTGTCAATTAATTCAACGTCAAGTGCTTGTAACCAGGGATGGGCTAATGTTAAACGTACTTGACCAATCACCTCTTGTTCGCTACCATCTCGATCAATAGCTGTTAAGTCTCTCCAAGATAGTGCTTCCATTGGACGAGTCTCCCATCCATTTTTGGAAGATTGAACTTCCATACGGTCTTCTGACCCTGCAACAATTGAGGTCAAGGTCGCTGTAGTTGGAAGATCGCCAACAGGTAAAATATCTGCATCTAATAAGCGGTTGAGTAAAGAACTTTTGCCACGACTGAACTCACCCACAAACGCTAGACGAAAACCTGGCAATTCCCACCGTGAGTTTAGTACTTTTAACTCAGTAGTAATGTCTTCACAACCAGAGGAATTTGATAATACCAAACACTCATCAAGCCAGAGGCGAATCCACTCAGTCAAGTCATGAGAATGTTCTAAAGGCAGAGGCGATGGTATTTGCGTTTCGATAGTATTTGTATCTGCTACAGATTTAGAGATACTATCATCCATATTTTCTACCTTCAATAAACGATCGCTGACAGCTTCTACTACAATCTGAATTGTCTCTGCAACCGCAGTATTTATTGCGTCGTCAACATCATCATTATCAGCTTCTTGCAATGAAGAACCTGGAGACTTAAAATCTTTATAAGACCCTGATGGCTCAGTATAATTTTGAACTGATTCAGCACTAGTTTCTAGCTCATCGCTATTTAGTTCTGTCCAATTACTATCTATTTCAGTCTCATTTTGAGATAATTCAGCTTCCAAATAAAACCAATCATCAAAATAATTTGAAAAAGGATTATCAATCATACAAATTTTAGTTTGAGATATGTACTTATTGCTAAAGTCCTTTGACTACATCCCGATAGCTTTTAATAAGGCAAAATTACTTGAGTTAATTCTTGTAACTCAGTTGTGGATATATTGGATATATGCAGTACATCCATCGTCTGATTAAGCAATACTTAATCATTCACAAGCATCAAACATAATTTCGGACAAGAAAGAAAAATTTCCTCCTTGTCCTTTTTATCCCCCCACTCCCCCCCATCCCCTACTTCGGCAATTCCGGATGTGCGGTTGAGTATTTTCTAACTGTGGCAGAAACTTCGGGGTTGTAAAGTCTCAAATAATTCCAGTAGTTGCCAAAGACTTGACGCACGTAATTTTTGGTTTCGTCAAAGGGAATTGCTTCGACAAATTCATCTGGATCGTCTTTTGGTAAAGTTTGCAGCCATTTGCTGACGTTACCAGGACCTGCATTGTAAGAAGCGATCGCTAACAGTGAGTTATCTTGATATTGCTCATGGGTGTGATCCAAATACCAAGTACCATACATAATGTTGTCACTGGGATTTTCCAAATCAATTTTTTGACTATCCATCTTGATTTGTGGTGCAATCCATTTGGCTGTACTCGGTAAAACTTGCATCAACCCAGTAGCACCAGCAGTAGATTTAACTTTTGGCTGAAACTGAGACTCTTGACGCATCACAGCAGTCACCAGCAAAGGATTCATTTTTTGCTGTTGCGACCACTTCTCAACTTCGTTGAGATAAGGAAAGGGATAACGAGCTTGCCAGTAGGTAATCTGTTGTTTGAGAGTATGATACTGAGCTTTTTCTTCTGGTGTTTCTCGGTCTTCTAATTTAGAAATTTTGTCAATTCCTATTTTATTTTCTCCTTGTGCCAGCCGCATCAAACCTTCAGTAAATTGTTCTGCTACCGTTGGTTGCATTTTATTCACAAATTCTGTTTGCCATTGCAACCAGGCGTCACGGTCTTGACCTAACAGATATAATTCTTTGAAGGTTTCCGAACCTGCGGGAGGTACTGGACGCTGGGGTGAAGCTACTTCCGGGTTTAAGGATCGGACATTGTTAAAGTTGCCGACATTTAGCCCCAAAATTGCTGCCGATCGCCATGCATAATAAGAGTAAGGATACTGAGCGATCGCATACTCATACGCAGCTTTGGCTTCTTGCTGTTTGCCTAGTAAAGTAGCCCATTTACCTACCCAAAAGCCTGCTCTTGGTGCCAAAATGCTATCTGGGTTGCTGGTAGTAATTGGTTCTGCCCATTGCCATGCGGCTTTATAATCTTTTGCTTTGGCTTTATCTAGAGCCATTTTCCAACGATATTCTGCCGCTTCTTCGGAATTGGCATACTTAGTTATCAGTAATTGCCGCGCTGCCTCTGCTGCTTTTTTATCGCTGTTGTCGAGAATTTTCGCTTTTTCTATGAGTGCAGCACCAGCTTTATCTGGAAATTTAGCAATTACTTGGTCAAGATATGGTAAGGCATCTTTAGATGATTGTACCATTTCTGCTTGACGCATCAAAGCAGTACCGGTTTCTGTCGCTTCGGGAAATTGCTGTATCAGTTGCTGGTAAATAGCTTGCGCTTGCTCTTTTTGTCCGCGTACTTGCAATCCCCGTGCAGTACGGTAGAGGTTGCGCGGTGTTTTAGCTGCTTTAGCATAAGCTGCCGCTGCTTTGGCAAATTCGTTGTTTTCCCAGTAAGCTGTACCGATTATTTCCCACTCTTCTGGTTTGAGGGAACTTTCCGCTTCTACTTGTGTGGGATCTTTAGAGTTACTAACTAACTGATCCAACACGCTAATTATTCCTGGTTGGTCAAAAGTATATTTTGCCAGAATTAATTGTAATTTGGGCTGATTGGGATTTTCATCTAACCGCTTGCGAATAATGTCCCAGGTTAGCGGATGAGAAGGAAATTGAGCGATCGCTGCTTCTTGAGTGTCCGGTTGGGCAATCAGATACAAAGCTTTGACTGTAGCAGCTTGTTTGGGATACTGCTTCAGCACTTTTCGCCTAATATCTGAGGCATTACCGTCTTTACCTAATAAATCCTGTGCCTGTGCTTGTTTGAGCAAAACATAGGGTGCTAGTTGTGGATAATCATTTTCCAGTCCTTCGAGTAACGATAGCGCTTTTTTCGCCTCTTTGCTTTCAATTAAATCACTTGCCAAAAGATAACGAGCGCGATTTCTATCCGGCGAATTTGAGTCTTTGGCGATCGCCTCTAGTTTTGTGGCTCGTTGTTGTGGCAATTGTGACACCAGCGGTAGCACCACTGATTTGGCTTTGCTTGCTTCAGATATCTTCCCAGGTGGACTTTTGGACAGTTTTATCCATTGTCCCACAGATTTTCCGATCTCCGGAGCACTAACCATAGCGCCAGCTAAAAAGGCACACAGTCCTGCACCCGCAATTAAAGAAAGTTGTCTTTTCTGTAACTTCTTCAGCATTGATACCCGCTGAAAATTTCAGATGAATTTCTTGAAACTTTAGCACTACTAGCGGACAGAATCACCAATTCTTAATTTTTTTAGACTTTTGATTTGTCTAGGTAACTTGTATGTTATCTTAATCAGATTTATTCAGCTATCAGCGATACAGGATGGATATTTTGGTTAATTTCTCTAGTTATTTAGGGGAGATTTAATTTAGCCTTAAGGTTTTGGTTACGAAGTGCGATCGGCATTTTCGCCCACTACTCACACAACTGCTGTCAGTACATCTATCAAAGGTATAGAATAGAGCTATTTAGATATTAGTTAGGTGACAAAATGGGACCACTTACAGGTACATTTTTTGCTTTTTTAATATTTCTTGCCGCAGCCGGATTCAAGCTAGACCGAGAATATCAACGCGGTGTTATTTTTCGCCTGGGAAGAATAAACGGAGTTCGCGGACCCGGATTATATTGGATTTTACCAGTCATTGACCAAAAAGCCCAAATCGATATTCGCACTAAAACCGTGAATATTGAACCTCAAGAAACGGTGACGGCAGATAGCGTCACAATTAAAGTAAATGCGGTTCTTTATTACCGAATTCTTGACCCATCCAAAGCGATTAATAAAGTAGAAAATTACGAGTTTGCTGTTTATCAAACTGCTCTTACTACTTTACGTAACGTTGTGGGTCAAAATATCTTAGATGATGTTTTACAAAATCGCGACAAAATTAACACCAAAGTACAAGAAATCGTTGATGAAATAACTGAACCGTGGGGAATCGTCATTGAACGGGTAGAAATGAAAGATGTGGAAATTCCCCCAGCAATGCAACGCGCAATGGCAAAAGAAGCCGAAGCAATTCGCGAAAAACGCGCTCGCATAATTAAAGCTGCCGCAGAACAAGAAGCCTCAATTAAGTTATCTGAAGCTTCCAAAGCGATTATGCAAAATCCCGCAGCTTTAGAATTACGAAGATTGCAAATGCTAACAGAAATAGGTGCAGAAAATAACACAACCACTTTGGTAATGATGCCTTCAGATTTTATGAATTTGGCGAGAAATTTGTCAGATTCTATAGAAAGAGGGACTAGGGACTAGGGGAGAGGGGGAGTGGGGAGTAGGGAGTGGGGAGTGGTGAGTGGTGAGTGGTGAGTGGTGAGTGGGAAATGGTGATTGCTAAGAAAATTCCCTACTCCCTACTGCCTACTCTCTACTCCCTACTCCCTACTCCCCACTCCCTACTCCCCACTCCCTAATCCCTAAATGCGTCGCGCTAATTCTGGAGTACGTCCTTTCATTCCAATCATCAACTTGAGAGCGAATATTTTTAGTAGAGGTACTTTCTGCAAAGTCAATAAACCGAAGCGACGAACTAAAACTATGGGTAAGAAGTTGTTAGAAAACACTCGATCTAACAAATCGGTGAAACCTAAAATTGTCAGGTTTTCTCGCTGACGCCAGTTTTGATAGCGTTTGAGGATGCGAATGTCGCCGATATCTTTATTTGTTGCTTTCGCTTCTTGTAATATCTGCGCTAAAGCTGCTGCATCGCGAATGCCGAGATTTAAACCTTGTCCACCGACGGGATGGCAATTATGCGCCGCATCACCAATTAATGCTAATCTGGGGAGAACATAGCGCGAACTTTGCATGAGTTGCACTTGAAAAACAAAGCGCGAGCCTAATAATTCTAATTTACCCATCTGATTGCCATAACGCCGACTTAATTCTTTTAAAAATTGCTCGTCATCTAAGGCACACAAAGCTTTGGCTTCTTCGTGGGGTGCTGTCCAGACAATTCTACAGCGGTTCCCCGGTAAAGGTAAAATCGCAAACGGACCGCTAGACCAAAATCTTTCATAAGCGGTGTCATTATGAGATTTTTCGGGCTTGACAAATGCGACAATACATGACTGCCAATATTTCCAGCCATGAGTTTTGATTTTTGCGGCTTCGCGAATAGGCGATCGCGCTCCATCAGCCGCAACTAATAATTTACTACGTATTGTCCGCAATTCTCCAGCAATTTTGATATCTATCGCGACTATATCTTGCTGGTATTGACTGTTTACCACTTCCGCCGGACAAAGGTAAGTCACATTCGGGCATTCTTTGACAAACTCTTGCAATGGCTGCAATAGTGCTTGATGGTCTGCCACATAACCCAAATCTGAAGTTCCGATATCGGTTGTGGAAAATTCTACCACATTGGGGTAATCGGCATCAGAAAGGCGAACACGGCGATAAGTAGCGATTTGCGGCAATATTTTCTCCCAAATACCAATTCCTTGGTAAATTAGCGCTGAAAGCATGTGAACCGCGTAAGCTTGTCCTTTTGCTACTGCTGCTGATTCCACTCTCGCTTCAATTAGCAGTACACTCAAACCGGAATCTTTCAACGCAGCGGCTAGGGTTAAGCCTATTATACCGCCGCCAACAATCGCTAAATCATATTCATATCCCCGCTTTTGCGTCGGTGTTTGGGTTGGGGTAATTTGAGTCAGTGCCATAGATGATTGAAAAATTAAATAAACGATAAGATTATTCATCTTTCTTCATTTTGACAATAACAGCTAGCGCAATCAAGTCGTGTTTGCTTGACTACTTATATGTAAACTAAGTCATACTGGCAGCCATGAGTTGTTCATTCATGTCAAAGTTAGCGGTGACATTTTGGACATCATCCAAGCCTTCTAGAGTATCAATTAATTTGAGAAGCGATCGCGCTTGATCTGGCTCGGTAACTTCTACACTATTACTAGGAATCCAGCGCAATTCTAAATCCGTTACTGAAAAGCCTTTTGCTTTCAACGTTTGGCTGAGGTTTTCTAAATTTGCAATTTCGGTAAACACCTCCGCTATCTCATCGGAGGTCTCATAAGACTCGGCATCAGCTTCGAGAGATGCTTCTAAAAGCTGTTCTTCATCAACTACATTTTGCACCACACACACGCCTTTTTGTTGAAACATCCAGCTAACGCAACCTGTTTCACCCAAATTCCCGCCATTTTTACTAAAAGCTGCGCGTAAGTCTGCGGCGGTGCGGTTACGATTATCTGTGAGGGCTTCAATTAGGATTGCGACACCAGAAGGACCGTAACCTTCGTAACGAATTTCTTCTAAACTGGTGTTATCTCCGCCAAAAGTACCTGCACCTTTGGCGATCGCTCGTTCTATGTTTTCATTAGGTATACCCGCTGCTTTCGCTTTTTCAATCGCTGTGCGAAGTTGAAAATTTAAAGCTGGATCTGGTACACCGCTTCTGGCTGCAATTATAATCGCTCGTGACACCTGAGTGAACGTTTTACCCCTTTTTGCGTCCACTACCGCTTTCTGGCGTTTAATATTTGCCCATTTACTATGTCCTGCCATAATTTAAACTTGTTAATACGCTCACAAGAATGCATAAATATTATTTTGTCTCACGCAGAGAGAAGTTTGAGCGGAGGTTTCCTCCGATCAAAGCTTCGGTGGGCGCAGAGGCGCAAAGAAGATTAAGAGAAGCACTAGTCCCTAGTCCCCAGTCCCTAATCCCTATTTTGCTAATTTTACTCGTAGCGGTTCTCAGTTTAACCGGATGTCAAGCAACTTCTGGAAACCTGACTCAGGAGAAAGTCGTTCATGTGACGCTATGGCAAGGAGTGAATCCACCCGCAAATCGAGATGTGTTGCTGCATCTGGTAGATAAGTTTAATCAAAGTCATTCTGATATTCAAGTCGATTCGCTTTATGTGGGACAACCAGATCAACAAATGCCGAAGATTTTGGCTGCTGTGGTGGGAAATGCCGCACCCGATTTGTTGTGGTATAGTCCGACAATTGCCGGTCAATTAGTTGAACTGGATGCGCTTTTACCTTTGGATGAGATGCTGGAAACTTCAGCGGTGAAGAAGGAAATTGACCCGGCTTTGTTTGCCACAATGGAACTCCAAAGCAAGATTTGGTCTGTGCCGTTTGCTACTAATAATATTGGCGTTTTTTATCGTCCGAGTTTGTTTAAGGAAGCGGGTATTACGGAGTTACCTCGGACTTGGGAGGAGTTACGGCAAGTTGCGAAGAAATTAACTGTTGATAAAAACGGTGATGGAAGGATAGACCAACATGGTATCTTTTTACCTTTAGGAAAAGGTGATTTTACGGTGTTTATTTGGTTGCCGTTTATGTGGAGTGGTGGGGGGGAATTGGTGGGTGGTGATTCACAGAATGCGGCGGCGATTGATTTGACGGAGAATTTTGGGGCGATCGCAGGTTTGCAATTTTGGCGTGATTTAATTAATGACGGTTCGGCGATATTAAGTAGTCCGGAACGCGGTTATGAAACAGACGCTTTACTTGCTGGTAAAGTGGCGATGCAATTCACTGGATGCTGGACTTTAGGGCAATTTCAGGCGGCTAATGTCGATTTTGGCGTTTTTCCTATCCCGGTTGGGGAACGCCCTGCTACGGGCATTGGCGGTGAAAATCTGTTTGTTTTTAAGACTACGCCAGAGCATGAAAAAGCGGCGTTTAAGTTTATTGAGTATGTTTTGAGTGAAGAGTTTCAGACAGAGTGGGCGATCGGAACTGGTTATTTGCCGGTGAATTTGAAGTCGCGTCAAAGTGCAAAATATCAGGAATTTGTCAAAGAACAAAAAGCAGTGAAGGTATTTTTGGATCAAGCGAAATATGGGCGATCGCGTCCGATTTTTTCTGGTTACAATCGAGTTTCCGAAAATTTAGGTCGAGCGTTAGAATCTGTGATGTTGGGTAAAAGTTCACCCCAAGAAGCGTTGAAAGCATCACAGCAACGCTTGGATGTGATTTTTAAGTAAGTCGGCGAGAAAAATTCAATGTATGTAAACAAATATAAAATCACTTTATGAATAAGGAATTGCCCCATTTCATCGATCGTATTGTTTGTAGTTTGCAATCAATTAAGGGAATTATAGCTATTACATTAGGAGGTTCACGGGCACGGGGCAACCATACTAACAAGTCAGATGTGGATTTGGGGATTTATTACAATCCGGAAAACCCACCTGATATAATTGCTTTAAATCGCCTCGCCTCTGAGCTTGATGATAACCATCGCCTAAATTTGGTTACTGCGATTGGAGAATGGGGAAAGTGGATTAACGGTGGCGCTTGGCTAAAGGTAGAAGGTGTAGCTGTAGATTTTCTCTATCGCGATTTGGCGAAGGTCAATCGTGTGATTGATGATTGCCATGCCGGACAAATTACTATTGATTATCAACCAGGACATCCTCACGGCTTTGTATCTTCGATTTATATGGGGGAAGTTGCTATTTGTCAGCCACTTTACGATCCTGATGGTGTTTTAGAAGCTTTGAAGGCAAAAACAGAGCTTTATCCAGTTCAACTGAAACAAGCAACTATTAATACTTTTGCCTGGGAAATAAGTTTCTCGCTGTTTGTTGCAAAAAAGGCGATCGCACGCGATGATGTTGTTTACGCAGCAGGTTGTTGTTTCCGCAGTGTAGCGTGTATTAATCAGGTATTATTCGCACTCAATGAAGATTACCTGTTGAATGAAAAGGGTGCTGTGGCAGTTGCGAATACGTTTGCTATTTGCCCTTCTAACTATCAACAACGGGTTGAGCGAGCGTTTGCACTTTTAGCTGCCGATGCAAAATCAATAACTGAGGCGATCGCGATTCTTGAGACAATTGAGGATGATTTGAGCCAATGGTATGGAAATCGGCGATTAGCGATGTAATTTTTTCACAAAACAAGTGTATTGTCGCTGAATTATGATAACTTATATCTTGTATGGATAAACCAAAAATCAGCATTATTTTTGAAATTCAGTTAATAACCAAGTACCAACTTGAGATTGATTCATCTGACGAGTACGCCGCAAAGCATCATTTAATAGGGAAATTTCTAATCCAGGTAATACCAGAGATTGCGTAATTCGTCTACTACCATTATTTTCGATAGCAAAAGCAATAATTTGGACATTTTGCACATCGAGAATCCAATATTCTGCTACTCCTAAATCCTCATACAACAGTCGTTTTTCACCTTTATCGTCAGCAAGGGAAGTATTAGCAACTTCTATTACTAAAGTTGGCGCAGGATATATATCTAAGCTAATAATTGAAGTTCCGTAAGGAATGACATCAGCGTTTTCACCAATGTAGTAAGATACATCAGGTTGAGCCTCCTTTAAGCCTGTTTTTCGGTAGGTGCAGTTATCTTTGCCATTTAAAGCAATGCCTTTAATGCTGGCAAACAAATTAACAGCAAATATGATAACAGTGTGGTCGCTAGCGTGGTCATTACCGAGTGGTGCCATCTCAATCCTCATTTGTCCATTGTGGTAGTAGCCTTTGGCTTTTTCGTAAGCCGGATTTTCAATTGCTTGAATATATTCATCCCAAGTGGCTGTAACCCAAATATCAGTCGGTAATTTTGTTTGTAGTTCGCTCATAAGTTACCTCTGCTGATTAATTTATAATTTTAATTTACAAGCGATCGCATATTGTAGAGACGTTCCGACGGAACGTCTCTACGACGGTTGCAATTTTTCTCACTTTTGCAATACAACATTAAAGGAATTTAAATACCCCGTAATGCTTTTTGCTAAATACTTTTGCTGTCTTTTAGTTGTAATCACCATTACTTGATACAAGCGTCCCTCAGCGAAATACATTCTATTTCTCGTGATTTTGCCACCAGAATTTACATACTCAATTTCTTTGCCTGGATGACCGTTAGAACTACGAATATCTCGCGCTGCAATTAAATTACTTTGCGTAGTTTTTAAAGCCATTTCCTGTGCATTATTGAGGATTTCTTGAGGATTGGTCATTTGACCATAACTGTGAGGAAAGTCATTAAAAGCAACTACATAAGCTACTTCCTGCTTTGGGGGTTGTCCGAGAAAGACTTCTAAATTAATTTCTCCCATGAATGTTTTTTGAGTTTGGGTAACTCTTTTGGGCATTCCTGGCATTAAAACGGTAAATCGTCCGTCTGGTGCGGTGAATAATTTCCATTGCGATGCCTGAGATTCGCTTGTTTGGGCTTGCGAAACCGCAACTTTAGGTTGACGCGCTTCAACTACCGTATATGTACTGCTGACAAAAGTTGCGGCAGCGATTAATGGCAAGAAAACTTTAATTGTCATAGTTTTTGCTTTTGCAGATGCTAATACTACTTATGCTGCTAGCTGTTATAACCCAACTGCGTGCAAAGCAGCACCGATTAGTCCCACATGTTGATTAAGAACAATATGCACCGGTATATCTTCGAGGAGGCTTCGCATTCTGCCTTTTTGGGTGAAAGTCAACAAAAACCTACCATCTTGGAGTAAGGGGAGAATTTTGGTAGCAATACCGCCAGCAACGTATAAACCGCCATAGGGTAAGAGTTTCAGGGCAAGATTACCAGCTTCTGCGCCGTAAGCTTCGACAAATATTTGCATAGTTTGTTCCGACAAGCGATCGCTTGCTTGAAGTGCTGCATTACCAATCGCTGCCCCAGGATCGACACTTTTCTCTTGCTGTCCTGCTTCTTGTTCCCAAGTTCTGATAACTTCGGCGATTTCTGGTGATTCGCGGTGTATTTTGCGATCGCGCAAAAATTGATAAATTGCTACAATACCTTGACCAGAAACGACTCTTTCCACCGAAACGCGCTGGATATCGTGTTTAATCAGCAAGTGTTTTAAAAGCTGAAACTCTAACTCAGTACGAGGGGCAAAATCAGCATGTCCACCTTCTGAAGGAAAGACTTGATATTTGTCTTGCTGCTTCATTAAAAAACCTTGTCCCAAACCAGTACCGGCACCAATAATCGCAATCGGTGCCGTCGGTTGAAATTTGCCAACTTGCAAAGTGTGCAAGTCTTGTTTATTTAAACCCAGAATGCCATAGCCAACCGCCGCAAAGTCATTGATGAGAGAAATATGAGCGATATCTAGTTCTTGTTCTAAACGTTGGATATCCAAGAACCAAGCTAAATTGGTCAACTTGGCAGTATTCTTGACCACAGGACCTGCGATCGCAAAACAAGCCTTTTCTGGTGTCGATGTGTTAGCTTTTGCCAAAAACTGCTTTACCATCGGCACCAAATCAGGAAAATCAGCACTGCGATAACGTTCCTCAGAAATAGTATGCAATTGCTTTGAATCCGATGCTTCCACCAGTCGCAAAATCGTTTTTGTCCCGCCGATGTCCCCTGCTAATAATAATGTCATAGCGATTTTAGATTGATTGGTAATTGCTAATTGCTAATTGCTAATTGCTAATTGGGCATTAGGAATTGGTAATTGGTAATTGGTAATTGGTAATAATTCTTTTCTTCAAATCCCCATTCCCCATTCCCCATTCCCCATTCCCCATTCCCCATTCCCCATTCCCCAATTTAATTAAACCTGATTACTTCTTCTATCTCACTTAAATGAGAGGTATCTCCTTTTAGCTCTAATAACCATTTTGGTTCTTCACGCACCACTTTTACCAATGAACACAGCGAAGCTTTCACCTCTGTTTGGGCAATCTCACCGACTAAACCCATTGCCGCACCCAATACAGATGCGCCATGTGCCACAAGTAAGATATGCTCTGGAAGGAATTCACAAGACAAGCATCTGGCAGTTTGTCCTGAACGCGATCGCACTTGTTCGCGAGTTTCCGGATAGTTGGCAGCAATGCGCGGAGTGTAGCTAATATCAATTCTGGGGAATAATTCTGCTAGCAGTCGAGTAGGTAGTTTTACTGGTTCTTCTGTCATCCAAGCTGGATTCAGCCACTCACTCAAACCCGTTTCTAATTTAATCGGCAAATCGAGAACTTCTGCAACTGCGTTTGCCGTTTGGACGGTTCGCAAAAAGGGAGAAGCGAAAATATGTTTAATTTTTTCGTGCTTCAGTCGTTTAGCTAGCTGCTGTGCCTGCACCATACCGTCATCAGACAACGGTGGATCGTAACGTCGTTCAGCGGTGAGAAACCAATCAGGGTTTACAAAGTCAAGACGGTTGGCATGTCTTGCAATCCAGACAATTTGAGTCATGCGGCAATATCGAGCTGAAAATAATTCGCGACTATATAAATAAGGTACGTATGTACGGACTTTTAATTTAATATATTTTCGTGGTCAGGCGGATGTGTAACGCGAATTATAGCGGTCAAGAGTTTTGTACAATACATTATGCCGCTTTGTAGGGACAATTCATGAATTGTCCCTACAAATACACTGTATAGCTGGGGACTGGGGACTGGGGACTGGGGACTGGGTGAAAAGCCTTTTTGTGTCTAGGTTTTATCATCTGTTGATGTCCGGCAGCACCAAGGCT
>NZ_JTCM02000146.1 GCF_000817785.2 Hassallia byssoidea VB512170 | reverse complement strand
CTTACAAATGGGGACAGCCTTGTTTAATAGATCTTCGACACCCCACGACATTCTCGGTTGAAGGCTGTCCCCATAAGGCGATGGGTTGTTGCAAGGGTGCGTTAATGTAGTAACGCACCCTACATCTAAATGACCACTTAGTTTTATTATTACCGTAAAGATTAAGTAAAATTTTTATATTTTCTTTGTTAACTTAAGCACAAAATAATTTTTTTTTAACAAAAGAAAGCCATCATCTAATTTGATAAAATATATACCTCCTGTACCGGATCGAAAATATGCCAGTGGATTACGCAGGCAACAGTCTAGATAAAGCTAGAAAACTTGATATTAGTAGCAATGCCCAAAGTTTTACGGATAGAGTCGATAATCTCGACCTAAATGATTTTTACAGTTTCAACCTGAGCAGTGGTAGCAGTTTTCATCTTAAGCTGGATAAGTTAAAAGCAGATGCTGATGTGGCGCTGATTCGAGATGCTAACAATAATGGTCAATTTGATCAAGGGGAGGTATTAAGTGCTTCCACTCAAAGTGGTAAGCAAGCAGAATCAATTAATGAAATCTTGGGTGCAGGCAGTTATTACATACGGGTTTACCCGGATGGTAATGCAAAAACCAACTATAAGTTGACTGTCTGGGCAACACCCTTTGATGATGCTATTAGCACCATAGTTTCTACTTCTGCTGATTTAGCAATAAATTCGACTTCTGTTAATACAGAGGTGAGTGTAGGGAGTGCGATCGCATCCGCATCTCCTACTAACAACACAAACATTGTCACCGGAAGTCTCAGGGCAGATACCTTTAATTTTCAATCTGGCTTCAACCGAACAATTTACTTTGGCAATGGCAACGTTGACTACGGTAGTGGAGCGCGAGACCTGCTCAATTTATCGCAGTTTGCTTCTACTTCAGTCACAACCAACTATGCAGATAACTTAAAAGGCGGTGTAGTTTACAACGCAGGCAAGGGTAATAGTTTATATGATGCCATAACATTTAGCGACGGTAGCCAAATTTTGTTTCAGGGTATTGAAAGCATTCAATTTAAAGACAAAACCGTTAACTTATCTGTAACACCCAACGACCCTTTGTTTAATCAGCAGTGGGACTTGCAGATAACAGATGTTCACAATGCGTGGAATATTACTCAAGGAAATGATAAAGTGGCAATTGGCATTGTAGATACAGGGTTGGCAGCCAATAGCAATGGTATTCACCCCGATCTACAACCCACCTCCACAGTGGCTGACAACTACTTCGATGAATCGGCAACTTACTCCCACGGTACTGAAGTTGAAGGAACCATTGCTGCTGCTAGTAACAATGGTGTGGGGATAGCTGGTATTAACTGGATATCTCCTGTTGAGATAATCGATGTCATCGGTGATAACCCAGGAGATTATGATTTAGTAAAAGCTACACAGACACTGATTGATTGGGCTGGAGGTAAAAAGCTGGTTATAAACTACAGCTTGTCTGGTGGTAGCTCACCTGCATTTGAGAAACTGGTTGCTGATAACAAAGATAAAGTCTTATTTGTAATTGCATCTGGTAATCAAGACCTAAATACAATTGCTAGTCCCGCATCATTAGCGCAAACTAACAACAACGTCCTTGCAATAGGTTCTTCTTGGGGAACTCAAGACTCGTATGGCAATGCAAAAACACCAGGCGATCGCATCACCTATAAAGATTGGTGGGGTTCTAGGTATGGAGATGGCTTAACTTTAATGGCACCATCTGAGTTTATTGCTACATCTGCTACTCGTGCTGATGCATCTGCAAACTATGAGTTCGGCTACTATGACCGTTTTAATGGAACTTCAGCATCAGCAGCCGTTGTTACAGGGATAGCTTCTTTGGTGTTGAGTACTAATCTAAATCTCACTGCTGGACAAGTCAAGACTATTCTCTCAGAAACAGCCTACGATTTGGGTGCAGCCGGCTATGACACGGTTTATGGCTACGGACTAGTTAATGCGGATGCTGCTGTACGACGAGCAGAAGCTCTTGACAGGGGTTTTGCTTAATCATGGTGAAATATAATGCGTATTTGTAGGGTTCCAATAAAGTTACTCATAATTGTCCAGCCGTCAACAAAGATCCGCGATGCCCAACCAATAATTCCAATACACGGCTGGACAATTATGAGCATGTTTCGCCTAGGGGACAATTCATGAATTGTCCCTACACGAGCGCTCGCTCATGTATTGTACACAACTCTTAACCGCTATATATGCTCTGCCTTAATCTTTACTGGAGGCAGAGCTTTCTAGTAGTTCGAGGAGTGAATGGAGTGCGATCGCAACTCCTCATAGAATCAAAACTACCTGTCACTTCAATTGGTGGTAATGCATGATTTTTGCGACATAAAAAACGTTACTCTTTTCTCCTCAGTGTTTTTTCCTCTGTGGAGAAGACTGCTTTGTTGAGTAAAATATTTTTAGTATAATTTTTAACTTAAATTTTTGATTTTGTCCGATTTAATCTCAGCAATTTATCGGAAGAATATCTAACTAATAGTATTTAAAAATACGTAAATTTCTCCTAGCTGTTTTGGTAGATAAAGCAGCAGTATAGAACTACGCATATCAACTTAATTTTGAGACGTAGCTATAAAAGCTTTACAAAACACAGAGTTCAGGGTGTGTTTTGTCAATTTATCTTGAGCATAGGACGCAGAAATATTTATGCCAGTTGATTCCGCCGGCAATAGTTTAAGTACAGCAAATAATTTAAAGATTACTTCCATCAACAGTAAAGTTACAGAATGGGTAGGCACAAGCGATCCAAACGATTATTACACCTTTAATCTCAGTGGTCGTAGTAGCTTTAATCTTGCCCTTAACGATCTATCAGCGAATGCAGATGTGCAGCTGTTAGACAAAAATGGAGCCGTAGTTACAGGTTCTTATAGTGGTAGTCGCAAGGCTGAATCTATCAGCAGAACTCTAGAAACAGGTAGTTACTACATCCGAGTCAACCGAGTAGGTGGTGCGAATACTAGTTACAAACTGAGCGTTTCTGGCAACGAAGCACCGCAATTATTACAATTTGGCACCGATAAAAGCAGCTATCAAGTAGGCGAAACTGTCAAACTGACTAACGCTACAGTATTTGATGGCAATGGTGTCAGTGACCTATCGCAAGTAGATTTCCGATTGCAAAAAGATGGTGGAAGCTGGGACATCATCAGCAATGCAGACAAGTTCAGCGCTGACAGCAACAGTAACCGTGCTAGCTTTAACTACAGTTTAAGTAATCTAACTGCTGGTAAATATCAGTTATGGGCGAAAGCCTACGATAAATCCGGTGGTACTAGCAACACTTACCAAACAAGCTTTAGCATTTCTGCCAACGAAGCACCGCAATCATTACAATTTGGCACCGATAAAAGCAGCTATCAAGTAGGCGAAACTGTCAAACTTACCAACACTCAAATATTTGATGGTAATGGTGTCAGTGACTTAGCGCAAGTAGAGTTTCGATTGCAAAAAGACGGTGGAAGTTGGGACATCATCAGCAATGTAGATAAATTCAGCGCTCAGGGTAGCGATAACCGCAATGCTAGCTTTAACTATGCGATTAGCGGTCTAAGTAATGGTAAATATCAGTTGTGGGCACGAGGATACGATCAAGCCGGTGCTACTAGTAACACTTGGCAAACAAGCTTTAACATTTTGCAACCGACTCCTGTAGTTGCTGATTCTGGGGATTGGTTTGACCAGAATATTCAGGATAGTGGTATACGTGCAGCAACAAGGTCGCGTTTTTTTGATAACGTCTTAGACCGCAATGATATTATTAGCATCTTGCGTGAAGCTAAAGATAACAGTGTAGTTGATGCTACAGAAGTTAAAGACCTTCGCACTTTAGTTAGCAATGCCTCTTACTTAAAAATTCCCGAACATGTCCGCGTTTTGGCTAACAAAGTTGTTAACGGTGATGTTGCTAATCAAAAGTATCAGAGTAATACACTGGGTAACTTGGATGCTGGTAGTAGTGACGTGCAGTTGGAGAACTTAATTAGTAAGTGGTTTTATGGTGGCGATCGCCCAACAACTTCCTACACTTATCAATATGCTAGTGGTTCTCTGTTCCAAAATGGCATCAGTTATCAAGACATAAAACAAGGTGTGATTAATGACTGCTTCTTATTAGCAGGTTTAGCAGAAACGGCTTTCCGTTCACCCAGCACAATTGAAAATATGTTTATTGATAACGGTGATAATACTTTCACCGTGCGTTTCTGGCAAAATGGGGTAGCTGACTATGTGACGGTAGACAGATATTTACCAACCACTGATACAGGGTATTTAGCTTATGCAAATAAGGGCAATTACTATAATAATTCTACGAATGAATTATGGGTAACTCTTGCCGAAAAAGCTTATGCCCAACTCAATGAATCTGGATGGATTTATCAAGATAATACCAATTCTTACAAAGGTATTAGTCATGGTGGATATATGAGTGATGCTTTTGCACAAATCACCGGACGTAACGTTTCTAGTAACGATCTTGACTTTAATTCAATAGTCAATGCGTTTAATTCCGGTCAATTAATTGGGTTAGCGACTTTAGAAACTGGAGTTGCATCAAATATGGTCGCCGCTCATGGTTATGCACTGGTAGGTTACAATTCCTCTACTCAAAAGTTTACTCTTTTCAACCCTTGGGGAATCGATAACGGCTCCTCAAAACCGGGCATCCTAGAATTGGCTTGGAATGAAATTGCAAGCAACTTTAGTTATTGGGATTCTACAAAAACTATATCAACTTAGCCCTCAGGCTGGAAGCCTAGACGCCAGGTGCTACAACGTTCGTGACCTCCGCAACGCACTGGCTCGGCTATACGAACAAAGCCGGCACACGCAGGCTTTTAGGCATTAAGTCCGCCTAATCGCGGACTTTGTTTTTGTAGCCGCGACTTTAGTCGTCGGGTAATGAGTTTTGTATCCATCTAATTTTTTAGTTCCTAAATATACAAATAAAGAGTTTATTAAAATATTTTTTTAATGACAATTGTTACTTGCATACTTGGTTTGTAAGCAAATTGGCATTTTCACATTTCAATTCATAGTAATTATTGGCAAAGGGAAGTAATTTCTTTTTAAAACCTTGGCAGAAAGGTTTTAACAGCTTGTGCTGTCAAAAAAACTTGATACATATTAGGAAATAATACTTATGAAAATTGATTCTCATAACAACAATTATTATTATGATAACAAGCTGAATTTCACTCCTATATCCTCAGTAGATTCCTTTAATCAAAAGGATGATTACAACTTTCGTTTTGGCAGTCACAGCAGCTTGAATACAGCGAAAAATGACGTGCAGATGCTCGATTCGTCTACTACTGCTTATAGTGAAAACTATAACTATACTGATGGCTATGGTTTAATTAATGCCGCAGATGCAGTGAGTAAAGCTGCTGGTAAGAAGACTTTTGCTGATGTTCCTAACCTCGGTGGCAATAATTGGGGTGCTGACCTTGTAAAAGCGCCGTCAGCGTGGGCGAAGGGATACACTGGTAAGGGTGTTGTGGTTGCAGTGGTGGATACTGGGGTTGACCGCAACCATGACGACTTAAAAAATAATATCTGGACTAATAGTAAAGAAATTGCTAACAACGGCAAAGATGATGACGGCAATGGCTATGTTGATGATGTCTACGGTTGGAATTTTGACGGCAACGATAATAACACCTTAGATGTAGCTGGTCATGGCACTCATGTTTCTGGTACTATTGCTGGAGAGAACAACAACTTTGGTGTGACTGGTATTGCTTATGATGCTTATATTATGCCAGTCAAAGTTCTAGATGACTCTGGTAGTGGTTCTTATGATGCGATCGCACAGGGTATTCGTTATGCTGCGGACAATGGAGCCAATGTCATCAACTTAAGCTTAGGTGGCGATTATCCTGACAGCGGTCTAGAATCAGCTTTGAAATATGCTAGCAGCAAAGGAGCGATCGTTGTCATGGCAGCGGGTAATGAGAGTGGTTTCCAACCAGGATACCCTGCCCATTACGCAGACGAAACCGGTATTGCTGTTGGTGCTGTCGATAAGGAAAATAATTTGGCTAGCTTCTCTAATCTAGCCGGATTTAACCCAGTTACCTACGTCACAGCTCCAGGAGTCGATGTTTACTCGACACTTCCGGGTAATAAGTATGCTTCTTATAGTGGCACATCGATGGCAAGTCCTCACGTTGCTGGTGTAGTCGCTCTGATGCTGAGTGCTAACCCTAATTTAACAGATGCTCAAGTGCGTCAAATCCTCGAAGACACTTCTGGAAATAGTACACAAGCTGCAAATTCTAACTTCAGCTTAAATTCTGCAACTCAGAGCGATCGACTTTTTGCAAATATATCTACTACCTCATTTGAATCTTCCCCCGAAATTGCCGACGACTTTTTGCAAAGTTTTAGCAGTGGAATTGAAAGTAATTCTATAAATTTTTTCCCAAGTTACAAGCCCGCAACTTTCAGCTTCACCGATAGTTCTATTCAAGATAATGAAATGTTGATACCACAATTCGGGTTCCAATCCCAATATTATCAGGATATTTTCAGCATCAAGAGCTTTGACGATGCTGTTGTTGAAAACATATTAAAACAACCAAAAACACAAATCGAAGAGTATCGCGATTGGTTGTTTGATATCAATTCAGAAATAGTTTAGAAAAGACGATTTAAAACGCCCCACCCAACAGGCACCGAAGCCTGTGGCGTTGTGCGTACTAAGCCCGCGCAGTAAATCTTAAGTAGGGTGCGTTAGGCGCTTTGCCGTAACGCACCATGTTATGTGGCGGTGCGTTAGGCGCTTTGCTTGCTGTTTTTGGTTACAAATCATATCGAAAAGGTGCGCCTAACACACCCTACAAGAATTTTATTTTTACTTTATAAATGACCTCTTAGCACCCCCAAATCTACCTAACAGAGAAAGCCTCGCTAAACCTGCGTGTCACCGGCTCCATGATGAAAGTCAAAATCGACTTTTTACGAGTGACAATTTCACCATTAGCAGTCATCCCTGGTGTGAATGCAACTTCTTTATCCCGTACCATTACAAAATGTTTATTCAGCTTAATTCTGGTGGGGAAAACTAAGCCTAATTCTTTATCTACAATCGCATTCGGACTTACTTGCACAACCTCACCGTTAACTGTGCCAAATTCCTGAAAAGGAAACGGTTGCATTTTCACTTTGGCTTTCATTCCCTCGCGAATAAAGCCAATATCCCGATTTAAAACTTTCACCTCTAGCAATAAGTCCTCGCCTTCTGGTAAAATAGAAAGTAACTCTTCACCTGATTGCACCGGTCCTTTGGTTGCTTTGATTCTGTAGATAGTTCCGGCAACCGGAGCTTTGATAGTTTCGTTATCTTGTTGCTTTCTTGCTTGTTCTAACTGACCTTCAACGTTGGTCATTTCTTCTTTGCGCTTGTTGATTTCAGTTAAAATTTCACTTTGACGCTCTGATGCTACACGTTGCGCTTGATTGCGGGCACCTTGATAAGCTGCTTCGAGAGAGCGAATTTCTTGCTTTTGTCCAGCGATATCTTTTTCTAAAGACGCTACTTTGTCTTGCTCTTCGTTAAGTTTGGTTTGAGCATTGACAATCTCATCTTTTGCCCTGGTAATTTGTGCATTTGCTTGGTTGAATGATTCTTGCGCTTGCAGATATTGTAATTTCGCTACTCCACCGCTCTTCAGTAAAGATCCGAGTCTGTCTACCCTTTCTTGAGCTATCTTCAAGTTAGGTAATGTTTGGTCGCGGACTTGTTTGGCGTTTTCCAGATTATTTTTAATATTGGCAAGATTACTTCTGGCGTTGTCTAAATTATCTTCCAAACGGGTGAGGCGTACTTTTGATTGGTCTATTAACGCTTGTTGGCGGTTGGCATCGGCTTCAGCTGCTGCTTGACGTGCTTTGAAGTCTTGCAAACGAGAGTTTAAAAGTTCATTTTGTAGTTGCGTTCCGGCTATTGTACCACCAATACGTTCTGCATCCAAACGCCGCATGTCTTCTTGAATCAATTTTACAGATTTGCTGAGGCGGGCAACATCAGTTTTTTGCACATCCGGATCGCGTTGAAGCAAAACTTGGTCTTTAGCAACGCGATCGCCTTCTTTAACGTTGACTGCGACAATTGACCCACCACCCAACGATGTTACCGGTCGCACTTGTGTGGAAGCAATTAATTCTCCTGGTGCTGTCGCTACTTCATCTATTTGCGAAAAATGCGCCCAGGCGATCGTTCCAAATATCACCGCACTAATTGTTCCGGCTAAAATTCTCGTGTATAGCGGTGGTAATTCCTGTACCGCTTTACCTAATTCATAAGATAATTGGTCTTCTGGTTTAGCAAATCTTTCTTTTGTCTGACGTGCTTGAGCAGCATTTGCAACTATGGAAGATTTCATATTTGGTTAGGTGTTAGGTGTTAGTTGTTAGTTGTTAGTTGTTAGTTGTTAGTTGTTAGTTGTTAGTTGTAGGATGTTGTTCTAATAACCACGCTCCCACTATCTACTATCAACTATCCACTATCCACTAACAACTAACCAGTTAAACTGCTAAATAACGCTTGATGAAACTTTCTAAGGTTTCTAGCTTAAAATTATAAATCGCCTCTAAATTGGCAATTTCCTCAGTTGTACAGAAAAATTCATTCGCTAGCAATGTACGAAAGGTTCCCAAAGCTTTTTGTCCTTCAGAATTAAACAAACCTAATGCACCCCGTAACCCATCAACTAGCAAAAGTGGTGCGTTAATCAATACTGGCTCTTTGTTGAAAATGCGACCAAAAATCTGAGGAATATCTCCTCGCAATAAAATGGACGGTCCTCCGACTGGTAAAATTTTGTTACGAGCTGCGGCAACTCTCACAGAATCTACTACCATTTTTGCTAAATCATCTGTACTGATAATTGAAGTACGGTTTTTCGGGTCGCCAATAAGCAAATAAAGTCCCGTTTCCCGAAACCGTTCTGCTAATGGCAGCAAATTTGATGCTAATCCAGCTGGGCGTAAAATAGTGTAATTTAAACCACTGGCTTGTAAATATCGCTCTACTGCTCGTTTTGCTTTGAAAACCGGAGCATCTTCATACCCTCGGTCAACACCGAGTACGGAAATAAAGACAAAGTGCTGTACTTTATTGGCTTTTGCTTGATCGATTAATTCGATATTCGCTCGGTAGTCCAGGGATAAGGCATTGGTACCAGAACCGTGGGCGCTGATAATATACTGTACGTCCTGACAAGCTTTCTGGATATCTTTTTCTTCTTGCAAATCGCCGATGAAGATGTCAGATCCTCGGTGTTCTAACTCGCTGTAACGCGATGTCAAACGCACAAATGACCTCACGGACATCTCGTGTGTACGTAGTAGTCGCACGACTCTGCGACCAATATCTCCTGTTGCTCCTGTTACCAAAAACATATAAATTTGAATTATGTGTTGGGTGTTGGTGGTTGGGTGGAGCGTTGTTAGTTGTTAGTTGTTGGTTGTTGGTTGTTGGTTGTTGGGTGTTGGTTGTTGGTTGTTGGGTGTTGGTTGTTGGGCATTGGGCATTGGGCATTGGGCATTGGGCATTGGTAATAATTCTTTTCCCCTTTCCCCTTTTCCCTTTCACGCCAGTTCGCCCAAGTCGGCAGAGCCTTCCTGTGCGACTGGCTCCCCTTTTCCCCTCTTCAAATTCCCACAATCCACTATCCACTACCTACTATCCACTATCCACGCTCCCACTATCCACATCCTAAAATCTAAAATTCAACAATGACGGGTGTATGGTCGCTGGGTTGGGGTAATTTTCTCGGTGCTACATCAATGGTGCAGCTGACTGCACGCTCGTACAAGGGGGCTGTGAGATAATGATGATCGATTCGCCAACCTAAGTTACGGCGAAAAGCAGCAGCGCGATAGTCCCACCAGCTATAATGTCCGCCTTCTGTGGTAAATTTACGAAAGGCATCGGCAAATCCTAAGGCGAGAATGTTTCGTAAGGCTTGACGTTCCTGTGGAGATGACATGATATGATTTTCCGCAATTACGCCTTCATGAATATCTTCAGGCTCTAAGGCTATATTAAAGTCGCCACACACGCAGATTGTTGGTTGGGATGATAAGAGCGTAGACCCGGAGGGGCTTGTCGTCAGACATCGCAAATACTCATAGAGCAATTTTAACCATTCAAGCTTATATTCATATTTTTCGCTTCCTACGGCTGAACCATTGGGAACGTAAAGATTAACGATGCGAATGCCATTATTTACACCTGTAATCACCCGCTTGGACTCATCCCAAGTTGGCTCTATATCCGCCAAAATTGACGTAAAACCAGTACTTACATCTGTAAGCGGTTCGCGACTAATCAAAGCCACACCGTTGTAAGCTTTTTGCCCGGATGTATACAGATGATAGCCTAATTCCTCAAAAGGCGATCGCGGAAAGTTACTATCTACAACTTTGGTTTCTTGTAAGCACAGCACATCAACCGGATTTTCACTCAACCAATTAACAACGTGTTCTAAACGAGTACGAATTGAGTTGACATTCCAAGTAGCTATTTTCATTCTTTTAAATTATCAGTAAGTCAGTTGTGATTTATCAAGATTTATTAAGTTAGTTTTAGTCAACAAAAATTCATTTCCAACAAAAATTTAGTATTTTCAGCTACAAAATATCTCAATAAATATATGAACCCGAAGATAGATGAAAGTATTTAGAATTACCCTGTAGGATAGATATGAGGTTGCCTGATAGCTGTGTGGTAATACTATTTAATTAGTTAATTGTATTTTCCAAGTACGGTTAACCGATATTTTGGTCTGGGGAGTAAATAAGGTTAATTTAAATTGCAAACGCTTAAGTAGAAATGCTCTACCGTCATAATATTTAAGTGTCTGATGTGAGGACTTTTTTTACAAAACAAGCAAAGCAAAGAAATGAAAATCGCTCAAGTAGCCCCCTTATGGGAACAAGTTCCACCTCCGAGTTATGGAGGAATTGAGTTGGTAGTGAGTCGATTGACTGATGAACTAGTGCGTCGAGGTCATGATGTAACCTTGTTCGCTTCTGGTGATTCACAAACCTTAGCTGATTTAAAAGCAGTTTATCCGCGTGCATTGCGCTTAGACCCGAATGTCAAAGATTATGGCGTGTATGAAACACTCGAACTCAGCCAAGTTTACCAAAATGCAGCGGAATTTGACATCATCCATTCCCATGTAGGAATTTCGGCATTACCTTTAGCGAGTTTGGTATCAACACCCACAGTTCATACTTTGCATGGTAAATTTAATTCCGACAACCGTAATGTATTTTCTCACCATCAAAAGCAAGCATACGTCAGCATTAGTAACGCGCAGCGTCAAATCGATCTGAACTACGTCGGCACAGTATACAACGGAATTAATCCGGCAGATTATCCTTTTGTCGCCAAACCTGAAGAACCGCCATATTTAGCATTCTTAGGACGCTTTTCACCAGAAAAGGGACCGCAACATGCGATCGCCATTGCTAAAAAAACAGGTTGGCGTTTGAAAATGGCTGGAAAAGTCGATTTAGTAGACTCTAAGTTTTTTGAACAAGAAATAGCTCCCCAAATCGATGGTCAGCAAATTGAATACCTCGGTGAAATCAACCACGCCGAAAAAGCTGAACTTCTGGGCAATGCTACTATTACGCTTTTTCCCATTAGCTGGAGCGAACCTTTTGGTTTAGTAATGATTGAATCAATGGCTACTGGGACACCAGTAATTGCCTTGAACTTAGGTTCAGTACCGGAAGTGATCGCCCAAGGTGTAACAGGTATGGTTTGCCAAAGTTATGATGAAATGGCGGCAACGATTAAATCTGCTTTAGAATTAAGTCGTCAAACTTGCCGAGAATACGTAGAAAACAACTTTAGTGTTAGCCAAATGGTTAACGGCTACGAAGCGGTTTATGAAAAAATAATTCAAGACCGTATTCATTCTAACGGGCGCGTTCGTGTCGGCAATATCCGCTTTTAATTAACGCTTTTTTAGCACTTAAAACAAACAACGATTTTTTGTCTAGGAGGACATTCGTATGAGTATGAGAGCGAACACCTGTCCGTGTTGCGGTGCTTCCCTGCTACGTCATGTCCGTCATGGTGAATTATACTGGTTTTGTCAATCTTGTCGTCAAGAAGTTCCACAGCTAACAGTTTCTCGCTCGACTAACAAAGAAACCAGAACCACGGGAGTGCTTACTCCTCCAGCAGTCAATTCTTAAATTACCCAGACTGATTGGCAAAGTTTAAAGTTCCTTTAGAAACCCGACTTCTTTAAGAAGTCGGGTTTCTAAGACAAGAAGTCGGGTTTGTGGACACTCACCTGGTAAAATCAGGTGAAGGTAATTAATGGGTTTTGGCTGTGTTAGCAGCATTGCTTTATGGTCAGGAAGATTTACGCCTAGAGTCAGTTGCCGATCCTACTCCTGGTGAGGGTGAAGTCGTCATCCAAGTGGGATGTGCCACAACTTGTGGCACGGATTTAAAAGTTTGGCGGCGCGGCGGTCATGCTAAAATGCTGAAGCCTCCAAGTTTGTTTGGTCATGAGGCAGCTGGACGAATTGTCGCATTAGGTGCAGGTGTTACAAGTTGGAAAGTTGGCGTAGACGCAAAGCGGCTTCTCCTTGGAGATCGCGTTGTCGCTAATAATTCTGCCCCATGCATGAAATGCTTTTTTTGTCAACGTCAAGAATATTCGCTTTGCCCAAATCTAACTTGGAATAATGGCACTTTTGCGGAATATCTGAAAATTCCGGCAGCGATTGTACAGCATAATTTATTGCCGATTCCCGATGACTTGCCGGATGAATTAGCAGCGATGACGGAACCTTTAGCTTGCGTGTTGCACGGGGTAGCACGTTCTAATGTGAAAGCAGGGGATAAAGTAGTCGTGTTGGGAGATGGAGCGATCGGCTTGATGTTCGTCGCCAAGTTAGCCTATGATTGCGCTGCTGAGGTTTTGCTGTTGGGTGGTAACGATACTCGGCTAGAAATTGGCAAAAAGCTGGGTGCAGCAAAGACTTTTAATTATCGTCAGATAGCAGATATTCCCAGTTTGGTGAAAGAACTAACCGATGGGTGGGGTGCAGATGTGGTGATAGAAGCGACTGGTGTACCGAGTGTTTGGGAAAGTGCGATCGCCTGCGCTCGTCCTGGTGCTACAGTCAACTTATTCGGTGGTTGTCCGCGAGATACGACAATTACTGTAAATACAGAACAGTTACATTACAGTGAGCTTACACTAAAAGGGGTATTTCACAACACTCCGAAGTTTGTGCGGGAAGCTTTATCACTCATCGCAAGTCGAAAAATTCCCTTTGAGTTACTTATTAGCGAACAGCGTCCTTTGAAAGATTTAGAACAGGTATTTTGTGATATGAAAGCGCGTAAAGTAATTAAAGTCGCGATGATTCCCTAAACTATAGTAGCAATGATTCCTTGACACTCCTCGCACCTTTAGGTGCGAGGATTCTTGCTTCAACCGTCCTCCCTAGATATTTAAGCAAAACTTAAATACCCCCGTTTGGATACGTCCACAAGCATACACGGACTGCCCGACCGCGTTTGAAATGATTTGAGTGATTCTTTTTCCTCTTTCCTACACTATGTCGCACGCAGCTGATCATTGTAGTCGGGGAGTACCCAATCTTGGCTATCTAGGCGTATTACCGCAGCGCCAATTTAATTATAGCAGAAAAAAGCCGTCCTACAAGGACGGGGCTTTAAACCCATTTTTTCGGAAAGTACGGTGCGTGACTTGCCTAAAATGTTGCAAAAAAAATTTGTAGGTTGAGGGTAAGTAACTGTAACTTAATATCTAACCAAATCTCCCATTTATCCGAATATTTGGGTAATCCAA